>DIFN01000064.1:13068-18060 GCA_002419145.1 Mageeibacillus sp. UBA5747 | reverse complement strand
CGTCCCTTTTCAGGCACGATGGCCGCCGGTGGAGTAGAACATGACCTTTTCGCGGGTGGCTTGTTCGCGGGGGATGGTGGCGGCAATTTCACCGCCGTAAAGGACGAGGATGCGATCGCACAGACCAACGATTTCGTCGATGTCGGAGGAGATGAGGATGATGGAGACGTCGCGGCGCAGCATTTCGTTGAGGATGTTGTAGAGATCGACTTTGGAGGCAACGTCGATGCCGCGGGTGGGTTCATCGAGAATCAGGATATCGGAACGGGAATAGATCCATTTGGCCAGAAGGACTTTCTGCTGGTTGCCGCCGGACAGCTCGGCGATGCGACTGAAGATCGAACGGGTGTGGATCAGGAGTTTGTGGACGAATTTCTGGGCTGTCAGGCTTTCCTTGGCGCGGTTGATCAGAGGATTAGCCTCGTCAAGGGCAAAATCGGGTGAGGTGATGTTGAAGGGGATCGAGGCTTGTGGGAAAAGGCCTTCCAGATAGCGGTCTTCGCTGACATAGCCGATGCCATGGTTGATCGCGTCAGCTGGCGAGCGCAACTGGACCGGCTTGCCGTTGAGCAAGAGTTTCAGACTGTCCGGGCGCTTGGCCCCGTAAATGCATTTGGCGATCATGGTCCGGCCGGAACCGACGAGCCCAGTGATGCCGAGGATTTCGCGCTGGTGCAGACTGAACTGGATGTTTTTCAGGACACTCTGAAAAGAAAGGTTTTCGACCCGTAACACTTCCTCGCCCAGGGCGATCTTGAGCTTTGGGTAGCGCTCGCGAAACGACAGTCCGCTCATTTCGTGGATGATCTGCGATGCGTCGAGGTCATGCACATTGCCGGAATAAGTCACTTTGCCATCGCGCAGGATGGTCAGCTCATCGCCAATTTGGCGCAATTCGTTCATCCGGTGCGTGACATAGAGGACGGCGGCGCCACTTTGCTGGAATTCGCGGATCATGCCAAACAAGATCGCGACTTCGCGGTCGGTCAGGGCAGCGGTCGGCTCGTCGAAAATGATGACTTTGGCGCCAGCTACATAGGCTTTGGCGATCTCGACCAAGTGGCACTCGGCCACATTGAGCTGGCCGACACGTTTGCGCGCAGGGATCGCAAAGCCGAGTCGCGCCAGCAACCGGTCAGAATCGGCATAGAGCCTGGCCCAGTCGATCGCCTTGAGGCCACCAGATTGCCTGGGCAGGCGATCGACATAGATATTTTCGGCGACGGTCAGGTTATCAAACAAATTGGCATTCTGGTAAGCGGTGGTAATCCCGAGCGCTTTGGCATCAGCCGGTGTATTGAACTGGACTATCTGGCCTTCAAACAGGATTTGGCCACTACTAGCCTTAAGATTGCCAGCGATCGCATGGATCAGGGAAGACTTGCCGGAGCCGTTTTCGCCCATCAGGATGTGGACATGGCCCGGGATCAGGGACAGATGAATGCCTTCGAGACGGAACGTGTCTGAGACCTCGACACAGAGGTTTTTCAGTTCGAGGCGCACTGGAAGCGCATCGCCCGGTTGCATCCCGTTCATCGCCGCAGGTCACCGGTCCTATCGTTTTGATTGTAGGCGGTGAAAGAGGCATACAAAGTGATGTTGCTCTCAAACAGCTGGCGCTTGTATTCGTCCGGAACGGCTGGATGAGTCACCACGGCTGTGGCGCTGGACAGCGGCCCGACCTGGGAGAACGAAATCTGATTAAACACTGCAGGCATGCCGACGAAAATCCGCTCCTGCGACATCTGCAACATTTCCTGGAAAACTTCCAGTTGGATCGGGTATTTGATTGTAAAGCCGCGGTGCAGATGGATGCCATCGACTTCGATAAACGCTTTAGCCACATAATACTGGCTGAGACCGTGGATGGTCAGTGGTCCGTTAAGGGACTGGGTCAGCGAATCGAGGTCGCCGCCAGGGACGATCACCCGAGCGGAAGGATGCGAAGCCAGTTCGCTGGCAATCGCGAGGTCATTGGTCAGGATAACCAGGTTCTTCTTGCGCTGCAGGCGGCGGGCAATGGCCAGATTGGTCTTGCCTGGGGAAAGGAGCAGGGTATCCCCGTCGTTGATCAGGTAGATGGCGATCTCGCTGATTTCACTGCGCTGCTCGCGCTCGGCATCGGTTTCGCCAGCGGCAGGCAGAGCGTCGAGATTGTCTTCGCCACTGAGGATGGCGCCGCCGTGCGTGCGGATCAGAAAACCTTCTTCGTCGAGGGCTTCCAGATCACGCCGGATCGTGACCTCAGAAACACCGAGCATCCGGCTGATTTCCGCCACGCTGGCCTTTTTCTTTTCCAGGACATAACTGCGGATGATTCTCAGACGTTCAGCAGCAAACATGAACTCTCCAGTCTGCAGTGGTTTGGGTAGCTTTGCTTTCCATTATATCGACTTCCTTTTAGCAAGCAATCACAATTAAGTGAATGCAAATGAAGTGCCGTCAGAAAAGTTGTTGTACAAATGCACTAAAAATGGGCGAATATATTTGGCTATATTTAAGATATTGCCAGTTGTACCAACATATTGTATAGTCAAGTTGCACCAAACGAAAGCAAACGAAAGACGTAAAAGAAAAAATGTGATCGCAAAGTGCAAGCCTAGACTGTTTTTCTAATATTAGGAGGTAAACATGAAAAGGTCCAACAAGCTCATTGCCCTGTTCCTGGTTCTCGCACTCAGTGTTGCTGTGTTCACCACTGGCTGCGGTTCAGCTGCCACGACCGCCGCTCCTGCCACAACCACAGCTGATGCCGGCTCCGAATCCACCACCGCCGCGCCTGCTGGTCAAACCCTCAAAGTTGGCATCGCCATGCCAACCAAATCCTCTGCACGCTGGATCGCCGATGGTGACAACATGGTCAAAGTGTTGCAGAGCCTCGGTTATGAGACAGACCTGCAGTACGCGGAAGATGTTATCGAAAATCAGGTTTCTCAGATCGAAAACATGATCACAACCGGCGCCAATGCGCTTGTCATCGCTGCGATCGACGGTGAAGCTCTCGGCCAGGTCCTGACCAAGGCCAACGAAGCCGGCATTCCGGTTATTGCCTATGACCGTCTGATCCGCGGCAGTGAATTTGTCAGCTACTATGCCACCTTTGATAACTTCAAAGTGGGTGTCCAGCAGGCCACGACCTTGGTCAAAGGGCTCAAGCTGGATGCTGGTGAAAAAGGCCCTTTCAACATTGAACTGTTTGCCGGTTCCCCGGACGACAACAATGCCTATTTCTTCTTTGATGGTGCCATGTCTGTTCTGCAGCCTTACATCGATTCCGGTGCCCTTGTTGTCAAGAGCGGCCAGACAGAATTTAACCAGGTTGCCACCCTGCGTTGGGATGGTGCCACCGCTCAGGCTCGCATGGACAATATTCTGACTTCCACCTATTCAAAAGACGTCACAGTCGATGCCGTCCTGTCCCCATACGACGGTATCTCAATCGGGATCATCTCTGCCCTCAAGAGTGCAGGTTACTTCGGTTCTGGCAAGCGCCCGCTGGTTTCCGGTCAGGATGCTGAAGCCCCTTCTGTCAAGTCGATCATCGCTGGTGAGCAGTACTCCACCATTTTCAAAGACACTCGTGAATTGGCCAAGAAGGCTGCTTCCATGGTTGACGCTGTTCTCAAAGGCACCGAACCAGAAGTCAATGACACCAAGACCTATGACAATGGTGTGAAGGTTGTTCCTTCCTACCTGCTCGAACCGGTCGCCGTCGACATCACCAACTACAAGGCAGTCCTGATTGATTCGGGTTACTATACCGAAGCCGATCTTAAGTAAGAAAAGCTACCGACTCCTCGTGTAAAGTGGTGGCGGGTCATCCCGCCGCCACCTGTCGGTATGAAAAGGAGTGGTCACTCGATGTCCAAGACAGTCCTCGAAATGAAAAACATCACCAAGACCTTCCCTGGCGTCAAGGCGCTGAGCGATGTCTCGTTTGAGATCAAGAGTGATGAGATCCATGCTCTGGTCGGCGAAAATGGTGCCGGCAAATCAACCTTGATGAAAGTGTTAAGCGGTGTCTATCCGCACGGCACCTATGAAGGCCAGATCCTTTATGAGGGCGTGGAATGCCAGTTCCGTGACATCAAGCAAAGCGAAGAAAAAGGCATTGTCATCATCCATCAGGAACTGGCTCTGGTCCCTTATCTCTCGATCGCCGAGAACATTTTTCTCGGCAATGAAACCGCCCGCGCGGGCATCATCAACTGGAACACAACCATTGCCAAAACTCGCCAGCTGCTCCAGACGGTTGGTCTGGCTGAACACCCTAACACCTTGATCAAGGACATCGGCGTCGGCAAGCAGCAGCTGGTCGAAATCGCCAAAGCCCTTTCCAAAGATGTCAAGGTCCTGATCCTTGATGAACCAACTGCAGCCCTCAATGAAACTGACAGCGACAACCTGTTGAAATTGCTGCTCGATCTCAAGAAGCAAGGGATTTCTTCGGTTTTGATCTCGCATAAATTGAACGAAGTTGTCAAAGTTGCCAATGTCATCACGATCATCCGAGATGGGGCAGTCATTGAAACCCTCAACGTCCAGAAAGATGACATCAGCGAAGACCGGATCATCCGCGGCATGGTTGGCCGCGACATGACCCACCGCTTTCCTGCCCGCACGCCTAAAATCGGCGATGTCATTTTCGAAGTTCAGGATTGGACGGCTTACCATCCGCTGAACGAAGAACGAAAGGTCAGTGACAAGGTCAGCCTTAACGTCCGAGCGGGTGAAATCGTTGGCATCGCCGGACTGATGGGCGCAGGCCGCACCGAACTGGCGATGGGCATTTTCGGCCATTCCTATGGCAAGCGCATCAGTGGCAAGGTCTTCAAAAGTGGCAAACCAATCGACACTTCCAGCGTTGACAAAGCGATCAGCCACGGCATTGCCTATGTGTCAGAAGACCGCAAGAACTACGGCCTGATTCTGGCCAATGATATCAAGTTCAATGTCACCCTGGCCAATCTTGATGATGTCTCCAAAGGTGGC
>DIFN01000064.1:0-12957 GCA_002419145.1 Mageeibacillus sp. UBA5747 | reverse complement strand
TTTTCCCAGCCGGACGTCCTGATTCTCGACGAGCCCACTCGAGGGATCGACGTCGGAGCCAAATACGAGATCTATGGTATCATCAATGAGTTAGCCGCCGCCGGCAAGGCCGTCATTTTCATTTCATCCGAAATGCCGGAAATTCTCGGCATGTGCGACCGGATCTATGTCATGGACGAAGGCCGCATATGTGCCGAATTGAAAGCTGAGGAAGCCTCACAGGAAATCATAATGAAAGCAATTTTGAGCAGTCGCGGGAGGGCAAGCTAATGGAACAAATCCAGAAGCTGATCAAGCAAAACCTGAAACAGTACGCCATGTTTGTGGCCCTGTTTGTGATTATCGTCTTTTTCCAGATCATGACTAAAGGTGTTCTCCTGCAGCCGCAGAACGTCACCAATCTGATCCTGCAAAACTCCTATGTCCTGGTCCTGTCCATGGGCATGATGTTTGTCATCATCACCGGCTATGTCGATTTGTCTGTTGGCTCGATCGTTGCCATCATCGGCGCCATCGCCGGCTACATGACCGTCCAGCTGAAAATCAGCGCCATTCCAACCATTTTGACCGTGCTCGTAGCGGGTGTCCTGATCGGGATGTTCCACGGCGTGTTTATTGCCTATGTCCGCATTCCTCCGTTCATCGTCACTCTGGCTGGCATGTTGCTGTTCCGCGGCCTGACCATGGTAATCCTCAACGGTCGGACCATGGCTCCGTTCCCGAAACTTTACGAAAACATCTCCAATGGCTACATCCCTGATCTTTTCGGAGGTACTGGCCTCAATATCCTGACCTTGGTCGTAACGGCTGTGTTGATCGTATGGGTCGCTTTCGGCATCATCCGGAAAAGGGCTCAGCTCAAGAAATACGACATCAAGCAGACCGGCTGGGCCTTCGACATCGCCCAGATCGTCATCGCCGCCCTGCTGATCGGCTTTGTCGGTTACTCGCTATCCGCCTACAAGGGTGTGCCCAACGTCCTGATCCTGATCGGTATCCTCTTTGTTGTCTATAATTTCATCGCCGAGCGCACCGTTCTCGGCCGGCGCGTCTATGCCCTGGGCGGCAATGAAAAAGCTGCCCGCCTGTCCGGCATCAAGACCCGCTGGATGATGTTTCTCGTCTTCGTCAACATGGGCTTCATGGCCGCGATCGCCGGCATCGTCTTCTCGGCTCGCCTCAATGCCGCCACCCCGAAAGCCGGCAATGGCTTCGAGCTCGACGCCATCGCCGCCTGTTTCATCGGCGGCGCCTCAGCCTCCGGCGGTGTCGGCACCGTCATGGGTGCCATCATCGGCGCCCTTGTAATGGGCGTCATCAACAACGGCATGTCCATCCTCGGCATCGGCATCGACTGGCAGCAAGCCATCAAAGGCCTCGTCCTCCTTGGCGCCGTTGCCTTCGACGTCATCACCAAACAACAGAGCGACTAAGCCCCAAAAGCTGGGCAGAGCCTGAAAACAGGCCCTGCCCAGCTTTTTGCCCAAAAAGGGACGGCGTCCCAAATTCGGCAAACTTTGCTATACTTGTCTCATCAAGCTGGAAAGGATTACCTGGCGGGGCTGGGTGTCAGCACGAGATGACGTTGCATTCCGATGAACCAAAGTATGAGATGGTTAAGCAGCATGTGGTGAATTTGCTGACACAGGGCGTGGTGGGCTTTGGTGAGAAATTGCCATCGGAGCATAGCCTGATGGATCAGTTCAATGTTAGCCGCAACACAATCCGCCAGGCTTTTTCTGAACTGACCAGTCTTGGCCTGATCTACAAGGAACAAGGTCGCGGCACGTTCAGCAAATACGTGCCAAAGAACCGCAATGAGAAGCGGATCGTCGCGGTGATGACCACCTACATTTCGGACTACATTTTCCCCGATATCATATTTGGCATTGAGGAAGTCCTGTCCGCTGAGGGTTATTCCATGCTCCTGTCCAATACCAACAACAACAAGGAGAAGGAGACCCAGCTGCTCAAAAACATCATAGCCCACGATGTCTGCGGTCTGATTATCGAACCGACCCGCAGCGCCTTGACCAACATCAACCAGCCGTTATTCGAAGAGCTGCGCACAAAAGGCATTAAGATCGTCTTTATCAACGCCACCTATCCCGATGTGCCCGGTGCCAGCGTTCTGCTCGATGACGAACGCGGCGGCTTCATTGCCACCGAATACCTGCTCCAGCTCGGTCACAAGCGGATCGCCGGCATTTTCAAAAAGGATGACATCCAGGGGATCAAGCGGCGCGAAGGTTACAAAACAGCTTTGCGCCAGTATGAGGCGGCCATGGACCCGACATTGGTGCTTGAATATGAAACAACCAACCAGACCTTGCAACCATACCTGCTGGCCAAGTCCCTGTTGCGCCAACCGAACCGCCCCACAGCGATCTTCTGCTACAACGACCAGATCGCCAACATGGTGATCACCGCCGCCCGCGATTGCGCCCTCGCTGTACCACACGATCTCTCCGTGGTCGGCTTCGACGATTCGCAAAAAGCCCTCGTTTCAGATATCAAACTGACCTCGGTTGTCCATCCGAAAATCGAGATGGGCCGCCGGGCTGCCGCCTTTATGATCGACATGCTGGACAATGGCAGCGCCACCCCCCAGATCCTGTACCGCCCCGAACTGGTCGTGCGCGATTCCTGCAAAAACATTTAAAAATGAACAGCAAGCTCTTGAATTTTTTCAGGCTAACTTGTACCATCAAGTTACAGGACAAGCTGGGACCTGCATTCCGCCTGAACTTCCAGTTTAACTTTGCATAACCGACCCCATAGCCCTTGATTCCCACTCAGATATGGATACCAATTAGGAGGATTTTCCCATGAGCACCCTGAAAAAATACGCCTTCTGGTTTGTCGTTGGCAGCCAGGACCTGTACGGCAAAAAGACCCTCGACCAGGTCGCCGAACATGCCCAGATCATGGTCGATGGCTTCAATGATGACCCGGCCATTCCCTGCACCGTCGTTTTCAAACCGGTCGTGCGCAATTCCAACGAAATCTACGACGTTATCCAGGCCGCCAACCAGGACGCAGATTGTGCTGGCATCATCACTTGGATGCACACCTTTTCCCCGTCGAAAATGTGGATTCGCGGCCTCAAGGCGTTGCAAAAGCCGCTCCTCCACGTCAACACCCAGTTCAACCGCGCCATCCCCTGGGGCCAGATCGACATGGATTTCATGAACCTCAACCAGTCGGCCCATGGCGACCGTGAGCATGGCTTCATCCTGACTCGCATGCGCATCCCGCAGAAGGCGATCGCCGGCTATTGGGAAGACCACATATTCCGTGCCCGCATGGCCTCGTGGATGCGCGCTGCGGTCGGTGCCTTTGAAAGCCGCCGCCTGCGCGTCCTGCGCATCAGCGACAACATGCGCGAAGTTGCCGTCACTGAGGGTGACAAAGTCGAAGCCCATATCCAGTTCGGCTGGCAGGTCGACCATTACGGCGTCCAGGACATCATCGCTCAAGTCGAACAGGTCACACAGGCCGAGATCGACGCCCAGATGGCCGAGTACACCGAACTTTACGACCTGGCCACCGATGACCTGGCCGCTGTCCGCTACCAGGCCCAGGAAGAAGTCGCGATCAAAAAATTCCTCGAAAACGGCCAGTTCGGAGCCTTCCACACCAATTTTCAGGACCTCCAGTCCTTGAAACAGCTGCCCGGTCTCGCCAGCCAGGACCTGATGCGCCAGGGCTACGGTTTTGCCGGTGAAGGCGACTGGAAAACTGCCGCCATGGTCCGGATCATGAAACTGATGGCGGCCGACCAGACAGCCGGCACCTCGTTCATGGAAGACTACACCTACCACATGGAACCCGGCAATGGCATGAACATGGGTGCCCATATGCTCGAGGTCTGTCCGACCCTGGCCAGTGAAAAAGCCAAGATCAAGGTCGTGCCACTCGGTATCGGCGATCGCCAGCCCCCGGCCCGTCTGACCTTCAAAGCCGCGACCGGTCCGGCCATCCTGGTGTCCCTGATCGACATGGGCGACCGTTTTCGCATGATCGTCAACGACGTCATCTGCCAGGAGCAAGTCCATGACATGCCCAATCTACCAGTTGCCGCCGTACTCTGGAAACCCCTGCCCGATCTCGAAACATCAGCCGAAGCCTGGATGTATGCCGGCGGTGCTCACCACTCTGTGCTCTCCTACAGCCTGACCGTCGAGGAAATGCGCGACTGGGCTGAGATCATGCAGATTGAATTCATCCACATCGGCGCCCACACCAACATCAACGAACTGCGCAAGGAACTGACCTGGAACGACATCATCTGGAAGCTGAAATAATAATCCAGCGACTCCGGTCGGCTTCGCCGCACAAACCAGAGACCTGGCCTGCCAGACGCAGCCGGGCTCTCTTTTTACCAGACAGGGGAGGAAACCACCATGGATCTAGCAAACATCCGCCAGGCAATTGCATCTGGCCAGACCACAACTGCGCGATCGGCAGCAGTGGCATGATGCACGGCTATCTGGCCTTGATCAGAATGGCAAGCAACTGGTGGCGTTCCGCACCTGGCGCAACAGGATTACCGGACCGGCCAGCGAGTTTTGCCGGCCAGGCTGGTTCGACTCTGGAACCAGAGCCTCAAGAGGTTGCAGAATTCAGGGACTTTATGGCACGCTATCAACAGGGGCTTCGCATCGAGCGGGCCGCGGTGGAATCACTGCAGTAAATCGAGAATAATCGGGATCGAGGGAATCAACATGAAACTGGAACAATTGATTGAAGACGTCCTCAAGGCGAATCTGGACTTGCCGCGCCACAATCTGGTGACGTTTACCTGGGGCAATGTCAGCGGCATCGACCGTGAGTCTGGCCTGGTCGTGATCAAGCCGAGCGGCGTGCCCTATGAAGAGATGGGAGCCCGCCACATGGTCGTCCTGGACCTCGATGGCAATGTCCGCCAGGGCACCTATAAACCATCGAGCGACACGCCGACCCACCTGGAACTCTATCGCCGCTACCCGGAGATTGGCGGTATTGTCCACACCCACTCCCGCTGGGCGACGGCTTGGGCCCAGGCCTACCTCGACCTGCCGGCTTTTGGCACGACCCACGCCGACTATTTCTACGGTGACGTGCCCTGCACCCGCCATTTGAGCGAGGCGGAAATCGCCGCAGACTATGAGCTCAATACTGGCAAGGTCATTATCGAAACCTTTGAGCAGCGTGGTCTTAACCCGGCTGCCGTGCCCGGCGTCCTCGTCGCCAGTCATGGCCCGTTCGCCTGGGGCAAAAACGCCGCCGATGCCGTGCACAACGGCGTCGTGCTCGAGGAATGCTCGATGATGGGCCTCAACGCCCTGATCCTGCGCCCCGAGCTCGGCCGCGTCGACCAGCACCTGCTCGACAAGCACTACCTGAGAAAGCACGGCAGCAACGCGTACTACGGCCAGGGCTAGTGATGGTATAATCAAGCCAAGGGCTTTTGAATCACAGCTTAAGACCAGCCAGGCGGTAAAATATGGATACAGGAGAGACCATAAAAAATCTTTGCAGCCCATCTTTGCTAAAGAACCGATCGTAAAAGCAGTTTTGTTTGGCTCCTGTGCCAAGGGTCTGTCGAATGATTTGAGTGATATTGACATTGTCATTGACTCCGATGGCAATCCGATGGCTAATTGATTGGGCTGGATTTTTTCCGGGTGCTCGATGAGATCGTTGTGCTCGATGAGATCGTTGAGATCCGCTCATCATGAAATCAATTGCCTGAAGAGACATCATTCTGTTAATCAGGGACCAAGAGCAAGTCATGACTGAAAACAATCAATCATTTCAAATTTTGGAGAAAATCATGAGCATCGCTATCGAATCTTTCGGGAAAACCAAATCTGGCATTGCAGTCGACAAGCTGATCCTGACCCATGCACGCGGCCTTAGCTGTCATCTGATCACGTACGGCGCGGCGATCCAGGCCCTGTATGTCCCGGGCGCGGACGGCCAAAAAGTCGATGTGGTCCTCGGCTATGATACGCTGGCCGGATACGAAAGCCCGGACAACCCGTTCCACGGCTCGACGGTCGGGCGGAATGCCAACCGGATCGGCGGCCCGTCCTTTGACCTCAATGGCAAACACTACGAACTGTTTGCCAACGATGGCACGAACAACCTGCACAGCCTGCCGGACACGTTCCAGGCCAAGGTCTGGTCCTATGAAATTCTCAGCGACGGCGATGAACCGGCCGTGCGTTTTTTTTACCACAGTCCGGATGGCGAGTCCGGTTACCCGGGCAATCTTGACTGCTCCGTAACCTTCACACTGACAGCCGATCAGGGTGTCGACATCGCCTACGATGCCGTGGCAGACCAGGATACGATCATCAACCTGACCAACCATTCGTATTTTAACATCACGGGTCACAACAGCGGCACAGTCCTGGCCCATGAGCTGCAGCTGATGGCGGACGCCTATACACCAGTCAACGAAAAACTGCTGCCGGATGGCCGCCTGCAGGATGTCACCCGCACAGCGTTCGATTTCCGCGCGGCCAAGCCGGTCGGACAGGACATCCAGGCTGACGATGTGCAACTGCGCTATGGCAAAGGCTACGACCACAATTTCGTCCTCGCGGCTGATCAGCGAGTGACTGAACTGCGCACCTGTGCCGTGGTTCGTGACCCTGTGAGCGGTCGGACCATGACAGTCCAGACGACCTCACCCGGCATCCAGCTGTACACCGGCAATTACCTCGATGGCACTGGCAAAGGCGGGGCTGTTTATACGGCCAACTGCGGCCTATGCCTCGAAACCCAGTTTTTCCCGGATTCGATCCACCAGCCGCATTTCCCCAGCCCGGTTTACAAGGCTGGCGAGCGGTTTGTCCACCGCACCGTATACCAGTTCAGCTAAGAGATTCGGGCTTCAGATCAGCAAAAAACCGGCATCGTGCTGTCAGGCGACGATGCCGGTTTTTCTGACGGTGAATGCTTGGCTCAGCCCAGGGCAATCGCCTCCGCGCCGATGGAGCCTTCCAGGCTGGCGAGGTAGTCAGCTGTCTGCAGATAGACCAGGGCTTCGCGTGCCTTGCGCAGTTGTGAATCGTAGTGGAATTCGCTGATGACGGAGGCATTGACCGGATTGGCGATGAAATCCTCCAGGTTGGCGATCTTTTTGGTCATCAAGTTGATTTCGATTTGCTGCTTGTTGCGCAGGCGCTGGGCGTACCAGGGGCTATTCAGGACATAGTCTTTCGTGAACAAGGTGCGGACGGCGGCGTCATTCAGGGCCTGGCCTTCGTAGCTGCCGTAAGCCATGATGTGGAGCAGGGCTCGGATCGGCGGGATGGCGTCCTGGATACTGTTATCCTCAAAATAATCCAAAGCGGCTTTTTTATGGCCATTGGCGATGTTGAGGACACCATCAACAAAGTCTTGCATGCTCTGCAGCTCGGGCCTGAGGATATCTTCGCTGAAAATTGCCTGCGGCTCGTCAAAGAGCTTGCCCAGGTATTTGTAGCAGAAGACGTCGGTCATGCGGTAGCCGAGGCGGCTGGCCGGGACATGGACGCCATTGTACTCGAAGTCTTCGACTTTTTCGAGGGAACCTTCGGCGATCAGGTGGGCTGGATTGCGGTCGGACTCTTTGAGGCGGGCCCAGATTTCCGGCACCATGATCGAAATGTCGTGGTCGACGCGCAGGTTGGCACCGATATGGCCGGCTGGGGTCGAGAAGGCGTTGTAGCCGCCGAGGATGTAGGACAGGAGGGCGCTGTTGAGGTCATAGACCGGCAGCAGCATGTTGAATGGCCCCTTGGTCAGGGCACCTTCGGATCCGGCGCCTGTTGTAGAGGGCGACTTGCCGGTGAGGCTGCTGATGTAGTCCATGAAGAGCTCGGGCAGTTCCTGGTAGTGGATCGGGTTATAGACGGCCAGCGGCAGGATCTTTTTGCCTCTTTCCCTGCCGGGCGGGTTGTTGCGGCGGCCGGGCAGAACGGCGTTGACTGGGTGGTAGACTGGCTGGTCTTTCGGGATCCGCCGGCTGAAGCGCTCGCTGATGTCGGCCAGATACATCGTGACCGGTTCGGTGAAATCGGAGCGGCGTTCGAGATAGCGCGGGTTTTTGCTTGGCTTGCCATCGACCAGGCGCGGCTCGGACGACACGACGCAATAATCACTGTCGCTTTTGAGGAAGGCTTCGATGTGCTTCTGGACCGGTTCGGTGTAGGCGACAAAACCCATCACATCTTCTTTGATCGCTTCGACATCGGTCTTGGTCAGCGGCTGATAGTTGGTCGCAAACAGGTTGTCCGAGGACAGGTCCGCTTCAGCCTGTTTGTCATAGCCTTTGATCACGGCATCATCGGGGCGCTGGAAGAAGCGATATTCACAATTGGCTGTGAACTTGACACTTTCGTTTGAGTAATTGGAATTGAGGTGCTTGAGCTGGCGGCTCGGCACGAGAACTGACGCTGTGATGTCATCTTCCATGTGGATTTTTTCACAGGGCATGAAGTCGACCCGCAGCTTGAAAATGCGCCAGGAGCCGTCCGGAGCATAGCCGACGCGCAGATAGCCAGAGCGAATGGTGCGGTTGTCAAACTTGAGTTCGTGGCCCGGCTTGCCATCGATGTAGTCGACGGTGAAGTGCTTGCGCCAGTCGTTGCCCCACGATTTCTGGTAAAAGCGCTTAATCATGAAGATAAGGGATTTAACATCGTTGGGGATCGCTTCCAGGAAAGCATTAAACGCATCGGTGTAGGCTGTGGACGGGGTCAGCAGCTTGATGACAGAGCCCAGGGTGCGATCGAGGGAGAGAATGGTGCGCGACGGCTTGTCGCGGTTCGGATTTTCTTTCCAGCGGTGGCTGTAGTCATAATTGAGGATGACTTCCACCTGATCGAAAGCTTTGTTCAGATCATCGACATAGTACGACCCATAGATGATTGAGTTGCTGATCGACTTGGAGATTTCTGACTTGCCGCCACCAGAAACCGTGCAGGGCTTGTGGCAGAAGGTGCCCTCGGCCTCGGTGCCAACCAGCTTCCAGATCGGTGCCTCGGGGTGGCGTTCGATGTGGAACCGGTCGCCATTGGGCAGGACATAGAAATGGTCGGGCAGCAGCTTCAGAACGCAGGTCGCGCCGTTATACTGCCATTTGATCTCGGTCTTGTACAGGTCGACCTTGATGTTTTCTGGCAGGTAGAGGATCCGCTGGTCGAGCTTGTCGATCCCGTAGTGGTTGTCCTGCAAGTCCATCAGATCGCCATACTGCTCGATGATATCGTCGAAGAAGTAGCCTTTGACTGAGCCATCCTCCTCGGCGTTGTAGTTGAAGCCGAGGTTTTTGCACTGGTAGGCGATCGTACCACCGGCATGCTCTTCTTCGACATTGCCGTAGAGATTGGCGGCGAAACTGATCTGGGTCTTGATTTCTTTTTTCGAATAGCCGTAATAGTTGTCGGCGATCAGGGTGACGGCTACACCGCTTTTGTCGCGGCAGGTCAGTTTGAACGGCTGGCCGTCGTTGTACAGCTCCGTGTCGTCGTGATAGCACATGCCGTCCCGGCGCTGGCGTTCAGTCGCCTCGTCAAAATGGGGCAGACCGAGGTCGATCTTGCGCATTTTGGTCAGATGCGGTGCCAGCAAGATGAAACCGGAATGGCCGGACCAGGCATCGACATCGAGACCGGAATCATGGCGATGGTTACCCGGTGCCCCGAAATTGCCGAAAATCGACTCGATGAAATCGAGGTTGGAAACGAAACTGCCGGGAGCCATGAACAAGACTTCCATGCTCCGTTCCGGCAGGACCCCTGGTACTCGAGGTGAGACGATCGGTTTGGTCAGAAGCGAGACGAAGGTCCTGGCTGTTTGCATCTGATTGGCCGTGAAGGGCAGGGTCATCAGCTCGTCCGGGGGCTGGATGGCGGCCTGGTACAGGCGGACGAAGGTTTCCTTCGGCACAGACTTTTTGTCGGATGGGATTGCCAGCGGTCCTTCGACGACATGGAAAGAACCTGCGGTCGTGCGGCGGTCGCTTTTCGGATTGTTCAGGATGCCCTGCATGATCCGGTAGCTGTTGACATAGCCATTGCTGAACGTATTGCCGTCTGCCGGCAGCGACAGTTCGCGTGCCATGCCATAATGGTCGAGCGTCAGCGAGTCTTCGATGACCCGGGGCACAGTGCTGCTGCCCTGGAAATAGTGGTTGAAGAAATCGTTGATCCGGCGATGTATCCCCGATGCCGAAAGATCTACCTTGCGGTTTTTCTCTTTGTAGTCCTTGATGATGTCCTCAAATAAGTCGATGTAATAGGTGTTATCTGAAGGGTCGCTACCTGTGGCGCGGTAAATCGGCAGACCCATCGCAGCCAGTTTGAAGTTGATGTAATTGATCCGGTCTTCGCGTGTCGTACCAGGATTGATATCCTTGTAATCCATGCCGATTTTCTTTTTCATCGTCAACATAAAAAATCCTTCTTTTGTGATTCTGGCACGTCATGCCGAGGTCAGACAAAACGCGGGCAGGGTTACTTTACTGTATCGCACCCCGCGATGGTCGTAAACCGTATTTCTGCCCATCAGCCAATTGTGTTGCAAAATGGGCCGGTTTCGACTCAATGAATCACTAAAATGAATGCGATCAACGACAAGATGATATGGATTGAAAGGGTGCTCAGCACAAACTGGCGGTGCTTGGCGTGCGTTTCCGGCGGCCAATTGTTATCTGACATCAGGATCGGGATGACAAAAGGCGGCGGGAGGAGAAAGAGCGTCATCAGGGCGGTCTCGAATGCGGGCTCGAGGTGTAAAAGATCTCTGATGAGAAATTTGTTGATCAGAGTGGCCAGGGCAAACATGGTCAGGATCCGGACGAGCGCTGCCAGCAAAGGTGCTTTGAAGGTCTCGCGGTTCAACTGCAGTTCAAAGCCGATGGCCAACGTGATCAAAGGCACGGTCAGATTGCCCAGCAGCTGGACAGTCGTCGCCACCATCTGGCCGCCCCGTGTGGTCTCGAGCAGAGTGCCGAGTCCGGTCAGGCTGGCCAGGATGCCAAGCAAAATCGCCAGGATGACCGGCGAAAGCAGAAAAGAGCGAATGAGCTGCCAGCCGCCAGGACGCTGGCCGTTTTGGCGGCTGATGAAGGTAACCAGGACGAAAAAGACGAAGGTGACCTGGCCCAGGTCGACGATTGCCAGCCGGAAAACCTCGCTCTGACCAAAGACGGCCAGGTAAAGCGCATAGCCGATCATACCGGTTTCGAAGCCGGTGAACAGAGCCGGGGCAAAAGGATTGTCGAATTTTAGGGCGCGGAGAATCACGATCGCGGCACCGAGCAGGACCAGGCAGGTGACAAACACCGTGGCAACAATGGCCAGATAACTCTGATTTAGTGTGGTGGTAGCAAAAGTTTGGAACAGCAGGGCTGGCAAGCCAATAGACAGGACCATCTGCTTGAGCTGGTCGACCGTTTCAGGCTTGAGGAAATGGATCTGGCGCAAGACCATGCCCAGGCTGATCAGCAGAATGATGGGCAGGACCTGGAGAAACAGGGTGAGTGGATCTGTCATGAGAAGGCCTCCTGAAACAAAGGTATGGGCGAATCGCTTCTATTTTACCACTTGTCTGGACAAGGGAATTGTCAGATCCGAAAAGTAAATTTACTAAATTATAATCAATAGATGCTTGGTTGGGGAGTAAGAGGGACAATTAAATAAATCTTTAAATTAACGAGTGGTTTATAAGCTTAATCAATTTTACTATACGAAGTGCACAGACACATTGCCCTAAATTCGTCAAAATAAGCCTTGTTTTGCCAGTCAAGGCTTGATATAATTTAGCTAAGTTATTAGTAAATTTACTAAAACAACTGGGGGTGGGATGATGATTCGCATTCGAGATGTCGCTAAACTCGCGCAAGTTTCTGATGCAGCCGTCTCACGTGTTCTCAATGGCGATACCACTTTTTCTGTTTCGGAACAGACGCGCAAGAAGATCTTCGCCGCAGCAGCTGAGTTAGGCTACCAACCCATAAGGCCGAAGAAGGCCAAGGAGAAGGCTTCGAACAAGGGTCAAACATTCAACGTTGGCTTGCTGCTGACGACGTCTCAGGAAGACGAAGTTAATGACCCCTATTACCTCTCGATCCGTCTGGGGATCGAAAAGCAATGCAACACCTTGGGAATTGCGCTGAAGACGATTTTGCGCTTAAACCGGGCTTTAACTCCAGCTGATTTGACAGGACTCGATGGATTGATCGTTGTCGGATCCGTAGACCCCAAATCGTTGCGCCAAGTCTACTTCGAAAACAACAATATCGTCTTCGTTAACAATCTGCTCAAACATGATCCTGATTATGACGCTGTCCTATCTGATCTGGCAGATGCTACAGAAGCATGCGTGGAAATTCTCTATGAGCTTGGCCATCGCCGGATCGGATATATCGGAGGTAATGAAGTTGTCCAGAATATTGCTACCCACGAGAACGTTCTATGTCAGGACATTCGTCATCTGGTCTATGAACGTAAGTTAAAGGAATATGGCATCTATGATCCGAATGCCATCTATATTGGTAACTGGACGGCAGCAGATGGTCAACGAATGGCCAAAGAGGCTCTGGCTACGGGCCCATTGCCGACATCGTTTCTGATCGGCAGTGATCCGTTGAGTATGGGTGTGGTGCATGCTTTCCGCGAAGCAGGCATCCGGGTCCCGGAAGATGTTTCGATCATCAGTTTCGATGATATTGAAGCAGCTGCCTTCATGAATCCACCACTCTCCTCTGTCCGCATGTTTACAGAAGAGATTGGCCGCCAATCCGTGAGAACCCTTCATGACCGTCTGCTTGGACGGGAAATCGTCATCAATGTCGTTGTCCCATCCAAGCTGGCGGTCCGCCAAAGCTACGGGAAACCGAGAAAGGAGGGCTAAGATCCGTCTTGCTAAATCACGTTTCCGAGCAAAAGAAAACCAGACCTTGCGTGCGCACGGCAA
>DIFN01000010.1:20726-46997 GCA_002419145.1 Mageeibacillus sp. UBA5747 | reverse complement strand
CTTCGCTTTCATAGGGTTCTCCTTCTAGTCGGTTTGCGGATTAATTTTGATAGCTTTGGGGGGTGGCGCCCCCGGAACTGGCCGCGCGGGAGTGACAGCCAGCCCGGGGATGCCTAAACATGGGTAACATGGGGATTAGTACGTGAGGGTGTAGATGTGACGGCCACCGTTTGTCGGACCTTTGATGACAGCTTCAATGTCTTCGCGGTTACGCTGGGTGACTTTGTCGATGGGCGGCAACTCACCAGCCGGGTACTTTTCGAGGATATCATTGACCAGTTTTTCAAGGTAGTCGAGTGTCCGTTCGATGCCGAGACGAGCTTTTTCAGCATCTGCCAAGCTGGCATCACCAATGACACCCTCTGGGGTGCAGATGCATTCCATACCAACACTGCCATATGCGTTGTACCATTTGATCGGGCCTACGCCACTTTCGGCCGAGTTGTTGATGTGGCCTGGTGGCAGCATCGGGCAAGGTTTGGTCGCCACTGCTTCTTCCTGGTTGCACAATTCGGGGAACAAGGCCAAGGACCAGGATTGCTCCACTTCATCAGCATGGATAAATGGTGTCTTGTAGGGTCCGCCATTGGCTTCGATATCAAGTTGTTCTTTGGCACAGTTCCAGAAATGGACGTATAAGACGATGCCAGGGACCTGGAACTTCTTGCCGAACTTGTGGATCGCGGCCGGGATGACATAATCTTGGCCATGTCCATTGACAACAATAATTTTACGGAAACCAGTGTTCCAGAAGCCAGCGAAAACATAGCAGAGGTAATCAACCAAAGTTTCTTCCGGAATCATGATCGTACCGGGCATACCCAAGTGATGGTACGGATGGGAACCATACCAGATCGGCTGGGCGACAGTGCAACCGGTCGCTTTGGCAATCTGTTCGCACAAGCGGACATCCAGATAGGTGTCTTCGCCATAAGGAGCACTTGGGCCATGATTTTCCGTGGAACCAACAGGCAACAAGAGAACGTCGTTCTTTTTCAGTCGCTCAGCCACTTCTTTGTTGGTCATGTTCTGGTAGTAAATGCCGTTGTGCTTTTCCATGTTCCCTTCTTGTACGGGAAACGTCCATTTGCTCATTGTCAGGGCCTCCTTAAATATTGATTTCTGGTTCATAGAATCAGTCGGTTCAGCCGATGATCTTTTCTTTCAGCGTTTAGGGTACTCTGTGCTGACCAGTACCTTACCAGCGGTGATTTTCATGCCTTCCTCGATGTCTTCGAGATTGTAGCGGCCTGTAACCATCTTGCGCATGTCAATTCTTCCGGACGCCATCAGGGCTATGACATCCGGGTAAATCCCCTGGCCAGATTGGCCATTCGAACCACTGATGGTGGCTGCATTCCACTGCCAGTTGAAAATGTCTACCGGTGTGATTCCCAGGGTATGGCCAATCTGAATCGTCTTGCCGCCAATTGCGAGCGCTTTCCCCATGACCGGGTAAGTGAATTTGGTTGCACCTGCACATTCAGCAAATAGAGAAATTCCTACGCCCTTTGTCATATCCATCAACATGTCTGCCTGCTCATCCGCAGATTTAAAATCCATGGGATTGAAAACATAATCCGCACCGCATTGCTTAGCCAATTCGACGCGTTCCGGGATACTTTCAAAGACAATCAGCTTGGCTGCACCAGATGTCTTGAGCAGAGAGATCGCCGCCAGACCGATAGGTCCAGCGCCAAACACGACTGCATGACCACCTGGTCTCAAGCCGCCACCGCGTACAAACAGTCCGTTATACGCAACACCCGTAGGTTCGATCATCGCGCCCAGTTCAAAGGCCGTCATTTCGTCGCCATAGTAATCGACAATATCATTCAGGGGGTAGCAATACTTAGCCTTGACTGCCGCGTATTCGGCAAATCCACCGTCATAGGTCAGTCCTGGCTCCTCCAGTTCTTTGCACTGGTTGAACATACCCCGACGGCAGGCGTCACATTCACCGCACCAGTGCATGGATTCGATGCCGACAAGGTCACCTACCTTCAACTTCTTGACATTTTTGCCAACTTCGACAATTTTACCGGAGAATTCATGTCCTGTGATGATCGGGTATTTCGAATGGCCGTCGTATTTGGAATAGCCGTCCTCATCCTGACGCAACAGATGGGCATCCGTGCCACAGATACCTGCAGCACCCACTTTGACCAGGACCTGGTCATCCTTGCATTCGGGTACAGGACGATCGACGACCGCACCCCGAATGTTTTTCCAGATAGAATTGCCGCGCAAAGCCCTTTGCGTCGACCGTTCGCGCTCGGACAGAATATAGCCCTCTTTTGGAACAAAATCCGCCTCTACATAAAATGCTCTCATGGTATTCCTCCTTGAATTCAATGGGTTCGATGTTAGGGAAATTCATTTTTAATTAATTTTTCTTGAAAGTGACTGTTTAAGAAGCGCGTCTTGTTGTTGCTGGATGGCTTCTGATTGCTGCCGAGAAATTTACTGTGACTTAATTGTATGCGCGTATCTTCTGGATGTAAAGAGGTATTTAAAAAATATTTCGGTGAAAATGTCATATATTTCTCTTGAAATTTAAAAATGTCCTCTGTAGAATTAACTTATGCTGAACTTGATTAATTAATTTTCACTTAATCGGAGGTTTATTGTGGATAACTGGAAATTTGCTTGCTCAACAGCCAAGGAAGCACCCGACACTGCGCCGATTCTACTGAAAGGTGATATTGGCCAGAATCTGGTCAAGGCTGCCGAACTTGGCTACCAGGCCATTGAAGTCCACATGCGGGAAACAACTCAGTTGGATATCCCAATGATCCGGAAGACAATGGAAAAAACTGGAGTCCGGATCTGTAACATTGTCACGGGTCGATTGAATACCGAAGGCAGAGTGAATTTGATCGATGATGTGCCATATATTGAATCTGCTGCTATGAGTGGCA
Source organism: Mageeibacillus sp. UBA5747 (assembly GCA_002419145.1). Classification (GTDB taxonomy): domain Bacteria; phylum Bacillota; class Clostridia; order Saccharofermentanales; family UBA5734; genus UBA5734. The sequence continues at coordinate 44,076 of DIFN01000010.1, read as the reverse complement.
TGAAGCAATACATAGATCTGGCTTCTGCTCTGGATGCTGATATCATCATCGGCTGGGTCAAGGGAAACATTCCTGCCGGCGGTTCTCGCAGCAAATACATGGAACGGTTGGCCAACAATCTGAAAGAACTCAATAACTACGCCCGTAACCGCAGGGTTAAAATCAACCTGGAAGTCATCAACCGCTATGAAGTCAATATTTTCACCACTTGTGCCGAAGTCGTAGAATTCCTTGACACATATCAGCTCAATAACTGTTTTATTCATTTAGATACGTTCCACATGAATATTGATGAGGCAGATCCAGTCGAGGCGATCCGTTTGGCAGGTAAGCGTCTGGGATATTTTCATCTCGCAGACAACACACGGAAATACCTGGGTAGCGGACAACTCGATTTCGGGAAAATCCTGACTGCGCTGGCAGAAATAAACTATCAAGGTTATCTATCCGTAGAATGCTTACCTTATCCCTCTGGTGAAGAGGCGGCCGCTCGCAGCATCAGTTTCTTGAAATCACTCATGAAAAGTCCACTCACACTAAAAGTCTCCTGACTTCCCGATATCACGATGAGTCAGCTGTCTCGACCGGCCCGTAACGTATTCGTCTGATGTGGTGGTTAAGACTGATTAGGTTACGGGCCATCCTCCGAAAAATTATATTGCGCTTCCATATGCAAAGGCCCGGATCCACCAATCCAGGCCTTTGCACGTTTTTGAGGAAGAGAATATAATTTCTCGGAGGAGAGAAATATTTGGGAAACGTGATGCTTTTTTGCAAAAGATGTCATGAAATAGGATAGAACGATACAGTTACCTTGCGCCTGACGATCCGATCACCAGCGCCAGAATGGCTAGCAGTGCAAAAACCAAGGTGAATTCTTCTTTTACGAATTTTTGGACAGAGTGAATAACGGCACGCATCATACGCCTCCATGTCATCAAAGTCGATCTAGCGACTGAATGAAATTATTTCATTTTCAAAGCGAATTTTGATTGTATCTGACTTGTTACAGGGTACTTTTATGATCAGCTGATGATTTCATTATAAGCAAGTCACGAACCGGATTCTATTCAAAAGCAGAGAGCTATTTGACTTATTTTTGGATTTCTATGCATCATGCAATATTTTCTTTCGATAATGGCTGGGAGATAGGCCATATGTCCGTGTAAAAGCCCGGGAAAAATAAGCCGGCGTAGGGAAGCCACAACGCATTCCGACATCCGTGATCGTTATGGCTGGATCAGCCAGTAAATTGGCAGCCTCGGTCATGCGCAGATTAAAGACATAATCCATTACGGAAACCTTCATGACCTTTTTAAAGTACGTCGAGAAGTAGGATGAGTTCATGAAAACAAGTTGTGCAATGACGCTCAAGCTAATTTTTTCCTGATAATGGGCGTCAATATAGGCAACCGCTTCTCGGATGCGGTCTAAACGATGCTGATGGGCGATAAAGTCATGACCGAGTTGGCCTTCCAACTTAAAATGGCGAAAGAGCAAGGCCAGGATTTTTAACAGAGATGCCTTGATCATTAATTGATAGCCGGGGAAAGCCTTTTCATTCTCATTTTCAATTTCATAGACCAGGTCACGAATGGTATGGGCCAGCGGATTTTCCGCCTGGATCTGATTGTGAAAATTGATGTTGCGCTCAAAAAAAGGTTCCAGAAAGTCTTGGTCAACCAAGGCAGTACCTGTCACAAATCCTGGCTCGAAAATCAGACAAATCAATTCCAGCTCAGAAGCTGTGTACGCACAATGCAGTTCATTATTGTTGATCACGAAGATCTGTCCGGGTTCAACCTCATAGCGAACATCGCTGATCATGTAATGGCCTTGACCATTGACAACATAATTCAATTCCAGACAGTCATGCCACTGCATCGTTCGTACACCTTGACTCGGGATGGCGGCATGATAAATGGTAAAAGGAAAGGATTTTGGCAGTGAGAAGAGTTCTTTATCAGACGTTTGGTTCATAGCACCTCGCAGGGTTGCTGGGCGGGATTGTGATAACCTGATACACAATTATGAAGCACAATCATGTAGGGAAAATCCCGATCCCCTTTTCATCAGTCAGCATCTTACCTCGTAATTTTCAAGCTTCAAAGCATCGATCGCCCGCTCGATGTCTTTTTCTTTGACCAGGATATAGTCCGTATCATAAGTAGAAAGCGCGAAAAGGCTGATCTGACTGGCTGCCAAAACAGAACTGATCGCGGCAAGGATGCCAGTCAGCGTAAAATCGAGCGGTCCGATCACTTTCAAGATGCGCCAATCCTTTTCAGCCGTGACGCCATCCGGGATGTTTTTGTCTGGGCAGACAACTGAGAGTTCATCCAGAGTGCGGGTAATGGAGAAAAAGTCGCCCGATGTCACCCACTGGGGAATGTCGCTGCCTGCGTTCAATCGGCAGACGGCGTAGCGTTCGGGCAGCAGCATCATGGTAAGCCTGAACTCAGCCATGGTCTGCGACCTCCGCTAGCTTGGGCTCTGGTCTTAGAATCCACCAGATCGAAAAGCTGGCGATGGCCGAGAAAAAACACCAGATGGATACCAGGAAATTGGTATAGAACACCAGTGACACAAGATTGGCAACTAAAATCAGTCCGGCAAACCAGCGGACATGGGGTCGACTGGAAACAAACAGGGGCAGAATGGTCGTCAACAAATAAAAGACATACAGGAGCTTCAGCGCCAGCTCAGGCGCCTGAGCTGTATAAAGGATGTGATGCTTCTCAATCTGGCTTTGCACCGGGTAGGTTACCATTCCAGCCAGATAGGTAAAGGAAGTTAAAATTCCCAGATACAAAAAGCCTCTCAGCCATTTTTTACGCTGACCGGCTGGTTCCATCTTGTAGGCTGCAAGGGGCACATAGGTCGGCCAGAGAATCAGGGCTGCGAACAGGAATAAACCGGAAGAAACTGCCAGCATCTGTCCTTGTCCGGGAGTCTGCAAAGAATACCAGACAAAACCTTCAGAGATCTGCTGCAGACCAAACACCAGCGGCATGGCTGCAAAAATCCTTTGTTCCGGGACCGAATTCCGGGACAACGTGGCAAGACCTGCACCAGTTAGCAGGGCACCACTGACGAAACTGGCTGGAGCAGAAAAACACATAGGCCCTCCTTGACGGGTGGGAAAGATTCCATTTAAGCGGCTCAAAGGAAAGAGGAAACATATTTTTCTGAAATTATAGCAATATTTCCACCCTATCACAGTGGTTTTTTGTTATTCTCCTGTGCATGGAAAAGAAACATTCGAGGCGAAGAAAACCACACGGATTCGGGACCAGAATGGACCTTTGTCTGGGACCCTGATGGACAAAGCCCTCCGGGTACGCATTCAGGGGGCATCTTCGGTCAATTCAAGGAAGTAGGCTCGACGCCCTTCATCGTAGCGATTGCTGAAGCTTGCGGGGCGATGTTCCTGGTGACCTTGACCTTGCTCGTGTTTGGCACAGATCTGCGACTCGCCTTACTTTTCGGAGCCATTGCTTCTGCCCCAGCCCCAGCCCAGACCTTGATGGTCGTCCAGCAATATCAGGCCAGAGGCCCCCCGACCTCCTTGCTGATGAGCGTGGTCGCTCTGGACGACGCCGTTGCTTTGATTGCTTTTGGGTTTGCCACGGCCATCGTTAATTCCATGAACAAACCCGGCACCAACATCTTGTTTTCAATCTCCGAACCATTTATCGAATTGATCATTTCACTGGTTGTCGGCGCTGCTCTTGCTTTTGTGATGATGATCTTCCTGCGCTATTTCAAAAAGGCTTCCAATCGCATCAGCATCTTGTTGGCTTTTATTTTCCTGATCATCTACATCGCCGACCGACTGCACGGATCCCCTTTGTTAGCTTGTATGGCTATGGGAACCTTACTGGTCAACTGGCTCGACGATATTGAAGACCTGACCAAAGCGGCCCAGGGTATGACACCGCCGTTGTTTATCATCTTCTTTGTCGTTTCCGGAGCAGGTCTAGACTTCAAGGCCTTGTCTGGAGTTGGTCTGGTCGGGATCCTCTACATCACCATCCGTGTTTGAGGTAAGTATTTTGGTGCCTGGCTGGGTGCAACCGTCACCCACTCCGAGCAAAAAATCCGCAAATATCTGGGTCTCACTTTAATGCCACAAGCTGGCGTTGTCCTGGGGCTTGTGATTGTAGCGGCCAAAGCCGTACCCGAATATGCGGCACAGATTAATGTCGTGATCCTTTCATCCACTTTCATTTACTCTCTGGTTTGTCCCAGTGCAGCCAAGTTCGCCCTGGTCAAAGCTGGCGAGATCAAGCAACCTGACAAGGGCAGGCCCAAGAACCAAGATACAAAACCCGCCCTGTGATTGCGGAAACGGATACAGCACAACAACGTTTGACTCCTTCGAGATGGGCATCAAGGACAGAAGCCGGATCAAGGCTGACCCCTTTGAACAGGATCGGTTTGCCAATCTGGCCGGCCCGGATCCTGGCCTTGGCCTCAGCATAGGAGGAGTCAAAGCGGCGCATGAACCCGACCGTGAATTTTTTGTCTGGATTCTGGGCGACGGCTTGTTCAACCGCCAGGCAATCATCAATCGTCTTAGCCAGTGGCTTTTCGCAGAAAATATGCTTATGGGCAGCACAAGCTTTGATTGCCTGTTCCTTATGCGCATCGGCACCGGTTGCGATAACAATCGCATCGATTTCTGAATTGGCGAGCATCTCATCGTAATTCGTATAGCCATAAGGGATGTTGAATTCCACCTGGTTCGCTCTGACTTTGTCTTTGTGCCGGGCACAGACAGCGCTGACCTCTGAACCAGGGATTCGTTGCTGCAGATTGGTGATATGTGTCCGACCCATGCCACCGATACCGATCAAACGAGGCAAGATACATGTCCTGCCCGGCAATCGCCCAGCCGTCACAGGCGTGCTCTATCAGGATGTCACGAGTGGAAGTTCTGAGTCGCAGTCCTTGATGTGCAGCGAGCAGACCCCACGGTGTATGAGGCATATGAATAGCAGCCGAGCAATATCTATAAATTGCTGTTGCAATATATAAAAAATCGTGTTATTCTTAAGTCCACGCACCGGACTAAGATAGTCCGCTCGAAAAGGGATCGCAAGGTCTCGCCTGATCGCTAGGGAATGGTAACGCTGTGGGGGCCACAGCCGGTAGGACTCCTGGAGCACATCGTTTCGGGGGTTTTTTCTTGCCAAGGGGCGCACATTCAAATCTGGCGATCGATCACGGCGCCACAAAAAGAAAAGGAAACACACACATGGACAAATCACTCACATGCAAAGATTGCGGCGCTACCTTCGTTTTCACCGAAAGTGAACAAGCTTTCTACCAGGAAAAAGGCTTCACCAATGAGCCGACCCGTTGCCCGGACTGTCGCGCAGCCCGTAAGCAAAACCGTAACAACGACCGCGGCGGTAGCCGTGGTGGCTATGGCAACGGCAACTTCCGTTCCGAACAACGCGAAATGTTCCCGGCCATCTGCGCCGCCTGCGGCAAGGAGACCATGGTCCCTTTCCGTCCGAGCAACGACAAACCTGTCTTCTGCCGCGACTGCTTCAAGCCCCGCAGCCGTTTCTAATTTAGCTTATATTCCTGCACCATCTGCAGGAACAGAATCCAGTAAAATCAACAAACCCCAGTGGTTGGAAACACTTCCAGCTACTGGGGTTTTATTATGGAGGTGATCCGATCTTCTTTCAGGAGGTCTCCATAGACAGGCAACGTCATCAGGTTTCCTGCTCCAGAACCTGCTTCTCAAGTACTTTCGAGGTTGCCACCACAATCGCCAGCAAGAGAAACAAGAGCATGTTCAGGGCGAACGGCAGGCGTCGGTCGATCGAGGACAGGAAGCCCAGGATGGAGCCAAAGGGTGAGGAGACAGCAATCATGATCACGTAGACCAGGCTCATGACTCGAGCCCGATCTTCTTTGTCATAGAAGATTGCGCCAAGCGCGTCGCGGCGCGGGACAACCAGAGCAAAGGCGACCGCCTCCAGCAGCGTATAGGCAATGACCATGAGCTGGCTGTCCGGACGTGACAGCAACAGGAAAACATGACTGGCCAGATAGACGCCAAAGCCGGTCAGAAAGACAGACCGATCGTGAAGGCGGTTGGTCAGCGGCTGGATGATAAACATGAACAGCAGCATGATGACGGCCCGTCCGATTGGAAAAAGCGCAACATACTTTTCCGGGATCCTCACATCTCGAGTGATGTAAAGAGCAAAAAAATTAGTGATCGAAATGGACGTGATGTTGAGTATAACCGAGATGACGAGAGCCAGGCGCATTTCTTTGGATCGGATCAATTTGCCAAACACCTTTTTGTATCCCAGAATCATAGACAGCAGTGACTGGTGCTTGGTTTCTGCCATCCGTTGAGTCCCCTGCGTTGTTTCCGTACTCCAGGCGTACAGGATGGCAAACTTAGCCGTCATGAGGACAAATGCCAGCAGGTAGAGAATTCTGACCGTAGGCACCAATGAAAAACGATCGACCAGCAAGGTTGAAAGAGGCGCAAAAAAGACTGCCATCAGGCCGGCAATATTGACCCAGGTGTAGATGTTGACCAGCAAGTGTGGCGGTGTGTCTTCAACCAGCAAGCATTGCCAGGAGGTATTGGTGATGTGCCATAGGCTGTTGAAAATGGCCGCAGTTAAAAACCACCAGAAATTCTGGGCCAGCATCCAGATCAACGTTGGTATGCTCCAGGCTAATAGATCGATGAAAAATGTTACCTTGCGGCGGCCAAATTTGTCGGTGATAATTCCGCCCAGGGCAGCAGTAAAGACCTGGAGGGCCATGCCGATCGTCAGGATCAGGCCGATCTGCTGGTCCTTGACCCCCAGGGCATACATGTACAGGGTGACGAACGGCGCGTAAAGATTGAATGGTATGCCCCAGAGAGGTTCAGTAAACAAACAGGCTCGGGAATTGCCCTTGACCTGGTGCAAGGTATCGATCAGAGGGTGGTTGTGCAATCGGTTCATCCGGCGACGACCTGAGTGCAACCTGGCTTTGGGGTCAGGTACAAGGTTCTGTCCGCTCGGTCAAAAGCATTGTCAAACGAATCTGCCGAATCCAGATGCTGTTCAGTGATACCGAAGCTGGCCGTCATGTGCACTTTTTCAGCAAATTCCCCTTCAGTGGGTCTAGCGGTATATTCTAATTCTGCAACATGCTGGCGCAAGGATTCTGCCAAGTCCCTCAAATCATCTCTCGGCCGGTTGACCAGTCCCGTCAGCAGTTCAAGCGCAGACCCGTGCTCCAAACGTTCATGAGCTGTTTTGAGCAAGAGGGGGCGGGACAATAGCCGCACTTTGCGCTCGCAGGGCTGACAGGACATCACCTGGGCGGCCAGAGACATGAGGGGATGCATGCCCGGGTAATCGTGGCCGATCACACGATTCATGATCTGGCGCCTTCTGTCATGGGGCAAATCGTGACTGATGATCCACAAGAGTTCCATGAATCGGTCAGCTGAAGGAGATTTCCCTGTGGTTTAAGGGCAACGCTGTTTCTTTGCATTTTGAATCAATCCTTGTGCGATGCAATTTATGTGAATAAGTTCAATTGTATTCGTTTGAACTGAAAGCATAGTTATGGTACGGTATCCTTCATAGATTCTGAATCCTCTGGCTTTGCGTTTGGCTGCCTGGATCGGGCTGTTCATACCTTCGGCAAATGCATTGGTTATCCGGTGCTTGAAACATTCAATTATCTCTGCCTTGTACTTTCGAAGCGACCGTGCAACTTCCTTCATGGGTTCCAGTCGGCTGTGCATCATCCAGCTGGCTAATTTCTTAAAAACAGTCTCTGCCTCCGCCGTTGTTTGACACCGATAAAGTCATCGTTTCTACCAGCATCATCGCGTAACCCTCAAACAGCAGCGTCTGCCGCGCCCCCTTTGCGGGCCCATGGTGCATTCACCACTCGTATGCCCTGGCCTGGGCATTCTATCCGCGGTCGCCGGCTATGGATGTAGCACGGATGTAGCACCACATCCGCATGTCGCCAGGCACGTTCGTCCTCTGCTTCATCGTACCGTTTGCATTGTTTCCCGCATTGAGGGCAGGCGTACCGAGCCGTCTTCCTGGCCTCCACATACACATGCACCGCTTTGTCCCTCGGGTCAAATTCGGCTCGTGTCACCTTCCATGGATCTTTCAAACCAATCGATTTCTCGAACATATCTACAAAGTTAAATACCGGCCCCATTTCGATCTTCCTTTGACGTGATGATCAAATTATACCCCCTGCTTCACGAAATTAGATAAAGAGCCGTTGTAACCAATATATTGACATTTGCTCATTATTGTTCCATACTAATTATGGGCATTAGCTCATTATTATAAATTCACCCGGCTCGTCTTTCCTGCCGGGCAAGGCCGACAGCCAAGCGTGTTGGCCATGGGAATGACTTCACAGACCGAACGTCAGTTTCCACGAAAGGAGTTTTTAAAATGCCAGCAAGAGATGGAACTGGACCGATGGGCATGGGTGCCCGGACCGGACGTGGTTTTGGTTATTGTGGCGGATCTGCCACACAGCCATTTTACGGATATGGCTATGGCTGCGGTTATGGTCGCGGACGGGGTTTGCGCCGGACGAGAACTCCCTATCCGTGTGCGCCAGCCGATATCGATCCCAACGCAGGGAAAACCAGGCTGCAAGATCAAGTCAAGCTATTGGAACAAGAGCTGGAGCTTGTAAAAAACCAGCTCAAGAAGTACGAGGAACAAGCCTGATTGTTGTGCAATCAGCTTTGACCTGCCGATGGTCATGGTTGGCATCGTGCCATCCCGGTATTCCTACCAGATGATCAAAGAATCCGGCTGCTTCGTTGTCAATTTGCCAGGCAAAGACCATGCTGGGCTCTTCGATTATTTGGGCCACACGAGCAAGCGGGATGAAGTAAGCTGAACGTGATCGGGGTGGCCTTGAGTGAAGCGGTGACCATCAACGCACCTTTGCTTCTGACTGTCCGGTCAACATCGAATGTGAGATGGTTGATTCCATCCCATCCGAACGGGATCCCATGAAATGTTTGTCGGCAAGATTCTTCATGTACATGCCGAAGCATCCATCGCAGCCCCGGATGGCAGCATCGATTTTGCAGCCGCTAACTTGCTGTAGCTGCAGTTAACTGCATCCAATCATCTGAAAATCCCCTTTGCAGCCGGTTGTTCCCCCCGGACGCAAGCGTTTTGAAAAAGAGGGGCCGGCCTGGTAGCCGGCTCTTCTTTTTTACCACTACGGTTGTCAAAAGGTACAAAAAGGTTTACTGTGAAAACGACTGCCATTCATTCCATCAGAAAGCGAGGAACGCGAAATGAGTATGTTCTGCTACCAATGTCAGGAAACCGCCAAGGGTACCGGATGCACCGTCGTGGGTGTCTGCGGCAAGAGCGAGGCCGTCGCCAAGCTGGATGATCTGCTGGTTTATGCCTTGAAAGGTGTGGCTGAAGTCGTCACTAAAGGCAAAATCACCATGGAAGCGATTCCTGCTGTCAATTTCGAAGTGATCAACAGCCTGTTCATGACCATCACCAATGCTAACTTTGATGATGCTGCGATCGAAAAGCAGATCAAAAAAGTCTTGGGGCTGCGTGATGAACTGGCTGCCAGAGTCTCTGCCAGCTGGGGTGATGCCGCTACATTCCAGGTGGGAACCAGAGAAGATATGCTGGCCAAAGCCGCTGCTGTCGGTGTCCTGGCAACGGAAAATGAAGATGTCCGTTCGCTGCGCGAACTGATCATTTACGGACTCAAGGGCATGGCTGCCTACACCGAGCATGCTTACAATTTGGGCAAGGAAAACCAGGCCATTTACGCCTTTATCTATGAAGCCTTGGCTGCCTCGCTGGATGACAGCCTCACGACAGACCAGCTGGTCGCCCTGACCTTAAAAACCGGTGAATTTGGTGTCGCTGCCATGGCCTTGCTCGATGAAGCCAATACGAGCAAGTACGGCAATCCGGAAATTACTGAAGTCAATATCGGCGTCAGAGGCAATCCCGCCATCCTGATCTCCGGCCATGACCTCAAGGACATGGAGCAGCTGCTCGAGCAGACCCAAGGTACAGGTGTCGACGTCTACACTCACAGCGAAATGCTCCCGGCTAATTACTACCCGGCTTTCAAGAAATATGAAAACTTTGTTGGCAACTATGGCAATGCCTGGTGGAAACAGCTCGAAGAGTTCAAGACCTTCAATGGCCCGATCCTCTTCACCACCAACTGCATCGTGCCGCCGAAATCCGAAGCAATCCGCCAGCGTATTTTCACCACCGGTGCCGCTGGATATCCGGGCTGCAACCACATCGTTGCTGACGCCAATGGTAAAAAGGACTTCTCCGCCATCATTAAGATGGCCAAGGAGTTGCCGGCCCCGACCGAAATCGAAACCGGTAAGATCGTCGGCGGTTTCGCCCATGCCCAAGTCTTTGCTCTGGCTGACAAGGTCGTCGATGCTGTCAAATCCGGTGCGATTAAGAAATTTTTCGTCATGGCGGGTTGCGATGGCCGCATGAAGTCACGTGAATACTACACCGATTTTGCCAATGCCCTGCCCAAGGATACCATCATCCTGACCGCTGGCTGCGCCAAATACCGCTACAACAAACTCCCGTTGGGTGACATCGGCGGCATTCCGCGCGTCCTCGACGCCGGCCAGTGCAACGATTCATATTCACTGGCAGTCATCGCCTTGAAACTCAAGGAAATCTTTGGCCTTGATGACGTCAACCAGCTGCCAATTGCCTTCAATATCGCCTGGTACGAGCAAAAAGCGGTCATTGTTCTGCTGGCACTGCTCTTTCTCGGAGTCAAAAACATTCACCTCGGCCCAACCTTGCCAGCCTTCCTCTCGCCCAATGTGGCCAAGGTTCTGGTCGAGACCTTCGGTATCGCCAGCATCGGCTCCGTTGCAGACGACGTTAAGCTCTTCATGAACGCCTGATTTTATAAACACCTGATTTTACTTCTTATCAGAATGGATTAACCATCCAAGATGGCTCTGCAGACTCGCAGAGCCGTCTTTTATGTTCCCGGTTACAGGTGCGCTGTTTACGCTCATTTCCAATCTGTGGTATAAAAATGGGAGAACTGCTGGCAAACTTTGACCAGCACTTTCTTTATCCCCAAAGCGCCCGGAATTTTCCCTGAAAATTTAACATCGAAGGAGCTAGTTATGGAAGGCGGAAGTGTGCAAATCCTGGTCGTGATGCTCGCATACATCGCGGTTGTCATCGGCATCGGCATTTATTATGCCAAGCGAGCCGGTGAGAGCTCGGACAATTTCATCATTGGAGGGCGGTCAATCGGCCCCTGGGTCACAGCCATGGGGGCAGAGGCATCTGACATGAGCGGCTGGCTCCTGATGGGCTTGCCCGGTGTCGCCTATTTCTATGGCCTGAGCGATGCTTTCTGGACCGCCCTGGGCCTTTTGATCGGCACTTATCTCAACTGGCTCTTCGTTGCCAAGCGGATCCGCCATTTCTCAGAAATCGCCGGTGACTCGATCACAATCCCGGACTTTTTTTCCAACCGGTTCCATGAGAAAAAGAAAGTCATCCTGACCATCGCTGCTCTGTTCATCCTGATCTTTTTCACCGTCTATGCGGCCAGCTGTTTTGTGACGGTCGGCAAGCTGTTCAGTACTCTATTTGACCTAAAGTACCAATACATGATGATTGCCGGAGCCTTGTTTGTCATCGCCTATACCTTCATCGGCGGATTTCTGGCTGAAAGTGCCTCCGACTTCATGCAGGGTATTGTCATGATTGTCGCCTTGTCCCTGGCCTTGGCTGTGGGTGTCTTCCAGGCCGGTGGCATCGGCAACATTATTGAGAATGCTCGTCAGATCCCTGGTTTTCTTGACTTTTTCGGCATGGCCAGCCCGACGCTCGGCGCAGACGGCAAGCAGCTGGTCGAGGCCGGCAAGCCGGTCTTTGGTGCACCTTCCCCTTATGGCTGGCTGATGATCGTCTCTACCATGTCCTGGGGCCTGGGCTATTTCGGCATGCCGCAAGTACTCCTGAAGTTCATGGGCATCCGCAACCCGCGTGAATTGAAATTGTCGCGCCGGATCGCCACCATCTGGGTCATCATCTCCATGGGTGCGGCGCTGCTGATCGGCTTGGTTGGCCGTGTGCTCTTCCCTGCCAGCCTGCTCACACACGGTGAAGCTGAGAACATTTTCATCCTGACTTCGACGACCTATTTTATCCCGCTCTTTGCCGGACTCGTTATGGCTGGCATTCTGGCGGCTACGATCAGTTCCTCAGACTCTTACCTGCTGATCTCAGCTACAGCCTTTTCCAAAAATATTTACCAGGGCATCTTGAAAAAGGAAGCATCGGATAAGGCGGTTCTTATTGCAACTCGGGCGACATTGGTTGTGATTTCCATCATTGCCATGATCATCGCTCTCGATGAAAACAGCGTCATCTTCAAAGTCGTTTCTTTTGCTTGGGCGGGCTTTGGCGCGACCTTTGGCCCCCTGATGCTTTTCTCCCTGTTCTGGAAGCGGACCACCCGGGCTGGCGCGATCGCCGGCATGCTGACTGGCGGCGGCATGGTCTTTGTCTGGAAGTTGCTGGTCCGTCCGCTCGGTGGCGCTTTCAATATCTATGAGCTGCTGCCGGCATTTATCGCTTCCACTCTGGCCATCGTCATCGTTTCGCTGCTGACGAAGCTGCCGGACCAGTCGGTGCTGGACCAGTTCGAACACGCCCGCCGCATTCATGACGAAAATTGAGCCCTGGTGGTAGTGACATGATTTTAGCCCTGGTTCTTTTTATCCTGACCTATGTCTTGATGATCTCCCTGCCCAAATACCGGGCCTACGTTGCGTTTGCTTCTGCGGTCGTTTTTGTCGTGCTGGGCATCCTGCCGCTGGGCCAAGTGTTTTCCGCGATTGACTGGAACGTCCTGATGATGATTGCTGGTACCATGGGGATCGTCAACATCTTCATCGAGTCACGCATGCCCTCGCGGCTGGCCGACCTGATCATCCGGGCTGTTCCCAATGTCAAATGGACGATCATTGCCCTCTCGGTCTTTGCCGCAGTCATTTCGGCCTTTGTCGACAACGTGGCAACCGTCCTGATGGTCGCTCCAGTCGCCGTGACCATCGCCAAAAAGCTAAATATTTCTCCCGTGCCTAGCGTTATTGCCATTGCGATCGCCTCCAATCTGGAGGGTGCAGCAACCCTGGTCGGTGACACGACCTCGATCCTTTTGGGCGGCTACGCCAACATGGATTTTCTTGACTTCTTCTGGATGAATGGACGTCCGGGCATGTTCTGGGTCGTCCAGATCGCCCTGATCGCAGCGACCGTAACGCTGCTGGTCGTTTTCCGGAATTATCGCCAGACCATCGAATCTGGCGAGCTGACCAAGGTTGAAGACTATGTGCCTACTGTCCTGCTGCTCGGTACGGTCGTGCTCCTGATCCTGGCCTCATTCATCCCGGGCAAGCCCGCCATCACCAATGGCCTGATCTGCATGATCCTGCTGCTGGTTGGCCTGATCTATGAGGTTGTGCGCCACAAGAAGGTAGCCTACCTGCAGCGGGCTCTGTTGGAGATGGACTTCTTCACCATCCTCCTTTTGGCTTCCCTCTTCGTCGTTATTGCCGGGATCCAGGAAGCCGGAGTCATTGACGCGATTGCTGCGCTCTTTGTCCAGATGGGTGGCAACTCTGTCTTTATCATGTATTCCTTGCTCTTATGGGCGTCTGTCTTGCTTTCCGCTTTCATCGACAACATCCCCTACGTAGCCACGATGCTGCCCGTTGTGGCTGGCATTGCTGCAGCGATGAACGTCGATCCGACCGTGCTTTATTTTGGTCTCCTGTCTGGAGCGACGTTGGGCGGCAATCTGACCCCGATTGGAGCATCCGCCAATATCATGGGCATCGGGATCCTGCGGAGAAATGGCTTTGAGGTTAAAAACGGTGAATTCATGCGCATCAGCATTCCCTATACCGTGGCAGCCATCACAACAGCGTATCTTGTGCTCTGGCTGATCTGGGGCATCAAGATTTGACGGGAACAGTTGGGGCGGCGGATTGCGCCGCCCGGAATGGAGGTCATACAATGGAAAAACGAACCATCCTCTGCATCAGCCGGGAATATGGCAGCGGCGGGTCTGAAGTAGCGGCAAAACTGGCCGAGAAGCTGGGCGTCCCGTACTATGACAAGGAGCTCGTCCAGCAGGTCGCCGTTGATCTCGGTCTGTCCGACGAACTGATTAAAAGCATCGACGAAAAACCGGTCAGCTGGGCCTCTATAGGGTTCCCCCATGGCATCCGCAATCCTTATCGGACAGAGTTCGAAACCTTGTTCTACACCCTCAATGATCGGGTGTTCACCATCCAAGCCCAGACGATCCGCAAAATTGCTGAACGGGGCCCCTGTGTCATTGTCGGTCGTGTGGCCGACGACATCCTCAGAGACGACCCAGACCTGATCTCAGTATTTATCCACGCCCACCAGGCTTTCAAAGTCCAGCGCACCACAGCCCTCGAGAACATATCAGAAAAAGAAGCTGCCGATCGGATGCGCAAAATGGACCGCGAACGCGCCAAGTACTACAACTACTATGCCCATAAGCATTGGGGGCAGTGCGTAACCTACGACCTGTCAATCTCATCCTCCAAATTCGGCATCGAAGGCACCGTGCAAATCATCCTCGAAGCCATCCGATAGAAATTTTGCCGAAAAAGGGACGGCGTCCCTTTTTCGGCACCCGAGCTGGAAGAGGCTGTCCTGAGCTGCTTTTCGGCGGATTGGGGCAGTTTTTTTCAATGGACTGGTATTTTTTGAGTCTGAACTGGCAGAAATTGCTCGCTTGGCTGATAATGAATTTGCGTGAAGCTTTCGAGCAATTTTTGCAAGTCCCTTGTCTATTTCAACATTTTTTTGCCTGAACCCTCGTGGCACTATGGTGATAACAAACGAAGGAGGGTTTCCCCAATGAGTTCTGCCACTGCAAAGACTGCACCCAATCCGGTTGCGATCGAGTACAACCGGGCCAAGATCTGGCAAATCGCCCTGTTCGTCATGAACAACACCGCCACCAACACAGCCATGCTACTCCTTGGCTACTACGCTTTCTTCACCCAAAACGTCCTCGGCCTCGCCGCTGTTGTTGTCGGCCTGATCGCCACTTTGATGCGTCTCTTTGACGGCATCACCGACCCGATCATCGGCTATCTGCTCGACAAGACCAACGGCCGTTTCGGTAAGTTCCGTCCCTTCATGTTCATCGGCAACATCATCATCATCACCACCATGGTTGCCATCTTCCACATCCCCGGTGAATGGGCCACCCTCACCAAGTACATCGTCACCACCGCCCTTTACGTCGTTCATATCATCGGCTACACCTTCCAGACCGCCTGCACCAAAGGCGCCCAGGCTGCCCTGACCAATGATCCCACGCAACGCCCGATCTTCACCTGGTTTGACGCCATCTTCAACCTGATCCTGTTCAATGGTGCGACCTTCCTGATCACCAAGGTCATGGCCCCCACCTATGCTCAAAACATGATCGATCCCCAGCTCTTCAAGGACATCTCCTACATCTTCGCCGCCCTCTCCTTCGCCCTGACCATCCTGGCCATCATCGGTATCTGGCAGAAAGACCGCACCGAATTCTTTGGTCTCGGTGAGAGCACTGTCAAGGTCAAATTCAGCGACTATCTCGATATCATCAAGAACAACCGTCCCCTCCAGATGCTGATCGTTGCTGCTTCCACTGACAAATTGGCCAGCGTCGCGGTCCGCGGCGGCCTGATCTACTTTTTCTCCAACCTGATTCTCGATGCATCCGTCTACGGTACATACTCCCTCTATGCCATGATCCCCAGTTTCCTGATCACCACCATTGGTGTCGCCTGGTCCCGCAAAGTCGGTATCAAAAAGGCCTTCGTCCTCACCACCTGGCTCTCAGCCCTCATGCTGGTCGCTTTAATTGTCTTCACCCCAGCTGTTATCGGTCAGGGTGTCACCGGTGCCGTCATCGCTCTCCTGTCCCTCTTTGCAGTCCAGCAGGGCATGGGCGCTATCGCTGGCAACATCGTCATTCCGATGATCGCCGACTGCTCTGACTACGAAACCTACCGCACCGGCCGCTTCATCCCCGGCATGATGGGCACCCTCTTCTCCTTCGTTGACAAGCTCATCTCCTCTGCTTCGACCTTCATCATCGGTGCCGCGATCGCCTGGGCCGGCTTCGGCAACGTCAAGATCGAACCAAACAAAGCCACCAACTCCAAATTCGAAATGGCCATTCTCTTCGTCATCTTCGGCCTGCCTTTGATCGGCCACATCGCCTCGATCATCGCGATGAAGTTCTACGAACTGACAGGCGAACGCATGCACGAGATCCAGCATGAAATTCACCTGCGCAAAATTGGTGAAGCTGGCAAAGTTGAAGCCTGAAGTCAAGTCATGATTCAACCTGTTTCCGACATGTCCCTCTGATAGAGACACTGGCCTGGCTACTCCATTTGCCAGGCCAGTGTCATTTTTTGAAAGCAGGAACCCCATTCGGTCCAAAGGAGATATACCGCCATGAACCCTTCTGGAAAGTCCCTGAGTCAACTTGAAAAGCAACACGACCATCTCGTTTGCATCGACAGTGATGGCACTGTCTTCGATGTCATGGAGATTAAGCACAAGGAATGCTTCTGCCCTGCCTTTATTAACAATTTCGGTCTGCAGGCTGTCGCCAAATATGCCCGCGAGTGTTGGGATTTCGTCAACCTGTATTCCGTTGACCGCGGCTGCAATCGATTCATCGGGCCCTTGAAAGCCATTGCGCTGCTGGCCGAGCGTCCTGAAGTCAAAAAGCGCGGTTTTGCCGTTCCCGACCTGGCGAGCCTAAGTCAATGGGTCCATGAAGAAACCCGGCTGGGTAACCCGGCCTTGAAAGAAGCCATCGCCAAAACCCAGGACCCTTTGCTACAAAAAGCGCTGGCCTATTCCCTCGATGTCAACGAAGCCGTTGACAAAATTGTCCATGGCATTCCGCCCTTCCCCGGTGTCCGGGAATCCCTGGCCCAAAGCGCGGCCCAGGCGGATGTCGTGGTCATCTCAGCGGCTGCCCAGGATACCATCACCGGGGAGTGGACCGAGCACGGTCTGTTTGATCATCTCAGCGCGCTGGCTGGCCAGGAAGTCGGCAACAAGACCGCCCAGATCCGGCAGGCAATCGCAGGACGCTATGAGAAGGCCAAAGTCCTCATGATCGGGGACGCCCTGGGCGACCTGGAGTCCGCCCAAGCCAACGACGTTCTTTTCTTCCCGATCCTGCCCGGCAAGGAAGACGAGTCCTGGCAGCAGTTCCACGATGAAGCCTTTGCCAAATTCCTCGATGGATCCTACGCTGGCGCTTATGAAGCCAACCTGATTGAAACGTTCATGGAATATCTTCCCACCACACCCCCCTGGAAACAGGATTAAATTTGAACTGAAACGAGCACACGAACAGGTCAGGATGCGCAATGTCCTGACCTGATTTTTTTGCATGATTCTCCCCCATAAAAAAGTCCGGGGGATGCAAACCCGGACTTTTTTTATGGGGGAGGATATGGAGGATGGTATGGAGTGGGTACTACTGAGAAACAGGCAATTAGCGCTGGACGCGGCCTGAAGCGTCGCCCTGGGCGAGCTTTTCCACTTCATCGACGCTGACCAGGTTGAAATCGCCCTCGATGGCGTGTTTGAGACAGGAAGCTGCAACGGCGAATTCGATGCTGTCTTGGGAATTGTAGTCATTCAGCAGCGCATAGATCAGACCGCCACCGAAGCTGTCACCGCCACCGACACGGTCAACGATGTGAACCAGGTAATTCTTGGAGAAGCAATAATCCTGGCCGTCATAGAGCAGGGCTGCCCAGTTGTTGTCATTGGCCGAGATCGAGCCACGCAGTGTAATGGCCACCTTTTTGAAGCCCAAGGTTTCAGCCAGCTGGCGGGCGACGTCGCGGTAGCCCTCATGGCTCAGGTGTCCACCTGTGATATCGGTTGCTGCAGCCCGGATACCAAAAACATCGGCGGAGTCTTCTTCGTTGGCGATGCAGACATCGATGTAGGGCGCGAGGCCCGTCATGACGGTGCGGGCCTGGTCTTTGCTCCACAGATTTTTGCGGTAGTTGAGGTCACAGGAGACCGTGACTCCCAGACGACGGGCAGCCTGAACGGCAGCCAGTGTCAGAGCCGCGGCTTTCTCACCCAGTGCCGGGGTGATGCCGGTGAAATGGAACCAGTCTGCTCCTGCCAGGATGGCGTCCCAGTCGAACTCCGAAACCTCTGCTTCGGCGATGGCGGAATGGGCGCGATCGTAGATGACCTTGGAAGGACGCTGGGAAGCACCTTTTTCCAGGAAATAAATGCCAACCCGGTTACCGCCGCGGACGATGTGCTGGGTCCCGACCCCATAGCGGCGCAGGGAATTGACGGCAGCCTGGCCGATTTCGTGTTTTGGCAGCTTGCTGACAAAATCAGCTTCCAGGCCGAAATTAGCCAGGGACACGGCCACATTGGCTTCGCCACCGCCAAAGGTCGCACCAAAGGTGCTGGCCTGGGCAAACCGTTCATATCCAGGGGGAGCCAGACGGAGCATCAATTCACCGAACGTGACAACACGCTTGCTCATTTGCTTTCACCTCTTGCCTGTTGGATGATAGTGACAGATTGGCGGCACAGGTCGCTGATCTTGCCCCACTGCTGGTTGTTGATCAGTTCGTCTGTGACCATGTAGGAGCCGCCACAGGCCACGATGCAAGCCTGACTGGCATAGCTGGCCAGGTTCTGCAGGTTGATGCCGCCGGTGGGCATGAATTTGACCATGTTGAAAGGCGCGCTCATGGCCTTGATCCGGGCCAGTCCTCCGGATTGCTCAGCCGGAAAAAACTTGACTGTCGAAAGACCGAGATTGAGGGCTTCTTCGATTTCAGTCGGAGTGATGCAGCCTGGGAAAATGGTCAGGCCCAGTTTCTGGCAGGCGGCCACGGTTTTGGGATTCAGGCCGGGCGACACAATGAACTGGGCGCCAGCAGCGTGAGCTTTTTCCACCTGCTCGACCGTAAGGACGGTGCCAGCACCGACCAGCATCTCCGGGAATTGTTCACGCATGATCCGGATCGCACGGTCCGCGCCTTCGGCCCGGAAGGTGATTTCAGCTGCGGGGACACCTCCGGCAACCAAGGCCTGGGCCAGGGGAGCAGCGTCCGTGTCAGGACGATCCAGCTTGATCACGGGCAGGATGCCGATGGAAGCGACTCTTTGTGTAACAGGGTCCATTTTACTATCTCCTCATGATCCTTTTCAAGCGATCAGATTTTGGACAACGTTTCCCAGATACCGGTCAAGTACGATGCACCGAGGGCACGGTCATACAGGCCATAACCCGGTTTTCCAGTTTCGCCCCAGATCATGCGGCCGTGGTCTGGACGCAAATAGCCGTCGAAGCCATGCTTATGCAGAGCCTTCATGATAGCCACCATATCCAGTGATCCATAGGAAGACAGATGGGCAGATTCTTCGAATCCACCGTCATCGAGCAACTTGACATTGCGCACGTGCATGAAGTGAATCCGGCCCATGGCGGCATATTTTTCGACCAGACGCGGGACATCATTGAAACTGCCGCTGCCCAGGGATCCCGTGCACAGGGTCAGGCCGTTGGCAGGACGATCAATCAGTTTGAGAAAACGGTCGAGATTCTCTTCGCGGGTGATGATGCGAGGCAGGCCGAAAATTGGATATGGTGGGTCGTCCGGGTGGATGGCCATCTTGACGCCAGCTTCTTCGGCCACAGGGATGATGGCCTTGAGGAAATAAGCCAGGTTTTCCCAGAGTTTTTCCTCATCAACCTCTTTGTAAAGGTCGAAGAGACGCTGGAGATCTTCTTTCTTGTATGAGCTGTCCCAGCCGGGCAGGGAGAGTTCGCCAGTGAGCGGATCCATCTTCTTCAAGTCATCCACATAGTAAACCAGGGCCGTGGAACCGTCAGGCAGACGTTTGTCGAGCTGGGTTCGGGTCCAGTCAAAGACGGGCATGAAATTGTAGCAGATGACCTTGATCCCGGCCTGACTGAGGCGGCGGATGTTTTCGCAGTAATTAGCAATGTACTGATCGCGCGTGGGCAGACCCAGCTTGATGTCCTCGTGGACTGGCACACTTTCGATGACGTCAAAGTGCAGGCCATGATCTTCGATCTGTTGCTTCAGAGCAGCGATGCTTTCATGACTCCAGACTTCACCGACTGGAACATCATAGACCGCTGTGACAATCGAATGCATCGACGGGATCTGGCGAATGTAATGGAGTGAAACCGGATCTTGGGGCCCATACCAACGGAATGACAATTTCATGGAGCGTACCTCTTTCAAGAATTTATTGAGTTACAAATATTTGACCAGGGTGGCACGAACAGCGCCAGGGCCGGCAACCAGTTCGTTGAAGTAGTGGATGACCAGCGGGGCTATCCCATGGGCGACCAGATCGACCCCAAAGATGCGTTCATTGGCCAGAATAGGTAGCAGGGTTTCTGCGAAGGGGCCTGTGCTGCCGAGCTGGATGCCTGACAGCTTGACTTGGAGTTCTTCGAGCATCGGGTCGGGGGAGAGCTGCATAGCCTGGCCCTGGTCATCGACCGCGAGTAAATAGCGCAGCCAGCCAGCAAAGAACAATGGGATGTACGTGAGATTCTTCTCTTCTCCGCGGCCACGCTTGATGTATGCTTTCAGAGTCTGGCCGAAGCGGACCGGGATTTTTTGCGACGTGTCCGTGGCGATGCGTTGCGGAGCATCCGGCAGGTAAGGGTTCGGGAAACGGACTTCGATGACGGTGCGGATGAAATCCATCGGCTTGATGACGCCTGGATCGACCACAACTGGCATGCTCTCATCATAACCGACTTTTTCAATGAAGGCTTTCAGCTGCGGGTCGGCCGCGATAGCAGCGATGGTCGGCAGTTTCAGCAGACAGCCATAGATAGCCATGATCGTATGCAGTGGGTTGAGGCAGGTGGTGACTTTCATGGTCTCGATCTTGTCGACTGTCTCTCGGTCAGTAAACAGGACACCACCTTTTTCCAGAGCTGGTCGACCGTTGGGGAACCAGTCTTCGATGACCAGGTACTGGGTCGGCTCAGCATTGACAAAAGCTGCCGTGAAGGTGTTCTTGGCGGTAATGATCAAATCTGTGTCTTCAAAGCCATCTGCTTCGAGCGTCTTTTTCACAACATCCGAGGGTCGGGGTGTGATTTTGTCGATCATGCTCCAATTGAAGGAGACTTTTTCCGGATTGTTCAGGTAGCTGGCAAAGCCCAGCTCGACCAGGCCGCGGTTCTGCCATTCGGTGACAAACGTCATGACGGCATCGTAGAGCATGGTGCCGTTGTGCGAGCAGTTATCCAGGCTGACCAGGGCAACTGGTAGCTGTCCGGCCAGAAAACGCTGATACATCAGGTAAGTCAGGAGGCTGACCAGGCTGGAGGGACGCTTTTCCGGCAGGGCATCAAAATCTGCTGCAATCCATTTGAGAAAGGAACCATCAGCACCCTTGACCGAATATCCTTTTTCAGTGATGGTGAAACTGACCATCTGCAACGAAGGCGCCCGGAAGATCCGGACCATTTCATCCATGTCCGTGCTTGGCTTGATGGTATGAACGACACTGGCGATCACTTCCTTTTCCAAGGAGCCGTCGGAATTGAGCGAAACCGTCACACTCAGATTGTCAAATGGCGTGTACGCTTTGTCGAGGATCTCTTCATCAAATGTTTCGCCCACGATGATGCCGCGATCGCACAGACCCTGGTTCAACAATTTCTGGTGTACGGTGGCCGGGAAAGCACGGAAAATATTTCCCGCGCCGAAGTGGAGCCACATTGGTTCTGCCACGGTCCGGGCGCGTACCGCCTCAATATCGAATTGGGGCAGCTGGTAACCTTTGGCTAGCCAGCGATCCCGGTTTTTGAGTTCCTGCAAATTCAGCTTCATGCTCTAACCTCACTTCATGCTTCATGATGGTCACGGAACACTTTGAGTCAACCGGACCCGACGCTCTTTGTGTTTATTATAGGTTTTACCCTGCGCCAGAGCTGTGTGTTTCTTGCTCAGGGGGTGGTAATAATTGCTATTTATCCGGATCGAAATTGTAAGAAAAAACCAGCCTCCATGTGAAAGGCTGGTTTACTGTTTGAATTTTTGGCCTTTTGTGCCTGCCAGGGTTCAGACGTCCTCAGCCACACCATGGGCAACATAATCATAGTACTGACGCGGCGTCATGTTGTACTCATTCCGGAAAGCCCGAAAGAAATTGGAGTAATCACCAAATCCAGCCTTCTGGTACACCTCTGTGATTGGAATGTTTTTCAGAATCAAATCCTTGGCCCGGATCAGCTTTTTCTGGATGATGTACCGGTGCAGGGTGGTCCCGGTCTGGTTCTTGAACTCACGGCACAAATGAAATTTGCTGAGAAAGAAGATCTCGGTCAGGTCGTCGATTTTGATTTCTTCTTCGATGTGTTCACCAATGTGTTCAATCACGGCGTCGATCAGTCGATCCTTGTGCACTTCGATCTTGGGCCTCTGTTTGACCATGGTGATTTCTTCATTCAGAAAAAGCAGAATCTCCAGCAAGTAAGTCCTGGGGTACAGGTCCTGGCCAAATCCGGAATAGTTTTTCAAGGCGAGCAGCTTGTTGAGCAAGCCGCGAAAATGCTGTTGCTGATCGACATCCGTCCGAATGACATTGCGGTGCATGGGGCCCTCAAAGCACAGGGCTAGATCGCTCTGCTCCGTCGACAGTTCCTTGAGGTAATTTCGATTGAGCCAGAGAATGATCCGCTCGTAGGGTTTGTCGAGGTCATGGATAATCGTCTGGTGCAACTCACTGGTGTTCATCAGGACGATATCCCCGGGCTTGAGATCGTAGTTGCGGCCTTCGATCTGGGAGGTGACACGGCCCTCGATCAGGAAATAGACCTCAAAAAAATCATGGTGATGCAAATGGATGCTGGTCATGCCCCGGTCAAAATAATGATAGATCTCATAGTCACTGGCCATCATATGCTGACGGGTCTGGAATCGCTGCCGGCCATTTTTCATCGGACTACCTGCTCTCTCGTCCTGCTGCCAAATCTTCCGATTTGCGCGCTCCAATCAGCCACACATTGAATTCTAAGCAAATCGAGCAAGATTTGCAAGGAAGCAAGCGCGCGTTTTTTAGCTTTTCTGCCCTGCCTTCAAGCAGACAGTGGCGCAATCAATTCAGTCATCCACTCAGGCCAGTTTCAGGTAACGGCTGATGTTGCGGAAGCAGAT
>DIFN01000010.1:0-20562 GCA_002419145.1 Mageeibacillus sp. UBA5747 | reverse complement strand
CATGCCGTCTTTCGTATCATTAAACCACCAGGCTGAGCCAAACTGGACCTTGCCGGGTATTTTGCCATCAGCAAAGCAGTGCGGCAACGTGGAGAGTACCAGGTTATCTTTGCTGTTTAGTGAGTAAAGAATGGTCGCCGGCAAGTTACCCTGGACCTCCAGGCGGGCCATGAACTGGGCGAGTGGCTCGGCAATCGGGAAGTCATTCATGATGTCAAACCCGGCGTCTGCCCCCAGACTCTGGAATTTGACCGGGTTGTTGTTGCGTAGCGCGCCGATGTGCAATTGCATGACCCAATCATGTTCATGGTAGAACTTGGCCAGTTCGGTCAGAGTCTGGCTGCGGAAAGCTGCAATCTGGGCTGGATTCAGGGTAGCCCCGGACAGGCGGGCCTTCAGTACAGCAGCAGCCTCTTCTCTGCTCGACTGCGGTAAGTCCAGTTTTTCCAGCGAATGATCAGACATCAGGCAGCCAGCTTCGTTGAAAAAGCTCACACGGTTGCCGATGGCAGCGAGCAGCGCTGCATAGTCTGTGATGCCAGACATGCCGGCCCGTTCGGAAAGCAACCCGAGGTAGTCCAAGTAGTCAGGCATATGGATGTTCAGAATCCGGTCCGGACGGAAAGTCGGCACGACTTTGCAGATACTGTCAGGCAACCGCGCCAGTTCGAGATGACTTTCCAGTGTGTCGGTCGGATCATCGGTGGTTCCAATCAGGCGCACGTTGGACTGGTGGATTAAGTCAGAAGGACGCAGGTGCCGTTCCCTGATCTGGCGATTGCAGGTCTCATAGATCTGATCAGCCGTTGCTTCACTCAGCTGGTCGGTGATCCCGAAATAGGTCTTCAGCTCAAGGCCAACCCAGTGGTACAGCGGACTCCCGACGAGGCGGGCTACAGTATGAGCAAAGGCGCGGAATTTTTCCTGTGCCGACGCTTCACCTGTGATCAGACGTTCTTCAACCCCAGCGAACCGCATGGCACGCCACTTGTAGTGATCATGCTTCAGCCACAGGTCGCTGATATCGGAAAACTCTTTGTCTTCCAGGATTTCTCTGGCCGACAGGTGGCAGTGGTAATCAAATACCGGTGCATGTTCTGCGTAACGATGGTACAAACGGCGAGCTGAGGGCGTAGTCAGCAACATCTCTGGTGAAAGCATGGAAATCCTCCTGGTTCAAACATCAACGGATCTATGTGTTTATTATCAATGGCTGGCAGGGCTCCTTGGGATGCAAACTTGCTGGTTAGCTTGCAAAACTTGCTGGTTGCATCCGACCTCAAAAAGGCTCAGGTTACTGCCTTTTACGGTTGGCATCATACAAGTCAAACAGAAGGTCCAGCGCTCTGCGTCCTTCAGTCAGGTCGATCGCGAAGGGTTGTTCCTGGCGGATTTTCTGGTAGAAATCAGCGATCAGCAGGGCATGACTTTTGCCCCAGTAGGATTTGCCGGCGGGTATGAAACGATCCACCGCTTCAGAAACGGCATCTTCCCCCGCTTTGGCAATCTGGGGGAAATCCTCAAGCAGATTGCCTGATCGGTCCAGGACGGTCAGGCGATCCGAACCTTCCAGACGCAGGATGGCTCGCTCACAGACAATTTCTAAAAATGGATCCGAGCTGGCAGGGTAGGCATTGGTGGCATAGAACACACCGGTGGCACCCTTTTCAAAGCAAAGCAGCAGGCTGGCGGTATCTTCGACTTCGATCACCTGTTCCAGATGGTCCGTATGCAGATGGCCTTTGACTGAAACGACCGGGTCATCGACGAGCCAGAGCAGCAGGTCCAGGGTGTGGATGGCCTGGTTGATCAGAAGGCCACCGCCTTCGGTCGCCCAGCGCCCCCTCCAGGGACTTTGCAGGTAGTATTGGTCATCCCGCCACCAGGTGAGAAAACTGCGTGCCGCCAGAACAGGGCCAAATGTCTTTGCTGTCAGGAGCATGTGTGCTTCGCGGGACGCAAAATTGTACCGGTTTTGCAGGCAGATGCCGAGTTGCCGGCCAGATTGCTGAATCGCATTTGCTAGAACTTCCAGATCGGATTTTCGGGTAGCAGCCGGCTTTTCCAGCAACACATGGCAGTTTGCCTGCAATGCCTGGCATGCCAGATCAACATGGGTGTGATGCGGGGTCAGGATATGGACAACATCGGGTTGAGTTGTCGCAAGTAGCTCATCCAGCGTCGTGAAGACGTCCGGCTCACTCTGGCCGGACAATTCAGCAGACTGCCTGGCCAGGGACTTTGCCGCAACCAGATCAGGATCCGCCAGACCAACCAATTGAACGATTTCACTTTGGGCTAGAAGTCCAATGAGGTGCAGCGGGGCTATGGTCCCACAGCCGGCAAAAGCCACACGAATGGGCTGGTTCTGTTTAGTTTTCATCGATAGATCTCCTGGTTCTGCGATAGATCTCCTGGTTCTGCTTGTTAGATCTTCAGATGATCCGGCTTTGCTGGGCAGCGAGGGTGCGGATAGCAGAAATACCGGCGGCAAAAGCTGTCCATGCATCTGGATAATCGCCACCAACACCAACCTCCTGGCCGCTTCCCGGGTTACCAGACATGTGCTTTTCCAATGTTTTCAAACTGGCAAACTCAAACAAATGCGGTTCGATGGCGATTGAATGCCGGTCCGGCTTAGCCAGATACAGTCTCAGGATCTCGGCGATCTGACCATCTCCTTGTCCGGCAGCAACGATGTGACCATCGGAGCGGCGGCAATCCTTGATGTGCAGGTATTCGATCCAAGGATCCAGAGCTGCGAACGCTTGGAGGGGGTCGCTTCCGACCTGGACATAATTAGCCGGGTCCAGAATCGCCCCCAGCTTGCTCAGAAAAGTCTGGTGAATGTCGACACAACGTTCGAGAACATCCCCATAAATGTCTTTTTCATTTTCGTGGAACAATCGGACATCTTCGGCAACTGCAACTTCGATCAGGCGCTCCAGGCGCAGCATGACTTCATCCCGATACTCAGCTGCACGACCAGCAGGGACGTAGAAGCTGAAGATCCTCAGGCATTGACAGTCCAGGGCATGGGCCGTCTGACTCAGACGCTTCAAGCGTTCCAGTTCCGGGGCCAGAGGGTTGTCAATCTGGACTTTGCCCAGGGGTGTAGCCAGGCAATGGACCTTGAGTGACGCCTGTTCGAGGGCGGTCCTGACGCGGGCGGTCATGGTTGAATCGAAATCCGCCACGTTGACTGAGTCAACGGTGCGCAGTTCAATCCCCGGTACTTGGTTGGTTAAAAGGGCTGAAATCTGACCTTCGAGATCTTGAGCAGCTTCATCGGCAAAAGCAGAAAGCAGGATTGACATTGTAAGCACCTCGTTTGTGATTCATACATTTATTTTGACTCTGGCCATACAGGCATGCCTTTCTGTTGTTGCCCAAAACATGGTAATAATTGCTCTAAGTTAAAGGATAAGGGCTGCCGGGCCAAATCCCTCTGTTAAGGTCTGGACCAGGCAACCCCTGAGATCTGTTGACACATGTGGTCAAATCTGAAGCCTTATTTGACGTTTGCTGCGATGATTTCGTCGCCGCGCTTGATCATGGCGGCAATCGTCGCGTTCAGATCCTGCTGGCCCATCAGGAACTTGTCAGATTCTTCGCCAACCATGGTCTCAATTTCCCTAACATACGGCGGAGCAATCGATTCAACATTGTCTTTCCAGTTTGGATTGGTCATGACAGCCTTCAGGGAGTCATAATCGTACAGGCTCTTGTCTGCACCGACCATCAGATCGACATAGACCATTTTGTCAACATCCTTCTCAGCGGTCATACTGACCCCACGGATCTTCATGCCTTCGGTGGTGTAATAGCGCAGGAAGTCATAGGCAGCCTGCCGGTTCTTGGTGGTCGAGGCGATGGAATAGTAGTGGTTGGCAGTGTTGGTCAGGCCAAGATGAGCGGTATCGCCCGGCCAGATCGGCAATGGAGCAAAGACGGTCTGGAAGGTGTGTGGATATTTGGAGATGTCTTTGACTTCAGGGATCATCCAGGAGCCAATCGGGATCATGGCAACTTCATTGTTGTAAAATTTTGCCCGGTAGGTCATCTGGAGGGATTTGGCATCAGCAATCGGGCTTTCAGGCTTTGAATTTTTTCTTATCCACCCAGAGATTGATGGCGGGGTTTGAGATGTAGAAAATCTCCTCACCATCCGGTAACGTATTCCAGCCATCCTTGAGTTCGGCTGGATTGTAACGGGCCAGAGTATCCGATAGCGGCATGTAATTGAAGTTGACACCTTCGACTTCAGCTCTTGTCAAATGCTCGACAGCATAGGTAATTGAGAATCGCCCATCGGAAGAGCCGTGGATCAAATGAGCAGCTACAGACAAATTGTTCTGCAGGTCCTCATTTTGTTTGTAGGCTTCGAGGATCTTCAGTCGGCCGACATAGCCATATTTACGGATCAAGGCATCGATGCCTGCATCTTCGCCAAATTTGCGCACACCGGGAGCCAGAATTAAAAGTTCGCCCTCATCGGCAATCGCCATCCGGGTGCGGTAAACCGATTTGTTGCCCAGCCAGGTGCTCTTGAACTCACGCTCATCCAAGTAGACGACCACTTTTTGGGGAGCACGGTTGATAAAAATTAAATTTCGCTGCTGGCTCTGCTCAAGGGCTTTTTCAAACAGGAAGCGTTCGCGGCCGATGTACAGACCCTCGAGGTTCACCTCACCCGCGTCGACTGTCGTGACCGTCAGAATGTACATCAGGGGCATGTTCCTGATGAAATGAGTTTCGGCATAGTCGAAGACTTTGCGCACCGGCGAAAAATCTTTGCCCATCACACGTTCCATTCCATAGACCGCACCCAGAAAATGTGTCCGGTCGATGGTTGTCTTCCCGCCACAACCGACAAAGATGTTCTTGCTGTAATTAGCCATGCCAACCACCTCATGGGGCACCACTTGGCCAATCGAAATGATCAGGTCATAGCTGGTGTCGAGCAGGCGATTATTCACCTCGACATCGATCGGATAGTCGATCAGGCCTTCGCTCACCTCACGGACAAATTCAGCCGGAACGGTGCCAATCTTGACGATATCGTCTTTCCAGCGATGCGGGATGAATGCAGAATAAGGTATTTCCGGGCCAAAGTATTCGAGGCATTCAGCTTCGCTCATTGGATCGTGAGTACCCAGGGCTGGCATGATGTCGACCTGGCAGGTAGCCTTGAGCATGAGGTAATACCGCACCGTGATTTTTCCGGCATAGGAGTGCAGCCGCGTCATGTCCGATGGCAAGAGCAGGATTTTTTTCAGATTCTGGCCTTCAATTGCCTTGGCCAGCGCTTCCAGTAACTGTTCATCGGAGATGCGCTTGTCAGTGGCACGGATCGATACATGGACCATGGAGGTCACCTTCTCTTAATCGAATTGGGTCGATTCCTTGGATCAGGCAATCGCATAGAAGGTCAGAACCAGTGGGTATGGAACGTGCCTTCTTTATCTACGCGCTGGTAGGTATGGGCGCCGAAATAGTCGCGCTGCGCTTGCAGCAAGTTGGCGGGCAAGGTCGCGGTGCGATAGCTGTCAAAGTAGGATAAGGCACTGGAGAAAGCCGGAACGGCGACACCGTTGATGGCCGCCGTGGCGACCACCTCGCGCCAGGCGCCCTGGTACTGTTCGAGGATGTTCTTGAAATAGGGTGCCAGCATCAGGTTTTTTAGGTCTGGATCAGCGGCAAAGGCATCTTTGATCTGACTCAGGAACTGGGCCCGGATGATGCAGCCGCCGCGAAAAATCATGGCAATGTTGCCGAGCTTGAGTTCCCAGCCATATTCCTCGGAAGCCGTCTTCATCAGGGAGAAGCCCTGAGCATAAGAGCAAATTTTGCTGGCATATAAGGCCTTGCGCACCGCCTCAATGAAAGCGAAACGGTCACCATTGAACGTCACGCCCGGGCCCTGGATCTGGCTGTTGGCAGCAACACGCTCTGGCTTCAGCGCGGACATGCAGCGGGCAAAGACAGCTTCGGCGATCGTCGGTGCTGCGACACCGAGGTCGAGGGCGTTCTGGCTCGTCCACTTACCGGTGCCTTTCTGGCCGGCTGCGTCCATGATGATGTCAACGACAGGTTTGCCGGTTTCCGGATCTTTTTTGGTGAAGATATCGGCCGTGATTTCAATCAGGTAGCTGTCAAGTTCACCCTTGTTCCAGTCTGAAAAGACTTCGTGCAGCTCGGCGGCGGAAAGGCCGAGGATTTCCTTTAGGAGAAAATAAGCCTCCGAAATCAGCTGCATGTCGCCATATTCGATGCCATTGTGGACCATTTTGACATAATGGCCGGCGCCATCTGTGCCGATGTAGGTGCTGCAGGGTTCGCCATCCACCTTGGCGGCGATGGCGTTGAAGATCGGGGCGATCAGTTCGTAGGCATCCGGCTGGCCGCCCGGCATCAGCGCCGGACCCTTGCGGGCGCCTTCCTCACCGCCAGACACACCCGAACCGATGTAGCGGAAGCCTTCGGCCTCGAGTTCGCGGTTGCGGCGTATGGTGTCCTTGAAGAAGGAATTGCCACCTTCGATCAGGATGTCTCCTTTGTCGAGATACGGTTTGAGGGAGTCGATCATGTCATCGACCGGTTTGCCGTCCTTGATCATCATCATAATCCGGCGCGGTGTTTCCAGAGAACGGACGAATTCCTCAATGCTCCTGGCGCCGATGATGTTTTCACCCTGCAAACCGTTGATAAATTCATCCATCCGGTCGGTCCAAGTATCATAAACAGCGACACGGAACCCATGGTTTTCGATATTGAGGGCCAAGTTTTTGCCCATAACCCCGAGGCCGATCATGCCGATTTGTTGTTTGCTCATAGGAATCTCCGATCGTTGTAATTGGTTGCTTGTCTCAAGATTAGCAAACCTGCCCGATCCTGACTGTCGCTATGTTACAGTTTTCACTTTTCCCTCAGGTGTGTTGTTGTCAGAAAGGTCTTGAACATTGCGATCAGGGCTGGATTAGCCGGAGTTGGTCTCCGACCAGAGATATGACGACTTTTCTCAGGGACTCCATAGGTGCCACATGGCAGCGTCCTGATCGATGGTTCAATTTATTTTTTGCCCAGTGTTACAGGTTCAATCGGTTGGCAAGACTTCTTATCTCCGAGTTTCCCACTTTTCGCACCAGACCAGGTCATTAGGTGTGCCCTTGAATTCAGATTCTCCCGCAATCTTGGCGATTGTCTGGCGGATCACTTCGCGGGTATTGCTATAGGCATTGATGTAGGTCTTGACCATCGGCACGTCGGTCAGGTGAGTGGTGTAATTCAATGAGATGAAAACAGTCGGAAGCTCCCAGACATACCAGGGGATGTCGTTCGACATCGGGCATTTCCAGCGGATGCGGTAATTATTTTCTGCGGCATAGCCAATGATATCAGCAAACACAAAGGCGGCGTCATAATCGCGGCTGTAATGTTCGACTTTGCCCTTGTCACGGGTCGTTCCATCGACCAAAGTGACTTCATAACCAGCTTTTTCCAACTCTTCGATGATGATTTTCTCGGAGGCGTTCGTGCTGCCATGAATGCCACCCATCTCTCCATACAGGGTATGCAAGCGCAGGCGTTTGTGTGTTTTCGGGGAAATCGGCAGCTGGGCCTTGGTATTCTTGACCAAGGTGATCGCAAGATCTGCGGCATCCTGTGCCAGATCGAGGTGTGCCTGACAGCCGACGACGGACAGGCTTTCGCGCGGCGGCATCAGAGTTCCGGCTTTCTGGTGCTGGTGGAGATTCAATGCTGCTTTGATACCGAGGATGCGGTGCAACGCATCGCTCAGGCGTTCTTCGGTGATGACCCCACGGTGGTAGCCGTCAAGCATGTAGTTGAAATCTTCTTCGAGGTCATTGAAAAACAAGAACATGTCACATCCAGCGGCGATCGCCAGCGGGATGTAGTCGCGCCGGCGCATGGCACCCGTCATGCCCAGCATGTGCGAGGCATCGGTGACAACCAGCCCGTTGAAACCGAGCTGACCGCGCAGGAGGCCGGTGATCAGCTCAGGCGCCAGCGTTGCTGGCATAATCTCATCGTAGGTGATGCCCGGCACCAGTTTCCGGGAATAGGCCGGCAGAGCAATATGGCCTGCCATGATGGTCATGACACCGTCGTCAATCACCTGCTGGTAGACCTTGCCGAAACTTTGGTCCCACTCTTCGGTACTGAGTTCGTTGACGCCAAGCACCAGGTGTTGGTCGCGCTCTTCTGTCCCATCGCCAGGGAAATGCTTGACGCAGGTAGCGATGTTGCTC
Organism: Mageeibacillus sp. UBA5747; assembly: GCA_002419145.1. Classification (GTDB taxonomy): domain Bacteria; phylum Bacillota; class Clostridia; order Saccharofermentanales; family UBA5734; genus UBA5734. The sequence goes on along the minus strand of DIFN01000010.1, from coordinate 12,289 downwards.
TGTTGGATACCTTTGATGTAGGAACTGGCGTATCTATAGACCGTGTCGGCATCGGTGCCATAGGCGCGAGTGTTGACAATGGTGTTGCGCCAGTTGAACAGAATGTCGACACATGGGTCGAAGTTCCAGTTACAGCCGATCGCCGCGGCTTCGCGGCCACTGACCAAGCCAACGTTGTAGGCCACCTGTTCACTGCCAGAGGCTTCAACCGCTGCAGCGGAGGCAATGTAGGTGCCATCTTTGCAAGCGCCATTGCCACCCGAGTCGCAGTTGCAGGACACCAGCAGCGGGATCCTGGTCTGGGTCTGCAGTTCGTTGATGAGGGTGTAGACCGTCTGGGAATCTGCGCCCATATAGCGGGCACCACCGACAGGGTATTTTGCCAAAAGATCCTTGCCCTTGTCGGGACTGAGATCAACAAACAGGTTGATAAACAGTTGGCCGATCTTTTCCTCCAGCGTCATCCCTGCAATCGTCTGTTCAACCCAAGCAATCTGCTCCTCATTCAGATAAAACGGCTTTGCCTTCAAATCAACCATGCTAATCTCCCTTTTTGTGCAAGTAGTAAGTCTTTTCCTTCATTCGATTATAAAATCCAAACAACCTGGCACCCCGGTGAATCTTGCTGCCGGACTGGCAGATATTGCTTAAGAACAGAAACAGATGCACAGAAAAGGGACATGGAATGGTTGGCGGCGCTTCGGCACAGTCTTTTTAATTCCTCTGAGTCTGGCCTGTGACTGGCTGTGTGTAGATTTGTGCCAGCACCCTGTCCATAATTTGGGCGGTGAGCCGGGAGGACTCGTGACTTAAGAGGGGCTGCTCGCCATCGGTGATGCAGCGGCCAAATTGCTCGATCTCAAGGGAATAGTTATTCGGACAGTCGACAATAATGGTGTCCGGCTGGCCCTTGATTGTTAATTTGATTTTCGAGGTTCCCTGGAAATTGAAAGCAGGACTGACAGACAGGATGCCTTCGCTGCCAAGGATGGTGCATTCATTGCGAGCTTCGGTGCGGAACGAGCAGTAGGAAATGGCATCAACTGCACCCGGAAAAGTGAAGGTCGCCAGGCAACTTTCATCAACCTGACTGTCCGGTCCGATAAACGCGCTGGCCTGGACCGAATCAGGCAGACTACCCATCAGGTGACCGATTAAGTCAATGTTGTAGCAGCCAACGTCATAGGTCGCGCCACCTTTGAGGTCTGATTGGAGCCGGACATTGTCCAAGTCTTGCAAATTGTAGCAAAAATAAGCTTCGATCAGGCGGATGTCGCCGATCTGGCCGGACTGGACTAAGGACTCGATCGTCCGTGTCAGAGGGCTGTGACGATAAGCAAAGGCCTCCATGAGCAAGACACCATTTGCATCGCACGCTGCCTGCATGTCGGCGACTTCAGAGGCATTGACACCCAGCGGTTTCTCACACAGGACATGCTTCTTAGCCGCTGCGGCTTTTTTCACCCACTCGGCGTGCAAACTGTTGGGTAACGGAATGTAGACTGCATCGATAACCGGGTCAGAAAGCAGCGACTCGTAGGACGTGTATGTATGCAGTGGCCGGAATTTTTCCGTAAACTGATGGAGTCGTTCGTTGTCAGCCCGGCTGGCGATGCCATAAAGCACCGCATTATTTGCCTGGAGCAGCGCGGGGATAACATGCTTTTCCGCTATCCCCGCACAGCCAAGTACACCCCAGTTGATTCTTTTAGAAGTCATATGACCCTCCCTGTCTGATTTAGAATAGCTTTTTCAGATTGCCCAGCATGTCGCTGGCTTGGTCAAGCGTCAGTTTGGCTTTGATTGCGCTGACCAAAGTATTGATCTGGTCATCCGGCAAGTTGATTTCCAGAATTCCTTCCAGAGTCTTGGCAGGATCTTGAGTGAACTTGGATGCGAGTGATGGATCCGACCTGATTTTACTGACGATTTCTTCGATTTTTACTTGGATATCCATGATTTATCCCCTTTCCGGCGCAAAAGCCAAAAAGCCAATCAAGCGTATAAGGCCAATACTCCCCTCATTGTAGCACGAATGCCGAAAATGGGACGCCGTCCCATTTTCGGCAATCTGATCAAAAAACACTCATCAATAGCCAAATAGAAACAGTAAATCTTGCAAATAATAGGTCATATCCTGCTAGGCAATCGCGCACACGTGTGATATTCTACTTTCATGGACCAAAATCTGAAAGGAGTCTATGATTATGGGCAATAAAATTCGCATTGGCATGCTTGGTGCCGGACGCATTGGTAAGCTGCACGGGGAGAACTTGGCTTATGCCGTACCCCAAGCCGAGCTGGTGGCAATCGCTGATCCCTTCCTGAATGATTCAATCATCGAGTGGGCCAAGGGGCTCGGTGTCGAAAACTGTTACAAGGAAGCAGACCCTATCTTTGCAGACCCGACCATCGATGCTATCTTCATTTGTTCGTCGACCGATACCCACGCTGATTACATCATTCAGGCTGCCAAGGCCAAAAAGCACATCTTCTGTGAAAAACCGATTCATTATGACATCGCCCGGATCCAGGAGGCTCTCGCTGCGGTCGAAAAAGCCGGTGTGAAACTGCAGGTCGGTTTTGTCCGCCGCTTTGACCATAACCACAAAGCTGTCCGAGACGCAGTGGCATCCGGCAAGCTAGGGGCTCCACATGTCGTCAAAGTCACCTCGCGTGACCCCGGTCCGCCACCGATGGAATACGTCAAAGTCTCCGGCGGCATTTTCATGGACATGATGATCCACGACTTCGACATGGTCCGCTACCTCTCCGGCAGTGAAGTCACCGAAGTCTCCACCTATGGTGGCGTCCTCGTCGACGAGCGTTTCGCAGACTATGATGACGTTGATACCGCGATCGTCATGCTCAAGTTCGAAAATGGCGCCATCGGCGTGATCGACAATAGCCGTAAAGCTGTTTACGGTTATGACCAGCGCACCGAAGTGCATTGTGCCGGCGGCTGCGTCCAGGTCAGCAACGATCTCGACAACACCGCGATGATCAGCACAGCAGACGGCGTGTCGGTGGCCAAGCCAACCTGGTTCTTCCTGGAGCGCTACAACAACGCTTTCATCGCCGAAGTCAAAGATTTCATTTCTGCGATCGTCAATGACACCGAGGTCCCGGTCAACGGCACTGATGGCCTGATGCCCGTCCTGATCGCCAAAGCGGCCAAACTCTCCCTCAAAGAAGGCCGCAGCGTCAAAATCTCCGAAATCACCGCCTGATTTTTTCTTTCATCCCTTATTTTATGCACTGAAATTTCCCGGCTGGGTGACTCACCACCCAGTCGGGAAAGATCCAAAGTTGTCAAAGCTGACTGCAAACGAGACCCTCCTGATCATAATTTGAATTCTTACGTTTTCCCAACCCTAGCGATTTCAACTTTCACGCACTCTGGATCAAACCATCCTCGACCCGGATGATCCGCTTGGCTTGGGCGGCGATGTGGGGGTCATGGGTGATCATAACGATGGTCTTGCCTTCGGCGTTGAGATCTTGGAAAAAGCGCAGGATCTCCTGGCCGGTCTTGCTGTCGAGGGCGCCGGTCGGCTCGTCCGCCAGAATCAAGGGACAGTTGCCAACCAAGGCCCGGGCGATGGCAACGCGCTGTTGCTGGCCACCGGAGAGCTGATTGGGCCGGTGATGCCAACGATCGCCAAGGCCAACCCTTTCCAAGGTGGCCAGGGCTTTCTTCTTGGCGATCCGGCTGGTTTCGCCCTGCAGGAGCAGAGGCAGTTCGACATTGCGCAGGGCATTGTACTTGGCGATCAGATTGAATTTCTGGAAAACAAAACCGATCTTGCTGTTGCGAATCCGGGCGTAGGTATGGTCGGACTGGCGATGGATGTCAACCCCATCAATCGAGTAAGTGCCACTATCAATGGTATCGATCAAGCCGATTAGGTTCATCAGAGTTGTTTTCCCGGATCCGGACGGTCCCAGGATAGCAACAAATTCGCCTGGTTCGACCGTCAGGGAGACGCCCTTTAACACCTCGACTCGGCTTTCGCCCTTGCCATAGGACTTGTAAATGTCTTTCATTTCAATGATCGGTGTCATGTGGATCATCCTTCCAGATATTCGGTAAAGGTCTTAAGCCCGCGGCGGGACAGCCAGGATTTTTTCAATCATCTCGGTACCTTCTTTGTAGTAAATCTTGAGCTGGGTACCTACCTTGAGATCATCGAGGCCGATTGCTTCTTCCACGGGACCGGTGCCGGTTTCGCCGGTCGATTCGGAGGGTGTGGTCGAACGGACTCGCATAACGATGACAGTACCAACCGGAATGAGAATGGTAACTGTTTCACCCGAGAATTCTTTAGGCTCGGTCTCCGCTGTCTGGCCACGACCGGAACCAGGGACACGCGCTGTCTCTTCCGTGATGGTTTCATCCGCCGCATACAGGCGCAGGGTGACTTCATTGCCGATGATTTCGCTGATTTCACCACTCAGATCCGAGGGCGTGTTTGAACCGGTCGCAGCAGTTTCACCGGCAGCAGTCGTTTCTGTGGCTGCAGCATCGCCAGCCGAGACAGGAGTGGGCGTGGTGGCAGTCGAGCCGCCACAGGCAGCAACGGAAACGAGCAGGGACATAGCCAGAAGGACAAGCAGAGATTTTTTCACTATTTTTTTCATGAGAGAAATCCTTTCTTTTTGCAGCAGATTATGATGAAACATCTGAATTGTTATTCGTAATTCAAGGCATCGATCGGTTTGAGACCGGAAGCTTTGACGGCCGGGTAGAAACCGGAGATGACACCCGTGGCGACCGAGAAGCCGATGCCAAGCAAGATGCCGTCTGCGGAGGCCAGGAAGCTGATCCCGGCCCATTCAAGTGCTGCGGGAGCCAGATAACTGAGTCCGGCACCTAGCAATCCGCCGAGAGCACTGATGAAGATGGCTTCGAGCAGGAATTCGATCAGGATGGTCGAGCGGGCAGCCCCGATGCTTTTCAAAATGCCAATCTCGCGGGTGCGTTCCTGGACTGCAACCATCAGGACATTCATGATGCCAATGCCGCTAACCAGAAGGACAACGGCAGCAACCGCCACGAGCAGCGAAGACATGGTCCGGGCCGTGGCCTGGGCAGATTCAAGAACACTACCGGCGTCGGTCACGGTATAAACATCGCTGGCCCCGATCGTGTCATCGATGTATTCCTTGATTTCCCCGATGGCGAGCTGGACACTGTCAATATCGCTGGCCAGGGCCATGAAAGTGACCTGGGCTGCACTGGATACACCCGAACGAGTCGTGCCTGAGGTGTATTTGATCGCCACATCATAAGGAATGAAGACTTGATCATCGGCCGATGTCGAATCGGCGGAGACCCCGGTGGTGATACCACCACTGCCACCAATGCGATCGAGTACGCCTACAACGGTGAAAGAAGCCCCTTTGACCAAGATTTTCTGGTCGATCGCTGCTTCGAGGTCGCCCTCGAACAAGTAATCCGCAACATTGTAGCCCAGAACTGCATAGCGGCTGCGCATCAGGGAATCTTCATCGGTGAACAGGCTGCCATACAGAGGTTCAATATGGGTGATGCCGGCATAGGCCTCATTGATGCCCATAACCGTCGCCGTTGTCGCAATCGAATTGGCTGCAATTTCCGAAGAAGTCCGGGTACTGACCCCGACTGCTTCGACATGGGGCAGGACCTCAGCCATTTCCAGGGCCTCATCCTTGGTCAGGATGGCCGTCGTAGTGCTGGTGGAACTGCCACGGGCCCGGGCGATGGTGATGCTTTCGACCGAGAGGCGGCTATACTGGTCAGCAACCTGGGCTTCACCGGCTTTGCCGATGCCGACAACAAGAATGATCGTGAACGTACCAATGATGATGCCCAGCGAGGTCAGGAAGACGCGGAATTTGTTGCTGGCAACAGACAGGAGCACTGAGCGGAGGGTTTCTGAGGGTCTCATCGCTCGATCCCACCTGTCACCACTTTATCGCCGGCTACAAGGCCTTCGAGCACTTCACTGACAGTGCCATTGGTCAGGCCGCATGTCACGGAACGTTCTTCGAGGGTACCATCCTCTTTCTGAACGGTGACATATTGCTGGCTGTCTTTGATGTACACGGCTTTGTTCGACACGAGAAGGACAGCGGGTTTTTCTTTTTTGATGAACGTGATGAAAGTCGTCATGCCATCAAGGATCCGGGCATCTGGATCTGTAAATGTACCGGTAACCAGATATGTAACAATCCCGGTGCTGTCGATTTTGGGCGTCAGGCTGATTTCGCTGACCGATCCGGCCTGGTTTTCCAAGGAAAGGGCATCGACGGTGATGCGCATGGCCTGACATACCTCAATGCCAGTAATATCGGTCTCAGTGATGTTGGCTGTCACTTGGACTGTATCCGTCTGGGCAATGGTCATAAGGCTGGTTGTGCTGCTGACTGTAGCGGCGGAAACCAGATCGCCGGGCTCGATGGCAACTGATTTCACAATTCCGGCGACAGGCGCTTTGATATCCGTCTGAGCTAGATCATCCTGTGCTTGGGCCAGGCGAGCCTTGGCATCTTCGAGGACAAGCTGGGCTGTCGTCACCGCTGCGTCTGATTGCCTCAGATAATCGACTTTCAGTTTCTGAATGTCATAATTCTGGCTGTATTCGGTGTAGATGGCCGGGTCATTGGCAAGATCCGCCTGGGCCTCGAGATAAGCACGCTCGATCGGAACCAGTTTCTGCTGTTCGAGCGCCAGGTTGTAATCCCGGGTTTGGATGGCTTCATCGAGAGCGACTTGCGCTTTGTCGATAGCCAGCTCGTTGACTGAGGTCGAATTTTCGTCGTAAGCTTCCTTTGCCTGCTCCAGAGCTATTTCAGCATTGGTGACAGACAGATCGGAATTTTTCAGATAATCGATCTTGAGGATCTGCTGGTTATAATCCTCGATCGCCTTGTAACGCGAATCGTAAATTTCTCGTTCCAAAGAAACCAGTTTGACCTCTTCGGAGGAGATGGTGTAAGTTCGCTGGAGTCTGGCCTCGTTCAGGCCTTCTTCGGCTTTCCTGACATCAAGCTCAGCAGCAGTCACTGCAGCCTCCAAGTCACCTGTTTCCAGTCGGGCCAGGCTTTCGCCAACGGCAACCGTCTGGCCCGGTTCGACCAGCACATCTGCAATCGTCCCTGTGATCGGTGAGAAGATCTCTGCCGAGGGAATGAGCACTCGACCATCGGCATACTGGCCGATCAGGAGATCGCCCGTTTTGACTGCCTGGACGCTGATTTTGGGAGCTTCACTTTCTGCACTCGAACTGCAGGCCGTCCCTGCCAGCAGCAGAGCCAGAATCAGGCTCAAGATGAGGGCTGTTCTAAAGGTTCGTTTCATGAAAACACATCCTCTGTTTCGCTTTGGATAACCCTAAGCTTAGACAGAAGATGTGTTGAAATTGTCAGGAATTTGAATGGAACCTATGAAAGGTCAGATGAGTGCTCGCCGCAGTCTCCCCCATGCTGATGGTCGTGGCAAACGGAGCCGGTCGAGAGCAGTTTGCCATCGAGATAGGTCGCAATCGTCTGGTCAACCATGCCCCGAGCGCCTGTGATGACATCGATTCCCTTGTCATTGAAAATATCGATTGCACCCGCACCCATGCCACCTGCGATCACGACATGGACCCCCTGTTCATTGAGCAGATTGGGCAGCAAACCTGGTTTATGGCCAGGGTTCGCCAGAAAATCCTGGGCGACAATCGCTCCGTTTTGGGTGGTGTAGATGTTGAAACCTTCACAATGGCCAAAATGTTCACAGACAGAGTGGCCTTCTGCAGCAATAGCGATCTTTTTCACGGTTACCTCCTGTATGCTTGCCTGCGTACTGGCAGGTGCGCTTTCTTGATCTGGAGCAATTGGTTCGGCTGTGCGCTGGCCTTTGGCAGGGATTTTCTGCAGGGCTGTGACGGCCTTGTCCAGATAGTCAATTGCCGCGGATTCGATCTGGCCTTGGTCACAGAGCTCGGTCAGGGTCGGATCAATCGGCAAGCTGCCCAGGAAGGGGATCCCCCATTCGATCGCCAACGCCTCTGTTGCACGGTCGCCGAAGATTTTGATTATTTCACCGCAGCCGGGGCAAATGACATGGCTCATGTTCTCGACGATGCCAATGATCGGGATATCCATCTTTTGGGCCATGTTGACAGCTTTTTTGACGATCATGGATACCAATTCTTGCGGAGACGTGACAATGATGATGCCATCGAGCGGAATCGACTGGAAAACCGTGAGCGGCACATCGCCTGTTCCCGGCGGCATGTCGAGGAACATAAAGTCCAAGTCGCCCCAGACAACGTCCGTCCAGAATTGCTTTACGGTATTGGCCAGAATCGGACCGCGCCAGACCACCGGTGATTCGGCATCATCGAGCAGGACATTGATCGACATGACTTTCATGCCCCGTTTCGACTCGACCGGCAGCATCCCCGCCTCGGTCGGCACAGGGCGCTGGTCCTGTACGCCGAATAGTTTCGGAATCGACGGGCCCGTGATGTCGGCATCAAGGACTCCGACTTTGCGCCCCAAACGCTGTATGGTAGTAGCCAGCAGGCTGGTCACCATGGACTTGCCAACACCACCTTTGCCGCTGACAACGGCGATGACACGGTGAATGGAGTTATTGGGATTGTTTTCCAGATCAAAATCCGGATTCTTGCTGTGCTCCGTGGCATGATGTGAATCTGACATAATGTTTCTTTCTCCTGTCTATTTGAGGATCGCTGGTGGCGATCAGTCCAGCGTGATCGTGTCTCCGGCACAGGCTGAAACGACAACGTCTCCCAGTTGCTGTTTCGTAGACGGTATATCGGCACACAGGTACAAACGATCGGCCAAGTTTGTGGTCGAAGTATTGTAGGTTACAAGCGAGTCCAAGTGATTGATCTGTTCGATCCGTCAGGGCAATCCAACCGGGTGGTGTGGCGCCTTGAGATTCTTGGCCAGGCCGAACTTGGGCAGCAAGGCTTCCGGATGAAGAAAGACCTGGGGGCCATTTACCCGGAGCGAAAACCAGACCAGGCCACCGCCATGATCATAATGTCCATGGCTGATCACGATCGCTTGGGCCTTTTCCTTATCAATGCCTAGTGTCTGAGCGTTTTTCAGGTAGACATCGGTTTGTCCAGTGTCGAACAAGATCTTGTCCTGGTTGCTTTCGATCCACAGGGAAAGGCCGTGTTCTGCCAGAAGTCCCCGCTTCCGGGCACTGTCATCCGTCAATATGGTCATTTGAAGCATGGTCTCGCACCTCGTTCACTTCTTGATTGAGTCGCTCGTTGGCCAGCTTGCTCAATATCCGGCGCGCAGACAATCCGGTCCGAACCGCAGTCCGGACAGAGATAGTGGGATTTTTCCTGGCGCAGAACTTCGCTGCTTTCAACCCAGATCTTGCCACAGGGCAGGCACTGGACCGGGCAGACATTGCGCGTGAATGTACCGCCTTCTATCCGGATCCCTTTGCCATGAATCAAGCTGTCAGCAATTTTCTGACGAGCATTCATCAGAATGTGTTGAAACATCGGACGTGAAATTTGCATCTGGCCTGCGCAATCTTCCTGCTCCAGGACTTCAGGCATTTGACTGACTCGGCGCCATTTGACAGGCCTGCCCATGGCCATTCCCCTTTTTTGCACGGTCATCAGCGCTGGCGAGCCAACGCTGCTGTCAGGTTCTGCCACAGTTTCTCGATGGGCTCGATGACCGTCTGGATTTTGGCTTGGACTGGGGTCTGGCCATGCTGCAAAGCGTCCACAACCAAAGGTTCAAATGGGATTTTCCCGATGACCGCTACGTTCCTGGCTTGGCAATCTGATTCAATTTGTGCGCTGATAGCTGGGTTGAGATCAAATTTGTTGATGCAGACATACGCCGGGACTTTGAAGTGTTCCGCTGTGGACAAGACGCGATCAAGGTCATGCCGTCCTGTCGGAGTTGGTTCGGAAACTGCCACCACAGCGTCGGTGCCCGTGATGGAAGAGATGACCGAACAGCCGATTCCGGGGGAGCCATCCATTAAAACGTAGTCTTCATGCTGCTGGAATTCGGACAAATTGCGCCTGACCTGGGTCACCAGCTTGCCTGAGCCGTCGGCACCGATAGACAGCCGGGCATGGGCAAAGCGCCCCCAAGCGGTCTCATGGACAAAAGTCTGGCCCGATTGGGCATCGTTGAGGGTGATGGCATCGACCGGGCAAACCACGGTGCAGGCTGCACAACCTTCGCAAGCCATGCTGGATACGACAAATTCAGGGCTGATGGCGTTGAAACGGCAGACCTCCCGGCATCTGCCGCAGGCAATGCAAACATTCAGGTCAATCACTGCTTTCTTACCGCCAGAATAATCAGCCCGGTATAACTCCTGGCCATCAAACAGCAGATGGATGTTTGGGGCATCGACATCACAGTCAGCCAGCATTTTGTTCTGGACCAGGTACCCCAGCGAGGCAACCAGAGTGCTCTTGCCAGTCCCTCCTTTGCCGCTGATAAAGACAATCTGCTTCATGGCTGCACCTCCCCGACCAGACCGGGCAGCTTGGCTGCCAGTTCGCCAAAAAGGTACGCCCATTCGGAACTGGCCTGAACAGGCAGAATTCCGTTCGAATAATCGGTGGCAATTTTTCGGCTATAGGGGATTTTGAGCAGAATCGGCAGATTGTGTTCAGCAGAAAAGATTTCGATGATTGAATTTTCTTTGCCTGCTTTGTTGAGCACGATCCCGGCCGGGATCCCCATGGTTTTGACCAGCTCGGCAGCAATCTTAAGGTCGTGCAAACCAAATGGTGTCGGTTCTGTCACCAAGATGGCAAAATCGCAGTCTTCGAGCGAATGGACAACGGCACAGGATGCCCCAGGGGGACAATCCAGAATCGCGGTCCAGCTTGGCTCAATCCAAAGCTTGAGATCGTCCAGGATCGGAATCCCAACTGGCTCACCAACATCCAGACGACCCTGGACAGCAAACCCGATCGCGTCAGCTTCGATCACACCGATCCGGCGATCGACTTCCGTGATGGCGCCCGCCTCGCAAACCAAAGAACACGCCCCACAATGATGGCACAACTCGGAAAATGTCAGGACCCGCTTGGGGGTCACAGCTAAGGCGTTGAACTGGCAGATCCGGGCACAGGCACCACAACGGGTACAAATCGACTCGTCGATCTGAGGCACTCGGACTTTGACTTCAGAGGAGCGGGAAAATTCCGGTTTCAAATACAAGAAACCATTAGGTTCCTCGACATCGCAGTCAATGTACTGGCTATTGGTCGTGACCAAGGCCAGGCTGGCAGCCACCGTCGTTTTGCCGGTCCCACCTTTGCCGCTCAGGACAGCAATTCTCACAGCTGGCCTCCACGGCGGCCCTGTCCCGTACTGCCGCCCTGGCCCATGCCGCCACCCTGGCCGTAGTGAGGCTCCCCACCGGTTGCAATGGGCTTGAGCTGTCCTGCTTTCAGCTGGTTTAGATTGTCCTCGACACTTGAATGGGTTCCTTCATATAAGTCGACTTTGGAATCACGCAGCACGTTAAGGGCATTGGGCCCCAAATGGCCAGTCACTAGGGCATCCACCCGGGCGTCGATGACCGCTTGCGCAGCGGCTATCCCTGCTCCACCGGAAGCATGCCGGGAAGCGTTGTCAATGGCCGTTGTCTTCATGGTATCCGTATCAACGATCAGAAAGTATTCGGCCCTGCCCAGTCGGGGGTCCATCGGGGAATCGATCGTGGGTCCGGTACTGGTTACAATCACGCGCATCTCACTCACCTGCTTTCAATTTATTAGCATTTGCTCATAATTATTCTAATAAATTTATTGGGCATATGTCAATAAAAACAGCTGAACGAGCGGGATACTGGCGTGTACAATAAACATCCGTCACGGAAACACAAGCCAGTGCTTGAACCTGAGCTGGCCAAAACCACGTGTTTCTTGTAAAGAATCCCCTATGGCTTATAAAATTTCTGATGCCAGCATTTCCTGCAGCGCCTATGAATCCGTCAACCCGATCAGTACAATTTCATTGGCCTGATCAGCGGCTGACTTCCATGACCTGCGCAACTCTACATTGGGTTTTAGTCCTTGGTGGCGTACATGCATCAGGGCTGGCTCTTTTCAATAAAGGCACAGCCTGTTCCAAGTCCTGGATCAGCTGATAATGGCGCGTTTTGGCTTCGTGGTCTTCTGAATCGCTATAGCCGGACAGCAAACCAACCACCATGAAAAGTCCGGTCAGAGCGCCACAGACCTCACGTAGGCGGCCCATACCGCCGCCAAACGAAGATGCAAGT
>DIFN01000090.1 GCA_002419145.1 Mageeibacillus sp. UBA5747 | reverse complement strand
ACGTGACTTTTGACACCCGAACCAAAATTGTTAAAAATCAACACCAAGTGCAAGCATCGGATTTCGTCGCTGTCAGCCATCCATCCTTTAATCGAAAATCGCCAGCATGTTCATTCACATTCGCCTGCCAGATGGTCAAAGCTTCTCCATTCTCCATCCGATAAAACGCCCCAGGATACGGATGCGTTACAGCCCTAACCAGCCGGTCTGCTTCCTCCATAGTCATTGTGGGCAGGATCTCGCCGTCTTCAGGATTTCGGCCAGGCCATTCGGTGGCTTTCGAATCATCCTGCTTAGTCAGCTGAATGGTGTTGTTGACAATTTTCTCCCAATACTCACCAATCAGCCGGATGTGCATCTGGTTGACTTGTTCATAAAGCTCGGTGGCCGTGGTCTGTGACGTCAGTGGGATGATGCCCTGGCCGATGATGTCGCCGGTGTCGACGCCTTCGTCAAGTTTGAACAGGGTAACCCCAGTCTGGTCGAGGCCCTTGAGGATTGCCCAAGGGATTGCCGCCCTGCCGCGGCCAATGGGCAGCAGGGTCGGATGCATACCGATGCAGCCGAAGGTTGGTGTCTCGAGAAGCTCTTTGCGGGCAATCTGCGACCAGCCAATGATGAACAGCCAGTCAATCTGCAGGTCCTTAAGGGACTGGATCACAACCGGCTCGTTGATATTGTCAATTTTGAGCAGTTGAGTCTGGTGTATCTGGGCGATCTCGTCGAGGTAGATCCGGCCTGACTTGTTCTGGGCCTTCTCATCCTTGAGTGTGATCAGCAAGTCGATATGACCACCGATCCGGTAGATTTCCTCGATACAGCTGAGGCCGAGCTGGACACAGGTGGCAAAGGCAATTTTTTTCAGCATAGAAGCATCCTTTTCATTCAACATAACTTGACGAGGGTGTGTTTGGAATTGCCGGTCAGTCCTTAGAAACCACGTCGGAAAACACTTTCAAAAGCTTCGGCGTAGACCAGGCCAGCCTGGCTGCCTCGATAGGCGGCCAGGCCCCGGATCGCTTCCACGCTGCGCGGGTGGGGATAGGGCCGCATTACGCCCTGGTATTCAGCCAGGGCTTCCAGCTTGGCTTTCACACCCGCTTCTCCTACTTCGACAAAAGTGTTGGGCCGGAAAGGGTTCAGTGCATGATTGACTGACCATTCGGTGGAGGATGAGACTTCCATAAAAAGTAATTCTCGGGGCGCTTTGATTTCAGGCCGGCGTTGGAATAGCCTAAGCGCAGCCTGGCAGGCCAGGGAGGTATGCATGTGGTCATTGTTGGTATCAGCAGGATTGTGAGTCAGGATCAGGTCAGCCTGAGACTCGACGATCGCCTGTTCAATGAACTGAACCAGCTGCAGGTGCGGGACAGTGTTGAACTCGATATTGGGGAAGCTGCCTTTGATGACCTGCTGGACACCAAGGCGCCGCAAGGAGCTGGAGACATCGTCGTGCAGGTCCTGAATGTCGGGGCGATTAGTCCGGGCATTGACTTCGCCTGAGAGGATACAGACCCAAGCCGCGTGACCCAGCTGGGTCATCTGATAGAGCGTTGCCCCGGCGCCAAGGACTTCGTCATCGGGATGGGCTACCACGACCAGGATATTCATGTTCAATTCCCTCTTTTCCGCAGCAATTTCCGGTAGAGTAATTTTAGCACAGGTATGGGTAAGATCATCATGGTCAGGCGGCTGGTGGCAGCGATCAGGAGATCGGGCAAGCGGGCGTAGCCCCGGCGCCAGGAGCGGTAGATCGTTGCGATGTAATTCTGGCTGGCCTTCCAAGACTTACGCCGCTGATAGAGATCCTCGCCGGAGCGGAAGCGGATCAGTGGCTCCGGCAGGTTTCGGCCTTTGCAGCCAGCATGAAGGAGTCGTGAGAACAGATCCATATCCTGGCCACGCCGCAGACTGCTGTAGCCCCCCTGAGCCAGGATCGTGCTTTTCTTGTACATCACCGTGGGATGGATGAACGGGTTGCGCCTCCGGCCATAGCGATAGATCGCAGTCTGGTCGAGCGGCACGGTTTTCAGGGAGTGGCTCTCGAGATTGTCCCCGGCGAATTCATCGGCATAGCCACCAACTATGTCGAGAGATGGGTCTTCCTCAAATGCCGCCAGTTGCAACGCACAACGTACAGGCAAGGCGATGTCGTCGGCATCCATCCGCGCGACCAGATCATGACGGCATTGGGCCAGTCCGGTATTCAAAGCAGCGCCAAGGCCGACATTTTCAGGCAGCGCAATGGCATGCAGGGTAGGATGATCTGACTGAAATTGGTGAATCACCTGCTCCAGTTCTGGGGTGAGGGGGCCGTCCTGAACCAGGACCAGATCGTCGCTTGGTATGGTCTGGTCTATCATACTCCGAAGGCTCAGGGCCAGATGCTCAGGTTTGTCCTTGGCCCAGACGGTCATCAGAACGCTGTACGGTTTCATGAACGCACCACCTTGAGAAGATTCGTGCAGATCAGCTGGAACAGCCGTTCCCGGTTTTGGGGCGAAATAAAGGAATTGTGCGGTGTCACGAGCGTCTTTGGGTCAGACCAGAGTGGACTGGTCTCGGACAGCGGTTCCTGTTCGAAAACGTCCAACGCGACTCCACGGAAATGGCCGCTGGCGATCGGATCGGTCAATGCCGCTTCCTCAAAAATTTTGCCGCGGGAAATATTGACTAGGATCGAACCTGGTTTGCAGAGCTGCAGTCGTTCCCGATTGAAAAAATGCTCAGTCTGGCTGTTGAGCGGCAGACAGACGACAATAATATCGCACTGGGGCAGCCAGCGGTCCACATCATCGATCAAGATAAATTGGTCGCAGGCCGCCTCGTTGATGACGCGCCGACCGACACCGATTACATGAACCCCGAAGGGGCGCAAGCGATGGGCCACAGCTCTTCCAATATCGCCCAGACCCAAGATCATGGCGGTCAGGCTATTAAGCTCCATAAGGTCGCGCTGTTTCTGCCAGAGGTGCTGCTGTTGTTGTACATAAAAGACGCGGCTCGATTTTGCAATTTCAAGGATTTTGCCAATCGTCCATTCGGCGATTGGGATGCTGTAGATATCCTTGGCAGTATAAAGTTGAATACCCCGTGCTCGGATCGCTTCCAGGTCCACTTGGTCGGTACCGGCACTTGTCAGCTGGATCAGTTGCAGTCCGGTAAAAGCATTCAGGTCATGATGATCGAAAAAGCGATTGCAGACGATCGCATCAACGATATGTGGGTCGCCCGGATATGAAGCGGTTTCATCTGGATGCACCAAAATCGTCCAGCCTTGGTTTAAAAGGATCGTCCGTTCATCATCTCGTAGCGAGAACGCGCCGGTCACTAAAAGCTGCATCGGGTCAGGTCCTTTTGCGGCGAATCTCGGCCGCGACCTCCGAGATCAGCTGGTGCAGATGGCACGAATTATCCTCGAAAAACTTGGCTGGTTTGGTGGCGATCTCCGCCTCATAGGCACGGATCTCGGCGACAGAATCAATCAGGAGTTGTTCGGCCTTATTGAGATCGGCCGCGATCTCCTCGGCACTGAGAAACGAACGGCCGAGGATGATCTGGCTCGAGCCAAGGCGGTAATGCTCAGGGATGACCGTGCGGGCCGCTACTTTGCCTTCGTTAAGACGCGTGATGCCGCCAAATCCAAACGGGACCCCAGCGGTGCGCAATTTGGCACAGAGGATTTCAAACCCAGGATCGAGCAGGGACTCAAATAGGAAGCTCAAGCCTTTGGAAATCGCCAGGTCATTGATGCCAATATGGATCGAATCAAAGCCGCCGAGGGCGAGGATGTCATCTACAATCGCCTCAGCCTGCGCGGTTTCTAGAAGCAGAAATGCTTGGGCCCGATTGGCTACGAGATCCAGGAAGATCTGGACTTCGGCCAGGGTGTTGAAAAATGGCAGCATCAAGATGTCAGCTCCGGCTGCGATTACCGCATCGATTTCCGCTGCAGAACCAGCGTGGATCGGATTGATCCGGACCAAAAGTTCTGCTTGACGAACGGCTGCTCGGATCCGTCGCACATCGTCGAGCGAATGGGCCGAGATCCGGGTGTTAAGGTGACCCTGTCGCTCATTTTTGCCGAGGATTTCGAGGTCCACGACGATCCGGTCAACACCGCAGCGGTCAGCAGTGGCTGCGATCGCCTCGTGATTGGTAAACAGCATCATTTTCAAGGGCATGGGGGCCTCCTCCCTGTTTTTCAGTGTTTCAGGCAGTTTTGCCGGTATTGACGTTATCCGAAAAGGAAACCAGCTTGCCAAAAGTCTTGAGGAAGATCTTGAAATCGAGCGCCAGGGAGCAGCGATCGACGTATTCGAGGTCATATTCAAAGCGTTTCTCCCAAGGCAGTTCCTTGCGGCCATGGACCTGGGCCCAACCGGTGATGCCTGGGCGGACCGAAAACCGGCGCAGGGCGTATTCTGGAAATTGCTCAATCGGATAGGGATGGAAGAGCAAAGTTGGTCGCGGTCCAATAAATGACATGTCGCCTTTCAGGATATTGATCAGCTGTGGCAATTCATCGATGCTGGTCATGCGGATGATATGACCGATCCGGGTCACTCGGGGGTCGCCCTTGAAGGAGTACTGGCCTGTCCCCATCTGGGCTGCACCTTGGACCATCGAACGAAATTTTAGCATCTGGAAGGGCTGAGCCCGATAACCGATCCGGTCTTGCTTGAACAGGACCGGGCCTTTGGAGCCTAGTTTGATCAGGAGGGCAACCAGGATCAGGAGCGGCAAAAGCAAGATCAACAAGAGCAGAGAAAATAGGACATCCAGAATTCGTTTGATTGAAAGATAGCTCATCTTCTCCCCTGCTTTCATGTTTAAAGTTTCGCACGTGTTTTATCGCCCTCGATGATGCGTTCCCATTGCCGGATGACGGAGTCCAGGCCGAAATCTTTCATTCGTTGCCTGGCTAGATCGGCATACGTTTTTCGGCTATTCGGATCGTTCAGCAACTGGATCGAAAGGTCAGCCAATTGGGTCTCAGATGCTGTCAGGGGGGCTTGCAACGTCAAATGGTTCGAATAATCTACCGGATATAATAAGCCAAAGCGACCTGATTGTACACCATAGGGAATCTCTGTCTGTTCCTTTTCGGCTGGGGCCAGAATCTCGCGCGGTCCGGAGTGACAGTCGCTGGCGATCACTGGCACACCGCAGGCCATGGCCTCCGCCAGGGCATTAGGGAATCCTTCGTGATGTGAGGGCAGAACAAAGAGCGTGGCCCGGGCGATCAAGTGATGAGGATTTTTCTGGAAACCCGGAAAATGGATCGAGTCAGCGTAACCTGTCATCCTGGCCAGTGTTATGAGTTCTCCAAGTAGCTGCCCCTCACCTAGGATTACCAGTTGGGCGTCTGGCACGTGAGCTTTGATCATCGGGAATGCCCGTATCAAGTGCCACTGCCCTTTCTGGGTGTTCATCCGGCCCATTGTAATAAGGGTCGGTCTCTCAAAAATGGCTTGGTATTCAGGTTCCAGATCTTGTGCAGCCTGAATAGCAAGATGCTGGAGATCATAGGCATTGTAGAGGACCCGGATCTTCTCCGGCGGGATTTTGAACTGTGTGATCAGATCTTGGCGGATATCCTCCGAAACAGCGAGGATCTGCTCCGCCCGATGGTAAGTCAGACGGATCAGCATTTTCCAGAACAGAGCCTTCAGACCTTTCTGATGTTTGGCCGACATATGGTTGCGCACAGACAGAATCGTTCGTGCCTTGCGCCAGGATAGGGCGTTGAGCAGATTGGGATACTCAAGGAAGCTGATGTAAACGGCATCCGGATCTTGCTGCTTGAGCTGATGGATTCTCCTCGCCCGGCTGAGAATGGTCAGAAACTTGTTGAAAGGGGTGTTGTGCCGAGTCTCATCGAGATAGATTAATTCACCGCGCACCGAATAATCAATCCGGGTTGCGGTACCAAAAAGCAAGATCTTGATTTTGATGTCGGACGACAAATGCTGGCTCAGGGTCGAAACCGTGCGCTCCGCACCACCTTTTGACAACGTTCCGATGAAAAAGTAGACCCGCTTCATGCCGATGCTTGGCCCTTCGCTGCATACGTTTTCAGGAAATCAAGGAAAATCTCCTCCGTTGTGAGGTCCGGATGCTGGGAATCGAGGACAAAGGTAGCGATGAATTGGTCGTAAGCGGGCGAGTTGACCACAATCGGAAAAGGCTTGAGCTTTTCCAAGTCGATTACCGGGGCTTTCAAAAGCTTGCCCAGCTCCATGCCACCGATCGTGATAAATTTTTGCCCGCATTGCAGCATTTCCTTGTAATAGAGGAAGCCGACCGGCTTACGAGCCAGGATCGCATTGATAAAGGCGGTTGTGAAATGGCCAAAGGCGAATGAACAGTTCTCGATCAGGGCTGGAGTCTGGCCGAGGAGGATCGGCCGGCCTTGGAAGGTTTCCGCAGTATATCCTGCCTTGGGATGAGCTGCAATGACGACCTTAAGGCCGCTCTGAGCCTCGAGAAAATCAAAGAACTCATTCAGCAGGCGGATGTAGCGCTCACCATCCAGGCTGCGTCGGCTGGTGTATTTGTAAGTCGGATGGGTCGTTGCTGCAGAGTCGAGAAACAGCGCATAGGGGCCTTCGATCGGAGCAGTCACTCCGCGGTACACCAGGTATTCGTCGTATTTGACGTAATGGATCTTTATAAACTGTTTCGTGTATTCGGGATAGAAATTATTGGTCGCAAACAGATAGTCGTAGCGGGCCGGGCCATTGACCAGACGGTTATATGGAATGCGGATCCAAGCCAGGCGTTTGACCAGGATTTTGAGCACATCGACGAGGCCGCCATTTCTGGGGTTAAGATTATGCCAGCTGTTCTCGTTGAGGTAGGAAAACAGGCCTTCCTTGAAAATCGCCGCAACTTCCAGGTGGTGCTTTTTGATGAAGGGGTAAATCCGCTTCAGCGAATAGAACATGATGTTGGTGACGATCAGAGCCTGGCCCTGGATTGCTGCCAGGGCTAGGTCGAATTCGGCGAAGGAATGTAGGATTTTGTCGGACTCAAGGCGGTTGGGCAGGTCATCATTGCGCTTGTAGATGGCACTCAAGTCCCAGAGCTCGACCTCAAACAGGCCGCGCACGGCTTCAATGTACATGTCCTGGAGATGCTGT
Organism: Mageeibacillus sp. UBA5747; assembly: GCA_002419145.1. GTDB lineage: Bacteria > Bacillota > Clostridia > Saccharofermentanales > UBA5734 > UBA5734. The sequence continues at coordinate 21,839 of DIFN01000090.1, read as the reverse complement.
CGGACAAAACCAGTCTTGGTTAAAAAGATGACTTTCATGCCAGGATCTCCGCCGGGATCAGCTGCTTTTCGATCAGCCATTCGATGATATCACGGGCGGCGCCATCACCGCCGCGCAAAGAGCTGACATAGGTGCAGGCTTCGCGCACGGGCTTGACCGCATCGGCCGGGCAGGCTGAAACGCCACATAGCTTCAAACATTCCAAGTCATTGATGTCATCACCTAGAAAAGCGATTTCCGACAGCTGGCAGGTGAATTTCGCTGCGATCTCCTGAAGGCGTGTCGCTTTGTTTTCGACCCCTTGGTGGATCTCCGTAATCTTGAGTTCTTCGCAGCGGCGCAGGGTGATCTCAGATACACGACCCGTCAGAATGACCGGTGTGATCCCATGGTGGGACAGCCTGGCCAAAGCCAGACCGTCTTTGATGTTAAACGCCTTCATCATCTCGCCAGTGGCCGACATGTAGATCTTGCCGTCGGTTAGGGTACCATCGACGTCACAGACAATTAGCTTGATCATAGGCCTTCCTGGTATTTGGACGGCGTCAAGAACTGAAAAGTCATGCTCCCGGCCTTAGATTGGAGGAAATCAATCGTATCCCGGTTTTTCTGTTCGACCTGTTCCTTGGTCTTGGGGCGAGCCAATTTCATGTCATAATAGGTCTTGGTCAGATCAAGATCAAAGCCATCAAAACCGGCCAGCAGGATATCTTTGACACCGATGGACTGCAGGATGTTGGTGATGACGAAAAAAGCAGAGTCTGATTTCTTGCCATTGATCTCGGTCCATTTAGCATAATCAAAAATCAGGTTGCGACCCGTTTGCTCCGTATTGATGCTTGACAGATACAGTGTAGGCAGGCATTTTTCAGCCGCATCGTCATAAATATTTTCCCGGTTGGCAAAGATGAAATCCGTCGGGATCAGGCTGCAGTGGTTGACGGCAATCGAGAAGACGTCCGGCTGCTGGACCAGTTCATTCAGGCGTTTCTCGGCTGCGAGAATGCTATGGCCAGAGGCAATCAGAACCACCTTTTTGCCGTCAATCTGTCCTTTCAGGTTTTCCAGATTGACCGCATCGTCAAAAGGGACGCGGTTGAAATTTAGATAGAGCTGCTCAGCATAGTCTTTGTCAAAGGAGATTTTTTTGTGATCCTCAATCATGCCCAGCAGAGTATCGAGGCGGTCAATCGTCAGCATATGCTTGTTGAAGAAATATTCAGCGTAGCTAGGGGTGCAACTGTGCACCGCCGAGAGATAGTGGTCGACCGAATAGCCCCAACGGTAGTCGACTGCTACCTGGTTGAGGACCTCGTCAATGACCATCAGGAGCGGTTTGATGGCATAATTTTTCTGGTGGTATAGATTCAGATGGTCGGTGAAGAGCTCTGTATTCAGATTGCCAGCACCTTTGCCCATACCCATGACCGATGAATCGATGATCATCGGTCGGTTGGTCTCATGGCTCAAGAGGCTGACCGCATTAGAAAAAGATAACTGGAGATTGTTGTGGGAGTGAAACCCCATGGTGATCTGGGGCGCCAAGTTATGATCAACCAAATATGAAATCCGGGTCAGATCATTGAGCCGCATCTCGCCAAAGCTGTCAACGATGTAGAACGCCTCGACCTGGGGCAATTCAGTATTTACCCTATCAATTAATTCCAGCAACTCCTGATCTGAGTAACGCAAGGTCAGCATCGGTTGGACAAACATCATATAGCCCTTGGCGATGATTTTCTTGCCCCATTCAAGCGCCTGGAAACGATCCTTCTTATGGAAGGCGACACGAATCCCGTCGAGGGTTGTCTCATCGCGCGGCAACAGCTGATCGATGTCAAATTTGCCATAGTCGATCATGGCGACATATTTGGTACCAGGCTTTTTGTATTTCAGGAAGCTCTCCCGGAGGGCTGCATCGCTGAGGAACTGGGTTCTGCCAGCATCTGCGCCTTTGGCGCCATCGATATAACCGAGTTCGATGATGTCGACACCTGAATCTTCCAGGCCTTCCTTGATGCGGTCCATATAAGCCTGGCCGAAGCAAAAATTATTGACGCAGCCACCGTCCCGGAGGGTGCAGTCCAGTACACGAATGTTTTTCATATCTAGGTTTATCCTTTCCAATGGGCCTGATGCATGGCCTGTTCCACTTTTTCGATATCTTCCTGATGGTCAACCGCAATGGTGCGCGAGTCGACCTCTGTGATGTAGATTTTAATATTATTTTCGAGGTAGCGCATCATTTCAACGTCTTCGATTGATTCGACCGGACCGCGCTCAGTGTTGGCGAAAAACATCAGGGCATTGCGCTTGAAGCCATAAAGGCCCAAGTGGCGATAGTACTGGATCTTCTGGCCATTTTTCGGATAAGGGATCGGTGAACGCGAAAAATAGATGACTTCGTGATTTTTGTTAGCCACGACTTTAACGCAGGAATTGCTGGTGATCTCAGCTTCATCGCGAATTGGTGTCATGGTATTGAAGACTTCATAGTCAGGGTGGGCAAAAATGCTGTCGATTACGGCTTCTACGGTTTCTGGTTCGATCATCGGCTCGTCGCCTTGAATGTTGACGTAAAAATCGGCTTCGATCTTGCGGGCGACCTCGCCCAAACGGTCGGTGCCGGTCTTGTGGGTGTCTGCCGTCAGGACACAAGCGATATCATACTGGGCACAGACATCCACAATCCGCTGGTCCTCGGTCGCGACATAGACTTCATCCAGCTTAGCAACCTTTTTAACCTGCTGGTAGACCCAGTAGATCATCGGCTTGCTATGGATTATGGCTAAAGGTTTACCTTCAAAGCGGGTTGATTTGTAACGAGCTGGAATAACACCAACGATTTTCATGCAGATTTCCTTTCTGAGTGTGTGTTATGAAGCATGGGCTTCGCTGAGGATGGTCTGGGCGATCAATTGGTTGAGTTCAGGGCAGGGGTACTGGATAAGGTTGAGCAAGGACTGGATTTCAGATTCAACGACTTGCAGATTGGTTATTGGTTTTAAAACAAAAATGTGGTCATTGCTGGTCTTGTCTATATTTTCCTTGTCGAGAAACAATTCCTCATACATTTTTTCTCCTGGCCTGAGACCTGTGAATTCGATCTTGATGTCTACATCCGGTTCAAATCCATTTAAGCGGATTAGTTCCCGGGCCAAATCAACAATTTTGACTGGCTGGCCCATATCGAGGACGAAAATCTCACCACCTCTGGCCAATGCTCCGGCTTGAATAACCAGTTTAACCGCTTCCGGGATGGTCATAAAGTAACGGGTGATCTCTGGATGGGTGACTGTGACCTTCTGCTGATATTTGATCTGGCTCTGAAACAAGGGGACCACACTGCCATTGCTGCCAAGGACATTGCCAAACCGGACCGCCGCATATTGGGTCTTGGGGAATTGCAGCGCCATATTCTGAACCACCAGCTCGGCGATCCTTTTCGAGGCGCCCATGACATTGGTCGGGTTTACAGCTTTGTCGGTTGAAATCAGGACAAATTTGTCGACTTGGTGCCGACCTGCTTCTCGGGCTACATTATAGGTGCCGAAGATGTTATTTTTGATCGCCTCGCCACGGCTGTCCTCCATCAGGGGAACGTGCTTGTGAGCTGCCGCATGGAAGACGACTTCCGGCTGGACTTGGTCAAAGACTTCCTGCAACCGATTCACATCACGCACGGAACCGATTAGGACGGTCAGATCCAGCTTGGTCCCATGGACCAATTTCAACTCATTAGCCAGTTGATAGGCGTTGTTTTCATAGATGTCAAAGACGATGATTTTCAGCGGATCGAACCGGGCAATCTGGCGGCACAACTCCGAACCGATCGACCCGCCGCCACCAGTTACCAGGATGGTCTTCTGGTGCAGATAGGCACCGATCGCATTCATGTCTACATCAAATTCTGTGCGACCTAAAAGATCCGAGATTTCGATGTCGCGGGTCTTGGCAAACGTTGCCTTGGAATCATAGAGATCGTAAAGATTGGGCAGGACTTTGATTTCGCGGCCGGTGGTCTGGGCCAGTTCGATGATCTGGCTGACTATTTTGCCAGGGGCGCTTGGGATGGCAATGATGATCAGGTCGACCTGGTAAGTCTCGACCGCCTCCTGAAATTTGTCGCGTCCGCCGTAGACCTTGATGCCGAGGATTCGATGGTTGTGGACGGCTTTATTATCATCAAGAATGACCACCGGAATTTTGCCACGGGAGTTCTCCTGCAGGTCGCGGATGACTTCAAAACCAGCCTGACCAGCGCCATAGACCAGGACGCGCTTAACATCGGACTGATAGGTATGGGCGGCCTTACCTTCTTTCTTGGCCTTTTCATCATAGGACTGGCGTTTCTTCTGTTGCAGTTTGAAGCGGAAGTACTGGCGGTAAAGGATCCGGTACCCGGCAACCAAAAACGACAGAATAAGCCAGTAGAGGATGTAGATCGACCATGGGAGGCGTGCGTTGCGGGCAACCATGATGACAGCAACAATCACCGTTTGACTTGTTGTGCCAATCAGAATGCTGATGTATTGATCAACGCTGGCGAACTGCCAAAGATGGCGGTAGAACTGGAGAAAATAAAAAATCAGGCTGGCCGTAACCAAAAAAAATGGTAAGTAGGCATCGGCGTTGGCCAGATGATGGGGCGGTATAGGTTTGTCGTCAGCAAAGCGAATTATAAAGGCAAATTCAAGAGAGAGAAAAACTATAAGAAGGTCCGAGATGAAGTAGACAATTTTGCGAATGCCTGATGATTCCGGTATAAATTTAATAACATATCTTCTGATTGTCTCCAAATAGACTACCTACTTTCAATACGCCAAATGCTATTCGCAATTATACCAAAGAGTTGAGTACTTGTGAAAGCATGCATTAAACCGATATAATCATTTTGATATTTATTCTTCTGGAGGGTATTAGTAATGGCTTCAATTTTTGACCACTCAAAACATATAGCTAATAAATTGTTCCTTTTTTTCTTAAGTCCCAAAAACAGAATCAGATCAGCATATCGACGTAAGGTCAAACGAATCATTAGGGAAAATCCACTTTGTTTAATCCATTCCATCGATAAAGGATACAAAAAGGAAATTTTAAAATTTTGGAATGGAATAAAAATCTCTACAGAATGGCACTATTTATATAGTTCAGTCAACGGGCAAAAAGATCCAAAATACATTCCCGAAGATCTGTTTTATCATACGATAGAGCCGAATTTAAACTGTTATGAATTCAGCAGTTCATATTCTGACAAAAATGCATACAACATGATTTTCCCTGATGTGAATCAACCTCTTACGATCATTAAAAACGTAAACGGTTTTTATTACGATGGAAAAGATGAAATACTTAATCTTGAAGAAGTGCAAACTCTAATAAGCAAATTATCAGGCGATTATTTCATCAAACCAAGTCTTCAAAGTGGTGGCGGAAAAAATGTTCAGAAAATCACAATTGCTTTGGGAAAGATTTATCAAAACAACAAACCTATTTCATTTGCAGACATTGGATCAGTTTTCAAGAAGGATTTTTTGATTCAGGAAAAACTCGCCCAATCGAAATTATTGAGTCAATTTCATCCTGATTCGTTGAACACCATTCGACTATCGACATTTAGGAAGGGGGACGATTTTGTTTTATTGTCTGCAGTTGTCAGATTTGGTCAGGGCGGTAAAGCTGTTGACAATCAGAAATCTGGAGGTGTCGCTTGTGGGATTACAGATGACGGTACGCTGAATAAATTTGCAACGGATATGAACGGAAATGTTTTTTTTGAGCATCCCTCCACAGGCATTAGATTCGAAGGTTTTAAAATTCCAAATTATGAATATATTAAAACATTTGTGAAAAATTTACATGCAAAGCTTGCTTATTTCAAAATGGTCTCATGGGATATTGCTTTAGATCCTGATAATAACCCCGTACTGATCGAAATTAATCTAAAAGGGCAGGGCATTAATCTTCATCAATACAATAACGGGCCACTCTTTGGAAATCTGACAAATTATATTATCAAATCAACATTGATTTGATAATTATCCACAGAAAGCTTGATGCTGAAATGTTTAGTAAAAATAGATTGGATGATTGTCATGCCACCACTAACTAAAAATGCGGATCTATATCTGAAGATCATGCAAAAACTATCCCAATACCCCTTCCACAACTTAGATTTCAAAAAAATCATTGATAAAAAGGTATGGGCAATCGTAGCGCTAGGCAGAATGGAACGATTAAAAAGAGCTTTCAGAAATGTTCTTTTCTTGCATCGTGAAATAAATTATTGCCCCGGACAGGGAGACATATTGTTTGTTAGACAAGACAATTTACGTGCTGATCATAAACGTAACTATGAAAAAGTTATAGGTTTGTTTTCATCCGAAGAAGTAAACTCAATGGATTTAGTTGTCAATGAAAATATGCCAAACTTGAAACTTTTAATCGCTAGAATTATAAATACGCTATCTACGATGATAAGAATCCAAAAATGTACTTCATCTTCTCCTTCTCTTGGGTTGGGACTTGTATTTAGTTTAGCAGCAGAAGTCGTTCAAATCGAAGATTTTTATCGCATATTTGCGCATTGTGAAATATCGGAAAAATGTGTTGTAGTTTTTCATGATGCATCCTCTTTGCTTAATTTAATCTGCCAAGGTTTAAAAGGCACCACAATAAAAACAGTCACATTGCAGCATGGTCTTTACATTGAGTGGAACTATCCAGGTGTTCATAACACTGATTATGAAAACACATGTGCAGACTATTTTTTTTCTTGGGGACCAGCCACTCAAGTATTAATTGAAAATTACAATAAGAGAAGTAAAGTCATGAATGTAGGGCATCCATTTTTTATTGGTTACAAGCCTAAGTTACATACCAAACAGCATCGCTTTGGGGTTGTTTTATGTGCAGTTGCTTTTCGAGAGGATAATCGAAAATTAATAGCATTTGCGGAGCATATTAGTCAGGCGATTTCTGTTCCCTATATGGTCAAACTTCATCCGGCAGATAATGAGTCTTATTATTTTAAGATTCCTCATAATCATTGTGAAAGATTTTTAGACAAGTCTGTTACAATCATGGATTATGTTGACTTGGTTGATTTCTCGATTACCAATCCATCGAGCCTGCTCTATCAGCTCTTATTCATGGGACATATGACATACAAATTTGGCCCTGCCTACGCTAACAATCCTGCAGAGAGTGAATGGATTTCAATTTCAGATCTTGATTCGTTTCTGGATCTGTACAAAAATATGGAACAAACTGCCTACCTTCAGTCCGCTTTGGATTTTGTCAGCCAATATTTTACATTGGGTGACACTGGTGAAAACTACCGCAATGCCTTTCACAAAGTTTTGGCTGATTCCTTTGCAGATAAGTAATCCATTACGGCATCGCAGAAAATTTCCTCCGGGATAACTCTTTTATTGATTCGCTGCCATTTACCTAAAATTGTTTGGTAATGGTGATCTGATAAACTCATCGCTTTGAATCCGAAAGATACGCACTGGAACTCAATCAAATGTGCTTGCTGGCCATTATAGGCTATATCCATGGAAACAAACGGCGAGTCGATTTCCCTGAAGCAACGTTGAGCAAAGTCAAGCACTTGGAACAATTCTGAATCTTCTCTATCGACAAACCGGCCACTGCCGCTGGCACGGAAATCATTTTCCCGGTTCAAGCGATACAAAACAAAATAACGCTGGCCAAAAATCAGTACCTTGTAATCTCCGGCCAATCCAGGGATTAGATTCTGCACCACATATTTAGAGTTATTGACAACTTGAGGTGCCTTGCGCTTGAGAAATTGAATCACATTGTTTAATCGGATCCAGAGATAAGGGAAACCGAAGACTTGGCGAGAAGCCTTATGAATAGCAGATATCATTTCCTGTTGATTTCGGGCGAGATAAACACCCGTGCTGCCAGCACCAGATGCTGACTTGATCACAGCTGGCCTAGGTAGTTCAGCAAGGATTTCCTGGCCAGATCGTGCCGACGGCAATACTCTGGATTGGATGGTTTTGAATTCTGCTGCTGAAAAATCCAAGCGCAGCAACTCCATCATCACTTTATTGTGATGTGCTCGAAAATATTTGTAGTGCGGGATTAGGATTGCGCCATGCAGCTCCAGCCAGAGCAGGATATCTTCCATAAATGATTTGGAACTACCCAGATAATCCTCTGACGAGCCATAGAGCACATAATAATCCCGATATGATTTTGAAAGATCAAAGCGGTCAAATTGAGCCAATTCGACCTCATAACCTCCTTTTTCCAAGGAGGCACTAATTTGGCGCACATCTAGCGACTGAGTCTGGGTAGGTGTTGGATAGGTTTTCCAAAACCAGCCCCGCATGTCCCGAATGAGAAGTATCTTTTTTATTCGAAATCCCTCCCCTTGCCAAACGCCATTTGCTTGAAAGTTGCATTATGTTCAAACAATTGATCATAAGTGCCTTGATCAACAATCTGTCCATTCTCCAGCAGATAGATCTGGTCACACACTTTCAATGTGTTCAAACGATGGGCAATAATCAGAATCGTTTTGACACTGGAATCTTGATGAATGCCTTTCAAAACTCGCTCTTCAGTTGCTCCATCCAAGGCACTGGTTGCCTCGTCCAGGATCAGGACCTCCGGGTCACGATACAAAGCCCGTGCCAGACCAATTCGTTGGCGCTGACCACCTGACAAACGGATTCCCCGCTCACCTACAATGGTGTCATAACCGTTAGCCATTTGCTCTTCAATAAAATCATCAATGGCTGCGATTTTTGCTACCTGGCGAACCTTGGCATCATCGATATTTTTCTCAGCCACACCGAATGCGATGTTGCTGCGAACCGTATCATCAATCAGGAAAATATCCTGCGGTACATAGCTGACAAGCTCATGCCAAGCCTTCACGGTTTCTGGAGTTACAGTTGTTTCATCAATGATCAACTGACCGCTGTCAGGTTGCAGCAGGCCAAGAAGAATATCAATCAAGGTTGTCTTGCCTGCACCCGTCGTCCCTGCAAAACCCACGACAGAATTTTTCGGGATTTCAATGCTGATGTTATTGATGATGGTGCGTGACTCGTCATACGAAAAAGTGACATTTTGCAAGGTCAGCGCCCGGTTGAAAGAAATCGAATTGACTGATAAGTGGCCTGGAATAACTTGATTATCTTCTGACGCTTTTTTTGGATCGTAGTCGTCAAACAAATCATCGTAAACCTTGTCAAGAATCGGTTTATTATGAATCAAGGACGTTAAGGCTTTGAAGAGGCGATTTAAGGCTGGAGTCATCCGATAGCCAGCCATGGCATAGACACTTATGGTCGGTATTAAGGCTGCCAGATTATAACCTTGCCGGACAATGACTAGGATGACGATGATCAGGATAGAAAAAATCATGCCTTCGAGAATGTAATTGGGTATATCTCCAATCAAGCGAGCAAACAGTTGATAGTTTGAATATTTTTTAGCAGCTTTACTGTATCTGCCCGCGAAGTAGTTTTCCAAATTGAAAGCTTTGGTGATTTTGATGCTGCCTAATGCTTCATTAGCGGTCTTGAATCGTTCCCTGTTGAATTTGACAACGAGCTCGCCAGTCTTGATCAGTTGCAATCGAAAAAGCAGTGTCATGGTTCCGTAAACCAGGCCAAAAAAAGCAAAAACCAGCAAGGTTACTTTGAAATTGACTAGAAACAATGTTACCAGCAGGAACAAGAACATTAGACCGCTGATGATCATTTCAATAAAGTTGGTCAAATACTGGTTGCCCAGATTATTGACTTCACTCAGAATATTTTTGCCGAGTTCGCTGGTATTTTTTTTCAAAAAATACGCATAGGGTTTATCGAGATATTTGGTCAGGAGTCGCAATGAAAGACTATAGTTTCGTTTTAAGACAAATCGGTGCTTGGTCCAGCTCGTCAGTGAAGATAAAACACTAGAAACGACTAGCAGGATAATGACAGCAATACCCACCGCAAAAATGAAGCTGTTCGTATCCCGGAACTGCCCCCAGTCGTAGAGTTGTTTGATCCAGCCATCCTGGTTCACCGAATCTATGTTCATAACCAGGTTGATAAAGGGCATGACTGAAATGACACTGGTTGACTGAATCAGTGCAGTGATCAAGCTGATCCCAAATACCAGGACCACTTCCCAGCGTTCCTTCTTGTTGAACAGCCGAAAAAGCTTGACCATGGAGGAAGGTTGTTTTGTATCAGTCGTCATGTTGACACCTTTCGCTTTTTGCGATGCGGGTATTTACGGAAAACAGGATCAGACCAGATCGACCGGCCGAGTGTGGCAATTTGTCCGGGATCAATTCCATTTTGCCATAAAATAAAGGGCAATGATAATTGGTCTCGACGAATCACCTGGCTAAATTCCTGCCACCACGCAGCCATCAGGCTTTGCAGTTTCTGGTTACCGGTTTCGCGCAGGATCACAGCCCCTTCCAGCAATCCATAGTGTGCGGGCAGACCAGCCTGCTTCAGTTTATTTGCATAGCGCTTGAGTCTGTCCGGGTCTTCCTTGTGTTGCCTGATGCAGGCCTTGATCTCCTGATAGACACAGTCGCGCAAGGGATGAAGGAACATTTTCAAACCTACTGGATTCATGTTGTGGATAAATTCAGTGGGATCGGTGCGCAGCTGAAACTTGCCATCCAGATACAGGGAGTAGTCATAGTCGGCAAAAAACAGGTCCGGAAACATTTTGACAAAGCGACTATTCAAAACTGGGTCATCAGTCAAGCCATGCTCGCTGGCACTAAATTCCTTGGGTTGCCAGAGGCTTGCCGGGTCAAGCGGCTGATCTGTGAAAATAAAAAAATCGCAATTGTCCGGGGTCGTCAGGGGTTCGTGGACCCCGTCTACCGCCCCATAGATGACCGTATAGACAGCAATCCGTTTGTTAGAGAAATAATTAGCTGGCGGTCCATGATCAATGGGTTTGCGGCCGAGTAGTCGTCTTGTGAATCGCTTCAGGCGGTCCTTGATGGCCTTTTTCAGATCCGCATGGATCACCCCTTGGACATAAAGAGACTTGAGTTCTTCCATCAGACGGACATGCTGGGCAGAACGGACTGGATCAGTGGGGTACATGCTCATTCTCCACAGTGTTGTTTAGTTCAGATGTTTCAATCATATTTGCATGATACAGGTCAGAATCTTCCATCATGTGCTGCAAGTGCTCAAGCGATTCCAGTTCATGTTTCAATTTGAACAGTCTTTTCCGGCGTTTGTTCTGATGCTGGATAGTCGTTGAACGGTCTTCCAGATGTTGGATTTTGAGATCTGGGTTATAGACCAGTTTCAGCGACTCAGCTTGGGCGATGTACCAGAGAATCTCTTCTTCGCAGTAAAGGAATGTGCCGTCATAGAGCCCTTTAAATTTTGCCGTGTAATCCGGTGATAAGATCAGACAGCTGCCATGCAGAACAACGTTTTCCTGCCGCTTTTGCCACATTTCCTGTTGGTTTGAAGAAGGAGGTACAGGCCTTTTCCCAGTCGGCGAATGCCTGTTTTGCCTGAACTGGTCCCAGATGACCAGTGCTTCATACAGCCAGATTCGATTCAGCAGCAATGTGCGCTGGGTGGACTTGATTTTTCGTGCCAGCGCAGCTGATGAATAGCCATGCAAGGCTTTCGGATTCTGATGCCTGCCGTCCGGAGTCAGAATATCGGGTCCAAGTACATCAAAGGCTGTCTTTTGATATTCGCTTTCTATTTTTTTTAGAAAATCTGGCTGGACCATCAGTGTGTCATTGTTGATCAGGATGATCCAGCTGGCGCCCAGTTGCTGTTTGGCATACTGGTAGCCGGCGTTATTCCCCTTGGCAAAACCGAGGTTCTCCGGCAGTGGCACAAAATGGATCCTGTCATGACTATCGAAGCGAATTTGCAAAGTTTCCAAGCTGCCATTAGCCGAATGGTTATCCACGACGACAATCGCTGCTTCATGGTCTGCGAGAATAGCCAGGATAGACTCGATGCAGGCTGTTGTATCCGAAGCGGTCAGATAATGGAGGATGACAAAGGCTGCCTTCATGATTGAATTTCCTCGTGAATCGGCGCTATGAAAGGGATTTTGCCAAGGCTGGTTGAATTCTCATATTTGACTGACCCGTTATACATAAATGTCAGGTGTTGGTTTTCCTGGAATGTATTCAAGTATCGTTTGTACTCCCTGCTGCCACCCTGGAAATTGCCATCCTTGGCGATGGTTTCATGACGTTTCAAATCGGAGGCTAAAAACTTGTAGTGCAAGAGTGCTGAATGGATTTTGTGGTCTTGTTGGTATGGGAACAGATAATGGGCAGATTCAAATATCATCCCCGGCTTTAGTTTGAACAAGGGGAATTTGATCAGCAAGGGACTGTCTTCCGAGTTCTCTGCAAACAAGCGTTTTCTGGGCCCGCCCTTGATGACCGGTCCCCTGCGGGATACGTCCAGCTGATAAGAATCTGAATCAAAATAGGGGTAACTTTCTTTTATGGACAGGCTTTTGGCGACTGGGCTATAGATTTCCTGCTCGCTGTACATGTCTAGCAGGATCGCAGCCATGCGATCCTGGCCTTTGTGCTCGAGATCCCCAATCAAATCCTTCACCGCTTTCTGTTCACAGTCTGGGTAGACCAGGAGTTCATCCGAGTCTACGTACAAGTACCATTGATCGTACCCGTAAAGTGCCAGGAGATGATTGATCCAGCCATATTTTTTCAGTGACTGGAATTTCTCCTTGACCTGATAAACATCGATGTCGTTTTGCTGGACCAGCCACTCCAGCGTGCCGTCATGAGAGTCATTGTCCAAAATGGCAAAACGCTGGATTCCCAGTTTTCGATGGTGATCGATCATCATTTTCAAGCGATCCAGATCATTTTTGACGACACAGATCAGAACCAGATGATCCGCTGCTTCAGGGATCGGATTTTGCCTGATCGTCTCTATGCCTGATTTCATGAAAGCTTGAAACATGGTTATGTTCCGAGGGCTCTGTCTCAAGTATGCTGCGAATGAACGTTCCCATTGATCCAGATTTAAAATGGTTTCTTTGACGTGCGCGTGTCTGGCCCATTTGAGGCACAGAAACGCATAGGATTCATGGATCTGGTCAAGCACTTTGAATTTGGCCCTGAACTGGACCAAGCTTCGTGTCAGTCTGGGTGCCCGTTTATCCAGGAGAAAGAGGATTTTCTGATAGAGAGATGCCATTTACTCTGACTTCCTCCCGCTTCGAATGTCCTTGGACAGTGTCTTGTATTGCCGGAACTGGTCAATCATCAACATCATATTCTGATAATAGGTCTGCGGTCCAAATTCCAATACGGAATTGCGGGCTTGTGCCCGGACGTGATCCAGCACGGTCTGTTCTGCCTCCATGATCGCAATGATCTTATCGCCTATCCTCTCCGGTTGATCAATCGCAACGAGATAGCCATTCTGTGTGTCGCGAATGTACGCGGAGAAATCGGGAATATCCGAGCAAAGAACAACACTTTGACACGACATTGCTTCGATCAAGCTGTTTGACAATCCTTCAAACAACGAAGGCAGAAATACCAGGTCGCTGGACCTGTACCAGTTGCGTATGTCTTCCTGCTGACCGAGCAGTTCAAAATATGTAGCCATGTTTTTTTCTTCGATCATCGCCTTCAATTCTGCTGTATAGGGTTGAGTCTGTAAACCGGCCAGAATGAATTTAAAAGCCTTTCCCTGCCTGATCAAATAGTCTGCCACCGGGACCAGAATTTTTTGGTTCTTTTGGGCAGTGACCCGGGCAGGAACCAGAATGTGCCAAGCTTGATCTTGTTTTGGCTGCCGAGCCTCCAAAGGGCAAAAGTAATCCGTGTCGAGCAAATTGGCTAAAAATCCGGTCTTCGCTTCAGGAATCCGCAGCAACGTACTCAGATTATGAACGGTTAGCTGGCTGTTTGAAAAAACACCGTCAAGGCCTTGGTAGAAAAAGCGGCAGATCCAGACCCAAACCCGGCTTTGATTATAGCGCAAAACACTGTTGCGGTCCGAGCCAATCAGCAGAGCGGATCGGCGGCGTAAAATAAAGTGTCCGGCAAATCCAAGGAAAATATTCAGCATCGTTGTATAAGAGATGACAACATCCGGTGATGTCCTCCGGATTGCTCGACTCAAACGTACCACTGCGACAATCTTGTCCATGGATTCGGGCAAATTTCGAATGTGGCCTTGAAGATCAATGATCTCAATATCAGCTCGAACCTGATAAAAGGCTTTGCTGCGATCATAGGTCATGATCTGAACGCAATGTCCTTTGGCAGCCAGTAAATGAGCGGTCTCAACCACTTGTTTCGCGGCCCCACCTTGGCCCAGGCCTGAGAAAAATGCAATTTTATTGGATACCGGCATGTTATCTGTTACTCACTTACTCATCGGCAATGTCGCGAAACTGGGGGTAATCCCAATCACAATAGCGGACATTGAGCAACCTTTGATGAATTTTCTGAGGTTGTGAGGATTTGGCATAATCCAGACTCTCCTGAGCAATTGTCGCGTAGTCCAACAAACGAGCGTGCTGTCTGGCTTGTTGGCGCAGGCTTTGCAGCAAATCTGGATGGTCAACCAGCAGCTGCATTTTCTCCTGGATTTCACGGACTGATCCATCGTACAGATAGAGTCCGGATCCGTCAAGTAAATGGCTGGTGCTGCCGTAGTACCGCAGTACCAGCGGCAGATGTGCCGCCAGGCAATCTTCAAGCAGGGTGGTATGGCGTGAGTTCCAGATGCCAAAATCGCAGTTTTTCAGGACATCCGCTGTTTCTTCCCGGCCAAGCCAACCGAGAAATAGAATGCGTACATCTTTTGCCAGCCATTGATGGATCCCAGGATCGTCGATTGTCCCAAAAAGAATCAACCGGGCCTTAGGATTTTCGATCCGGGCAAATGCTTCCAAGATGCGGATGCCCTTTTTATCCGCAGTCATTTTACCGCCATGGACAATCAGGATCTCGTCATCATGTAGTTGATAGCGATCCAGAAAAGCCTCGCGTGTGTTTGAGCTCTGAATTCGATTCGAATCGGCACCGATTGGCAACAGACGGACCTTTTCCCGGGGGACCCCCAGATCTTCCCATAAAAACAGGCAGCGAGCTGGAGTGACGCCAAAATACAAATCGATCCAGGGATCATGTAGCTTCAGGAAAGATTTCCAAAAAATCGAGTAATAGAGCGTGCGCAGCAAGAGATTCTTGATCGATATGCTGCGGTCGGCATGGTTGTCCAGGGCCAGAAATACCTCAGGGTGATCTTTCTTATAATGGCACACCGTATGAACAGAAAGCGTTGCCGGCATATGGTGAAAAATATAATCAGGCTTTTCTTCACCAAGAACCTGGTATAAATTTTTAAAAAAGACAAATTTATCCTTCCAATCACCCCAGATGGGCAATCTGCGCACCCGAAACCCATTCTCGCTGGAATCCCCGGCAGGATACACTCGATTTTCGCCATTGAACCCATTGGAAAGCGTCGATGTGACCAGCACCACTTCATGACCAAGCTGTTGCTGATAGAACGGCAGAATGTTTTCCTGATAACCATAGCCAGGGTTAAGATACTGCGCCACATGGACAATTTTCATTGCAGGCCTCTTGTCAAAATGGACTGGTATAAATCGATATACTGCTGATATTTATCTTCGCGATTAAATTCGGCGACCGCTTGATCCCGGCAAGCTTGGGTGTAGAGGCTTTTCCCATTGGCTTTGACAAGCAGAATCTTTTCCAGCAGGTCATCCAAATCACCACGTTTTGCGATGCAGCCAGTCTTGGCATTGACACTTTCAACACTGCCGCCCGTCTGGAAAGTAATCACAGGCGTCCCACAGCTCATCGCTTCGAGATTAGTTGTCGGATAATTATCTTCCAGCGTTGGATTGACGAACACGTCGGCGGTTGAATAAAGTTCTGCCAATTGTCTGACGGAATCGGTGCGTGTCAGGCCAATGATGTTGGCAGGCAAGTTGCTTTTCTGTTTCCTGGAAAGGCCTACCAGAATGATACAACAGTCCGAAGGCAGTCGTTCGGCCAGTTCTAAAAAATAACCCAGTCCTTTTCTGCGATCCCAGACGCTGGCAACCCCTAAGATTATGAACTGGCCAGCGAGATGATGCTGATCCCGAAAGTTGCTGGGAATTGGCTGAAAAATCTCTAGATTGATGCCATTGTTGATGACGACACACTTTGTCTGGCTTTGGAAAGACAGGGCTAACTCCCCTGCCAGCCACTGCGATGGCGTAACCAGTGTCAGGTTAGACAACGCATTAAACAGTCGTTTCTTGTCGATATAGTTTTGCCGGGAATTGTCCAGCAGGAGACTGACGGGGTAGTCCCGTAAAGATGGACAGTGCTCGCATTGAGTCTGCCATTTCTGGCAGCCAGAATAATCGTAATAGGCACAGTGTCCGGTAAATGACCAGCAATCGTGCAACGTCCAGATCACTGGCAGTTTTTTCTCTGCCAGATATTCGAACAGCAAGGCTATATTAACATAATAGCCATGAATGGCATGCAAATGGATCAAATCGGGTTTATATTGATCGATTGCCTGAAGCAATCGCTTCGTTGCCAAGCGCGAGGCAAAACCATGGCGATCGGTCATAAATGTGTATAGAACATGTGAGGCAAAATTGATGGCTCCAGCAAAATGGAGCTGGTCAGGACATTTTCGGGTGGTTTTGCGGGCGTAGGCCACCAGACTTTCATGATTTTGCTGAATCAGGAGGTGATGAATATCAGCAGCAATCCGGCCTGTACTACTGACGCCGCAGGTGGCATTAATCTGAAGGATTCTCACGAATTGGCACCATATTCCTTGAGTGTATTGTCAAGTTCGGATGTTTGACGATCAGGTTCTTGCTGAGGACTGGTCTCTTTCATTTTCTGAATCTGAAGCTTGAGAATGGAGACCTCCTGGATCAAATCATAAATGCTCCGGCGCATGCGGGAAAGTGCGACGATTGTTTGGAAAATCAGAGCCAGAATAAATAAGATCGCACCAAAGTAGATCAGATTCAGAGGTACTCCGATGCCAAGGAAATAAGATATAGCCCCCAGGGCCTGCGGGAAAGCTGCAAAGACCAGCATGGCCAGACCTGCACCCAAAAGCATCAGGGCATACTGGTATTCGATCATTTCCTTGCGGAGGATATATATGATGTAAGCATTGAACAGGATGATGGAGAGAATAGCGAAAACTTGGGTGATCGTTTGCATGACCGAGCCTACACTTTCTTGATATTGGCAATCAGGATCGCCAAGGTGACTTTCAAGAGATAGTATAGCGCATGAAAGGGTCGGATACTGCTGCGCCCTGTTGTCCGTTCCCGCATAACAACGGGTGCTTCCTGGACGCGATACCCTTTGCGGACAGCTACGCAGATGGTTTCTGGCTCAGGGTAATCAAAGGGATAACTATCAGCAAACTGTTTGATGACTGTCTTGTTAATCGCCCGTAAGCCGGAAGTTGCATCGGTAAAGCGCTGGTGTGTGATCAAACGCAAGACTGTATTAAGCCATACAATGCCGATACGCCGGGTCCAAGTCGTCTGGAATCCTTCTTTTGTAATAAACCGGGAACCAATAACAAAATCTGCTTGATTTTTCAAAATGGGTTGTGTCAACACTTCTGCACTGGCTGGGTCATGTTGTCCATCGCCATCTAACTGAATCGCAATGTCATAGTCATTTTCCAAGGCATATTTATAACCCGTTTGAACAGCACCTCCGATTCCGAGGTTCGCGATCAGATGAATAACGTTGAAATGATTTCTACGGCAAACATCAATGGTATCATCGGTCGAACCATCGTTGATGATGACATAGTCATAATCCGGAGTCTTCTCTCGGATCTCTGCAATCAGGCTTGGTAAAATTTCCGCTTCATTAAAGGCTGGAATGATAAAGATTCGCTTCATGACTGCCTCCTGTTTTCATGGCGAATAAACATAATCCAGCCTGTTATGCAGATGAGGATCAGTGCTGACAGAGCAATCATCGCTAAAATTGGGCCAAGTGTCGATATGGTTTGGGGACCTGCCAGCAAGAACACCAGATCACCATCTGTTTCGAATTCATTCACTGTCAAAGTACCGTCTGGATAAGTATCCGTGTGACTGCACCAGACGCCAATAGACTGAAGGATATTGGGAGATGTGCCTGAAATTTCCATCGCATAGACTGTGCCATCTCCAGGGATCACCTGATCTAGCTGGATAATATTGAAGTCATTATCAATGAGATTGGCTGCCGGCAAGATAGATTGCGACACGGTTTCGCCTGTCTCTTCTGAGAAAATGCGGATATAAATCTCACCAGGGTTTTTACGATCGTACGTTGCCATTCGGATGCCGATCCTGTCCACTGGTTTAGTGGCTGTGAAAGTCTGAATCAAGATTGACTCGCCTTGAATTCCACCCATGGCATATTCGGGAGTGTTGTTGGAAGTGATGATCTGGCTGTCGACTGCTACAAATCCAGCTGTTCTCATCAGAGTAAATGAAAAAAACACAACCAAAGCAACCATGACTAGAGTCACGAGCCAGCGAAAAATGTGGTCAACCGCTTTGTCTACTGTGATCATGGCGCCTTCCTTTCAGTAAATCAGCCGAGTTAAGGTAAACAACGTATAGGTCAGGAGCAGGCCGCTGACTCCAGCCAGCTTGGGACTGAGTGTCGAAATATGGCTGAATTGCATGGGACGCTTCAGGGCTAGAAATGGCAGTATAAACAGGGGGATGAAATAGCGCCCCTGTGCACCGAGCATTCTTGTTGCACCCACGCTATTCACAATATCGAAAGCATACAAGCCAACGATGATACCGGCAAATGTTAATCCAAAAACGCCCCAGAGGACCATGCGCTGCCACTGTTGCCATGCATATGGCTGAGGTTCAGATAAACCGACTATTATCAGGAACAGCGGTACAAACAGAATGAGCATGCCCAGCGAATAATTGATCCATCCCAACATATTAAGCCAGCTCAGATACTGGTAAAGACTGACGTCCAACGTATGGAAAAATGTTTGTAAGGTTGGACCAAGATTGTGCATGACATATTCAAGCTGAGTCTTATAAACGGGTTTGTTTTCAGACCATTTAAGCCAGCCTGCTGCAAACCCAAATAGCACAGCAGCAGCGGCAGAAGCCCCTGAAACCAGATAGCCGATCCGCAGGAAGGCGGCAAATTTGGGGGTATACTGTTTGAGCGGAATGATGAGAAAGAGTAAAGCCAGGAGAATATAGGCAGGTTTGGCCAGGACAATGATCCAGAGGCACAAAATTGAAGGAAACAGTTCGTAATAATGAATGGGCTGCTTTTTCATGGCCAGTCGTATGATCAAGGCGACAAAGAGATACGAAACTCCATTCAAGACTGCATCTGCTGATAATGCACTGGCTTGGAATACGGCGATGGGCATCAATGCAATAACCATGAGCGTATTTTTTAAAATTGGCAATTTCATAATCGCCAGCTGCGTCAAAAAAACATATGCCAGTAGATTCAAGATTCTGGCTAAGATAATCATCTCATACGCATTCCATTGCCAGACTCGGCCCAGATACAGGCCCAGACCTTGTGGCCAATAGGTCACAGTTGAATATTTGGATTTATAACGATAATCCTGCACACCTGCTTCGCCGCTGGCAAAATAGGTGTTCTGCAGATGTTTGGTATGAGCAAGGCCCAAGTTAAGGCCTGGATCCAGAACTCGATCATCAAATTCAGAAAAATTGGTCGGCATCTGGACATTTTTATCATTGGTCTGGCGCAAGATTGGTGTGATATGACCATAGGAGACATCAAAGGATCTCAAAATATGATCACCCCCATCTGGTTCTTGTCCTGATGGGCTGATAAATGCGATTGCTATGCCGCTCATCAAGGCTATGACAACAAAGAGCTGATGAGTTTTTATTGCATTGACTTGAGGAAACAGCAGCATTGCCAGAGAAATGACCAAAAGAATCAAGGTAAAGGCAAAAAAACCCAAGAGCAGATTATCGGCGTACAAAACCTTGAAGATCAATCGATAATCATCAGCCTTCTCCCCGTTGATAACGAGCGTTTCCTTGTAGCCTTCCTCAGTTGCTTGAACAAATAAATCTTTGTCAGGAGTCAGTGAGGTTAAGCGAACAGAAAATTGATTTGTTGCCAAATTGATGGTATCCGGGAAATCAAATCTGGCACGGATGGCTTCGTTTTTCATCTGATAAAGCTGTCGGGAGGTCCCCAATATCTCACCGGAATTGACATTGGACAGAATAGCCTCCAGTTCAACGTCACCCGGTTCAAATCCCGGTCCCGGGAATACGATTGTTTCAAATGTGCGAACAGGTTCATTGGCATAGAAATGCTGTTCAAGGACCTGGTTTGACAATGATAATTCGACTATATCGGACTTTGGATCAACATATTCGATGGAATTCTTTGTTGTAAATACACGAAAATTGTAACCCATGAAGGCTGTTGTAATCACAAGAAGCAACAAAGCCCTGCTTATGATTGGATTTTTTAACCACTTTACTATTCTCATGCTGTCCAAAGCTGCCCCTTTATCTTCCTGAACAAGTTGCGCAACCTTAACGGCAACAACTTTTTTGTCAGTCTTCGCAGCCTGACGTCGAGCGTTTTCTCGTATAGGTCTTGTAATTGATGGTAGTCCTCAGTCAGGTGATGGATGAGGTCGAGCCGTTCACCGGCGATGGCGACCCATTTCGGGGCGTCGTAAAATCTCATTCTATAAAGAGCGTTCATAACGGTAAAGGGGCCGCGAATTGAAAAATCAAAGCCACTTTTGCTGTAAGACGAAACATAGTGGCGCAGGTTGGTGTATTCAATTCGAGCCAGTTCATCTGACATCACCACACCCGTGTAGTAGCCGGCCTGCTGGGCAACGAAGGGGTAGATCCGCTCGAGGGCGTGGGAGACCGAACCATCATCCGGGAGCGGTTCCTCGGGGAAATCGGTGTAATCCATCTGGTTATCAAAGTGTCTTTGGAGCGCGGCGGTGCGAAACCAGAAAAAGGATCCGAGCGGAGCGATCACGCGTTTGGCTTCCGAGATTGGCACCGTCAGGCCCATTTTCTGTGCCAGGATCCGGGTGTTGTCGAAATTCCACGACCATTCGTCGCCGAGACTGAAAAAATAGTAGGAATGATTCGGTTCCGGGGGCACCAAAAGGCCGAGGCGCGGATTTTCAGCGAAGGTCCGGAGAATATTGGCGACGTAGTCTGGGCTGTAAAGCATGTTCTTCAGGCATTTCCAGGCAAAGCTCTCGCCAACTGAGCCGGGCTTGACCTGACCGGACTTCTTATCGTGGACAAAGCAGACGTAGTCGTACTGCGGGATGACGTCGCGCATCCCAACCATCAGGCTGGAGACATCACGACCGCGATTATTGATGACACGGACCTCGAGCTGGCCTTGGGTGACACCGGCGAAGCGGTCTAGGATGACTTGCCGCTTCTCTTCTGTATTGGTCGATATGTAGATGTCAGCATCAGCCGGCATGGCGGCCGCATACTGGGCCATTTCAGCGACCAGGTCTGGAAAGAACAGATGCAGGACCAACGCAACTCTGGGCTTAGGGGCAGGCTGGTCTGATGAGGCCATTTTGCCTGTCGTCGGCAGGATGTAGTTCAGGTGCAGATTTTTAGCCAGGTCGTCAAGATGGCAAGTCCGGAGGAGATTATCCCAGATCAGGCCGGTGTCAAAGCCGGACTGCTGCTCGAGCCAGTTCATCAGTTCATAAGCTGGCTGGCCAGTGGTGTGGAACAAGATGTCGTCGTAG
>DIFN01000027.1:3589-17595 GCA_002419145.1 Mageeibacillus sp. UBA5747 | reverse complement strand
GGCGGCGTCAGCATCTACCTGTTCGGTGTCATCGGCGCCCAGGGCATCGCCATCATGATCAACCGCAAAGTTGATCTCTTCGACTCGAGAAACCTGGCCGTCATCTCGATCATTCTGGTCGTAGGTCTCGGCGGCAATTACGGCTTTGCCGGCGGCATGATCCCCTTCTTCGGCATGAAACTGCCCGCCATCGCCACCGCCGCCCTGATGGGCATCCTGGCCAACCTCATCCTCTCGATCGGAGCCAGGAAGCAGACCGCGTAAAACTCCGTTACTGTCTGCTTGAATATCCGCTGAAAGGCCGTCCCGGCAGGGGCGGCCTTTTTATTATGAAAGGCCGCGACATCACCGATGTACCCACTCCACAGTCACAGCCTTTCAGCAACTTCCGATCCGTGTTATGATCATATGACCCTATCAATGCAGGCTTTTGCTTAAAAGCCTCAGGAGACTTAGCTAGGATGATTTCCCCCATGGACACTTCTCCCCGGCAGCTGAAAATGGGCCGAACTTTGATCAAACCCGAAGAATTCCGAGATCTGGAAACGATTTTTCCTTTTCTGGCGCAAATTCCGGAGGATGTCAGGCACAAGCTCTATGCAGTCGGACGGATGACGACCCTGCCGGCAGGCAAAGTCATGCTGCAGGCCGGGCGGCCTTGCACATTCATTCCGCTGGTTGTGAAAGGATCGATCCGGGTTTTCAATCCACCCGAACACGGCAGGACAATGACGCTTTTTCGCATCCGGCAAGGGCAGACCTGTGTCGTATCGCTCTTGAGCCAGCTACGGGAAAAGAACATGCCGGTCATGGCCGAAACCGAGACGCCAGTACGGATCTACATGTTGCCCTTCCCATCGGTTTGCGACTGTCTGGAGCAACAACTCGCATGGAAAGATTTCATGGTCCGGATCATGATGCATCATCTGACCGATGTGATCCATGTCCTCGAAGCGACGTTGTTCGAGCGCAAAGATCGCCAGCTGATCAACTGGCTCAATGAACAGCTCAAGGGCAAGCCGGGCACCCTCATCTGCACCCATGAGCAGATCGCGATTGACATCGGCAGTGTGCGCGAGGTCGTCTCACGGATGCTGGAAGACTTGCAAAAAAAAGGCCTGGTCACTCTAAGCCGGGGGAAAATCCGGGTCAAGGACCAAGCTTTGTTTGATGTCAATAAAACTCGAAACTAAAAGGATTCAGCCGATTGGTAGATTTGGGCAAGATCCTGTTTGGGCATCGATTTCTCGACCAGAAAACCGATGATCAAAATGACAGGCAGGTTCAGGATCAGGCGGCCAAGCATGAACGTCCAGCCCATGGCTGTAGCCTCAAACAGCAGCAAAGGGATTTTGGTCGTTGACCAGGCGCCGATGAAGACCATGATATTGGACAACTTGCTGCCTTTTTTGAGCATGATGCCGGCAACAGGAAACGCTGCATAAAGCGGGCCGGCAGCGAAAGATCCGAGCAAGAACGACAAGGCAACTCCGATAAAACCAGAATTTTCGCCGGTCAGGCGGATCATGACTTCCCGCGGCACCCAGACATCCAACAAGCCGAGCAGAATAAAAATCGGCGGTACGACGGCCAGCAAATCGAGCAGGTTATCCCAGCTGAGCTGCGTCGCTTTCACACCCAGTCCGGTGTCAAAAACGGCAATCCCGGCGAGAACGAGCAGCAAGATCAGGAAAAACTGGTAACGCTTGAGCAGGTTTTTCATTTCACAAGTCCTCCGAGAATCAGGGCTACAATCAGCGAGAAGATCAGGGCCAGCCCATTGCGGGTCAAGGTCGCGCGCTTGCCAAAATACTTCATCTCCACTGGCAGGGTGACAACGCCGACCATCATCAGGGTCGAGACAAAGACAGCGATCTGGACGACGCCTGCTCCGTGCTGGAGCAAAGCTGCTGCCAGCGGGAAAGCAACAAAGCCCGGGATGAGCGTGATTGAACCAACGGCAGCTGCTACGACGATGCCGATCCAGCCAGACTGGGCGCCGATCAGGCTGGAGATGGTTTCTGGTGACAGAATGGCCAGGAGAATCCCAATCAAGACGATGATCCCCAGCATTTGCGGTAAAATATTTTCAAAGGATTTCCAGGCCTTTTTCAGGGCCATCCGGGTTTTGCCGCGGTCCTTGAAAAAAGAAAACCCCAGCAGGCCGAAGGCCAGACCGTATAAAACGTACGTAAACATGCGATGACGCTCCTTTCGAATCTTGCTCCCAATTTATCAGCAATCCGGAGATTGACCGTGACATGATCACAGTCCCTCCCAGCCACTTGCTCCTATAATCGTGCCGCGGCAAGTCCCTCGATTTGTCCCTGCAAGGAGATGCCATGAAAGACCAGATCCAGATCCGCTATACGAAGGAAAGCAGCGCCGGCAGCAATTTGAGCTGCGGTGGCAATCTGTCTTATCTGGATCTTGTGCCCGGCCAGACCATCCTGGATCTGGGCTGCGGACGCGGCAGGGAAACGATCGAGGCAGCGCTGGCCCTGGGGCCTGACGGTCTGGCCGTCGGTCTCGATCTCACAACTGCCATGGTTGAAAAGGCCAGACAAAACGCTGCAGGAACACCCGAAATCCAGACCGGCCAAGCACGAGTCTCCTTTGTCCAGGGCGACATCGAATCCTTGCCTTTTGCGGATGAGACATTCGACGCCGTGATCAGCAACTGTGTCATCAACCATGCCCGTGACAAGAAACAAGTGTACCGCGAAATCCATCGCATACTCAAGTGCGGTGGCTACTTTATTGTATCCGATGCCTGCACCCGCGAACCACTGCCAGAATCAGTCACATCTGATCCCCAGGCTTGGGCCGACTGCTTTGGTGGCGCCATCACCCGCGAGGCCTACCTCGCCAGCATCGAGACTGCCGGTTTTCCTGAGCTCGAAATCCTGAAATCACGCGAATATGTGAAAAACGGCTATGACTTCATCAGCCTCACGATCCGCGGCACCAAGCCGCAGATCCTTTGACATGCATATATACAGATTCATGTATATAGAAGACTTGAGGACAGGAGGTGTTTAAACGATGAAGAAAGTCACTGGAAAGGCTTCTTCGGGCAGCTGCTGCACGTCTTTTACGACTGCTCAGTGCTGCTCCAAATCCTCAAAAGTTGTGGCAGGTTGCCACGACTGACCCCAGCGTCTGGCGGGACTGGCTTATGGCTGTTCCCGCCAGATCCACTTGCCCCCAGTTATACCCCGGACCCACCACGATCCCAAAGACCACAGGAGGTCGCCATGATTCCCGCCAAGAACAACATCATCGTCCAGATCCAAGGCAGCACCCCTGCTGAGTATGCCATCATGAACCCGATCACCGGCAGTTTCGACCTGATGGGTGAGCGTGAGCACGCTTGGTTTACAGCTGATGAGCCGCGCCCCAGACTGGACCATGACACCCTCGACTATTTCCTCGAGCGCGGTTATGCCTACCTCGACAGCCAAGGCGAGCAACAGGCGATCGGACGAGCCTATGCCGAATTTTCTGCTGAGGTGGAAGACGGCCAAGTCCAGCTGATGCTGGTTCCCACCTATGGCTGCAACCTCGCCTGTACCTATTGTTTCCAGCACGGCATCGATGGCCGTCCCCAGCTGATCACGAAAGAAATCGTTGATGCCTTTTTCGCCTATGCCCGCGAAAATTTCAGCACTCGCTCGCAAAAACCGTTCGTGACCTTGTTTGGCGGTGAGCCGCTGGTCAATTCCCCGGCCCAGCGCGAAATTGTCGAATACATCCTCGACGGCTGCGCCCGTGAAGGGTATGAATTTGCTGCCGTCACCAACGGCTATGATTTTGTCGACTATGTCGATTCCCTCAAAAAAGTTTCGGTCAAAGAAATCCAGTTCACGCTCGATGGTGGCAAGGCGGTCCACGATCAGCGCCGGATCACTCACAACAAAAAGGGTTCCTTCGACCATGTTGTCGCTGGCATTGCAGCCGCAGTGGCTGCTGGTATCCCGATCAACCTGCGCTCCGTCGTAGACCGTGAGAACATCAACGACCTCGTCTCTCTGGCTGAGTACTGCGAAGCCCAAGGCTGGCTCGACCTGCCGCCCGAACTCTTCAAAACCCAGATTGGTCGCAATTATGAGCTCTTTGAGTGCTATGTCAAACCCCAGCACCTGATGACCCAGGTTGAGCTGTGGGCCGAATATGCCGCTCTGGCCAAGGCCCATCCAGTCCTCGCCCGCTTCCACCGTCCGGATTTCAAGGGTATCCGCCACCTCGTCGATACGGGCGACTTGTACCTGGCCAGCTTTGACACCTGCCCCGCTGCCAAGACCGAATGGGTTTTCGATTTGTACGGCGAGATCTACGGCTGCACTGCCAGCTGCGGTCGCGAAGAATATCGCCTTGGTCGCTACTGGCCGGTCGTTGAAAAGAACAACGCGGCGATTGAAAACTGGCAAAGCCGCAACGTCACTACGATCGAAAAGTGCCGGTCCTGCAGCTACAATGTGATCTGCGGAGGTGGCTGTGGTGTCGTCGCAGCCAATCACAACAGCCTCGACATCCATACCCCGGACTGTCGTCCGATCCAGGAACTTCTCGAAATCGGTGTCAATTTCTATGCCGACGAAATCCGGGCCATGGCTGAAGAAGCCACGGGCTCTAATGACTTGGCACAAACGGAGACGATCACGATCGAAACCCCAGTTGTCCATCTGGCAGGTATTTCCGCCCCCTCTGGTGGCACAGCGCAGGCGCCATCTGCTGGATCGGCCAGCCAGCCGGAGCACCACACTGACGGCTGCCTCTTCTGCGGCACCGAACTGCTCTATAACGACAAGCCCCAGACTGTGACCTGCGGCATCTGCGGTGGTGCATTCGAATCGACCATCGTCTGCCCGGAAGGCCATTTTGTCTGTGACACGTGCCACAGCCTGGATATCCTGGACCAGGTGGAGCTTTTCCTTGCTGGCAGCAGCGACAGCGATCCGGTCCGCCTGGCCCAGTCGATTTTTGAATTGCCGGGCCTGAACATGCACGGGCCGGAATACCACAGCATCGCTCCGGCCATCATCGTCGCCGCCTGGCAAAACCAGGCCGGACAGCGCGACCGGGCCCAGATCCATGAAGCGATCCGCCGCGGCCGGGTCATCCCAGGCGGTGCCTGTGGCTCCTACGGTGCCTGTGGCGCAGCGCTGGGCGCCGGTGTGGCCTACTCGATCATCGAGTCCGTCACCGCCTTGTCCAGCACCTCCCGCGCCGATGCCAACCTGGCGACGGCAGCAGCCCTGACCGCCATCGCCGGACACGGCGGACCACGCTGCTGCAAACGCGAAACAATCACCACCATCCAGGCTTTTGCCCGTTCCACCGAGCTCTTTGCGGCCGACAGCCTGGCGCCTTACACCTGCCACCAATGTGGGCGGATGAAAGAATGCATCGGCACACGCTGCCCCTTCCACCCAGCTCACCAGAATTGAAAGCGAGGTTACGCCACCATGTCCCATGTCCTGCACATCAACGCTGACGAATTCGATGCCGTCGTTCTCCAGAGCAAGACTCCGGTCATTCTCGATTTCTACTCCGACGAATGCCCGCCCTGCGAAGCTTTGGCACCGATTTTCAGCAAAATGAATGAGAAATACGGTGAACACATCAAGTTTGTCAAAATGCACCGCCAGCACAATCGCGAATTCGCCAAGTCCATCAAGGTCACCAGCAGCCCGACCCTGATGTTCTATCACAACGGCGTGGAGGTTGGACATCGCCTGATGGGTTACATGAACAAGCCCCAAGTCCGGAAAGCCATCGAAGAGATCCTCGGCGATGTCATTCCACCGGCCCCGATGCAGGAAGTCGACTGCGACGTCATCATCCTCGGTGCCGGACCTGCTGGCCTGTCGGCTGCCCTCTACGCCGCCCGGGCCCGCATGGACGTCGTCGTCATCGACCAGGCCATCCCTGGTGGCCAGGCTGCCTCCACCTACCATATCGCCAACTACCCTGGCACCCCTGGTATCATCAGCGGTCCCGGCCTGGTAGAAAACATGAAAGCCCAGGCTGAAATGTTCGGCGCCAAGATCGAAGACCTCAAGGAGGTCTTCGAGATCGACTTTATCGGCAAGACCAAGCGCGTCCAGACCGAAGACACGGTCTACCGCGGCAAAGTTGCCATTGTCGCCACCGGTTCAGTCCCACGCACCCTGCCAGCCGTCGGTTCCGATGAATTCAAGGGCCGTGGCGTCCACTACTGTGCGACCTGTGACGGGGCCATGTACCAGGACCGGCGCGTCATCGTTGTCGGCGGCGGCAGTTCCGCCATGGAAGAAGCCGTCTTCCTGACCCGCTTTGCCAGCGAAGTCATCATCGTTCACCGATCGGACAAATTCCGCGCTGCAGCGATCGAAGTTGAGCATGCTCGCCAGAATCCCAAGATCACCTTCATCACCAGCACAATCATCAAGCAGGTCAACGGCCTGGGTCATGGGATAGGCAGTGTTGTGCTCGAAAACGTCAATACAGGCGAAGAAACCGAGTTCCCGATCGACGGCGTTTTCGTCTTCATCGGCAATCAGCCCATGACCGACATGTGCAGCGGAGAAATCGACCTCGATGACGATGGCTACATTGTCGCAGACGAAGACTGCCAGACCAACATCGCCGGTGTCTACGTCGCAGGGGACATCCGTTCCAAGCCAATCCGCCAGGTTGTCACCGCAGCAGCAGACGGAGCAGTCGCCGGCATCATGTCCGAACGCTACGTCCGGGCCCATTTCGGCTGATCCAGATCGACGCGGGTCAGTTGGCGACGCCCGTTTCGTGCGGTGCACCTGATCCCGTACATCTCTCTAATCCAGCAAACCGTACCATTCGGCCGGATCCACTACCAGGTGGGTCCGGTCTTTGATTTTATCCAGGGTAAAGCAGGTTAGCAGTTCCCGGGCGGTCACAGGTTCCGGCCGGTCAATCAGACCTGCCAGAGCAGCCAGGCCTCCGATCAGCTGCGGTGCGCTGAATCCAGCCTGCCGCAGAGCGCCCAGATCGAGCGATTGCTGGCGTTTGGACAGCCGGTGCCCATCCGGGTCCACCAGCAAAGGGACATGAGCGTAGGTCGGTTCCGGCTTGCCTAGCAGCTGGAAAATGTAAATCTGAGGAAAGCTTGAGCGCAGCAGGTCGCGTCCGCGCAAGACCAGATCGACCCCCATCAGGGCATCATCAACCGCACAGGCCATCTGGTATGCGAACCCACCATCGGCTCGGCGCACGACGAAATCACCCCAGTCCAGGACCAGGTCAAGATTTTGTGGCCCCGTCACCAGATCGGTGAACTGGATCTGGATCGACTCGACGATCAGGCGCCAGGAAGAATTTTTCATATCTCTCTGTCCAGAAACCGTCGAGCTTGAACTTGGGCTTATGGTTGAGCGGATGGTTGAGCTTGGGCTTGGCCCAGATTCGTGCGGCCGGCAGGTCCCGGCATAGACCCGGTGGCCATCCTCCGCGTGAGGCGCTGAAGCTGCCAGCAGATCGGCCCGCCGGCACGAGCATGGATAGACGAGGCCTTTTTCGCGCCAGGTCTCAAAGAGCTCCCGATACAGATCACCTCGCTCGCTTTGACGGATCAGCGCTTGCGGGGGCTGCCCCATGTCTGCTGGAATACCCAGCCAGGCCAGGTCTTTCACCAGCTGTTCTGTGTAAGCATCACTCGACCGCACCGGGTCAAGATCCTCAATGCGCAAAATCTGCTGACCGCCAGCTGCATGGACCACCAAGTCCGATAGCAAAGCGACCCAGACATTGCCCAGATGCATCCGCCCCGTCGGGCTAGGTGCAAAACGTCCAATCACGAGTCAGTCACTCCCGCAAAAAGTCTTTCAAACAGGTAAGCATGCCTTTAGCATACTGTCCTTGAAGTATAGCAAGCCTGGCTTGTTTCCTCCAGATCAAAGGTCGGCGCGCGGGATGCGCTGGCGGGCGCGGGTGGCGCTGGCGGGCGCGAAGCTTGGTCCCAAAACCGGCAATTGCCGTTTTCTGCCACAGGTTAGTTTTTCCTCCTTTTTATGATATTTGACTGAAGACCTCTGCGTCTGTAATAGTTGCGGGCATAATCTTCATTTCTTGCCGCTTATCTACCCCGACTTAAAAAAAGGAAAATTCCAAATATCTTGAAACAGGCGAATATCCCTTGAAGATCCCGAAGGCAAAAGGTGAAAAATGATGGAAATTGAAAACCCGAAGTGTCCTTGACAAAGGGCACAGTTTAATCTGTTACCGTGAAAAGTGATACTCTGGGATTCGTTTGGCCCTGCTTCGAAACAACAGATCCGGTAATTGTCCAGGCCTGGCGCGAGGGGTGGCACCTAAAGTGGCAACTTCCATGAAAAGGGTCGGCGCACCTTCTCGGAAGCACAGGCATTCGACCCAGAAAGCTTACTGCCCCAGTGGTTTTGAGACTGAGCGGATTGTTGCCACGAAAGTGCACCGACCTAAAAAGGGAAATTTCCATTCGGGGGTGCGGACAAAATCCTGGACACAAGGACAGGAGATCCGCAATGTATAGCAGCGAAGAAAAACAACGAGCCTTGTCACGACTCAAGGAAAATGAGCTTAATATCAAGAAAACGGTCCAAGAACTGGGGTATCCTTGTGAAGATCTTTTGAGAAAATGGTCCAGAAGGCTTCGCTCCCAGAAACGTCGAAGAAGCAGATCCGTTCATGTTGCGTACACCCTGCTCAAGCCCAAAATCTACAGTACAATAGAGGTGAAGCTGGAAGCGATCCAACGTTGTTATTACAAGGGCGAATCACCCAGCAAAGTTGCGCAGGAGATGGGGCTTTCTGGCGGCAGTGTGATTCACGCATGGCACCGGGAATACCTCAAGAAGGGCTATGTCACCAGCATGAAAAGAGAACGGAAAAAGACACCACCCCGAGATCGAATCAATCCAACGTAGCAACGTCAGAAAATGGCTGACGATTATGAAGTGCTCAAGGCTGCCTATGAAGCTCTCGACGCCCAAAACAGGGCCTATGAGAAAGAACGCAGGCAACTCATAGCAGAGCGAGAAAAGGCACTATTAGAACGAGATGTCCTGGAAAAGACCATTGAAATCATAAAAAAAGACCCCCGCGTCAACCCGGAAGCACTAAGCAACCGTGAGAGGGTCGTGATCGTTGACGCCCTGGGGGACCGCTATTCACGACCTGTTGTATGGGCCTACCTGAAGCTGTCTAGAAGCAGCTACTATTACGCCAAAGCGGCCATGCAGGCCCAAGATAAATACGAAAAACTGCGCAAAGCCGTGATCAAGCTCTTTACTGACAATTACTCTGCTTTTGGTTATAGACGCATCTGGAGCGAGTTGAAAAAGCTCGGATTTCAAGTTTCAGAGAAGGTCGTCCGGCAGCTTATGAAAGATGAGGGACTGGTTGTCCTGAGTCGGAGTCGGCGCAAATACAATTCTTATCAGGGCGAGTTGTCGGCAGCACCCGCCAACCTGTTGGAGAGGAATTTCCACGCCGATCAAGCCAATGAGAAATGGCTGACTGACATCACGGAGTTCAGCATTCCCAGCGGAAAAGTTTATCTCTCACCTATTATTGATTGCTACGATGGCTTGGTCGTTTCCTGGTCTATCGGCACCCGGCCAACAGCAGAGTTAGCCAATAGCTCCCTGCAGAAAGCTGTAGCTACCCTCAAGGGCGGTGAGCACCCCTTGATTCATAGCGACCGTGGAGGTCATTATAGATGGCCTGACTGGGTCGCCATAACGACAGAGCATCATCTGACCCGGTCCATGTCCAAGAAGGGCTGCTCACCAGACAATTCAGCCTGTGAAGGGTTCTTCGGTCGCCTCAAGAACGAATGCTTTTACAACCGATCCTTTGCGAAAATGACAACGGATAATTTCATCGATTACCTGGAGAAATACATCCAGTGGTACAATAACAAACGCATTAAGAAATCACTGGGCTATCTCAGCCCTGTGCAATACCGTCAGCACCAATTACAAGCCGCGTAAGGGTGTCCAAAAAAACGTCCGCACCCCCTTCCTAGGTCGGCCCACTTTTGGGGAAATTTCCAGGCCGACCAGCAAAGCCCCTGTTCGCAGCCACTTCCAGGCACCTTGAGTTTCTTCCACGAAAGTGAGCCGACCCCGCTGGAGGAAATTTCCATGAAAAGGGCCAGGCTTGGCGCGAGGGGGAACGCTCTACTTTCTTCGGATCTTTTCACGGTAATAAGCAAAGAGCCCAGTAGATAGAATTATTGACCCCGGTCCTAAAACCGGCAATTGCCGAAACCAGTACCCGGGGTGATGCGAGGGGTGGTCCCGACATGGAATTTTCTGTCACAGGATCTAAAGCATGGTTTGAGCGTATGGTTAAATCGAGCTTTTTCCAGCCTGTAAAACCAGGCGATTGTGACTGATGTTTCTTCGCACGATCATTTCTTTCTTACTGTACGCAATTCAAACAAGCAATAACGCCATTTTAACCTAGTTAAAGCCAATATTTTTCATGCATATTGCCAACTTCTGCAATTTCTATAATTTGAACTTGCAAAAACACTTGACTCCCGCACCGCAATCATTTATCCTGAATCCATCAAAGCAAAGGCGCTGACCTCCACCGGTCGAGCGCCTTTTTCGTTTTGAAAACCACCAAGCCAAGCAGAAGAATCGAATCTGTGAGGTGCCTGTTACAGGCTGCCTCTGGTTTCGTGCACCCTGCAGGCCAAGGCCAACCGGGCCAAGAAAAGAAAGGGGTATGAGCCATGAAGAAACTTGAAATCGTCATCAAGCCTGAACGTCTGGAGCTTCTTAAAGCCATTCTCGAGGAAGCAGACGCCACCGGTGTGATGATCAGCAACGTGATGGGGTACGGCAACCAGAAGGGAATCACCGCACTGTACCGTGGTACTCGCTACACCGTCAATTTCCTGCCCAAAGTCAAAGTCACCACCATTACGGATGACCTGAAGGCAGAAAAGCTGATCGATCAGATCTGCAGCCAGCTGGCCCAGGGCGAAGCCGGCGACGGCAAGATTTTTGTCACTGACATTGCAGACGTGATCCGCATCCGCACCGGCGAACGAGGCGATAAAGCCTTGTAAGCACCTGAGCAAGCCGCCCTCCGCGGCCACTGCGAGTTGAGAAAGGATGGTTTTTATGGAAGATTTGACCATGAGTGTAGAAACATTGGCTAGAAATGCCGATATCCTCTGGACCCTGATTGCTGCTATTCTTGTCTTTTTCATGCAGGCCGGATTTGCCATGGTGGAGACGGGGTTCACCCGGGCCAAAAATGCTGGCAACATCATCATGAAAAACACCATGGACTTTGCTGTCGGCTCGATTCTCTTTCTGCTGGTCGGTTACGGTATCATGTTCGGCGACAAATTCATGGGACTGTTTGGCACCACTGGTTTCATTGATCCGACGACGATCGGCGACAGCTATTTCATCTTTTTCCAGACCGTGTTTGCCGCCACTGCTGCCACGATTGTTTCTGGTGCCATGGCTGAACGGACCAAATTCAAGTCTTACCTGATCTACTCGGCTGTCATCTCGCTGATCATCTACCCGGTCGTCGGCGCCTGGACCTGGGGTGGTGGCTGGCTCTCCAGTCTTGGCTTCCATGACTTTGCCGGATCCACTGTCGTTCACTCAGTCGGCGGCTGGTCCGCCCTGATGGGTGCGAAGATCCTCGGCCCCCGCATCGGCAAATTTGGTCCTAACAAAAGGCCCAATGCCATTCCCGGCCATAGCCTGACCCTCGGCGCCCTCGGTGTCTTCATCCTCTGGTTCGGCTGGTTCGGTTTCAACCCCGGCAGCACCGTCGCCCTAGTCCCGGAAATCGGCGACATTGCCATGACCACCAACCTGGCCGCAGCGGCCGGTGGCTGCAGCGCCATGTTTATCTCTTGGTTCAAATTTAAAAAGCCTGATGTCGGTCTGACCCTCAACGGTGTGCTCGGCGGCCTGGTTGCCATCACAGCCGGTACGGCTGCCGTCAGCAACATGGGTGCCATTCTCATCGGTCTCATCGCTGGATTCATCATCGTCTTTGGTGCCTGGATCCTGGAAAATATCTTCCACATCGACGATCCGGTCGGTGCCGTCCCGGTCCACCTGATGAACGGTGTCTTTGGAACCTTGGCTGTTGGACTTTTCGCCATCCCTGAAAACTTCGGTGGTACAGCAGCCGGTCTCTTCTATGGCGGTGGTCTCAGCCTTCTAGGCTCCCAGCTCATCGGTGTTCTGTCCGTCGGAATCTGGACTTCCCTGACCGCTGGCATCCTGTTCCTGATCCTCAAGAAAACGGTCGGCCTTAGAGTCTCACCCGCTGAAGAACTCGAAGGACTCGACCTCCGCGAGCACGGCTCCGAAAGCTATCCGGATTTCATGGTCAAGGGTTGAGCGGACTGTCCGCCGTTTCAACAGCACCCCTCCAAGACCATGTGAATAAAACGGATGTAGTCCGTTTAGGGCAAAGACCCTCCCGCCGCAAGGCTGGAGGGTCTTATGCCTGAGAAGGGAAGAATCCTGCGGGGCAGGCCCTGTCGGAGAGTCTTTTTTTCAATCAAACACGGCGGTCGACATGACGAGTTTGGCCTCGTAGCCTTTGTCGGCGAGTGCGTGCATGATGGCATCGCGGTGTTCGTAGCCGAAAGCTTCGAGAGTGACTTTGAGTTCGACAGCCATGTTGCGGTTGATGCTGACAAACTGGTTGTGCTCGAGACGGATGATGTTGCCTTTCTGGCGGGCGATGATGTGGGCGATGCGCTCGAGCTCACCAGGCCGGTCAGGCAGGAGCACGGAGAAGGTGAAGACGCGGCCGCGATTGATCAGGCCGTGCTGGACCAGGGAGGCCATGGTAATGACGTCCATGTTGCCACCAGACAGAATCGAGACCACGCGTTTACCCTTGAGGCCGAGGTGGTTCAGGGCAGCGACGCTGAGAAGCCCCGCATTCTCGACAATCAGCTTGTGCGTCTCCATGACGGTCAGGAAGGCATCGATCAGTTCGATGTCATCGATCGCCAGGAAGCGGTCGACATGATCCCGCACAAAGGGGAACACTATATCGCCCGGGGTTTTGACGGCCACGCCGTCGGCGATCGTATCGATGTGGCTGAGGGTGCAGATCTGGCCCTGTTCGACCGACCATTTCATCGAGGCGGCACCACTCGGTTCGACGCCGATGATTTCGATTTCCGGGCGCAGGATCTTGGCCAAGGTGGCTACGCCGGCGGCCAATCCACCACCACCGATCGGCAGGATGATGGCATCGGTTTCAGGCAAATCAGCCAGGATTTCAAAGGCGATTGTGCCCTGGCCTGAGACGACGTCGAGATCATTGAACGGATGGACGAAGGTATACCCTTTATCCTGTGCCAGTTCGAGGGCATGGGCATAGGCTTCATCATAATTCTCGCCAAAAAGGACCACCGTTGCGCCATAGGATTTCGTATTATTGACCTTGACCAGAGGAGTGGTCTGTGGCATGACGATCGTGGCTTTCAGCTTTTGCAGCTGGGCTGCCAGGGCAACGCCCTGAGCGTGGTTGCCGGCTGAAGCCGTGATCAGGCCGCGCCTTTTCTGCTCAGCTGGCAAACGGGCAATCTTGACGAAGGCGCCGCGCACCTTGTAGGCGCCGGTCAGCTGCAGGTTTTCCGGCTTGAAATAGACCTGGTTGCCGGTCAGGCGCGTGTAATGGCGGCTATATACGAGGGGTGTTTTGGTGATAACCGGCTCCAGAATCTGGCGCGCCTCGGAAAAGGCATCCAAATGAAGTGATGTTCGAACAGACATGGCATTTTCCTCGAATCTTATCCTTCAAGGATCATATATCCGAATGGCTTCAGGGTCAAATCCGGCCAGCGTTCCGAAGCGGCGACCTTGCGGCTGCGCCGGGAAAAATTGATCAACACCGTAACGCGGTCATCCTCGCGCGAGCGGCTGAAGGCCAGCAAGGTGCGCGTGGTTTCTGGCAAAATCTCGACTGGACCACCGGCAACACCGTTCCAGAGGGCG
>DIFN01000027.1:0-3401 GCA_002419145.1 Mageeibacillus sp. UBA5747 | reverse complement strand
GTGTTTTTGTCATGATTGGTCGTAAACCGCATCCGATAGGCATCATCAGGATACGCGATGGGCGGCCGGGTGACAAAGCGCTTGAGGTCCAGGACCGTGGCTTGGCCGTTGGCCATCCGGGTCATCAGGTCATAGAATTCCCAGTCGTAGGTCATGTCAAATGCCGCTCGGTGCAGCTCAGGGGTGGACCACTCTGCCAGCATGAACACCGGCTTGATCGTTTCAAGCGCTGCCCGAGCCTGTTCCCAATAGGCAGTCGGCAGCAACCCAGCCACATCGCAGCGGTAGCCATCGATATCAGCCTCCCGTACCCAATACATAAGCGCATCTGTCATCGCGTCCCACAAAGCCGGCTGGCGGTAGTCAAGGCCGACTACATCGGTCCAGTATTCCTCGGGTGAATGCTCGTCGTGGCGGTAAACGTAGCTATGAATTTCCCCGGCAGCATTTTTTAAATACCAGTCCGGATGCTCTGAGAACCAGACATGATCCCAGGCGGTGTGATTGGCCACCCAGTCGAGAATCAGGTGCATGCCCAGGCGGTGGGCCTCCCGAACCAGCACGCGCAAGTCATCCAGGGTGCCAAAGTCCGGATTGACAGCTTTGTAGTCACTGACTGCATAATTACTGCCCAGCGTCCCTTTGCGTTCCACGACGCCGATGGGGTTGATCGGCATCAGCCAAAGAATATCGACCCCCATTTCCTTGAGGCGGCCCAGTTGGGGCAAGGTCGCTCTCAGCGTCCCCTCTGGGGAAAACTGGCGCACGTTCAGTTCATAAATGACAGCATTGCGGGACCAATCCGGGTGCTTGATTTTGGATACGATCTTTTTCATGCCTTTGCCTCCAACCACTCAAGATAGATTCATCTTACTCTTGGAAAAGACCCGGTGCAATCGGTTGCAGAAGCGCCTTTTCGCGCTCCCTCTGACTGGCATTCGGGAATTGTCTGATGCATAAAAAGCCGCCTTTTCGCGGCTGGGCGGAAAGGCGGCCTTTATGGGAAAAGTTTCAAAAAAACGTCCGAATGGCCTCAGCGGCCGGACTCAGTCTGTTCTCAGATTGTTTCGATGACGTCGAGGAAAGCGGTGATCGGCTGGTCACCGAGCAGCTCGTGCTCACCGTTAATGACGATCTTCGGCACGCCGCTGACATTGTATTTGATCGAGAGCGGGACAAAGGTGTTGGCTTCGATCATGTCAGCCCTGATCCTTTTATTTTCGAGAGCCAGGCGATGGGCGGTGATGACGGCGCCGGGGCAATGTGGGCAGCTGAGAGTGACGAAGACCTGGATATGGATGTCTTTGTCGATCTTCTGGATCCGATTAAGGATGTCTTCCGGCAGTTCCTGACGTTCGCCGGAAACTTCAAGCAGAGCGCCGAGGAAAGAATTGATCTCGTAGCCGCCCGGAATACCAAAGAAGCGGATGTTGGTGTCGTTGCCATCTTTGTCGAGCATGACCACAGCTGGGACCATATCGACTTTGTAATCAGCAGCTTTTTTTGCATCTGTGACCAGATTGTAGCGGGTCATTTTCAGCTTGGGATTGATTGCACAGATTTCCTCGATGAATTGGTGGGCGTCTTGGCAGGATTCGCATTCGATCTCTTGGGTAAAGAAGACGATATGGACGTCATCTTTCAGGCCATCAAGGATCTGGGCGAGCTGCTTGCGGATATTGTCATCAAAAAGTGCCATGGTTCATACCTCCTGAGGTTGCTGGCTGGGGATGTGTACCGGCTCTGCCGGCCATGTGAAATGATCAAAAATTTGGGTTGCTGAGGATATAATCGGTCGCCGAAAGGGCCGCTTTGGCAGCATCCCCGCAGGCGATGATAATCTGTTTGTAGGGAACATCAGTCACATCGCCAGCGGCAAAAATGCCTTCCTTGCTGGTGCGGCCGAATTCATCAATAATGATCTCGCCAGTTTCATTCATGTCGAGAAGACCTTGGGCCAGACCACTGTTCGGAATCGAGCCGACCTCGACAAAAATCCCATCAGCTGGAATCGTGATCCGTTCGCCGGTTTCACGATTTTCTGCGACCACGGCCTCGACTTTCCCTTTGCCTGCGACTTCCCTGACCGCATGGCCAAGCAAGATCTCAACATTGTCGTAGTGCTTGAGTTTGTCGACCAGGACTTTGTCTGCCTTGAGGCGGTCACGGCGCTGGACCACGGTGACATGGGTCGCAATCCGGGCCAAGTCGATCGCAGCGCCGATGCCGGAATTGCCACCACCGGCGACAACGACTTTTTTGTCTTTGTAGAAGGGCGCGTCGCAAATCGCACAATAGGCGACCCCATGACCGGTCAGTTCCTTTTCGCCCGGGACGTTAAGTTTCCTGGGCAATTTGCCAGAAGCGACGATAACCGTACGGGTCTTGAACACGCGGCCGTCATCGAGGACGACTTCTTTGATCAGGCCGTCTTTGACCGTCTGGACATTGGCGTTGTTTTCAAAATCGATCCCGAACTGCATGACCTGGTCATGGAACTTGTCGGTCAGTTCAACACCATTGATGTAGCGGTAACCCAGGTAATTTTCGATCCCGGCAGTTTCAGCCATCTGGCCGCCGACCTGGCGCGTGATCAACCCGGTCACCATGCCTTTGCGCAGGCTGTAGACCGCTGCCGTCAATCCAGCCGGACCGCCGCCAATGATGATGACGTCGTAGATTTTACCAGATTCAAATGCGTTGAATTGCTGTTCGCCTGAAAAAAGGCTGGATGAGAGATTGAAATCCATCGGGATACCTCATTTGCTTGCTGCATGCCTGACTATACCTGACTTTCCGCTCACAAACCGTGACAAAATCCCAGAAGGTTAATGAACTGGCGGAATCGTTTGAGTTGGCTTAGGCGTATACTGATAGTGTGAACAAACACAGACGCATTTGACAAGTCATCATGTTACTGCAGCATCTGTTTTTTTCTGCGGGATAGCCGGCGGGAGGTCAGCCATGAAGAAATTCTGTGCGATCTGGATTGCGTTGCTGTGTGTCTTCCTACCGTTGGCGCTCCCTGTCCAGGCGGTTGTTTCTACGGATAGCTCCGACAAATGGCCTGGCGTCATCGACCAGCAGCCTGCGGCACCGTTTGATTACGATTTCCTGCCTCCTTCAGCCAACTGGCTTGACTTTGTCGCAGACGAGGTCCCTGCTACCTTCGCTGAGGATAAAATCCATTATGAACTGGCAGACTCCGTCATCGAGATCGACAGCCAGGTCACCAGACAATTGGCCACAGCCAGCCAGCTGCTCTCCGGCGCTGCCAAACCACTCCTGCGGCCGGACAAAATTATTGCCGAAGGTGGCTACATTGCTCAGGATGTCCTCCAGCAGGCGGCCGTGGCACACGGCCGCTCGGTCGAAAACGGCTCCATCTTTGTCGATACCAC
>DIFN01000028.1:504-6266 GCA_002419145.1 Mageeibacillus sp. UBA5747 | reverse complement strand
CGAGGTCGGGGTAGAAAATCGGCAATAAGTATGGTGGAATCCTTAAAATCGCTGGGGCTGTAGGGATTCAAGGGACATAAGTGAATCCCGCCCCAAAAGAACCCCGGTGTCAAATTTGGCAATTGCCGAATTCGGGCCCAGCCTTCGCGCGAGCTCTGGTGACTCGTTCCATGCCGCGCCCTATGGTAAGATGGAAATCATGAAAAACGAAATTCTCAAGCAACTCGCAACGGCTTATCTATCCGGGCAGGACTATGTTTCTGGAGCGGACCTGGCTCATCAGCTGGGTGTCAGCCGCATGGCGGTATCGAAGGCGATCCAGAGCCTGACAGTTACTGGCATACCGATCGAGAGCACCAAACACCATGGCTATCGGCTGACTATTTTCCCAGATTTGCTTTTGGAACCGCTGATCGCGGCATCTTTTGCCAGAAAAAACTGGCAGGCGATCACGCCGGAAGCTCATGTTTTGTCCAGAGTTGACTCGACTAATCTGGCGGCTCGCCGCGGTGCGGACGCGAAGGACCCCGCCGGTTCTGTCTACGTGGCAGAAGAGCAAACGGCTGGTCGCGGCCGACGTGGCAAGAACTGGCGCTCCGCAGCCGGGGAGGGGCTCTGGTTTTCTCTGCTGCTCAAGCCGGACTTGCTCCCCGAGCGACTCGCTCCGATCACGCTGTTTGCCGGCCTGTGCGCAGTCACTGCTTTGCGCGAAACGACGGGTCTGGATGTCCAGCTCAAATGGCCGAATGACTTGGTAATTTTGCCTGAAGGACGAAAAGTCGGCGGCATCCTGACTGAAATGCTGGTTGAGGAAAACCAGGTTGCGGCGGTCGTTGTCGGCATCGGTATCAATGTACATACGCTGGATTTTCCGGAGGATTTGCAGGCGATTGCGACTTCCCTGGACCTGGCGTTCCTATCCAGCGGGACTGCTGAACAACGCCAACCCCTGAACCGGATCGAGCTGCTTAGGGCTGTTCTTGCCGAATGGGACCGCCGCTGGGCACAGTTTTTGAGCGAGCCGCTGGAATCTGGCATCGACTCAGCAAAAGTTTCCTGGCTCAACGAATATCGCGCACT
The DNA here is from genome assembly GCA_002419145.1 of Mageeibacillus sp. UBA5747. Lineage (GTDB taxonomy): Bacteria > Bacillota > Clostridia > Saccharofermentanales > UBA5734 > UBA5734. The sequence goes on along the minus strand of DIFN01000028.1, from coordinate 5,186 downwards.
CTGCGCGACTTTGGGTAGGCCGGTCGAGGTCTATGCCGCAAATGGTAACATCTGGACCGGATTGGCGGAGCAAATTGCCCCGGGGGGTGATTTGCTTGTGCGCAGATCTGACGGAGAAATGATCCAGGTTGCGGCCGGCGACGTTTCGGTGCGTGGCTTGCTGGGGTATCATTGAGCGCGGTACGGGCCAGGGTAGCAGTGCCGTCAAGTTAGTAAACCAAATATAAAATAAAGTTGACAATACTCCTGACTCAAGACATACTATTACGAGACCACCGGAGGAGCGTGCATGCATCTAATCGATCAACTTTCGTGTGAAGAAGTCCGAACACTAGCCAAAGAACTATCTGTTTTCAATAAGGAACTGCTGGCTGAAAAGGAGCGCGAAACGAGGTTCGAGTTTGCCTGGTCGGGCAATCTGGGCCATTGGTACCTCAATTTCACGACTGGGCGCGTCCTTTTTAATCCGCTGAAAGTCCAGGTCCTGGGTTATTCGATGGATGAATTGCCTGAGAAAGTCCACTATTCGTTTTTCACGGACAAGGTCCATCCGGATGATTACGGACCGATGATGCAGGCCATGGTTGACGCTATATCTGGCCAATCGGAAATCTACGAGTGTGAGTACCGGATAAAGGACAAGTCTGGCAACTGGAAATGGTTTCAAGACCGGGGCCGTGTGACCCAGCGGGATGAACAGGGACGGGCGATTCTGGCTGCTGGTATCGTTTTTGACATTACGGACAAGAAAGCTCGCGAAGAAAACTTGCTGAGTGAACTGGAAAAAACTCAGTTGCAAGCCCAGACGGATGGTCTGACCCAGGTTAAAAACCGGCAGGCCATTCTCGATGAGTTGACGTACAGACTCGAGCAAGTCAAAGATTCCGAGATGAACTTGACGATTGCCATGGTCGATATTGACTTTTTCAAGCAAGTCAATGACATTTTTGGCCATCTGACCGGGGATGAGGTTCTCAAATCAGTGGCCGATACCCTGCGCCATGCGATCCGGGGTGCTGACAGTGTTGGCCGGTATGGGGGCGAGGAATTTCTCGTCATCCTGCCCAATACCGGCTTGGAGCAAGCCATTGGTGTGTTTGAGCGCATGCGCCTGAAAGTCGCCGCCAGCACGCTCCTCGAAGATCGACAGGTGACCGTCAGCATCGGTGTAGCCAGTCATGAGCACCAGGATACGTTGGAAACGCTGATCGCCAAGGCGGATCAGTGTCTGTACCAGGCCAAAGCCAAAGGACGGAACCAGGTGGTGGTTGCCACGCCGGAGCGAGCGTTCTAGGCGTGGCAGCTGCCATGCTGGAGCGATATTTCCAGTAGATGAGTCCCGCTCATGATTGAAAACTGGTTTTCCCAACAAGGAGATTTCCATGAAACTGTCCACCCGCGACATGACACTGGTCTCGTTATTTGCTGTGCTTTCGATCATCGGAGCCAAGGTATCCCTGCCGATCCTGACCATTCCGTTTACGTTCCAGTTCATCATCAGTTTGCTGACGGGTATGGTCCTGGGGGCTCGGCGCGCTTTGCTGGCACAGGGTCTCTACCTGATGATGGGTCTTGTCGGTTTGCCTGTTTTTGCCAAAGGCGGCGGCCTGGCTTACGTTTTGGAACCAACGTTTGGCTATCTGATCGGCATGGCTCTGGGGGCTGGTCTGGTCGGTCTGGCCGCTGACCGGCTGGACCCTCGGCGCTCGGGGCTCAAGACCTGGGCGATTGTGCCGTTCAATTTTCTGGCCCTGGTTCTGGTCTATGTGATTGGGGTTGTTTATTTGTACGGCGTCATGAACCTGTATGTTGGGGAAGACATGACTTTCCTCAAGACCATCCAGGTCGGCATGATTCCATTTTTGATCAATGACAGCATCTATTGCGTCCTCGCTGCTTTGCTCGGACCGCGACTGCGCCGGATCCCTTCGATACGCAGCTAAATCAGGCACGGGTCACCGGTTGAGAAAAAACCTCTGATCCACTGCCTGCTGCAGTATGGCCAGCTGTTCTTCCGCCAGGGGGACTACTCCAGCCAGCAGATAGGGAAGGCCCATTTGCTCATATTTGCGGACGCCCAACGAATGATAGGGGAGCAACTCGACTTTTGGGATCTGCAACTTGGGATAGCGCTGGAGAAACTGGACCAGGGCTTCCACGTCAGTAGTCGTGTCATTCAGGCCAGGCACAATGACTTGGCGGATCCAGACCGCCTGATGATTGTCATTGGCCAGCTCGAGGAACCGTTCCAGCCCGGCCATCGAGCAGCCGGTCAGAGCTTGGAAATTCTCGGCCAAGGGCGCCTTGACATCGAGCAGGACCAGGTCGGTGGCAGTCAGGATGGCTTGAATCTGGGCTGTGCTTATGCCGAGTGTACGCTCGCTGGCTGAAAAAACGGCAGTGCCGCTGGTGTCGAGCACCGTATGGATGCCTTCCTTCTTTAATGATTTCAGCAGGGCCAACGTGAACTGGGGCTGGGCCAGCGGCTCTCCGCCGGAAAGTGTCACCCCGCCTGTAGACCCGAAATAAGGTCGCATGCGTGATGCTTTGGCGACAATTTCCTCAACTGTGACGGCGCGGCCGCCTTTCAGGTCCCAAGTATCCGGGTTGTGGCAATACAAGCAGCGCAGAGGGCAGCCCTGAAGGAAGACGACCAGGCGTAAACCGGGTCCGTCGAGCGTGCCGAGCGTTTCAAACGAATGCAGTCGGCCAGTGATCTGTGTTGTTTGATCTGGCATGTTGGTAGAGGGTGATCTGGAGCTGCTCATCTGATCCGGTCAGCCCAGCCGGTCATGGAAGGTGCGGTCCATGACTTCACGCTGCTGTTCGGGGGAGAGACGGTTGAAATGAACGGCGTAACCCGAGACCCGGATCGTCAGATCAGGGTAAAGGGTGGGATTTTGCATGGCATCTTCGAGCATGCTCCGGCTCAGCACATTGACGTTCAAATGATGCGCCTCCTGTGAAAAATAGCCATTGAGCAGGGATACGAGGTTGTCGGCTTGCTCGGGAATCGATTTGCCGAGTGCCGGCGGGGTGAAGGTCATGGTGCAGGAAATGCCATCGCGACAGCAGTCATAGGGAATTTTCGCCACTGCATTGAGGGCGGCCAGGGCGCCTTCTTTTTCCCGCCCATGCATTGGGTTGGCGCCAGGGGCAAACGGCTCGCCTTTGCGCCGACCGTCCGGTGTGGTGCCGGTTTTCTTGCCATAAACAACATTAGATGTGATCGTCAGGATCGAGAGTGTGTGCTGGGCGCCCCGGTAGCAGGGCGTCTTTTTCAATTCTGCGAGGAAATTTTCACACAAGGCGGCGGCAATCGAATCGACGCGATCATCGTCGTTGCCGTAGCAGGGGAATTCACCTTCGCTGCTGAAATCAACGATGATGCCGCGCTCGTCGCGGATGGGTGTGACTTGCGCGAATTTGATCGCGCTCAGTGAGTCAGCGGCGACGGACAGTCCCGCCATGCCAAAAGACATCACCCGGTTGACCTGGGTGTCATGCAGTGCCATCTGGATTTTTTCATAGGCGTATTTGTCATGCATCGCATGAATGACATTCATCGTGTTGACATAAAGACGGGCGACCCAGGTCTGGTAAAAATTGAACCGTTCCATGACATCGTCAATGTTAAGCGGCCCATCGCCGACGGGTTCCTGGACGGGGCCGATTGGTTCGCCGGTGATCTCGTCACGGCCGCCGTTCAAGGCCATCAGGAGGACTTTGGCGATGTTGCAGCGGGCGCCAAAAAATTGCATGTCCTTACCGACCCGACCGGCGGAAACGCAGCAAGCGATGGCGTAGTCGTCACCGTAGCGCGGTCGCATCAGGTCGTCGTTTTCATATTGCAGGGAATCGGTTTCGATCGATAAAGTGGTGCAATAGCGCTGGAAGGCTTCTGGAAGCTTGGTGGACCACAGCACCGTCCAATTTGGTTCTGGTGCCGGACCAAGGTTTTTCAGGGTGTGCAAGTAACGGTAAGCCGTGCGAGTGACCATCGTCCGGCCATCCTCGCCCATGCCGCCAATCGATTCGGTCACCCAGGTCGGGTCACCTGCGAACAGCTCGTTGTACTCAGCCGTGCGCAGCTGACGTGCCATGCGCAGTTTGAGGATGAAATCGTCAACCAGCTCCTGGGCCAGAGTTTCGGTCAGCCGGCCTTCGCGGAGGTCACGTTCGATGTAGATGTCGATAAAGGTCGTCGTTCGACCGAGCGACATAGCGGCACCGTTTTGCTCTTTGATCGCGGCCAGGTAGGCAAAATACAACCATTGAATCGCCTCGCGGGCATTGGTCGCCGGACCTGCGATGTCAAAACCGTAGAGAGCAGCCATTTCCTTGAGCTTGCGCAGAAAATCAATCTGGCGGAAAAGCTCCTCGGACAAGCGAATGTTTTCCTCGGTCATGTCTTGTCGGCCAAGCTCAAGTTTGTCCTGTTCCTTGGCCTCGATCAGACGGTCGACGCCGTACAGAGCAACCCGGCGGTAGTCACCGATCATTCGGCCGCGGCCGTAAGCATCTGGCAGACCGGTCAAAACGCCTGTTTTACGCACAGCTTTCATCTCGGGCGTGTAGACACGAAAGACGCCGTCGTTGTGGGTCGTCCGGTAACGGAAATGTTCCAGAACGGTTTCAGACAGCTTGTAGCCGTAGTCCTGGCAGGCTTTCTGGGCCATGCG
>DIFN01000028.1:0-404 GCA_002419145.1 Mageeibacillus sp. UBA5747 | reverse complement strand
ATGTCGAGTACGCCACCCAGCTCGAGCTCAATCGCTCTCAGTCGGTTGTACTTGTCATTAAGTGCTCGAGTCCGTTCTGTTGCCGGAGCGAGAAAAGACTCGTTCCCTGAGTAAGGGGTGTAGTTGAGACGGATGAAATCCGCCACATCGATCGTCTCCAGCCAGCGACCGGGCTTGAATGCCTGATGAATAGCCAACATCTGTCGGCACCTCCTAGCATAAGGCCCAATAAAAAACCTGGGCCAATCTAAAATAGATTGCCCAGGCGGTCGACGAGACATGTATGATCCGGTCCCCGATGGTATCCCACCGCGGTGGGACACCCACCGTATTCCGCCAGTTCCAGATCGTCTGGCCCCAGTATAGATCTGAGAAAGTGGACGAGTCAAGGTGATAAAGGTGCC
>DIFN01000024.1 GCA_002419145.1 Mageeibacillus sp. UBA5747 | reverse complement strand
GATTCATTAGGTATTGACAATATTTCACCGACTGAAAAAGTTTACGAACTGACCGTTGCCAAAAAGCAGATGGTCGAAATCGCCAAGGCGATTTCCTACAATTCCAAGCTGATCATCATGGACGAACCGACCTCCGCCATCACAGATAAGGAAGTTGATCACCTGTTCCGGATGGTCCGCACCCTGAAAAAAGAGAAGAATGTGGCGTTCATCTTCATTACCCATAAGATGGACGAGGTCTTCCAGATCACCGATGAAATCACTGTCCTGCGCGACGGTCAGTTTGTCGGCACCGACCTGGCGGCCAATTCTTCGCGTGACAAACTGATCGCCTGGATGGTCGGTCGTGAAATCACCCAGATGTTCCCGAAGGAAGAGGCCGAGATCGGTGAGGTCATCATGAGTTGCCGCGGCCTGACCCGTAAGGGCGTCTTCAAGGATGTCAGCTTCGACCTTAGAAAAGGTGAGATCCTCGGCTTTGCCGGCCTGATGGGGGCTGGTCGCACCGAAGTCATGGAAGCCATCTTCGGCTACACCAAACTGGATGCTGGCGAGATATACATCCATGGCAAAAAGGTCAATATCACCATGCCACGGGATGCCCTGAAACACCGGATGGCCCTGCTGACAGAAGATCGCAAAGGCACAGGCTGCTTCCTGCCGCTGTCGATCCGGGACAACATGACGGTGGCCAGCATCGGCAACTACACCAAGAGAGGATTCATCCGCAAAAAGGCCTTGGAAAAAGTTTGTCTGGAACAGAAAGAAAAGTTGGCGATCAAAACGCCGAGCATGAACCAGCTGATCAAGAATCTCTCCGGGGGCAATCAGCAGAAAGTGCTTGTCGCCCGCTGGCTGATGACCAACCCGGAGATCCTGATTGTCGATGAACCAACCCGCGGTATCGACGTCGGGGCCAAGGCGGAAATCCACCGCCTCCTGAGTATGATGGCCAAGGAAGGCCGTGCCATTATCATGATCTCGTCCGAATTGCCGGAAGTCATGGGCATGAGCGATCGCATCATGGTCATGCATGAAGGCAAAATCACCGGTGAGGTTTCCCGTAAGGATGCCAACCAGACACTGATCATGCAATACGCCACAAACACGTACGTTTCTTGAGCGGTAATTCGCGCAGAATAAATGGAGGTCAACCACAATGGCTAAAAATGACTCGGCTGAAGCCGTCAAGAAGACCGGCAAAGAGGTCTGGTCCGATATTTTCAACAAATACGGCATCATCATCATCCTGTTCCTGATTGCAGCCTTGATGTCTGTTGCAACCGGCGGCACATTCCTGAAACCGATCAACCTGATGAACGTCATCCGTCAGATATCCTTCATCGGCCTGATTGGCATCGGCGTCACTGTCATCATCATCACCACCGGTATCGACCTGTCGTCCGGCTCCGTCCTCGCCCTGGCATCCGTCGTGGCGGCAACTTTTGCCCATCCGGTCAAGGATGCTGCTGGCCAGTACATTGATGCCATCGGCCAGTACCCCCTCATTGTCCCGATTTTCCTTGGGCTGGCAGTCGGTGCTTTAGCTGGCATCATCAATGGTTTAATTATTGCCTATTTTGAACTGCCCCCTTTCATCGTGACCCTTGGCATGATGACCGCTGCCCGCGGTGCTGCCTTCCTTGTCACTGGCGGCAAGCCAATCGGTGACTTCTCTGATAGCTTCAATTTCCTCGGTGCTGGTTTTGTCCTGGGCATCCCGATGCCGATCCTGCTCCTGGTTATCATGACTATTTTCACTTACATCGTCCTGAACCGAACGAAGTTTGGCCGCCATATCTACGCCCTGGGCGGCAATGAACAAGCTGCCATCATTTCTGGCGTCAACGTCAAGCTGATCAAGATTGTCGTCTATGGCTATGCTTCGATGCTTGCTGGCCTTGCCGGTATCTCACTGGCAGCCCGTATCGAATCCGGCCAGCCCAGCGCCGGACTTGGCTTCGAACTCGATGCCATCGCGGCAGCCGTCATTGGCGGAACCAGCCAGAGCACAGGCGGGATCGGTACCGTACAAGGCACCATCGTCGGCGCCCTGATCATCGGTGTCATCAACAACGGCATGACCCTGATGGGTGTCAACTCCTACTGGCAGCAGATTGTCAAAGCCATTATCATCGTCGGTGCTGTTCTGCTGGACAAGAGACGCCGCAAAAGCTGAATATTCAGTCACAAGCACAAGGCAAGCGTGCTGTTCCCTTATTCCCGGCAAAGTTCCTGAGAGCCACCTCCTGGCGATCAGGAACTTTTGCCATTTATGGAAGAAAACCGGGAAATGGCATAATTGATCATCTGTTGCGTCTGAACAACCTCTTGACACCGAAATGTTCTTGGAATATACTCAACATATACACAACGTGCCCGGGCACGCATAGACAATATTGCTCAACAGCGAGTAAATAAGTGTGATCCCGTTATCCGTTCATGAATCAGTCCCCAGATCCCATTTGCCCAAATTTGAGGAGGAAAACACGATGGCTTTGAAAGTTGGCGTTATCGGAACCGGTGCAATCGGCCAGGAGCACATCCGTCGTCTGCACACCAAATTGAACGGCTCGACTGTCGTTGCTCTAAACGACATCAATCTCGAAGGTGCCCAGAAAGTGGCAGACACGTTCGGCGGCATGACCGTTTACAAAACCTATCAGGAAGTCATTGACGATCCCAATGTCGACGCCCTGGTCATCACCTCCTGGGGTCCTGCTCATGAAGAGCAAGTCCTCGCCGCCATCAAGGCCGGCAAGCCCGTTTTTGTCGAAAAGCCGATGGCCACCACGGCGGAGGGTGCCAAGCGCATCGTCGATGCCGAGATCGCTTTTGGCAAAAAGCTGGTCCAGGTTGGTTTCATGCGCCGCTATGATGCCGGCTACAAAATGCTCAAGGATGTGATCCAGGCCGGCAAGATCGGTGATCCGCTTGTCCTGCATTGCGCTCACCGCAATCCGACTGTTCCGGAAACCTATGTCACCTACATGGCGATCAATGACACCGCCATCCATGAAATCGATGTCCTGCACTGGCTGATCGATGACGAATGGACCTCCGCCCAGGTCATCATGCCTAAAGCGACCCGCAACACTCATGCTCAGCTCAAAGATCCCCAGATCCTGATCCTGACCTCCCAGAAAGGCATTCGAGTTGTGCTCGAAATCTTCGTCAATTGCCAGTATGGCTACGACATCCAGTGCGAAGTCGTCGGTGAAACCGGCGTTGCCAAGCTGCCTGAACCGATGTCGATCCAGATACGCAGCGAAGAGAAACTCAGCAACACCATCCTCAACGACTGGAAAGTTCGCTTCGCCGAATCCTATGACGTCGAAATCCAGGACTGGGTCAACTCAACGGTCAAGGGTGAAGTCAATGGTCCGACTGCCTGGGATGGCTATCTGGCCTGTGTCACCTCCGACGCCTGTGTCAAAGCCCAGGAAACCGGCGCGATCGAACCAATCGTCACCCCGGTCCGCCCCGCCTTCTACAACTGACCACCAGACCCAGTCACCCGCCCACCAGGGCGACTGGTCCACTGACGAGATCGAGCCAGGCTTCAAAGTCCAAGTTTGAAGCCTGGCAATGATCGTATCGGGAGGTACAACCCATGAAAATAG
>DIFN01000041.1 GCA_002419145.1 Mageeibacillus sp. UBA5747 | reverse complement strand
CAATTGACGGATGTCTTCATCCTGGCTGCCGACGCCAAGGATCGGGATGGCTATAAACAGCGGGAACATGAAATTCATGATCACATTATTCATCAGGAAAATGGGGGTGCGCACCAGGATCCGGAATTCCTTTTGCATGTAGACCGCAAAAGCGACAATCGAATGGGGGCGGTCGCCAACTCCCAGTTGCCGGTCGAGCTCGTCACTCGAGAGGGCTTTGCCCCGGCTGGCAGCATGTGACAGGCCAATAACCCCTTTGAAATACAACAGGCGGCCAGCAGCCAGCATGGCTAAAAGGGCCATGCCCGAAAACAGCACCAGCAAGGCCAGCTGGCCGAAGGCAGCAGGTGTGCTGTGCGCGGTCAGGGATCCGACCGCAAAGGCCGTTCCAGGGAAAACGGCAGCGGTCAGGCGGGCCGTCTGTTCCACCCGGGCGGAGAAGAAGGCAGCCAGATCCGCGCCGGATCTTGTGCTCAAGCTAGAACTGGCATAGGAGAATCCGATCGAGACGAAGAGCAGCAGCACACTGGCAATCGCCTTGAATCGGTCTTTGTTTTTCGTCAGCGGGGTGAAACGCATGATCAACATCGTCAGGATGGTGGCCAGAGCCAGCGGGATCAGCGGCAACAGGAGGTAGACGCCCAGTAACAGTCCGTAATAAGGCCAGGCCGCATGGCTCTTGACCCCATAGACCAAAAGTGGCGGCAGCAGAATCCCTGCGACAAACACGTATTCATAGGCTGCGACCACGATGAATTTGGCGCCGATCACTTCTTCCGGGGAAAACGGCAGCGGCAAAATCTTGTCGACATCACTGGCATAGTAGAAGACACTGAGCACGTACAGGCCGCCGAATATGAAAACCGCCAGGACGGAGGAACTGACATAAAGGCCAGGCAGCAGGCTCTGCACCTGCAAGGGAGCGAGCAATTCATACAGGGCAAAGGCCGAGCCGCCCGTCATGAAAGCAAAGTAGGCGGCCAGGAAGAAAAACAGCAACCCACTGCCCAAGCCGCTCAGCCGTTTCTTTTTTGTCTGGGCATCCCCCGAGAAATTGGCAAAGCTGTTGCCCCGAATAATCGCCAAAGCCAGGAGCAGGATCCGGCGCAAGGTCGGCAGTGTGTTCATTTGAGCTTACCCCAGGGGAAGCGCGGCTTTCGGACCACCGGTTCGCTGACAGTTGGTACAACCTGCTCTGCCTCCTGCTCGACCAGTCTCAGGAACATCTCCTCCAGGGAAGCATCCTCGGCAGTCCGGGCGCGCAGATCGGCCAGGGTCCCGCACAGCAAAATCTTGCCATGGTCAATGATCGCCACCCGGTCGCAGATTTTTTCCGCGACATCCAGCACATGGGTTGAAAAAAAGACTGTGTTGCCCGCGGCTGCATGCTCGCGCATCATTTCCTTGAGTTCGAAGGCCGCTTTGGGATCGAGACCCGTCATTGGTTCATCGAGGATCCAGACCGCCGGCTGGTGCAGGAGTGCACCGATGATGATCAATTTCTGGCGCATGCCATGGGAAAAGCTCTGGATCCGGTCGCCCAGGGCTGCCGACAAGCCGAGGCGATCGGCCAGCTGGCTGGTTCGCTGGCGGCGCACCCCCGGCTCCACCTCGTAAATTTCGCCGATGAAGCGCAGGTATTCGATCGCTTTCAGGCGGGGAAAGATATTGGGATCGTCCGGGACAAAGCCAAACGAGCGCTTGGCCCGGATCGGATCTTTGACAATGTCGTAGCCATTGACTTGGATCGTGCCCGTGTCTGGTTCAAGGATGCCGGTAATCATCTTGATCGTGGTTGTTTTCCCAGCCCCATTCGGGCCGAGAAAGCCGAAGATCTCGCCTTGCTGGACCGACAAATCCATGTGGTCGACGGCCTGGATTTTCCCGTTGTAACTTTTGCTGACGTGTTGCAGTTCAATCATCGGTTGTAGCTCTTTTCGTCAGTCGTCTCCTGCCGGTTGGCTGCCGGTTTCGGCCGGATACCAGCCCAGAAGCTGGAGGTAGCTCATTTCCCGGCTCAGTTGGTAGAGCGTTGCCAGCGCCTGGGGATCGTTGGCCGGGCAGTCAACATCGAGGTCGAACAGGTAGGACCACGGCTCTGCCGGGTTGGCTCGGGAGTGGATCTTGGACAAATTGAGGTTGCGGTCGGAAAACAGGGCTAACGTGGCGGCCAGGGAACCGCTGGCATGCGGGGTCTTGAGGACGAGGCTGAGCCGGTTGGCAGTGGGCGTGATCACCAGTTCGCGTCCGACCACCACAAAGCGGGTCATGTTTTCCCGGCTGTTGCTAATGTCGTCACTGAGAACCTGCAGGCGACTGGTCCGAGCTGCTTCGAGCGAGGCAATGGCGGCCCGGGATGGATCGCCCTCCCGGGCAATCTGGGCTGCGGCGAATGCCGTGTTTAAAGATTCGATGGTGTGCCAGCCGTGGCGGTGGATGAAGTCAGAACATTGGGCCAGGGCCTGGGGATGGGAAATGACTGTATGGATCTGCTCAAGCGTAGCACCAGGCACAGCCATCAGATGGTGATGTACGGGAAGGTCATAGGACCGCCAGATAAAAAGGCCGTGGCTTTGCAGCAGCTGGTAGACATCACCGACACTGCCGGCAGTGGAATTTTCCAGCGGCAGGACCGCGACATCGGCCTCATTTTTCGCCACCAGCAAGCAAGCTTCGGCAAAGGTCTGGACACTGCGCACCGGCTGGTCCGGAAACAGGATCGCACAAGCCTTGCCGGAGTAGGATGCTGCTGAGCCCTGATGGATGATGCGGGAAACTGCCGGCATGTTGGCATGGGCTGATGCAATTTGCTCACCCAGACCGAAATTGCGATCATGGGGCAGCAGCAAGTCGTACTGGACCCCACGGGACAGGCGCATCAGGCTCCGGAGCAATTTTTCGGCACGGATTCCATCGGCACCTTTGACCGTGTCACGCGCGCTGGCCGCGATCTGGTCTTCCCGCAGCGGGTCAAAAACTGCCGCGCCAGAAATGGCCTTGGCCCGGGCCACATCACGGGCCAGTTCCATACGTTCGGCAAACAAGGTCAAAATCTGGCTGTCGATCGCATTGATCCGCTGGCGCAGCTGGCCGAGGTCGGGTCGTTCGGAAGGCTCTTCTTGGGGATTGGCCAGGTCGTTCACGGTTCGATTCTCCCTTTTTCCAGGATGGCAGCCAGTTCCTTCGTCGCGACGATGTAGCTATTGAGGCCGAGACCTTTGACTTGGCCGGCACAGACCGGGTGAATGACGGAGAGCTGGCGGAAGGGTTCTCGCTTGGCGATGTCCGAGATGTGAATCTCCATGACCGGGATCTTGCAGGCATCGATGGCATCGCGCAACGCATAGCTGTAGTGGGTCAGGGCACCGGCATTGAGCAGGATACCCGCATAATGCACGTGGGCGGCCTGGATCAAGTCAACCAGTTCGCCTTCGTGATTGGATTGGAAACAGTCGAGGGCATACCCCACGGCATGGGCGGCCTCCCGGGTGCGGGATTCGACTTCGGCAAGGGTGAATGTGCCATACTGGGTCGGGTCGCGTCGGCCCAGCAGATTGAGATTCGGTCCATTGACTAGGAGCAGACCTTGCGCGAAAGGCGTGTCCTGGGCAAGTCCCGCTGACGAATCATCGGGGCGAAATACCGCTGTGCTGGCAGCGCGCAGGCCGCTGGTCCAGTCCATTTCATGATCCTGCATTGGCTGCCTCCTGGCCATGTGTGGTCTCCGAGCTGACTAACGTCTGTGCTTTCTGGTCCGAGGCAGCAATGACAGCCTGAGCCAGGGGTAAACGGCCTTCGAATTCCAGCAGTAGATCGAGGGTGGCGATCGCGGCGGCCGCTTCAACGACAGGAACGGCCCGGGTGACGATGCACGGATCGTGGCGACCGCGGACCACCAGCGTATCTGGCTGCAGGGTGTGCAGATTGATTGTCGCCTGTTCGCGCCCGATCGAAGCGGTCGGCTTGAAGGCGACTTTAAACACGACCGGCATGCCATTGCTGATTCCACCATCGGCGCCGCCACCGTGATTGGTGGCAAAGCGGATCGCCTGGCCTTTGAAAACTGGTGAGTCGTTGTTGGTCGAGCCGCGGCGCTTGGCCATGGCGAACCCATCGCCGAACTCGACGCCTTTGACGGCTGGAATCGCAAACAGGATGCTGCCCAGGCGCGATTCGATACCGTCGAAAATCGGGTCGCCGATCCCAGCTGGCAGTCCGACAATCAAACTCTCGACGATGCCACCCACTGAATCGAGGGTGTTCTTGGCTTCGAGTATGGCTGTCTGCATCGCTTCGGCAACTGTATCGGACAAAACGGGCAGCGGCTTGTGCTGCAGGCTTTTGAGCAGGGCCAGATCAGGTGATGCTGTGTCGACAGGCAGGTCGCGGATCCCGGCAATTTCCAGGATATGGGAGACGATTTCGATCTTTCTGGCCTGGAGGATCTGGCGGCAGACCGCTCCAGCAAATACCAGCGGCGCAGTCAGGCGGCCGGAAAAATGGCCGCTGCCACGCGGGTCATTAAATCCCTGGTAGCGGGCCATGCCGGTGAGGTCGGCGTGGCCGGGTCGAGGTTTGGTCAATAGGTCGCTGTAGTCGCCCGAGCGGGTATCGGTGTTCTTAATCAGAGCCATCAGGGGGGTGCCCGTCGTTCGGCCTTCGAACAAGCCCGACAGGATCTCGGGCTCGTCCTTTTCCTGGCGCGGCGTTGACCAGGCTGTCTGGCCCGGCGCGCGGCGGCGCATGAACGCCCGGATGTCCTCGAGATCCAGGGCATGGCCGGAGGGCAGACCATGAATCACGACCCCAATGCCAGGACCATGGGATTCGCCAAAGATGCTGATTTTCAAAAGATTACCCCAGGTTGAGCTCATGGCAGATACCTCCGAGGCGGGAATATTCGGCAAAAAATTCTGGATACGATTTACGGACGGCTTCGGCATGGGTGATGGTGACACCCTTGGCTGTTTTCAAGGCCGCGATGGCCAGGGCCATGGCGATGCGGTGGTCACCGTGCGAATCGGCCTGGCCACCGGGCAATTCTGTCTGGCCGTCGATGATCAGGCTGTCATCCTCGACTCGGATCCGGGCTCCGATCGCCTGAAGGACGTCCGCCGTCACCGCAAGCCGGTCGCTTTCCTTGAGACGGAGGCGCGCGCCATTGACAATCCGGGTCTGTCCCGGGGTCAGGCTGGCAGCGACAGCCAGGATCGGAACCAAGTCTGGAATCTGGGCAGCATCGATGATGAAGGGCAGATCCTGCGGCTGGTGTTTGGCCAGGCTGGCTAAAATCGGCAGGATGGCGCGGTCGCCCTGGGCCGAATGGTCGGACAGACCGGATAGCTTGATTTCACTGCCGAGGTAATTGGCTACAAGCCAGAAAGCCGCCTGGGAGTAGTCCTTTTCCACCGTATAGTCGACGGGCAGGAAGCGCTGGCGGCCTGCGACCTGGTAACCGGTCGGTGTGGTTTGCACCATAACGCCGAATTCACCCAGCGTCCGGCGGGTCATTTCGACATAGGGAGCCGATTCCAGCGGTGAGGTCAGGACGATTTCGGAATCACCATCGAGCAGGGGCAAGGCCAGGAGTAAGCCGGAGAGGTACTGGGAACTGACATGGCCTGGCACTTGGAAAAGGCCCGGGGTCAGCTGGCCGCGCACTGAAACGGGCAGGCTGCCCTCCGGCGGGAAAATCAGGTCCACGCCATGCCCGGCAAAAATTGCGCGATATTCCTGCAGCGGACGCTGGGGCAGGCGGCCTTGGCCGGTGAAGGTCGCGGACACACCCAGCGCAGAGACCACTGGAATCATAAGGCGCAAAGTCGTGCCGGACTCGTGGCAGTCGAGCGTCATCTGTGTCTGGATGGGTGCTTTGCCGGAACGATGGGCTACGATGGCATCACCGAGTGTCTGAAGGCAGCGGCGGGTGGCGAGTATGTCGTCCGAAGGGTGACCTCCGATTCCTTTGACCTGGCTAAGCTCGCCCGCCAGAGCTGCACAAATCAGGGCCCGGTGCGCGTCACTTTTAGATGGCGGCGGCAGGAGTGGGCCATGTAGCACAGAAGGCAGGACGTGCAGATTAGCCATGGCCGACGACCTCACCGAGGACTTTTTCGAGGTCGGCAGGATCCATCGGGTTTAGGACGGCTTCACCGACTTGCTTGAGCAGGATGTAATAGAGCTTGCCAGCCAGTCGCTTCTTGTCCGAATGAATGGCGCCCATCAGTTGGCTGGCCGGCCACTGGCATTGCGTTGGCAGGCGGTAATGTTCGAGCACTTTACAGAGGCGCTCGGCGGTTCCAGCAGGGGTGCGACCGGTTTTTTCCCCGATTTGACAGGCGACGACCATGCCGATTGCCACGGCTTCGCCGTGAGACAGCTGGGTGTAGCCGGTGATTTTCTCGATGGCATGGCCGACCGTATGACCAAAATTGAGCAGCATGCGCTCGCCCGTGTCGCGTTCATCTGCGGCCACGACGGTGGTCTTGATCCGGATGCAGCGTTCGAGCACCCATTCCAAGTCATACGTCTGGCTTTCAATCTGTTCAAACAGTTGCAGGTCGCGGATCAGACCGTATTTGATCACCTCGGCCATGCCTTCAGACATGCGGCCGCGGGGCAGGGTGCGCAAGACTGTCGGATCGAGGATGACGGCCTTGGGCTGGTAGAAGGCCCCGGCCAGGTTCTTGCCGCAAGGCAAGTCGATCGCCGTCTTGCCACCGATCGATGAATCGACCTGGGCCAGCAGCGTCGTCGGGACCTGGAACAGCGGCACCCCCCGCAAGTAGGTGGCTGCGGCAAAACCAGTGACGTCGCCGACGACACCACCGCCCAGGGCGACAATCAGATCCGAGCGCGACAGTCCGGCCGCATGGAACTGGCTGTATAGCTCGAGGAGCGTGGTGGCGGTTTTTGAGCCTTCACCAGCGGCAAAAGCATACCCTGAGACTGTGAAGCCAGCGCTCTGGAGCGACCGGGCCACTGGCTCATAGTAGAGCGGATAAACGGTGTCATCACTGACGATGAAAGCCCGGCGGCCAACAACCGTTTCGCTGGCCAGGGCGCCGATGCTGCTAAGTGCACCGTTTTTGATCAGGATCGGGTAGTCTCCACTGGATGTACTGGCAATCAGTTCGGGCATAGGGGTACCTCCTGTTTATTTGGGTCAGATGGTGCGGCCGATAGCTTCGGCCACAGGGCGCAGACGGCCCATCAGGTCGGCGAACGCTTCCGGGGTCAGGGATTGTTGGCCGTCGGACAGGGCATGCTTGGGATCGTTGTGGACTTCGATGATCAGGCCATCGGCGCCGACCACAATTGCAGCCTTGGCCAGGGGCTCGACTAGCCAGGCCATGCCGCCGGCGTGGCTCGGATCGACAAAGACCGGCAGATGAGTCTTGCTTTTCAGGACCGGGATGGCACTGATGTCGAGTGTGTTGCGCGTGCTGGTTTCAAAGGTGCGGATGCCGCGTTCGCAGAGGATGACATTCTGGTTACCGCCGCTCATGATGTATTCGGCCGACATCAATAGTTCATCGACGGTGTTGGCAAAGCCGCGCTTGAGCAGGATCGGCTTTTTCACCCGGCCGAGCTCCTTGAGCAATTCAAAATTCTGCATGTTGCGCGTACCAACCTGGATCATGTCGACAAATTCCATGAACAGCTCGAGCTGCGATGGGTTGGTGATCTCGGACACAACTGGCAGACCGGTTGCCTGGCGGGCCCGTTTCATGTACATCAGGCCTTCTGCCTTGAGTCCCTGGAAAGCATACGGCGAGGTACGAGGTTTGAACGCGCCGCCGCGCAGCAGCTGGGCGCCGGCTGCCTGGACTTGCTCGGCAACCAGGCGGATCTGGTCTTCGGATTCGACCGAACAGGGGCCGGCTGCGACGACAATCCGGTTTTCGCCGACTTTGACCCCATTGATATCAATGATCGAGTTATCCGGGTGAAATTTGCGGTTGGCCCTTTTATAGGGTTCCTGGACTTTCATCACCCGTTCGACATCATCGTTCTGCTCCAAGGCCTCGAGTTCGATGCTGGTTGTGTCGCCCACGAGGCCAATGATGGTTGTCCCCTGGCCAAAAATCGGACTGGTCTGCACCCCATAGGTCGTTTGCAGCCAACTGCACAGTTCGTCTACTTTGTCGCGGCTAGTCCCTTGTTTCAAAATCAAAATCATGGGGTTTCTCCTTCAAGTCCTAAAGTGGTCATGATCGTGGCGAGTTTTTCTTCCAAAGGCAGATCGGCATTGACCACCAAGTCGGCCAGCCTGCTGTAAATGGGTCGGCGTTTGTCGTAGAGCAAGGTCAGATGGTCACGATCCTGACCGGATAGCATCGGGCGCCCGGTGCCATCGCCCACGCGCTGTTCGATCGTCTCCAGGCTGGCAGATAGATAGATGACCAGGGCTGGATGGCTGTACAGGATGGTCTGGGCTGCTGCACTCAAGAGAGCCCCGCCTCCCGTAGCCAGGATCTGACAGTGGTGATTCGAAAGGACCTCGGCAAGGGCCTGCTCTTCCAGATTCCGGAATGCTGTTTCACCTTCGGCGGCAAAAATGTCCGGGATGGTACGTCCCACTTTCGCCTCGATCCAGTGGTCCAGGTCAACCAGGGGCCAACCGGTTTTTGCAGCCAGTTCATGACCGACCCGGCTTTTGCCGCTGCCCATGAAGCCCATCAGGACCAGGGTCAGGGGTGACTGGCGATAGATTTCCCCAATCAGGCCTTTTAGCACATGTTCCTTGGTCTCAGCGGGGAAAACAGCTGCCGGGTTCCAGATCCGCTGGGCCAGGAGGGCCTGGCTGACCAGCATGCCCAGTCCACCTTTAGCCGGGATGCCACGGCTTTGAGCCCTGAGCACCAGGCGGGTGGCAAATGGGTTGTAGATCGTGTCGTAAACCGCCTGGACATGGTCCAGAAGCTCATCTGGCACAGGCACGCTGCCTGTGTGTGGCCACATTCCAGCCGGTGTGCCATTGAGAAGAACCCAGCGGTCCTCCCAGAGGTCAGGATGACCCGGGGTGAAACAGCTACTCGCCTCGGCGGTGACATCTACCCTGCAAGCCGGAAAAGCCGCAGCGATCGTTGTCGCTAATGGTTTGGCCTTTTCGGGGTGGCGGGCCAGGAAACGAATCTGGATAGCGCCCCGAAGCCCTGCGGCAAAAGCCAGCGTCCGGCAGACGCCCCCGGCGCCCAGGATCAGGACTCGGCGGCCGGAAAGTTCCGGTGCATCGCTGAGGAAACCCTCCAGATCGGTGTTGTAGCCGGTCACCGGTTTCCCGGGCAGGCAAGCAATGGTGTTGACAGCCCCGATTTTTTCAGCCAATGGGTCGATCTGGTCCAGGCTGGCCATGATGGCCTGCTTGTGAGGAATGGTGACATTCAGGCCGGTAAACGCCTCCAGAAACCCGGTCATGCGGCCGGCAATTTCCTCGGGAGGAATGGCCAGGAGCTCATATGTGCCGTCAATCCCAGCCAGGGCCATTAGGCGCTGGTGGATCTGAGGCGACAGGCTATGCCCCAGCGGATAGCCCAGCAACCCATAGCGAGCAGGAGGTGTGCCCATACCCGTCCTAGTCGCATTCATAACCCGCCTCCTTGAGAAGCCATGCTGCGCGGGCCGCCTGAGCTGAGTCTGGCAGCAACAGCTGCAGGCTGCCGCCCTCGTAGGTGCGGAACTCGCGGATGCGAAGGTTGGTGATGTTGATCGCGTGGTTGCCAAGAAGGGTCGTCACCTTGCCGATGACGCCTGGTTCGTCCGGAATATAGACATTGAGGATGCTCTGAGTCAGCAAGGCACCGCGGCCATCGACCGGCAGCGAACCGCGGTACTGGGAGGCCTGGAAAAAGTACTGGCGCAGATGGTCGAGATCTCCATCAGACAGTTCGTGACGGAATTCCTGCAAGATGGCGATATACTGGTCGATCAGAGGTAGCAGCTGGTCACGCGATTCGAGGCTGATCTGGGACCAGAGGCCGGCATCCGAAGAAGCAATCCGGGTGATGTCGCGAAAGCCACCAGCAGCCAGGCGGGTCAGGTTGTCGTCTCCCTGACGGGCAGCCAGCAAGGACAGAGCTGCGGCGGCGACATGGGGCAAATGGCTGACTGCGGCGACTGCCTTGTCGTGGGTCTGGGGTTCGAGGCTGAGTGGAGAGGCCCCGATCGACCGGACCAGCCGCTCCAGCTGGCGATATTCCAAAACTGTAATGGCAGAGTGTTCCGGCAGGCACAGGACATAGACAGCATTTTCAAACAGATTCTCTCGGGCATTGGCATAGCCGTGCTTTTCCGAGCCTGCCATGGGATGGCCGCCGATAAACCGGTCATCCGGGATTTGGTCCAGGACTGGCTTTTTGACACTGGCAACATCGGTCAGGATGGCCTGGCTGAAGGGGCGGATCTGCCTGACCAAATCCGGAATCGTGGCGGGCGGGGTGCACAGGAAGACAAATCGGCAGTCGGACAACAATGAAAAAACAGAGTCAGTCTGGGCCGGAGCTGGCCAGTCGAGATCAGAAGATGGCGCGGTTTTTCCCGTTTGAGTATGGAAAGCAGTGATGATCGAGCGGCCAGACTGTGACTGGCCGGTGCTTTGTCCCTCAGCCTGCAGCGGCATCACGCCCCCCCGGACCAGGACTTGGTCCGCCAGAGCTTTTTCGATCACAGCCGGATCGGGATCGATTCCGACCACCAAGGCCTTGGCCCGGCCAGCAAGTGCCTTGGCCAGCGAGCCGCCGATCAAGCCCAGGCCAACGACACCGATTGGCAGCGGGACCTGGTCATTCTTTTCAGCGGACAAGTCAGTGGTCTGCATGTTTATCTCCAATCACCTGTCAGAATGTGCGGTTATCGATCACCCGTCTGGCTTTGCCTTCGCTTCTGGGCAGAGAACGGGGCTCGACGAGGGTGATTTTGGCAGCAATGCCGAGCGTGGATTGGATGTCTGCAGTCAGGCGGCGTTCAATCGTCTCAATCTCGCGCACTGAGTCGGAGAAGAACGCTTTCGTCATCTCGATCTGGACCTCCATGCGGTCCATATTGTTGATCCGGTCAACGTGGATCATATAATGTGGCTCGAGCTCGCCGTACGTCAGCAGGATCGACTCGATCTGGCTCGGGAAGACATTGACCCCGCGGATGATCAGCATGTCGTCCGCCCGTCCGGTGACCTTCTCCATGCGCACCGTCGTCCGGCCGCAGGCGCAAGGCTCGTAGCTGAGGCGGGTCAGGTCATGCGTGTTATAGCGCAAGAAAGGTGTACCGGTTTTGGTGATACTGGAAAAAACCAGTTCACCCAGTTCACCTTCACCGAGCACCTCGTGCGTGTCCGGGTCGATGACCTCGGCGATAAAATGATCCGACTGGATGTGCAGCAGGTCACTGTGCTCACAGTTCATGGCCACACCCGGACCCATCGTCTCGGACAAGCCATAAATGTCAAACGCTTTGAGACCGAGTCGTTCCTCAATCTGATGCTTCATCTCCAGGGTCCATGGCTCAGCGCCAAAAATGCCAACCTTGAGATTGAGCTGGTGTTTGGTGATGCCATGAACATCCATTTCATCAGCCAGGTGCATGGCATAACTGGGGGTGCAGGCCAGAGCCGATGGCTGGAAATCGAGCAGGATATCGATCTGGCGCTTCGTGTTGCCGGAAGAAACCGGAATCACCATCACGCCCATCCGCTCGGCGCCAACATGCAGGCCCAGACCACCGGTGAACAAGCCATAGCCGTAGGCCACGTGCAGGGAATCTTCCTCGGTCATGCCGGTCATCGCCAGGGAGCGCGCGATGCATTCTGCCCAGATGTCGATATCTTCTGCGGTGTATCCCACAACCTTTTGTTTGCCGGTCGTACCAGATGAGGCATGGACGCGGACGATTCTGGACATGGGCACCGCAAACGTGCCGAAAGGGTAATTGTCCCGCAAATCCTGCTTATCGGTCAGGGGCAGTTTTTTTAAATCATCGATCGAGGTAATATCGTCCGGGGTCAGGCCGATGGCCTGCATCTTTTCTGTGTAGAAAGGAACTGTCCCATAGATGCGACGAACACAGTCGACCAGTCGTTGTCCCTGGAGTTCACGCAAGCTTTCGCAGGACTGGGTCTCCATTTCCTTATTCCAAATATATCCATTCATCGATCAAGAACCTCCTGGAATCTGTTTCACCTAAGCCAGCATGAACAGGCTATCCTTTAAACAATAAAGGGGGCAGGGGGTTGCCGGCAAGTCCTGGATCCACAGAAAAATGGCCGGATTTCCGACGAAATAGCAATCAAGTCAGTCCTTTCATGCTGAGAGCGATCCGTTTGCGCTCGAGATCAACAGACAAGACACGCACCGTGACGGCCTGGCCGATCCGGACGACTGTCAGGGGGTCCTTGACAAAGCGGTCAGACAGCTCAGAGATATGGACCAGTCCATCCTGGTGCAAACCGAGATCGACAAAAGCACCAAAGTCGGCGACATTGCGCACCACGCCGCGGATCACCATACCAGGCGTAAGATCCTTGATGTCGAGGATCTCCTGGTCCAGCTCGGGCTGGGGCAAATCATCGCGCGGATCCCGGCCTGGGCGGGCCAGTGCATCCAGAATGTCAGCCAGTGTATAGGTGCCCAGGCCAAGCTGGCCGGACAGCTGCTCGAGGTCAAGTCCCTGAGCCCGCTTTGCCAGTTCGGGTGAAACGGGCACCTTGAGCAAAGTGGCGAGGGCCTTGACCTTGGCATAGCTCTCCGGGTGAACCGACGTGTTGTCGAGCGGTTCTGCCGCACCCGGAATACGCAGAAATCCGGCAGCCTGTTCGAAGGCGCGCGGACCTAGGCGGGGAACTTGCAAAAGTTGCTGGCGGGACAAAAAAGCTCCATGCTTTTCGCGCCAGTCGACAATCGCCTGCGCCAGGGAAGCGGTGATCCCAGCGACATAGGAGAGCAAAGCCGGCGAGGCGGTGTTGAGATCGACACCGACCTCATTGACACAAGCCTCGACCACCCCTCCGAGTGCCGTGGCTAGGCGTTTCTGGTTCATGTCATGCTGGTACTGACCTACCCCGATGGCTTGAGGTTCGATCTTGACCAGCTCTGCCAGAGGGTCCTGGACCCGCCGGGCAATCGATACGGCGCTGCGGACATTGACATCGAGATCCGGGAACTCGGCGGCGGCCCTGGGCGAGGCGGAATAAACGGAAGCGCCCGCTTCGCTGACCACCAAGCAACGGACAGGCAAGTTGTCCGTTTTGATCAGGGCTCGGACAAATTGTTCAGTCTCGCGTGAGGCGGTACCATTGCCAATGGCAATCAGGTCGATGGTGTACAATCCCGTCAGTTTCCGGATCGTCGCCGCGGCCTCATCCAGACGGTTGAGCGGTGGCGTCGGATAAATGACACCCGTTGTCAGCAAAAGGCCCGTCGGATTGACGACCGCCAATTTGCAGCCATTGCGAAAGCCAGGATCGAGTCCGAGCACCGTCTTGCCGCGGATGGGCGGAACCATTAGAAGGCTGCGGAGGTTTGCGGCGAAAACTGTAATCGCCTTTTCCTGAGCCCGAGTGGTCAGCTCACCCCGGATTTCATTTTCGAGGGAAGGCGCAATGAGGCGTTTCCAGGCATCAGCCACGATGGCCCGGATCAATTCAGGGCAGGCACTCTGCGGCCTCAGGGCTCTTTTTTCTATGAGGTCCAGGGCAGAACCTTCCGGAACTTCCAGGGAAATTGCAAGGAACTCCTCCCGTTCACCACGATCAACGGCCAGGACACGGTGGCCGGCAATACGCTTCACCGGTTCGGCAAAATCGTAATACTGGCGATAGACACTGTCTTCCTTCTTTTTAGCTTTGCTGACCAGGACACCTTCGCGCCCAAAGAGAGCCCGTAAAGCGGCGCGGATGGCTGCATCGTCAGCCAGCTGTTCGGCGACGATGTCCATGGCGCCCGCGAGGGCAGCCTCGGCTGTGGGCAGCTCCGGCACTTCGGCCGCCTTGGCCGCTGCCACTTTATCCAGAGCTGCTCGGGGTGTCTTCTGGGTCCAGATCAGGCCGGCCAGATCGCTCAGACCGAGGGCCCGGGCGACTGAGGCGCGTGTTTTGCGTTTAGGCCGGTAGGGCCGGTAGAGATCTTCCAGGCGAGTCAGCGAGTCAGCTGCGGCAACCTGAGCTAAGACCTCCGGGTCACTGACCCCCTGCTCGCCGAGCAGGCGAATGATGTCCGACCGGCGCGTCTCGAGGTTGCGCAAAGACTCCAACTGTTCTGCAAAAGCCCGCAAGACCTGGTCGTCGAGATTGCCAGTGACTTCTTTGCGATAGCGGGCAATGAAAGGGATCGTTGCGCCACCATCAATCAAGGCGATAATCCCATCGACTTGGCTGGGCATCAGGTTAAAGGTGGCTGTCAGTTTTTCCGGTATGGTCATGGCTGCTCCTTGGCTGGTGCAAAGAACGTCTAGGCACCATCTGAAGGGCACATTGTTCTTGCTTTGGTCACATTATGATAACATATTTGCTGTAATCTGAATCAAAATGCTTCAGGAGGCTGCCTGCTGGATGGCTCGCTATTGTTTTTACTGTGGTCGTGAATTAGCATCAGGCGAAAAGTGCACCTGCAGGTCTCAAGCTGCAGGTGGGTCTCATCAGGAGCAGGCCAGGCAAGCGCACAATTCCCAAGGTTCTTCCCAGGCAAAGGGCAGCTCCCAAGGTAAGGGGTCTCAGGCTCGATCCAGCTCCGCTACAGGTCAGTCCGGACCCAAGGCCGGCAGTACGAGAACCAAAGGTCCCTCTTTCTGGTCTCGCTTTCAGTCTGCCACTACAAAAAGCCAGCCTTTCGGTCCCAAAAAAACGCCCCCAGGCAGCTTTGGCCAAAAGAAAGCCCTGGACACAGCCGCGATCCTGGCTGGTTTCAGCCAGTATCTGCGCTTCCTGACCCGGCCGGTTGATTCGATCCGCCAGGCGGTCCAATACCTGAATCCACACCGGCTTCTGGTGGTAGCGCTGGTTCATGCCGTCCTGGGCGGTCTGGCGCTGCTCCGGGTCGATCAGCTCGGAACCCTCGATCTGCTTTTGCAGCTGACCCAGATACAGCTCGCAGGTCACCCCTTTGTCGCTGGACTTTTCCTGTTCATCCAAGGTGCGGGGATGGCACTGGTCTGCGATGGACTCCTGATCCTGGTCACCCACCTGACATTGCAATACGTCTTCAAAACTCCGTACGCCCTGACTCGGGTGGCGGCGAGTTTTGTCCCGGTGATCTTCTACCTGGCGCTGTTTCAGCTGATTGCGCTGATGTCCCTGACTCCGGTGCCTGTGGCCAGCCTTCTGACCCTGGCAGCGGGCCTGGTGATTGCCCTTCTGGTGCTCTATCTGGTGATCCGGCAACTGACAGGGTTTGAGGAAAACCGCTGCTTTGTCCTGGTCACCTTTGTCATCGTCGTCTTTACATCCCTTTTGAGCCTGGTGTTTAACTTGGCCATGCCGGTGCTTACACTTCTCCTGGAGCAGTCTGTACCGCTGTGAAGGCATCGAGACAGCGGGCTGCATAGGCCTGGTCCACGAGCAGGAATCCTGCTTCATCCTCGAGTTCGGGTAGCAGGCCTGTATCGATCAGCCGGTCGAGGAGCTGAGCGGCGTTGTCGTAGGCTTGGCCAGGCAAGGCATATTGGAACCAGCCGTCGTTGTTCCTGAGGACAAAATGAAGTTCATCTGCGATCGCCCGGACAAAACGCAACTCCTCGATCGCAGTTTCAGCCGTGCCATGCCTGAGCACGGCCAGTTTGACGATCTCCAGCACCCGGTCGTCGAGTTTCTGCTCACGAGCATGGATTTTCTCGATCAAATCATTCATCGAAGCCACAAGGCGCAGGCAAGAATCACCGGCGAGCCCTTCGACCAGCTCCGGTTCTTGCCGGAGCTGGTCGAGTCGGCTTTTCAATTCAGCCGGGCTGAGATCGGGCCTACATTCGATGATCAGACCATGGTCTGGATCCAGATAAGTCAAAGGTGACGCAATCAGGGTCGCGTGGCCACAGTTGCGACAGTCCAGCGATTGCAGTGTCTTGCGCAAAAGCTTTTCTCTCAGATCTGGATCTGTGCTGGCATCGATCATATCCCAGATGGTCAAGGTTTCTTCATTGAAACAGACCGGGCATTGGGCCAGGACCTGGTGAAACGAAGTCTCCAGATTCATCAGGGTTGACCGCTTGCCGGTGCTGCCGGCGCATTGCCTGATGGAGAGGAAGCCGGTTCGCTTGTTTCGGACTGGACAGGCAGTTGTGATGCGGATTCATCCCCCCGGATGACGATCTTGTCGTCTTCGGCATCGACGATCGCCCTGCCGCCTGCGTGGACGATACCGTCCAGCATGGCTTCGGAGAATTGGTCTTCGACCATCGACTGGATCATGCGGCGCAAAGGCCGCGCACCATACATCGGGTCATAGCCTTTTTCGGCGAGCAGTTTTTTGGCTGCATCAGTGACCGAAATCTCGAGTCCGACCTCGGCAATTCGCTTGTGCAAACCCTGGAGCATAATATCAACGATTTTGAGCATGTCATCCCGGCCCAGCATGTGGAAGAAAATGATCTCGTCGACACGGTTGATGAATTCCGGGTTGAAGGTTTTCTTGAGTTCGTCCATGACCAGCTGGCGAGCTTCGCTGTAGGTTTTTCCGCCGTAAAGATGGCCGTTTTCCTTGTCGTCATCAGCTTTGCCACCAGCGACATCGAACCCGATCCGGCGGCCGGCTGAGGAGGTCAGCAGGCGAGCCCCAATGTTAGAGGTCATGATGATGATTGTATTGCGGAAATTGATGGTGCGGCCCTGGCCATCGGTCAGGCGGCCGTCCTCCAGGATCTGGAGCAGGGTGTTGAACACATCTGGGTGAGCTTTTTCGATTTCGTCGAACAAAACCACCGAGTAGGGCCGGCGGCGGACTTTTTCAGTCAGTTGGCCACCTTCTTCATAGCCAACATAGCCAGGCGGAGATCCGATCAGCTTGGACACGTCGAATTTCTCCATGAATTCGGACATATCGATCCGGATCATGGCATTTTCATCGCCAAACATGACCTCGGCCAAAGCCCGAGCCAGTTCGGTTTTGCCAACACCGGTGGTGCCGAGGAAAATGAAGGAGCCGGTCGGGCGCTTGGGGTCCTTGAGGCCGAGGCGGCCGCGGCGGATTGCCTTGGCTACGGAGTGGACAGCAGCATCCTGGCCGATGACCCGTTTGCTGATTTCAGCCTCGAGATTTTTGAGCTTCTCATTGTCGTCCTCCGTCAGTTTGCGGACCGGAATCTTGGTCCAGGAGGCAACCACATCAGCGATCATGTCCGCATGCAGGACCCGATGGATTTCGCGTTCTTCCTGCTCGAAGCGGGCCTTTTTCTGTTCAATTTCGGCTTGAAGCGCCAACTCTTCCTTGCGCAACATTGCAGCTTCCTCAAAAGCTTCGCGTTCGGCCGCCTCTTTTTTGCGCTCAGCCAACTCGGCCAGTTTCTTTTCCAGCTCAGCCATGCTCTCCGGCCGGCTGCTTCTGGACAGACGCAGCTTGGACGCAGCTTCATCAATCAAGTCGATGGCCTTATCCGGCAGGAAACGGTCCGGAATGTAGCGGGTTGAAAGTGTGACAGCTGTCTCGAGTGCCTCGTCGGTAATCCGGACATTGTGGTGCGCTTCATACTTATCTCGCAGGCCCTTGAGGATCAGGATGGTCTCCTCAGGAGTTGGCTCTCCAACCGTGACCGGCTGGAAGCGCCGTTCCAGCGCCTTGTCTTTTTCGATGTACTTCCTGTATTCATCGATCGTCGTAGCGCCGATGATCTGGAGTTCACCGCGGGAAAGCATGGGCTTCAAAATATTAGCAGCATCCATGGCACCTTCGGCACTGCCAGCTCCGATGATGGTGTGCAGTTCATCGATGAAGAGGATGACATTTTCGCTGTTGATAGCCTCTTCAAGGCCTTTTTTCAAGCGTTCTTCGAACTCACCGCGATATTTGCTGCCGGCCAGCATGCCTGCCATGTCGAGCGAAACGATGCGCTTGCCTTGCAGTGGCTCGGGGATGGTACCCGCAATGATCCGTTGAGCCAGGCCCTCGGCGATGGCGGATTTACCGACGCCCGGTTCGCCGATCAGGCATGGGTTGTTCTTAGTCCGGCGGCACAGAATCTGCATGACGCGGTCCATTTCCTCCTGGCGGCCGATGATCGGATCAAACTTACCGTCCCGGGCCATCTGGGTCAGATCACGGCTGAATTTGTCGAGGTTCGGCGTGTTTGATTTTTTCTTGCTTTTGCCAGCTTTGTCACCATCACCGCGCAAAGTGGCGTTGATTTCATCCAGATCGGCATCACCCTGCGAAGCTTGACCGCCCAGCGACTGCGGGCCAGATTCATCGCCATCATGGGTGCTGCCGGAAGCCATTTCAGCCAAAGCCTCGGTCACTTGGCGGGCCAAGGCTTTGATGTCAACATTAGCTGACTTGAGGATGCGCATGGCAACGCTTTCACCTTCGTTGAGAATCCCGAGCAGCAGGTGTTCCGGCTCAATCACATTGGCCGCTGCGCCTGGGTGGTTGCGGGCGGCTATCGCAGCCAGATCGACCACTCGGCGGGTGCGGGGTGTGAACATATTCATGATCTTGTCACCGTCGATTTCGCCCTTGAGTTCGACCTCCTCAGGCTCACGGCCGGTGAGCTGGATCAGGGCTTCCCGGATGATATCTGCATTCAGGCCGCCGGAAACCAGAGCTTCATAGCAGGCCCCGCTGTTCTCTGCCATCAGGCCGGCCAGCAAATGTTCGGTGCCGATATAGCTTAGTTTGTAAGCCTGGGATAATTGGTAAGCGGTGCCCAGCACGGCACCCATCCGTTCGGAAAATCGCATCATCATGTCTTCTAACCTCCATTATTTTCCGAACAGGCTGCGAATGGCCTTAGCCCGTGCGGCGTCTCTTTCTTCTGGATTCATCAACTGGCCATGGCTTTTCTGGATACTGGCTGGCCCCAGCGAGGCCACCAGGCGATTGATGTCGGCGTCGGCAAAACCTTGCACCAAACCGAGGGACAAGCCTAGCCGCAGGTCGGATATCAATCCCAGGGCTTCCTCAGCAGAAACCAGACGGGCCTGCTGCAGCAACCCAAAGGAGCGCATAATCTTGTCTTCGACAAACAGGCGGCGCGTCTGGACCAAGGATTGCCTGGCTTTTCTTTCCTGCTCGATCACCTGGCCCAGAATGCGCTTGAGATCGGTGATCAGATCTTCTTCAGACAGTCCCAAAGTCAGCTGGTTGGAAATCTGGAAAATGTTGCCCTGACTCTTGCTCCCCTCACCGTAGTAGCCCCGGACGGCAAAGCTCATTTTGCTCAGGCTGTCCACGATGGTCCGGATCTTGCCCGTCATCACCAGGCCTGGCAAATGGGCCATGGCTGAAGCCCTCATCCCGGTGCCGGTATTCGTCGGACAAGAGGTGAGAAACCCGTAGGTTTCATTGTAGGCCACGCCAAGTTTCTCTTCAAAAAGTCGCGAGGCATCCGATGCCAGGGCGTAGCAGCCGTTCAGGTCGAGTCCGGCGTGCATGGCCTGGATCCGGATGTGGTCTTCTTCATGGATCATGATCGACAACGACTCATCCCGGCTGATAATCACGCGGTGATTCTTGCCCGGACGGGCCAAGTCCTCACTGACCAGATGTTTCTCCACCAGCGCCAGACGGTCGATATCGCCCAAGGTGTCGAGATCAATGGTCAGGAAAGCACGATGCCGTTCAGGGTCATCGCCCAAGAAGGCGGTGACAATCTCATCGGCTGCCTTTGCAGCTTGACCGGTATCCATCCGATGTGGGAAAGGGTATTCGACCAGATTCCTGGCCAGGCGAATCCGGCTGGAAATGATGACGTCACTTTCCGGGCCATTGTCAATGTACCAGCTCATTCTTTACCGCTCCCTTCCTGATCCGATTCGCGGGACTCCAGATTGTGGATTTCATCCCTCAGCCGGGCAGCTTTTTCATAATTCTCGTCCTTGACAGCCTCAGAGAGCTCCTTGCGCAACTCGGCGATCCGGCTGGCCTGGATTTTTTTCTCCTGAATCTGCGGATTTTCCCTAAGCTTGTGGCCGACGTGGCGGGTGCCACCCTGGACACGACGGAACACAGGATCCAGGCGGTCAGCAAAGGCCTCATAACATTTGGCACAGCCGAATAAACCAGAACTGCGGAATTCGTCAAAAGTCAGGCCGCAATTCGGACAGACCAAGTTGCGTTGGACTGGTTTGCCAAAAATAGGAATGCCGCCGGTCGGATTGAAAACCGATGATCCAAAAACAGAATGATTGAAGAAATTGTCAAACATGGACTCGATGTTGGTTTCAAGACCCAGTTCCTTGGCACAGACCTCGCACAGATGATGTTCGACGGTCTGGCCATTGACAATCTGCGATACTTGGATGGTCGCGTCGCGTTTGTGGCATCGATCACACAGCATTTGTTTTCCTCCCTGCTGCCCTCAGGCCGGCGGAACAACCAGGCTGGCCAGGGCATTTTTAAACAGTGCCATCCGGACCAGATCGCGCTTATCAGGCTGGACAATGCGCAAAGCCTGGTCGGATGTTGCAGCTCGTAAGACGCGAGCCACCACGGGTCCGATAATATTATAATCCTGGAAATTGCGAATCAGAACATCAACCTGGTGCTCAGATATCTGGTCGCTTAGGGAATTGATTGTGTGCATGAGGTAGCACGTCGGCGTATCAAGCGCCACCCGCCTGATCCGGATCCAGCCTCCGCCTCCGCGCCGACTCTCTACCAGATACCCTTGCCCATTGGTAAAACGAGTTGACAGGACATAGTTGATCTGGGATGGCACGCAGTTCACCCGGTCTGCCAGTTCACTGCGGGTGATCTCGATCACGCCGTTGTTTTGATCGATCAGTTGCTTGATCAAAGTTTCAACCAGATCACAGATTTTAGCCATCACAAACCACCTCCTGATCTGAAAAGTTACGGCAACGGCACTGACTTTGACTATCTTTGACTATATTATAATCCGACTTGCCGCTTTTTCAAGCCCTGGCCTGACCGAATCCTGGGCAGCTCTGTGCTATAATGGGACAATTAATTCCATTCTGAAACTGAGGAGCAAGACGGGTTGAAATCTGATCATCCCCCCTTCGTGACGCGTCCCAGTCCTGCCGGCATCCGGCCTGTCCAGCCGCGCGAACCTCTGACACGCACCCAGCATCTTTATCTGGGGATTGCCCTGGTAGCTGGTCTCGTGTTGTTGCTGATACTAGCCTTTGTCGTTCGCCAATGGCAAGTTGAGACCCTCTCAAATTCTGCCACGAGTCCGGTTCAGACAGAGTCTGTCGATCTGTCCGATGCAGGGCTCGCCAGCATGCGTTCCCCAGCTGGCATTCCCACTGCTGCCTTGGAACGGGGATCTCACCTGGTTGTCGGCTGCTCCAACCCCATTGTAAGGATCAATCCCCTCTACCTGGGGCATCAGGGCGAGGGTGATGCCGCCGCGCTGATTTTTGAGTCGCTGCTGATGATCGACCCTGATGGGCAACCTGTTTTTGAACTGGCAGCAGAGCAATCATTTGATCCGGATTCACGACTATTGACCTTCACGCTGCGGGATGACCATTTTTTTACGGATGGCAGTGTTCTCACCGCTTCTGATGTGGCCTGGACCTACCAGCTGATTCTGTCCGCAACCTATGAGGGGCCTTTGAAAGCCCACTTGGCAGCGATCAGCGCTGTTACAGCCGTTGATCAGCACCATGTCACTTTCCAGCTGGCCGACTGGGTCATGGAACCAGACCCGGCCTGGTTCACCGTCGGGATTCTCCACGCGAGCAGTTATCCAGTTGATCTCGACCGCGTTTTTGAACTGGGCCAGAATTCCCCCTGGCCCGATGGCAGCGGTCCTTACCAGCTGCGAGATCTTTCGGATGGCCATGCCACGCTCGAACTGCGCCGCGGTTTTGCCGGCGAAGTGACCACAATCGAATTCCGCCTGATCGATTCCACCGACCAGTTCGACCTGCTCCAGGCCGGCGCCATCGACATCACCTCATGTGCCTGGAATGACCGCAGTCGAGAACGGCTGGATAGCCTTCCCGGCTATGGTACGGTGGTATACCAGCAAACGTCTGCCTATGTGCTGGTCAACCGGACTGGCAGTGCTTCCAGCCGCCTCAGCGAACCAGGACTTCCAGATGCTCTGCTGGAGGCTCTGGCGGGTCACGATCTCCAGACAGAGCAGTCAGATCTCCTCCTTGCCAGTCTTGGCAGCGAGCCCCTGTCCTGTCCGTATTATCGCGGAATCGACGACTCCAGTGCAGCAGGATATCTCAGCGATGCCCGGGCTAGTCTGGCTGTGTTGGCAAACCTGGGACTTGAAATCACTTTTGAACCATTGGATTGGCCTGAATTGGCCAGTCTGGCTTTGGAAAAGCGTTATGATTTGATGGTGATCCCCGCGCCAGCTAACGGAAAATTACCAGCAGGTACCATCTTGTTATCCGATACATCCGACAGCGGCTCGAGCGGGCAAGCCAATGCTTTGCCAGGAGCCAGTCAGGACCGGGTGCTCTTTTTTTGCCAGCGTTTGTCCCAGCTGACGTTAAATCCTAATGCCCATCCTTTGGCCAGGACGGCCTTGGGCTGGACCGACCGAATCGAAAACATTCGCCTGACATCCTTCGTTGAATGAATGGATAGAACCCGGTCAGATCGTTTTCTGACTAATTTGAATAGACAAGGAGAAATTGGATGACTGATTTTGCCAAGAATAATTTCGCTGTTCGCCTGGTCCAGTTGCGGCGGCGGCGCAAACTGCATCAGGGCGCGGTTGCAGAGCTGCTCGGGATGCCTCGCAGTACGTATGCCGGCTATGAAAACGGCACCCGTGAGCCAAACCCCTCGACCCTCGTCTTTCTGGCTTCTAGACTGGGTGTATCTGTCGATTACCTGACCGGGAATTCGGATTTTGAACTGCCGTTTGAATCGGGTGTCAAATATGGGGTTTTGCGCCAATTGCGTCTGGTCAAAGAAGATGATCTCCAGCCCTATACACCCCGATCGGAACAGATACCCTATGTGGCAGACCGCGATAACGGTCCAGGATATCCGTCTGGCAGCTGATTGTCATCATCGCTTTCATTCGTCACAAGCCTCTGGCAACTTACCAAATGACGCAAATGCCGCCTCGATCCTTTCCGGATGGAGGCGGCATTTTTTTTTGCAGTTTGCCAGAGGGTGTTTGACTCAAGCACACGGCCAAGGGCAGCGTTTCCAGTTATTCGGCATTCCCGTTCAACAAACTGGCATTGGCTTCGATGACAGGAACCGGAGTGATGTTGCGGTAACGGGCCATGCCGGTACCGGCCGGGATCAGCTTGCCGATGATGACGTTTTCTTTAAGGCCTAACAGCGGGTCGATCTTGCCTTTGACCGCCGCATCGGTAAGGACACGTGTGGTCTCCTGGAAGGAAGCTGCCGACAGGAAGGAGTCGGTCGCCAGTGAAGCTTTGGTGATACCAAGCAGGACACGCTTGCCGCTGGCTGGCGTCAGGCCGATGCCAATGACACGGTCATTTTCGCGCATGTATTCAAACATGTCGACCATGCTGCCAGTCATCAATTCGGTTTCGCCCGGATCGTCAATGCGGATCTTGCGCATCATCTGGCGGGCGATGATTTCGATGTGTTTGTCGTTGATCTCAACACCGTTGTTCTTATAAACCTTGAGAACCTCGCGGATGATGTAGCGCTGGACGCCAGAGACGCCTTTGATGCGCATGATGTCGTGCGGGTTCAACGAACCGTCGGTGATCTGGTCGCCCGCTTCGAGCGTGTCACCGGTGTTGACGATCAGCGGGGAGCTGAGCGGGATGCTGTAAACCTTTGTTTCGCCATCTGCGGCCGTAATGGTGACGTCACGCTTGCGCTTGGATGTCTCTTCGACTTTGACCACACCGGAAATTTCCGTGATGATCGCCTGGCCTTTCGGTTTTCTAGCTTCGAAGAGTTCTTCGACACGGGGCAGACCCTGGGTGATGTCATCACCGGAGGCGATACCACCGGTATGGAAGGTACGCATGGTTAGCTGGGTACCAGGCTCACCGATCGACTGGGCTGCCATGATGCCGACCGCTTCACCACCGACAGCCGGTTCGCCGGTCGCCAGGTTGAGGCCATAGCAATGGGCACAGACACCAATGCGGGCGTTGCAAGCCAGGACTGAACGGATCGGGACCTTGGTCAGGCCACTCTTGACGATCTCTGCTGCAACTTTCTCGGTGATCAGGCCGTTCTTTTCGATCAGCACTTCACCGGTTTCCGGATGGACAACTTCGAGGGCAGCATAGCGGCCGACGATGCGATCTTCCAGCGATTTGACAACCCGTTTGGACTTGCTGCCGCCACCGACGGTGACAGCGCGGACGTTGACGTATTCTTCAGTGCCACAGTCGACTTCACGGATGATGACATCCTGTGCAACGTCGACGAGGCGGCGGGTCAGGTAACCGGAGTCAGCCGTCTTCAGAGCGGTGTCGGACAGTGCTTTGCGGGCGCCGTGCGAGGAGATGAAGAATTCGAGCACGTTCATGCCTTCACGGAGGTTCGATTTGATCGGGATTTCGATTGTCTTGCCAGAGGTGTCAGACATGTTGCCGCGCATACCAGCGAGCTGCTTGATCTGGTTGATGTTACCACGGGCACCAGACTGGGACATCATGTAGACTGGGTTGAATTGCGACAAGCTGGCCTTCAGGGCATCCGTGATGGTGTCGGTTGTTTTGCGCCAAATCTCAACGACAGCCTTGTAGCGACCTTCTTCATTGAGCAGACCGCGCTGGTGCTGTTTGCGGATGAATTCGACTTTGGCTTCGGCCTCTTCAATGTGTTTCTTTTTGACATCCGGCACAATCATGTCGAAAATGCCGATCGAAATGCCGCCACGGGTCGAATAACGGTAACCCAGTGCTTTGATTTTGTCGAGGATGATTGCAGTTTCTGTGATGCCATGGGTGCGGACACAGCGCTCGATGATTACACCGAGTTCTTTCTTGCCGGCGAGGAAATCACATTCCAGCTTGAATTCATTCTCGGGCTGGCTGCGGTCAACGTAGCCCAGATCCTGCGGAATGATGTCGTTGAAAATGATACGGCCCAGGGTAGAATCAATGATAGCGTGTTTTTCGACGCCATCTTTCACCAAGACGCGGCGGACTTTGATCTTGGCATGCAGCTCCAGCTCGCCTTCATCGTAGGCCATGACGGCTTCTTCAACGGTGGAGAAGGCCTTGCCCTCACCTTTGGCACCGTCTTTGGCGATGGTCAGGTAATAACAACCCATGACCATGTCCTGGGTCGGAACCGTGACCGGCTTACCGTCCTGAGGTTTCAGGAGATTGTTAGCCGAGAGCATCAGGAAGCGAGCTTCCGCCTGGGCTTCGGCAGACAGTGGTACATGGACAGCCATCTGGTCACCGTCAAAGTCGGCATTATAAGCCGTACAAACCAGCGGATGCAGCTTGATGGCGCGGCCTTCGACAAGGACTGGCTCGAAAGCCTGAATGCCGAGGCGGTGCAGCGTAGGCGCACGGTTGAGGAGGACGGGATGGTCTTTGATGACTTCTTCCAGGGTATCCCAGACGAGGTCATTGGCACGGTCGACCAGGCGGCGGGCGGTCTTGATGTTATGGGCATAGCCGGCCTGAACGATCTTCTTCATGACAAACGGCTTGAACAGCTCGAGTGCCATTTCTTTGGGCAGGCCGCACTGGTGCAGCTTGAGTTCAGGACCGACCACGATAACCGAACGGCCGGAATAGTCAACGCGCTTGCCGAGCAGATTCTGGCGGAAACGGCCCTGCTTGCCTTTCAAGAGGTCCGAGAGGGACTTAAGGGCCCGGTTGCCGGCTCCGGTGACCGGACGGCCGCGGCGGCCATTATCGATTAGGGCGTCAACGGCCTCCTGGAGCATGCGTTTCTCGTTGCGGACAATGATTTCCGGCGCACCGAGCTGAAGCAGCTTGTTGAGTCGGTTGTTGCGATTGATGACGCGGCGGTAGAGGTCATTGAGGTCGGAGGTCGCAAAGCGGCCGCCGTCAAGCTGGACCATCGGGCGCAGCTCCGGAGGCAGCACGGGCAGGACATCGAGAATCATCCATTCCGGGCGGTTGCCGGATTTCTTGAAGGCTTCGACGACTTCGAGGCGCTTGACGATGCGGACTTTCTTCTGGCCGCTGGCGGTTCGGAAATCTTCGCGCAGGCTTGCGGCCATTTCAGGGATGTTGATCGCTGCCAGCAGTTCCTTGATGGCTTCAGCACCCATTTTGGCGCGGAAAGCGTTCTTGCCGTATGCGTCGATGGCGTCGCGGTATTCTTTGTCGGTGATGACCTGGCGGATCGAGAAAGTCGTCTGGCCGGGATCAATCACGACATAGGCCGCGAAGTAGAGGACTTTTTCCAGGTTGCGGGGCGTCATATCCAGCAAAAGACCCATCCGGCTCGGAATACCCCGGAAATACCAGATGTGCGAGACCGGGGCGGCCAGTTTGATGTGGCCGAGACGTTCACGGCGGACCTTGGCTTTGGTGACTTCGACGCCGCAGCGATCACAGACAATACCTTTGTAGCGGATTTTTTTGTATTTGCCGCAGTGGCATTCCCAGTCTTTGGTCGGGCCAAAGATTTTTTCGCAGAACAGACCGTCCCGTTCTGGTTTGAGTGTGCGGTAATTGATGGTCTCCGGCTTTTTGACTTCACCGTGGGACCATTCGAGGATTTTCTCCGGCGAGGCCAGGTTGATGCCGATCGCCTCGAAATTGTTCATTTCTAACATTGCGTTGGGTCTCCTTTAGCCGCTTATTCGATGTCATCCGTGGCTTCCACATCCGGTTCGGACGTGAAATCTTCAAATTCGGCAAAAGCATCCGTGTCAAGGTCAGCTGTGATGCCACCTTCTTCGTCGAGGACCCCTTCGGTGAATCCGGCCGATGCCAAATCTTCTCCTGCATCGGTGTTGCCGATCAGTTCATCGAGTTTGCTGCGGTCGATTTCCGGGATATCGCCGTCTTCTTCGATCGACTCCTTGAATTCGAGGAGTTCATTGGTGTCGGAGAAGATGCGGACGTCAAGCGCCAGGCTCTGCAATTCCTTGACCAGAACTTTGAAGGATTCTGGCACACCAGCTTCCGGAACACTCTCACCCTTGACGATGGCTTCGTAAGTTTTGGTGCGGCCTGTGATATCGTCTGATTTGACGGTCAGGATTTCCTGCAAGGTGTAGCTGGCACCATAAGCCTCGAGGGCCCAGACTTCCATTTCACCGAAGCGCTGGCCACCAAACTGGGCCTTGCCGCCAAGGGGCTGCTGGGTGACCAGAGAGTACGGACCGATCGAACGGGCATGGATCTTGTCGTCGACGAGATGGAGCAGTTTGAGGTAGTACATGACGCCGACGGTGATGCGGCTTTCGAAGGGCTGACCTGTGCGGCCATCGTACAGGATGGTTTTGCCGTCTTCGTCAATGCCAGCCAAATGGAAGGCATCCACGACGTCTTGTTCGGTGGCACCATCAAAGACCGGAGTGGCAACCTTCCAGCCCAGCGTGCGCGCAGCACGACCAAGGTGGACCTCCAGCAGCTGGCCAATATTCATACGGGAAGGAACGCCCAGCGGGTTCAAGACGATATCGAGGGGGGTGCCGTCCGGCAGGAAGGGCATGTCTTCTTCCGGCAGGATGCGGGAAATGACACCTTTGTTACCATGGCGGCCAGCCATCTTGTCACCGACCGAGATCTTGCGCTTCTGGGCGATGTAGACCCGGACCAGGCGGTTCACGCCGTGTTTGAGATCATCATCGTTTTCACGGGTGAAGACCTTGACGTCAACAACAATGCCGGATTCACCATGCGGGACACGGACCGAGGTGTCGCGGACTTCGCGGATCTTCTCACCGAAAATGGCACGGTAAAGGCGTTCTTCAGCGGTCAGCTCGGTTTCGCCCTTCGGAGTGACCTTACCGACAATGATGTCACCAGAGCGGACTTCCGCACCAATGCGAATGATGCCAGACTCATCGAGGTCCTTGAGGGCATCATCACCGACGTTGGGGATTTCACGGGTGATTTCTTCCGGTCCGAGCTTGGTATCGCGGGCTTCGCACTCGTATTCCTCAATATGGATCGAGGTGTAGACGTCTTCGCGGACGAGGCGTTCACTGATCAGAACGGCGTCTTCGTAGTTGTAGCCTTCCCAAGTCATGAAGCCAATCAGGACATTGCGGCCGAGCGCAATCTCTCCATTGTCCGTCGAAGGGCCATCGGCAATGATGTCGCCGGCCTTGACGGTTTCGCCACGCTTGACCAGAGGGCGCTGGTTGATGCAGGTGCCCTGGTTGGAGCGCTGGTATTTGACCAGGTTGTACGTGTCACGGCTCATCGAACCGGTTTTGATGATGATCTTGCTGGCCGAGACAAACTCGACCACACCGTCGTTCTTGGCGATCGCGCAGACACCTGAGTCCTTGGCAGCGTAATACTCCATGCCGGTGCCGATGATCGGGGCTTCGGTTTTGATCAGCGGGACAGCCTGGCGTTGCATGTTCGAACCCATCAGGGCACGGTTGGCGTCGTCGTTGCCGAGGAAGGGAATCAGGGCGGTCGCAACCGAAACGAGCTGCTTCGGCGAAACGTCCATCAGGTCAACTTTGGCTGGCTCGACTTCAAGAAACTGGTCGAGATAGCGGCAGACGATCTGTTTGTCGATAAAACGGCCTTGCTCATCGAGTGGTTCATTGGCCTGAGCAATGTTATAGAAATCTTCTTCATCCGCGGTCATGTAACGGACTTCACGGGTGACGATGCCGTTCTCTTTGTCGTAAACGCGGTAAGGCGTCTCGATGAAGCCATAGCGATTGACACGGGCATAGGTGGCCAGCGAGTTGATCAGGCCGATGTTCGGTCCTTCAGGAGTCTCGATCGGGCACATGCGGCCATAATGTGAGGTATGGACGTCGCGGACCTCAAAGTTGGCACGCTCACGGGACAGCCCACCTGGGCCGAGAGCTGAAAGCCGGCGTTTGTGAGTCAGTTCGGCGAGCGGGTTGGGCTGGTCCATGAACTGGGACAGCTGGGAAGATCCGAAGAATTCCTTGATTGCGGCACTGACTGGACGGGTGTTGACGATCATCTGCGGGGTGGCGGCAGCCATATCCGTCAGAGTGCCCATGCGTTCACGCACGACACGTTCCATGCGGGAGAAGCCAACGCGGATCTGGTTTTGCAGCAGTTCGCCAACCGAACGGACCCGGCGGTTACCGAGGTGGTCGATGTCGTCCTTGTTGCCAACGCCATATTCGAGGCCGATCAGGTAGCTGACCGAGGCCACGATATCTTCGACCGTCAAATGCTTGGGCATCAGGTCGGAGACCTTGGTTGCCAAAAGCTGGCGCAACATCTGGTCAGGATTGCCACTGGCCTGGGCTTCGTGGATGATCCGCTGCAGAACACCGGTGCGGACCTTCTCCGTGATGCCGAGGGCTACCACATCAAGGTCTGCCACCCTGTCTTCGCCCAGACGGGCACGCAGGTATTCGAAGGCATCCACCCGGTTATTGCCGATGACACGCAGCTTGTTTTCATTCTGGATGATGGAGTCGCCGACCACATTCATCGGGAAAATTGTGACGGAGTTGATGCCGGCAGTCTGAATGGTTTCTGCAACGGCCATGGTAATGATTTCACCCTCGGCAACCAGCAATTCGCCATTTTCATCGACAACATTCTCCGCTGACTTGTGGCCGACCAGGCGGCGGGCAAGGCTGAGTTTCTTGTTTAGCTTGTAAATACCGACGCGAGCCAGATCGTACCGCTTCGGGTCGAAGAACATGTTATGCAGCAGCGTCTCGGCGCCTTCGACAGAGACTGGTTCACCCGGTCGCAACTTGCGGTAAAGCTCCTGCAGGCCTTCCTCACGGGTACGGCAGCCGTCCTTGAGCATGGTCTGGGTCAGACTGTTCTCCTCGCCGAAGGTCTCGATGATCTGTTCATTGGTGCCAAAGCCCAGGGAGCGCAGGAGTATGGTCAAATGGAATTTCCTGGTGCGGTCGACACGAACCCAGAGTAAATCATTGGAATCGGTTTCGTATTCCAGCCAGGCTCCGCGATTGGGGATGATCTGGGAGGACACCAGTTCTTTGTCTGTCTTATCGATGGTCTTACTGAAATAGGCGCCCGGGGAACGGACAAGCTGGCTGATGATGACACGCTCGGCCCCATTGATGATGAAGGTGCCATTGTCCGTCATGATCGGAAATTCGCCGATGTAAATGTACTGGTCTTTGAGGATGTCGTCACGCTTGTTGTGGAGGCGCACCTTCACACGCATCGGGGCGGCATAGTTGGCATCGCGCTCCTTGCATTCCTCAATAGAATACGTGGGGCTCTGGGTGTCAAATTCTTTGTCAATAAAAGAAAGCTCGATATCTCCGGAATAGTCCGTGATCGGCGAAACATCGCGCAGGACCTCCGTCAAGCCTTCATCCAGAAACCACTGGTAACTGTTCTTCTGAATCTCGATGAGATTCGGGATGTCGATGACCTCATCGATCCTCGAGTAGGACATTCTCTCGGCTCTTCCCAGCTGGACGGGACGCACCATCAATGATCACCTCACGCACGTTCTAGGCCTTGTGGGGCCTGCTGGCCGGGTCATCAGGGTCCTCCCGAAAGGGATTCTTCCGAAAAAGATTGACGACTACCCGGCGGATGCTATAATTGACATAAACCAAATCAGTTTGACGCCCATCTGAAAGCAGCAAAAACTTCCCCACCTTCTAGGCGCGTTATAGTATATTATCACCGAGTTATGGGAGTGTCAACGAAAATTGGCACTTTTTTGTTGTG
>DIFN01000022.1:33436-42221 GCA_002419145.1 Mageeibacillus sp. UBA5747 | reverse complement strand
CAACACCAACACCAACACCGACACCGACGCCGACGCCGACGCCGACGCCGACACCAACGCCGACGCCCACGCCCACGCCGACGCCAACACCGACTCCGACACCAACCCCTACACCTACGCCGGCTCCGGCTCCGACAACCACATATCTGCCAGCTGTCATACCTGACTTGACAGCACCGGTGGTCACCACTCTGCCGACTGCCCCCCCCGTCGCAACAACCGCTCCGACACCTTCGAGCGCTGGCGGCGGCAGCGGTGGTGGTGGTGGCGATGACACAGCATTGCTGACAGGTTCGATTCAAAGTACGGTCTACTCCATTTCCGGCAGTACAATCACCGGCCTGGATCCCGTCAAAAATCTGAACACTGTATCGAAACTTTCCAGCAAAGTGTCGCTCCCCACAGGCGCTACCCTGACGGTTGTCAGTCCGACCGGAAAGACCTTGAGCAGTACAGCCCCGATTGGCACAGGCTCCAAAGTCACTGTCATAGCGGGCGGCCAGACCTTGGCCAGTTATACGGCGATCGTCTATGGCGATGTCAATGGCGATGGTTCGATCAACATCACCGATGTGGCTACGCTGTTCAAATATGTGCGCAACAAGCAGACTTTGGGCGCCCCGAGCCAGATGGCTGCCGATACCGACCGCAACACCAAGGTCAATATTACGGATGTCGCGACAACGTTCTCCCATGTCCGGAACAAATTGACCATCAACAATAAATGACCGGAGGACCGATGCAAGTCCTGACAAAAAAGCCCCGTATCCTGCCAGTGTTCCTGGCCTTGGCTCTGACTCTGACGCTGACAGTTGCTCTGCTCCCAGTTTCGTCCGTTCAGGCGGAAGGGCTGATCGGCCAGATGACAGCCAGTGCCGAATCAGTGGAAATTGGCAAAACGGTGACCATCACCTTTCTGTCTGTTCCGGCTGTGACAGTCTCTGCCTACCAGGTGACGGTCAGCTTCGATACGGGCAAGTTTGATTATGTCTCTGGTTCAGACCTGACTGGGCTCAATGGGGCCAGTTCAGTCGACAACAACGGATCGAGCATATCGGTTTATGCCTACGGTGACACGGGTGTGGCCAACACCAGCAAACTGTGCAAGCTGACATTCCGAGCCAAAGCCGAGGGCGGCGGTACCTTTACGACCTCCGATATAGTGATCAATTCCGAAAGTCCAGTCAGCACATCGGTCGCTGTAACCGTGATTGCAACCGGAACCACGACTGCCACGACCACGACGGAACCGGTAGCCACAACAACCGCAGCAGCCAACCCAGTCCTGGAATTCTCCGACGGAACGTACACCGTCCTGCCACTGCCCAAATCCTTGACAACACCGGCTGGTTTCTACCGCACGGCTATCGCCATCGGTGGAATCCAGATGGAAGCTTTCAAATCCCAGAAAGGCGACCTGGTCCTGATCTACCTGGACAGTGAGACGGCCGGTGCTAACCTGTTCTTTTATGATTCCAATTTCAATTCGGTCTATGCCTTCCATCCATTCATCATCCCTGGCCATGAATTTGTCCTGATCCGGCCGGATGCCAGCGCCAAAGTGCCCGCTGGTTTCATTGCAACCAGCGTCACCATCGACGGTCAGTTGATCAATTGCTGGAAAAAGTCTGAACTGAGCGGTCCGGAGGATCCTTACACAGACACGTATCTGCTGTATTTAATGGACAGCGACGGGCAGAAGGGCTTCTTCCTCTACAAACCGAACAAACAGATGATTTTTCCGTATCTTCTGATCGAATCACAAGAAGGACCGACCCCTGCCGAGACGTCCAATCAGGCTGCACAACCGGTTGCCAGCCAGACAGACACAGCAGCCAGCCAAGTGCCGGGCAATCCAGCCGGAATCAACCTCTGGATGGTGGTTGCCATCGTTCTGGGCCTTCTGAGCCTGATGCTGATTGTTTTCCTGACTTGGACCTATGTCTCCTATGTCAGGCCAACCGAGCGCGCCGCGGCTACAGGACGGGCCGCTCCACCCAAACCACCGAAAATTCGCCGGGTGGACTAGGCGGTGATCAAACGACTGTTCCGACTCTTCTGGCAACGTGAAATCATCACCTACCTGATCGCAGGCGTCCTGGCAACCCTGGTCAATCTGCTGGTGTTCATGCTTCTAAGCCAGGTATTTGGCCCTGAACGCTGGTATTTGACCAATGCACCGGCGATTTTGGCTTCTTTGCTGTTTGCTTTTTTCACCAACCGTTGGTTCGTCTTCCGGTCCAAAGGCCCGGTGTGGCTGGAGTTCCGCCGCTTTGTCGGCTCACGCATCCTGATTTCGCTCCTGTTTGAATACGGAGCGATGTACTTGCTATTCAACGTGATGGGCATCCGGCTGGAAATCCCAATCGGCAGCCTATCCTTGTCAGTGAGCAAAGTCCTCACCCAGTTCCTGGTTGTGGCGGGCAATTACGTGATGAGCAAACTCTTCATTTTCCGACATCAGTCCCGAAACCAGGCCGACTCCGGACAACACTCCGGACAACACTCCGGACAGGACACCTGATCATGGACTATGCCGAATCCAGATCCTACATCAAGGCAGCCCGGACCTTTGGAATCCGGCTCGGACTTGAGCGGATGCAAGCTCTTTTAGACCTGCTTGGCCATCCGGAAGCAGGCCTTCGGGTCATCCATGTCGCCGGCACCAATGGCAAAGGCTCCACGTCCAGCTATTGTGCGTCGATCCTGGCCGCCAGCGGGGCCAAAGTCGGCCTCTACACATCGCCATACATTGAACGATTCACAGAGCGGATCAGGATCATTGCCGGTTTAGACGGGCTGGACCAGCTGGCAGTCAATGAGGCATCCGGTGAAATCGGACCGGATGACTTTGCCCGCATCATGACCCGGATCCGTCTGGCTGTCGAAACCATGCTGAAAAATGGTGTAGAACACCCGACTGAGTTCGAACTGATCACGGCAGCGGCTTTTATCTATTTCCAGCAGCAGTCCTGTGACTGGGTCGTCCTGGAAACCGGACTGGGAGGGCGGCTTGATTCCACCAATGTGATTACCAAACCTGAGCGCGTGATCCTGACGGCGATCGGATACGATCACATGGACCGTCTCGGTGATACGCTGCCGGCTATTGCGGCGGAAAAAGCTGGCATCATCAAACCTGGCTGCCCCGTGTTCCTCTACGATCCGGTCGCTGCCAACCCTGACCATGCCGCCGAGGCCGCAGCAGCGCGCCAGGTCTTTACGGATCGCTGCCGCGAGCTGGCTGCGCCTTTGACCGTGCTTCATCCGGCACAGATCGAACACATCGACTACCAGCTCTCAGGACAAACGTTTTCTTACAAGGGGAAAACCTGCAAGACACGCCTGCTGGGATTGTTCCAACCGTTAAATGCAGCTCTGGCCATTGAAGCGCTCCTGGATCTC
Organism: Mageeibacillus sp. UBA5747; assembly: GCA_002419145.1. GTDB lineage: Bacteria > Bacillota > Clostridia > Saccharofermentanales > UBA5734 > UBA5734. Next base: position 38,816 of record DIFN01000022.1, on the reverse strand, counting down.
GTTCCTCCAGAAGCCATCTGTGCCGGGATCGCGCTGGCGCGTTGGCCGGCCCGACTCGAAGTTTTTCCCGGCCGGCCGCTCGTTTTGGTTGATGGTGCCCACAATCCTCAAGGCACAAAGGCACTTGGCGATGCCCTGGACCAGCTTGTGCCTGGCCAGCCGGTTGTTTTTGTCGTTGGTCTTCTGGCGGACAAGGACTATCCCGCCATGCTGGATGCGTTGTGGCGTGGCCGTGCCTTCACAGTTTGTGCGGTCTTTTGTGTGACACCGGACAACTCTAGAGCTTTGCCAGCCGATCGTCTGGCTGAAACCATCTTGGAATTGAAAAACCGCAGCGATTACGGTTATAATATTTCGGATATGATCCATTCTTATGCCGATCCTCTGCAGGGCCTTTCGCAGGCTCTGGTTTTGGCCGCAGAAGAACAGGCGACCGTCTGTGCATTTGGCTCCCTGTATCTGGTGGGCCATTTTCGCAGCAGGATCAGGCAGCATCTGAGTTTAGACCGGGAGGATCCGCTTAGTTGAGCTGGCAGGACCATCTAAAGAAACTGTCGCCCCTCACATTGGAGGAAGCTGAGATCTTTGCCCCGCCACGTGAAATGGAAGCCGCAATAGCGAGCTACAATCGTGCGCTGGCTAATTTGCGCGCCGACAGTGCGGACATTGCCCAGATCGCCTTGCGTAAACTGGTTATCCAATATCCGTTGTTTGGCCCTGCCGGGCTGCTCTATGCCACCTGTCTATTTGAGCTTAGACGGTTCGAAGCCGCCACCGAGCTGGTCAATCGCTCCCGAATGGCCGGACTTAGACCCGACGATGTCAAGCTGGCCGATGCTCTAGCCGCCGCGATTCAGAGCGAACAAGAAACTTTGACCCCCGCCCATGTCAATCTGCTGGGCCGTCCGCCCAGTGGAGCCTCGATCCTGGAAAAGACCCGCAAAGCGGGCAAGGCCAAGATGGCCAGCCGCAAGGAAGTGCTCGAAGTCGTACGCCATGGCGATCGCAGCCAGCCGGAGGGTACTTTTGTCGCCGATGAAGCCACGCCCGGCCAACGTTTGCGCCGGGTCGTCCTTGTCTCTGGAATTTCCCTGGGTGTCATTCTGGTTTCGGCCCTGGGCTTATTCATCTACCAGCTGATCCTGAGCCGGACAGCGGTTGTTACTCCAGATACAAATGAACGGCTGTCCTATTTACTGGACCGCCTGGAAGCACTTTCGGCTGTAGATCCCCAAGCCGCTGATTTGCTGGAGGATTACGCTCAGTTTGTGGCACCGCCGGTTAGCGAATCCGTGGTTACAACAGAGCATCGTCTGGCTGCTACAGAGACCATTGGGGCCAGCGACACGGAACCAGCATCGGCTTCTTCAGAAACGACACCGGGCGAGACCTCCCAGGTCTCAGGTTCAAGCAGCTTGACTGATCTGCTAACCCAAGTCTACAGTGAATACCAAGCAGCCTTGATCCTCGGCCAGACCGATCCGGTTGCAGCTGCTGAAAATCTTTTGAAAATGAGCCAGGCCAGTGCCGGCCTCGACCCTGCCCTGCACTCTCCAGCTGTACCCATGACTGTCGAGGCGCTTCAAAGCAGCATCCTCGAATCCCTCGACCAGTACCGGATCCAGGCAGCAGAAGCTCTACGTGTCGCGGGGAAAGGTGCCTATGAGAGTAAGGACTATCAGACATCTCTGGATTATTATCTGAGAGCCTACGCCCTGCAGCCGCTCTACTACGGCGGCGGAGTCGCCTACTATTGTGGCCGCAATTACCAGGCTTTGGGTCAGTTTGACCAGGCCCGCCCTTATTACGAACTCGTGCTTGAGAATTTCCCTGGCCGCGAAATCGCCGGATTTGCCCAAATCCGTCTGTCGGAAATGGGTTTTCCCACACCGGTGGAAACGACAGCCAGCGCAAGTCCCACCACGACGGGGCAGCCCCCAGTGACTGATACCACACCAACAGTCGCCTGAACCACAGGAGGAACGTACCATGAACTACATCAGCACGCGCGGTGGTGACATCCGTTATCCATCAGCCATGGCGATCAAACTAGGCATCGCCCCGGATGGAGGCCTGTTCATTCCGGAGTCCATTCCGGCTGTCAGCCTGGACCAGATCCTGACCTTGGCTGGGAAATCCTATGTTGAGCGAGCCGTTGAGATCCTGGCCCTGTTTTTGACTGACTTCACCCGGGAAGAATTGCGTGACTATGCCAGCGCTGCCTATGCCGAAGAAAAATTTGGCCCGGATCCGGCTCCGCTGGTCCAGCTCAACAAGTATAACGACAAGGAATTCATGCTCGAGCTCTGGCATGGCCCGACGGCAGCTTTCAAGGATATGGCCTTGCAACTGTTACCCCATCTGATGACGGCGGCTATCCGCAAGACCGGTGAGACCTCCCGGGTCTGCATCCTCACAGCCACATCCGGCGACACCGGCAAGGCAGCCCTGGAAGGATTTGCCAATGTCGAAGGCACCGAAGTCATCGTGTTCTATCCTTCCAAGGGCGTCAGTGAAATCCAACGCCTCCAGATGGTCACCACAGAGGGTGCCAATTGCCACGTCCTGGCAGTTGAAGGCAGCTTCGACGATGCTCAGACCGGCGTCAAGAACATCTTCAATGACAAAACCTTGGCCGAAGACCTGAAAGCCCAAGGTGTCCTGCTTTCGTCCGCCAATTCCATCAACTGGGGCCGATTGGCACCCCAGATTGTCTACTATTTCTCAGCCTATGCCGACCTGCTGGCCCGGGAAAAAGTCGAACCCGGTACCAAGATCAACATCGTTGTCCCGACCGGGAATTTCGGCAACATCCTGGCTGCCTGGTACGCCCGGGCCATGGGCTTGCCGGTCAACAAGCTGATCTGTGCCTCCAACAAAAATAAAGTCCTGTCTGATTTTATCCGCAGCGGGACTTACGACCGGCGCCGGGAATTTTTCAAGACCAACACACCGTCGATGGACATCCTGATCTCCAGCAACCTCGAACGATTGTTGTTCGAACTGACCGGTCGCAAAGCCGAGAACATCCGCGACTGGATGGACAAGCTGCAGAAGGAAGGTGCTTACACCGTCGACCCGGCCACATTGCGCGCCCTGCAGGAAGTCTTTGTCGGCGGCTTTACTGATGATTTTGGCACGGCCAAAACAATCCGCGCAGTCTACGACCGCACCGACCACCTGATCGACACACATACTGCGGTTGGTTTCAATGTCTATGGCCGCTACGCCCAGCGCTCCGGCGACAGTTCCTGCGTGATTTTTGTCTCCACAGCCAGCCCCTTCAAATTTGGCAGTGCCGTCAGCGATGCTTTGTTTGGCAACGGCTACAGCCGCGGCCGCAGTGAAGAAGTGCTGCTCAAAGAACTGTCCGATGAAAGCGGGCTGGAGATCCCGGCCTCTCTCAAAGACCTCGCCCTGCGCGACGTCCTGCATACCAGGACCATCGGACGCGACCAGATGAAACAAGCCGTCCTGGACATACTCAGCGAACGACCTTTACCCATACCCAAATAAACCAGCGAAGAACCTGCTCAACACATAAAAATCAAAGACGCGAAAAAGCCAAAAGCCCCGGAAACCGCTGGTCTCCGGGGCTTTTGGCAGGTGTGCCCAAATTGGGACGCCGTCCATTTTTCGGCAAAAATTCAAGTTCCGTGGATGCTGGCGAGCTTAAGGCCTGGATTGCGGTCGAGTGCCCAGTCAATGGCCCAGTCGGATTCGAACAGGAGTACGGGGTTTTCGTCTTTGTCGAGGACAATCATGGTGGTGCTCGTAATGGAAAGTTTTTTCGGATCTGGGATTTTGCCTGTCTCGTCCGGTAAAATCCAGCGGGCGTGGCGGTAGTTGAGGCCATTCTGGCGGATGGTGACGCCATATTCGGCGTTGAGGCGGTACTCTAGAACTTCGAACTGGAGCACGCCAACCACTCCGATAATATAGGTTTCCGTACCGATGTCCGGCTGCTTGTAGACTTGGATCGCGCCTTCTTCGGCCAGCTGTTCAATCCCCTTGAGGAACTGCTTGCGCTTCATCGAATCAGAAGGGGCAACGCGGGCAAAATGTTCCGGCGGGAAAACCGGAATATCTTCGAACCGGAACGTACGGTTGCCGGAGACGAGGGTATCGCCGATCCGGAAAATACCTGGATCGAAGACGCCAATGATGTCGCCAGCAAAGGCTTCATCGACCTGGCTTCGCTCCTGGGCCATCAACTGCTGCGGCTGGGTCAGGCGGATGTTCCTACCCTGGCGGACATGGCGCACTTCCAACCCTTTTTCAAATTTGCCGGAACAAATCCGAATGAACGCCATGCGGTCGCGGTGATCCGGGTTCATATTAGCCTGAATCTTGAAGACAAAACCACTGAAGAAATCTTCGACTGGCTTGACAAAACCTTCGGTCGTCTTGCGCGCGCCTGGCGACGGGGCCATGGCCAGAAATTCATTGAGGAACGATTCGACACCGAAATTGGTGATCGCACTGCCAAAAAACACCGGAGTCAGTTCGCCCTTGAGCACCCGGTCAAGATCGAGCTCATCACCAGCGATATCCAAAAGTTCGATATCGCTCATCAGGCGAGCCTGATAATCTGCACCGATCACATCACCCAGATCGGGGTCATCGACGCTGGTGACGGAGACTTTGACCATGCTGGCCCCATGGTCGCCCTTGCTGCCGTCGTACAATTCGACTCGGTTGAACTTGCGGTTGTACACGCCTTTGAAATCACCGTCGGTTCCGATCGGCCAATTGACCGGGACAGAAAAGATACCGAGAACCTTTTCCAGCTCATCCATCAGATCGAACGGATTCTTGGCCGCCCTGTCCATTTTATTGATGAACGTGAAAATCGGAATTCCGCGCTGACGGCAAACCGTGAACAGTTTAATCGTCTGAGCTTCGACCCCTTTGGCACCGTCAATCAGCATGACGGCGGCATCTGCTGCAACCAGCGTCCGGTAGGTGTCCTCTGAAAAGTCCTGGTGACCCGGGGTATCGAGGATATTTATACAAAAGCCATTGTATTTAAACTGCATGACCGATGACGTGACTGAAATACCGCGTTGTTTTTCGATTTCCATCCAGTCCGATGTCGCGTGCCGGGAAGCCTTCCTCGCTTTGACTGTGCCTGCCATGTGGATCGCGCCGCCATAGAGCAGCAATTTCTCAGTCATGGTCGTTTTGCCGGCATCAGGGTGGGAAATGATGGCAAACGTGCGCCGACGGGCCACTTCAGAGGCCAAAGTTTCTTGCATGGCAGATTCCTCCTGTTTTAAACGTCAATAGTATAGCAGGCGATTTGCCCGAGCGGCAAGGGCAACGCGGGGCAGTGAAAGTCAGAGTGAATCGGGTGTCAAATGACCCTCGTGCGGGAATA
>DIFN01000022.1:15653-33418 GCA_002419145.1 Mageeibacillus sp. UBA5747 | reverse complement strand
TGGTGTTGCCGAATTCTATCTATAATAATGGAAAAGAAACAGGTAGAAGCAGGCTGCATTCAGCTTTGAATCGCAGGGCGGCAACTGGGGAGTGACCAAACATGCTTGAGCAGATCAACATTCATCCGATAACATTCATTTCCGCCCTGTCCATGGCTTTGGAACTGACAACCTCAGGAATTGCCAACCATCACCGGCGCACCGCAATCATTGCCCGCTACATTGGCCGTTACCTCGGACTGGGGAGCTACGACGACCAGATCATCGTCTACTCAGCCTTGCTCCATGACATCGGGGCAGCTGCAGACTGGTATGAGAAACACTACATCGCCCATGCAGTTGACAATGAGCATATTTTCCGCCACGCAGAAAAAGGCTACCAGATTCTCAAGGATTCACCCCAACTCAATCACCTGGCTCTGCCGATCCGCCACCACCATGATCGATACCTTGGTGGCAATCCCACCGGCCTTTCTGGGCAGGACATCCCTCTGGCCAGCAGGATCATCCACCTGGCTGACCGGATCGAAGTCCTGATCGAATCAGATCAGCACATCTTCCTTCAACGCGAGCGGATACATGACCAGATCCGGCAGAGTGACTATCTGTTCGACCCAGAACTGGTTGCGGCATTCCGAGAAGTCAGCCAGCGCGAGGTTTTCTGGCTCGACGTGGTGAACCTGAACATCGAGAACCGCTTTTTCTCTGATCTGGCTTTCTGGGACAAATACACCTTTGAAATTGATGACCTGATCCATGTGGCCAATGTGTTTTCCAGTGTGGTCGACTCGACCTCCCATTACACTGCAGCCCATTCCCAGAATGTCGCAAAAGTCGCTCAGGAAATGGCTTTGATCCGGGGATTTTCCAGCGACGAAGCCAAACAGATGTACCTGACCGGTCTCGTCCATGACCTCGGCAAACTGGCCGTGCCCAATGAAATCCTCAACAAGCCTGGGAAACTGACAATCGAAGAGCGCGAAATCGTCAAACAACACCCATATTATTCCCAGCGGATCCTGGAACGGGTTGAGGGTTTTGAACGCATTGCCAACTGGATTGGCACCCATCACGAAACCCTCGACGGCCTTGGCTATCCTTTCCAGCTACAGGAACGTGAGATCGAATTGTGCAGCCGGATCCTGGCCACTGCCGATATTTTCAGTGCCTTGGTGGAAGACCGGCCGTACCGGCCTGGGATGAATCCGCAAGAGGCCTTGGCTATCCTTCAGGAGATGGCCATGAACCATAAGATCGATGCCAGACTGGTCAAGGATGTGGCAGATAATCTCGATAACCTTGCGGCGCAAGTCTCCAAATTCCGCACCTGAACAGACAGTCTCTGCTCCCATAACCAGCAGAATAAAATCTATCCAGACATGAAAAAGCCGCCCCGGACGCCTCTGGAGCGGCTTTTGGCTGGAACAAAGAAAACGGTCAGTCCTGGATACCCGGAATTTTCGGCAGGTGCTGGAGGCTCTCATTGAGCTCATCATCAGATGGAATGTAGTCCACCATGGTGCCGTTGCGATACTGCATGTAGGCTGACATATCGAAATACCCGGTGCCTGACAGACCGAACAAAATGGTCTTTTCTTCGCCAGTTTCCTTGCATTTCAGAGCTTCATCGATGGCGGCCTTGATGGCGTGACTTGACTCCGGCGCTGGCAGGATGGTTTCAGCCTGGGCAAACTGCAGGGCAGCTTCGAAGCAGGCATTCTGGCCATATGCGCGGGCTTCATCGAGGTAGCCATCATGATACAGCTTGCTGATGATCGGTGACATTCCATGGTAGCGCAGGCCGCCGGCATGGATGCTGGACGGTTTGAAATCGCAGCCCAAGGTATACATTTTGGTCAGCGGTGTGATTCGGCCGGTATCAGCAAAGTCATAGGCATAGCGTCCACGGGTCATACTCGGGCAAGAGGCTGGCTCGACCGCGATGAAATACGGATTGGTTTTGCCCTGGAGCTTGTCACCCATGAACGGTGCAATCAGGCCGCCGAGGTTGGAACCACCGCCGGCGCAGCCGATGATGATGTCTGGATAATCGCCGATTTTTTCAAAGGCGGTCTTAGCTTCGACACCAATGACCGACTGGTGCAGCAAGACCTGGTTTAAGACCGAACCGAGGACATAGCGAGTATTAGGTGTCTTGACCGCCAGTTCAATCGCTTCGGAGATGGCCATGCCAAGGCTGCCGGAGGTGTCAGGATCCTGGGCGAGCATCATGCGGCCAAAATCGGTGGTATCAGATGGGCTGGCGATGATCTTGCCGTCAAAGGTTTCGATGACGGCTTTGCGATAAGGCTTCTGATGGAACGATACTTTGACCATGTAGACAGTCAGGTTCACACCATAGAGCTTGGAAGCCATGGCCAAGGCCGTACCCCACTGGCCGGCACCCGTCTCCGTGGTCAGGTTCGTGATGCCCTGTTCCTTGGCATAATAGACTTGGGGCACAGCAGAATTGAGCTTGTGGCTGCCCGATGTGTTGTTGCCCTCGAACTTATAGTAGATTTTGGCTGGTGTGCCCAGGACCTTTTCCAGATTGTAGGCGCGACAGAGTGGGGAAGGGCGAAACAGTTTGTAAACCTCGCGAATACCTTCTGGGATTTCGATCAGCCGGTCGGTGGTATTGAGCTCCTGCTTGATCAGCTCGTCGCAAAAGACTGGCTGAAAGTCTTCGAAAACAGCTTCATTCATGCGGCCGGGATGGATATACGGGTCATGCTGTTCTTTCATGTCCGCACGCATGTTGTACCAATAGCGCGGGATATCCTCTTCACTTAAATGGGTGCGATAAGGAATGTTGGACATGGTTTTGTGCTCCTTTCATGCCCTTAGCTGGGCTTAGGTTCCGTGGGATGTTTGATCCGGCCCGCAAAATAAAAAAACTTGCCCCTGTAAGAACAGGGACAAGAATCAATTTCCTGCGGTACCACCCTAGTTGGCTCTTCAGAGCCCACTTTGTCATGTCGGAGTGATCCGGCATGGCCCTGTTGCTAACGGGTCGGTCTCCCGTCGATGCCTACTGGAGCATTCACAGATTTGGCAGGAATCAAACGCCAGTTGCTGCAAATACACGTTCGGATCGCCCTCGCAAGTCCATTCGACCCATGCAGCCTTGCTGCCCTTGCACTGGCGGCAGCTCGCTGAAAAGCGGTTAATGGGTGTACTCTTCTTGCTCATCGGTTTGTGCAGATTCTATTTAATTTAGTATAGAGAGGTTAAAATTAACTGTCAAGTTGACCTGGCTTCCAGAACTGCTGAATTTGACTCATCCGCCCGCATGGGATATAATGCGCAAGAATTGATTATTCCGGCGGTCGCTTCGTGATTCGCCCCTGATAGATACCAAATTACAAGGAGTCTTCATGCGGCGTTTTAAAGTGAGACAGTTGACGGCCCCCCGGGTTAAATATGGTTTGACCCTGTCCCTGGCGTCAATCATGATCTCCATCCCGCTCCTGTCCTTACCGCTGGGCCTGCCTGCCCCCTGGGCACAGACGGATCCTATCGCAGCGCCTGACGCCCTTGCTGCTTCAGCCACGGTCGCCCTTGTTCAGCCGGCCAGCGTTGCCTCAGCACCTGACCTGCAACCGGCTGATTTCTCAGACGTTACATTTAGTCGTTCCCAGCCAGCTCTCACGCTCGAGCCTGAACAGGACCACACCGCCCAGGCCGAGTCCGTCGAAGCCCGGATCGAAACCACGATGGCCGCTGCTGCAGAACCCACGCTACCTGTGTTGGAAACAGCCGATTACGATGTCTATATCCAGGCGGATGTGTTGAATGTTCGCGCAGAGGCATCCACCGACAGCGCCATCGTAGCCAAGATTGTCATGGGCGACCGGTTGCATGCCATTGGCGTTTGGGGTGACTGGCTTCAGGTCGAAGCAGATGACCAGATCGGTTTTGTTAAAACCGAATACACAACAGACGAGATGGTCTTCCGGCCTGTGGATGAGTCCATGTATGTCAAAGGGACATCCCTGAATGTCCGAGCATCCTATTCCACCGATAATGAAATACTGGCCAATCTCGAATCCGGAGCCAAGGTCCACAGGACCGGAATCGGCGACGAATGGTCGCGGATTGTGTTTGGTGATGACCAGACCGGCTATGTCGCATCAAAATTCCTGACAAAGACTAAGCCAGGCTCAGCCTCGTCGAGTGCGGATGCTGCATTTGATGGCTCAGGCGAGGCTGCTGCCAATGCATCCGGCAGCACCATCGTTGACCTCGCCCGCGAAGCCCTGGGGACGCCCTATGTCTACGGCAGTGAAAGCCTCAAGGGCATGGACTGTTCCGGCCTGGTCTACTGGGCGTACAACAAAGTCGGTGTCAGTGTACCCCGATCTTCATCCAGCTTTGGCTCAGCAGGTGAAGGGGTCTCACTGGAGAATGCCCAGGCTGGTGATGTCGTCTGCATTGATGCCAAACCCAAGGACGGCCGCAAAACCATCACCCATCTGGCCATCTATCTCGGGGATGGACAAGTCATCCACGCTTCGACCTCGCAGCGCGAAGTCGTCGTCAGCAGCCTGCAGAGTTTCTCTAATGCTGGCTACAATATCCTGACCGTCCGCCGCTTCCCGAGCTGATCCGGCTCCCCTGGAATCACCACTCTGCCTGCCGGAATCACTGCCGGCAGGTTTTTTATCTCTTGCTTGTGAGCTTGCACAATCATGATATAATAGGTCCTTGTTGTGACCTTTAGAAAGGACGTGTTAAGACGATGGCTCGAAGAACTTTTGCCAGAAACAAAGTCAAAGCCAGACCCATCACCTTTTTCATTGTCGTTGCCATCATTCTCCTGAGCACCTTGCTCAGCCTTTTTGGCCTGAATATTCCGGTGCCGGGGCAGACAGGTTATTTTGAATTGTATGGCGCCGACAAGATCCGTTTCGGGATCGACATCCGCGGTGGCGTGGAGGCAGTATTCGCCCCCAAGGACTACAGCGGTGTCCCCAGCGAAGGTGACCTGGCCGCGGCCCGCAGTGTCATAGAACTGCGTATGGATAACCTCAATATCCTGGACCGTGAAATCACTACTGACAAGAACAATGGGCGGATCATCGTCCGCTACCCCTGGAAATCAGACGAGACCGAATTCAATCCGGAAAAAGCCCTCAAGGAACTGGGCGAAATGGCTCGCCTGACTTTCCGCAAGCCGGATGGCACGGTAGTGCTGGATGGCACCCAGATTGCTTCGGCAACTGCAGCCTTTGACCCGAATACGTCGGATCCGATTGTTCTTCTGGAGATGGATGCCACAGGAGCCCAGGCTTTTGCCGATGCCACGGGTGAACTGGCTGCCACTCAGGGCGAGATCTCGATCTACATGGATGAGACCCTGATCTCCTCTCCGCGCGTTCTCAGCAAAATCACCGACGGCAGTGCGATGATCACCAATATCGGTAGCAGCGAAGCTGCCATCGAGCTGGCCCAGAAAATCAATGCCGGTGCCTTGCCTTTTGCCCTGGAGGCGATCAGCTCAAGCTCGATCAGCCCCAGCCTCGGTGCCGGAGCCCTCTCTGTCATGACCCAGGCTGGTATGCTTGCCCTGATTTTGATCATGTTGTTCATGTTGCTCTATTACCGCTTGCCTGGCTTTGTTGCAATATTCAGCTTACTTGGTCAGACGGTCGGCATCCTGCTCGCCATCTCGATTCCGCAGCAGACCCTGACTTTGCAAGGCATCGCCGGGATCATCCTCTCGATCGGCATGGGTGTGGATGCCAACATCATCATCGCCGAGCGTATCAAAGAAGAACTCAACGCCGGCAACTCCTTGACCTCTGCCTTGGCCAACGGTTTCCATAAGGCCCTGTCTGCTGTCATGGACGGCAACATCACGGTGGCCATCGCAGCTGTGATCCTGATGATCTTCGGCTCCGGTTCCATGCTGTCATTCGGCTATTCCCTGCTGGTTGGCGTCATTTTGAACGGCTTGACAGGCGTTGTTGCCAATCGCCTGATGATCGGCTCACTGAGCCAGTTCAAAGCCCTGCAGAATCCGTGGCTTTACGGGAAGAAGAAGGAGGCAGCCGATGCGTAAGATCCATTTCTACCAGCACCGCAGATGGTTTTTCTTGCTTTCTGCGGCTTTCATGTTGACAGGTATTCTGGTTTCACTCATTTTCGGGATCAAGATGGACATCACCTTTAAGGGCGGCAGCATCCTCAAATACGCCTACGAGGGCTCGATTGATCTCAGTCAGGCCCAGTCGGTGGTCGCCGCAGCGATCCAGAACGAAGTAACCATTCAGGAAACGACCAACCTCGGTGACAACAAGACCTTCCTGGTCGTCAATGTTGCCGGGACCCAGGCATTGACCCCGGACGAGCAGATCGCCCTCAAGAACGCCTTGGTAACCACATTCCCGGATACCACCTTTACGCTGGAATCAGCCAATCTGGTCGATCCATTCATCGGGCGCGAACTCCTGATCAAAGGTCTCTGGGCTATCGCTTTGGCCTCGATCCTGATCGTTGCCTTTGTCTGGTTCAGTTTCCGCAGCATGTCCGGCCCCTCTGCCGGCATGATGGGTCTGGTGGCTCTGTTCCACGACGTGTTTGTCGCTTTCTTCATGTTTGTCATCCTGCGCATACCCCTGAATGAATCGCTGGTGGCTGTCGTCCTGACGATTCTCGGTTTTTCGATCAACGACACCATCGTTGTCTACGACCGGATCCGGGAAAACGAACGCCTTTACAAAGGCAAAATGCCGCTGTCCGAACTCGTCGACCTCTCGATCAACCAGTCCCTGAGCCGCTCGATCAACACCAGCCTGGCCACCTTTGGTGCCATTGGCATCGCATATATCTTTGCGTTTTTCTACAACATCGATAGCATCAAGCAGTTTGCCCTGCCGATGATGGCTGGGCTGATCAGCGGAACGTATTCGACCATCTGCCTGGCCGGACCTCTCTGGGTTATGTGGAAAACCCGTGGCGGCCGCACCGGATATTGATTTGGCCTGAAGATGCAACAAGTCCTGCCTCAGGATCGTATTACTTGAGCAAAATAACGGCCTCCAATGAGTGCAAACTCAGTGGAGGCCGTCTTTCAGTGCTGGACTCTTGCCGCTCCTGCCATCTCGAGCTGGTCAAAAGCCTTCCCTGGCATGACCAGAAGGTGGCAGGCCAGAAGCCCCTGGTCGGCAAAGATCTCGATGGAAGTCTGGTCGTAGACCAGGCGCATTTGGGAAGGACCATCCGCCAGGCGTGGCGACCGGATCACTTCATACCAGTCCGGCAGGCCAGATGGCCAGAACGGCTGCGACGCGCCATGGCTCCGGTCGATTTGCCAGTACTGATTGTCGTCAAGTGAAATTACGAACGACTCACCACTGGCGTTGAAGAGTCTGCAGGAAAATGAACCATAAAATTCGATGGTGACATCCAGCTGCCCAGGCATCACGTCTGGTTTTGCTGGCAGCAGCCCAGTTGGCAGGACTGGTTCCTGAGTCAGGCGCAATCCATTTTTAGTTTTGATCAGTGCAAGGCGGCGGGCCAGCGTCATCTGACCGCAATACGTCTGGCAAGGCAACGTATCCTTGTAAGCCCAGTTGCTGCCCCAGCCAAGCGTCAGCGGCTCTGGCAGTCCGGCAAAAGTTACGGGTGCATAGTGGTCAGGCCCTGGATCAAACAGAAAAGGACCGCTTGAACTGGGAAACGGTCGGAAGGTCAGACCGTCAAATTCACCCAGCCAGTAGAGAATTTCGGTTTTTCGTGGTTCATCGAGCACCATGTGGCTCAGAAGCAAGACCCAGACAACCCGCCCGTCTGGTGCGGGCACAGCAAAGCAATCCGGACACTCTAAGACCCAGTTTTTCCCTTCGGAACCTGACGGCTGGCCATCTGGAACGAACGTACCTGTCTGATGCCAGTGCAAAAGATCAGCCGACTGGTAGAAAAAAAGCTGCTGTCCAGCCGTCAGGACAAGATGCCAATGACCTGAGCCAGGCATCTGAAAAACCTTTGGATCACGAAAGTCATGCAGGCCAGGATTGGGAATGATGGGATTCTTTTCCCACTCGGTAAAGGCCAGACCATCGGTGGACCAGGCAATAGCTTGCTCTTCCTGCTGTCCGTGGTTTGTGTACACCAGGATCAGCGGATCGCGACCGTCCGTGCTGAGGCCAGATCTATTGCCACGATCCAGAACAGAACTGCCGGAGAATTTCATCCCTCGTTCATTGGGATATAAAGCAATCGGCTGCTCGTGCCAGTGGATCAAATCGTCGCTGGTGGCGTGCAACCAGTGCATCGCACCCCAGCTGGTATCGTGTGGATAATGCTGGGCAAACAAGTGGTACTGGCCAGTGAGATAAATCAAGCCATTGGGATCGTTGATCCAGCCTTGCCGGGGGGTAAAGTGAACCCGTGGCCGCGGCTGCTGTTCCGAAACAATGCGCATGCCATGCCTCCATTAGCGATGATTTAAGCGGATCTTATGACTGTTGAGGCCATCTGTCAACGAATAACTGATCTGACAAAAAAAACACCCCGCTGCGGTAAACTGCGAGGTGTCTTTGGTGGTGACAAAGAAGAGGCAGGCAATTAGAAATAGCGCTCGAGCAGGCCTTTGAAGGCTTTGCCATGACGGGCTTCGTCGCGGGCCATTTCGTGAACCGTGTCATGAATGGCGTCGTAGCCGAGCTCCTTAGCCAGTTTGGCTAGGTCGGTCTTGCCCTGGGTAGCGCCGTATTCAGCTTCGACACGGACCTTGAGATTCTGTTTTGATTCAGCACTGACAACCTCACCGAGCATTTCAGCGAAACGGGCGGCGTGTTCAGCTTCTTCAAAAGCAATGCGCTTGTAAGCCTCTGCAATTTCCGGATAGCCTTCGCGGTCAGCGGCGCGGGACATGGCCAGGTACATGCCGACCTCGGTGCATTCGCCAGCAAAGTTCATCTGCAGGCCTTCGATAATGCGCGGGTCAACACCCTTGGCCACACCAATGACATGCTCGGCAGCCCAGGACATAACACCTTCGTCGACCACAACGAACTTGCTGGCCGGTGCTTTGCACTGGGGGCAGAACTCGGGGGCAGCGTCACCTTCGGCAATGTAACCACAAACGGTGCATCTGAATTTCATGGGGGAATCCTCCTGTTAATAGAAATAATTATTATTATAATACATGGGAATCTTCCAAAATGTAACCTGCGAATCGGCATTTAGCCTGATGAAATGGAAGTTTGAGTGCATCTTTGCTACAACCCATCTAAAGTTGTGCAAGATGACAATTACATGAATAAGACATTCGAATGACATAAACGGACAAAATTTTCCATTTCTGTCCAAAAACAAAGTAAATGTAACTAAATCAAAAACAATTGTAAAAAACAATGCAAAAAAATGTAATAAAAAGCGTTTGTGCAAAATGACATTTATCCAAGTTTTGTGTTATCATTCAACTAGGTCAGCGCAACCGGTTGCAACTGCTCATTCAAACTAGAAATACACCTGTGACGGATGTGTTGATTTATTTCATGCCAGTTCGCCTGGCCAATTGTCAACTTTAAGGAGGAAACATGAAAAAGGTACTGTCGATTATCTTAATGATTACCCTGATCCTTTCTCTGACAGCTTGTGCATCCACCCCCACAACAACGGCTGCTCCTGCTGAAACAACAGCTGCTCCCGGTGAAACCACAACTGCAGCCCCTTCTGACGAACCAGTCACAATTATCGTCACCAATGGCAAGGGCGAAATTGCTGCCCAGTTTGACCAGGCCGCCAAGGACTTCATGGCAGCCAATCCGAACATCACGGTTGAGATGTACAGCGTCACGGTTGGTGACACTGTCAGCATCTACGATAAGCTGATTTCGGCTGGCAAGATCGTCACGCTGGCTATGGTTGAACCTTATTCTGTTAATGAGAAATATGCGGATATCGCCGCAACCATGGATGGCGCTGCCTGGATCAATGAAACTGACGCAGCTTTCAAAAATGCCGAAGGCCATGTTGTTGGTTTTCCGTTCGCCATCGAAGGCTTTGGCCTTGTTTACAACAAAGCTGTTGTAGAAAAGGTCGTCCCTGGATTTGATCCGCTTTCGATCAAGACCCGTGACCAGTTCGTTGAGCTTCTGGACAAGCTCGTCGCAGCAGGTATCAAGAAGCCTATCGCCTATCAGACCGAAGCTTGGTCTGTTGCCAACCACTACAGCTCTCAGTTCATCAACCAGGCTGCTGACAAAAACGCCTTCGTGGCTGATCTGAAGGCCGGCAACTTTGATTACCTGAACAATGCTGTCTGGAACGGCTATTATGACACCATGGAATTGCTTGCCGATCCCAAATACAATGTTTTCGGCGAACGCCCACTCGGTTCCTACTATGATGAAGCTCATGTCAAAGTCGGTAACGGCGAAGCGGCCATGCTCTTCAACGGCAACTGGGCTTTCGACTCTCTGAAAGCTGCTCCTGGCTCTGATTTCGGCTTTATCCCGGTTCCATTCACCAATGATGCCAACGACCCCAATGCTGGTAAGCTTTCTGTTGGCCCGACTCAGGTCTTCATCATTGACAAGAACGCCACCCCGGCCGAGCAGGCTGCAGCCCAGAAGTTCCTGGACTGGATGGTCTTCGACGAAAAGGGCATGGATTTCCTGGTCAATAAATCCCAAATCATTTCTGCCTTCAAGAACAACCCAAACAAGGTCACCAACCCTCTGGGTGCTGCTATTTCTGACGCAATCGCTGCTGGCGCTACGCTTGACTTCCCGACCAACTATGTCAGTGCTGCTGACTACATGAACATCCTGGGCCCGTCTGTTCAGGCCTTTATCAACAAAGACATTTCCCGTGAAGACCTCGCAGCAGCATTTGAAGATTACTATGCTTCGCTCGGATAAAAATATCTGGGCTCTTAACTCCAAGTAAGAAAGGGGATGGCCGGACTAGGGTCTGGCCATCCTTTAGCCCAACTTAAGAGGTGATTTATGAGCTTACGACCCAGCAAAAGGCAAATTGTCGGTGACCAACTTTTCTTTACGTTGCCAACAATCATATTTTTCACCATGGCAGTCTTGGCCCCCTTTATCTATGGTTTGGTTTTAACGTTCGTTGACATGCCTAATGTCATTGCTTTGACCAAACCATTGAAATTTGTTGGTTTTGATAATTATGCCAAAGCTCTAGCGGACAAAAAATTCTGGGATGCGTTGCTATTGACCTTCAAATATGTGATTGCCAGCATTTTTCTTGTCAACCTGGTTGGCTTTGGATTAGCATCACTTGTCACCTCTGGGCTCAAAGGCCAGAATTTTTTCCGTACCGCCCTGTTTACGCCTAACCTAATCGGTGGTCTTGTCCTGGGGTACATCTGGAGATTCATCTTCGTTTCTTCACTGCCTGCAATCGGCGAAAGACTTGGTATCGAACTGTTGCGACTGGGCTGGCTCGGCGACCGTGACCTGGCATTCCTGGCCATTGTTATTGTCACGGTCTGGCAACTGAGCGGCTACATGATGATCATCTTCATCGCCGGACTGATTGGCATCCCTAACGATGTCGTCGAAGCCGCCCGGATCGATGGTGCGACTGGCTTGCGCCGTCTCGTGCACATTACCATTCCACTGATGGTCCCAGCTTTTGTTGTCACGATCTTCATGACTCTGAAAAGTTCTTTCATGGTTTACGATATCAACTACTCTTTAACGGCTGGTGGTCCAGCAGGCAGCACGGTCATGGCTTCCATGCACATTGTTTCTAAAGCCTTCACTCAAAACAAATTCAGCATTGGACAAGCTGAAGCAATCTTCTTATTTATCATTGTTGCGATTGTCTCAGGCCTGCAGGTCTATTTGGGTAAGAAGAGGGAGTTGGAAGCCTAATGCAAAGAGCAAAGTTCATCTATACAACCTTGGTCTATCTTCTGCTGATTGTGACATTTGTTTTGTTCATCTTCCCGTTTTTCCTGATGATTATTAACTCTTTCAAGGGAAACTGGGAAATTCTGGAAAATCCTTTTGCACTCCCAACCTCAATCAGCTTCCGTCAATTTTCCGAAGCAATTGTCAAAATGAATTTTGTTACGACACTTCGGAACAGCGTGGTCATTACAGTGATCAGTGTTGCCTTGATCATCGTCACGTCGGCCATGACTGCCTACCACATGGTTCGGAACAAATCGGTCTTTAACAATGCGTTTTTTTCAGTGCTGGTTGCATCGATGATCATCCCATTTCAATCGCTGATGATTCCCATGCTGATCATCTACGGTGCAAAATTGCAGTTGATCGAGAGATTTCCGATGCCGTTGCTCATCTTGCTCTATGGTGGTTTCGGCTCGGCCATGTCTGTTTTCATTTTCCATGGCTTTTTAAAATCCGTGCCTTATGAGCTTGAAGAGGCCTCTTTCATCGATGGCTGCACCAGCAAGCAAACGTTCTTCCTGATTGTTTTGCCGATCTTGAAACCTACAGCTGTGACGCTTCTGATCCTCAATTCCATGTGGATCTGGAACGACTACCTGTTACCCTCACTGATTTTGACGAAACCTCATCTGCTGACCATGCCAATCCAGATGAAAGTTTTCAATGGTACCTATATGGATAACTGGGAGTTATTGATCCCAGCGTTGCTTTTGACCATCTTGCCCATGATCGTGGTCTACCTTATTGCTCAAAAGCAAATTATCCAAGGTGTCATGTCTGGCTCCATCAAATAAGTCAGCTATCTCACTAGCGCATTTACTGAGAGAAATCCCAACCGATTCTGCATCGGTTGGGATTTTCTGTTATGATGCTTCAAGAATGCCTCAAGGAAAGTGATCGACTGTATTCATGAAACGATTTCGTGAAGATGATTTGTGGGTGGTCAGGGAGCGCAGGACCCAAACAGGTGTTGCCAAGTCTCAAAAGACCAATCGTGTCCAGCTTAGCCTTCTGATTTTGCTGGCGCTTGGCTTGTTGCTGGTTGCCATTTTCATTACCATCGCTTTAATCTCCCAGCATCTGACTGAGCCAGGCATGATCAGCGAATCAATACCATTGCCTGAACCAAGCGATGTTGTGCCAGGTATTCTTCCTGAGACAGAAATACCCCCACTGGTAATCGCTTTGAACCGCATCGAATGGTCCCCAGCTTTCGAGGCCTTGGCCGATAAATTTGAAACTGAGAAGAGCGTCGACGTTGAAGTTCTTTTGATCTCAGGTTATGAAGATTATTATGCAACCATGAAGAATCTCGAATCATCAAACGAGTTTCCGGATCTGTTCCTGATTAATGGACCAGAAGAGGCCTCTTTGTGGTCTCAACAGCTTGAAGATCTATCGGAAGAACCTTGGGTTGGGAAAACACCGTTCGCACTGGTGTCAGGCCAGCAAGTTGTTGGCTTTCCAATTGATTTGGCTGGCTCTGGTCTGATTTACAACAAGTCACTGCTCGACCAGGCCGGGATCGACCCGGCGACCCTGACGAACCGTTCTGCGTGGGGAATAGCCCTGCAGACACTGGAGAAAAAGAAGAAGTTGCTGGGGATCAATGCTCCGCTGGCACTGGCATTGAATGACGGAAGACAACAGATCTGGAGTAACAGCAGGATTTTATTGAACATCTACCTTAGCAGTGGCATGACATATAAAAATTCTTTGTTGGTGAATCAATTACAGAAAGGTGAAGTTGAAAAGGTGCGTTTTCAGCAGTTTGCTGACTATCTAGATCTTTTGTTTCGCCATTCTGAGCCAGAAATTTTACTGCAGGGGACCCTTCAAGACCAATATCGCGCCTTCAGTGAAGGTCGCACAGTTTTTACGCTTGGTTCCAGTGACCTGGATCCATCTTTACAGGCAGCTGGAGTCACCTTTGAGCGTGGTTTCATCCCTTTTGGGGCCTATACACCGGATACTAACGGGATTTTTGCCGAACCAACAGGCTGGCTGGTGCTTTCACGCTCAAGCCCGAACAGCGACTTGGCCCAGAAATTCCTGCAGAACTTGGCAAATCAGGATTCCTATCAGGCGGTTCTGTCCAACAAAGCGAATGTACTGCCTGCCATGCATAATCAGATGCAAACACTGGGTAATTCCCTGCAAAAAGACCTCTTTCGCTGGAATCAAGCCGGGCATATCTACGATATGAGCCCAGATCAGTTGCCGCTGAATTTGGGAGCTGACTTTTGGGGGCCATTATTTGAACAGCTAGCAGCGCAAACCATCACCAGCCAACAGTTCGTGGAACGTGCCTCCCGATCCATCTCTGATTTGGCACATGAACAGGGTTCGTGAAAACAGCATCGAGATCCAGATAGAACATATGTTCACTTTTAAGCCGATCTATGCTATGATGATTGTCACCCATTCAAAACGATAGGGGGTGACACAGGTGGATCTTCTCAATAAAGTACGCATCCTGGCCGATGCCGCCAAATACGATGTATCCTGCTCGTCAAGCGGCAGCACCCGGCCCAATAAGGCCGGAGGTGTCGGCAATGCAGCGGCAGCAGGCATTTGTCACAGCTGGTCTGCTGACGGTCGTTGCATCTCCCTGCTCAAGATCTTGATGACCAATATCTGCGCCTACGATTGTGCTTATTGCATCAATCGGGCCACCAGCGATGTCGAGCGAGCTATGCTCACCCCAGAGGAGGTCGCCGAGATCACGATCAATTTCTACCGGCGCAATTACATCGAGGGCTTGTTTTTAAGTTCGGCAGTCTTTCGTTCGCCGGACGAGACAACTGAACAGATGATCCGGGCTTTGGAGATCCTGCGCCGGGACTATCGTTTCAATGGCTACATCCATGTCAAGGTGATCCCCGGCATCTCACCTGCCTTGACGACCCGGCTGGGTTATCTGGCGGACCGACTCAGTGTCAACATTGAATTACCGTCCCCCCAATCCTTACACGCACTGGCTCCGCAAAAAAGCAGCGAGGCGATCCTGGGACCGATGGGCCAGATTCATGAACAGATCCACGAGTCCCGCGAGACTCGCCTGGCCGTGCGTCATGCAGCGGATTTTGTTCCAGCCGGCCAGACAACCCAGCTGATCGTCGGCGCGACTCCGGAACGGGATCACCAGATTCTCCAGCTGTCGGAGAAGCTCTACCAGTCCTTCCAGCTCAAACGCGTCTATTATTCGAGCTACATACCGACCGTCAGCCATCCCAATCTGCCGTCCCTTTTCACATCTCCGCCGCTCGCGCGTGAACACCGACTTTACCAGGCAGACTGGCTTCTGCGCTTCTACGGATTTTCCGCCCGGGAGATCCTCGATGATCACCATCCTGACCTGTGCCTCGACGTGGATCCGAAATCGGACTGGGCGTTGCGCCATCTTGACTTGTTCCCGCTGGAGGTCAATCGCGCCCCCTATGAGATGTTGCTGCGAGTGCCCGGGATTGGCCTGCGCTCAGCTCAGCGGATCGTAGCTGCCAGACGTGCCGGGCCAGTGGACTTTGACCTCCTAAAAAAAATGGGCACTGTCGTGAAACGAGCCCGCCATTTCATCACGTGCCAGGGCAAATTCTACGGCGAAGCACGCCAGGACGAACAACGGATCCGGGCGCTTCTGGTGGCTGATGGCTCATCTGGCAAGAATTCTGGTCTGGATCAGATATCCCTGTTTGATCTGAGTCTGCCTGTATTGCCTCTGGTAAAATCTTATGCCGTCGATTCGGGTGAGTTCTAATGTTGATCTATGACTTCGATGGCAGTTTTGAAGGTTTGCTGACCGCCCTGCATCAGAGCGCCGCACGCAAAGAAAAACCAGACCGGATTCTGGCGCGCCAGGGCTTGGAGATCAATTGGCTGGACCAGTACGTGACGATCGAGACGGATCTGGCCGCTGCGGAAAAGGTCGCCCGTTCGATCCGGAACCGGATTTCAGAGCAGGCGTTCGAACACATCCTGCATGTGTTCCTGACTGAGATTCCGGAACGAGGTTACTGGATCGACCGCTATGTGCGTCTGGGATTCAAATATGGGCCAGCTGTGGATGATCATTTGCAGGAAGATATCATCCGGACCATCCAAGAGCTAAGTCAACGCGTCTCCCGGGAAGCCCAGCGTATGACTGGCCTGATCCGGTTCATCCGCTCTTCGACTGGGATTTTTTATGCCAAATATGAGCCTGACAACAACATCACACTGTTACTGGCACCGCATTTCGCGGACCGTCTGGCGGACCAGCCATGGATCATCCATGATATCCGGCGCGGAATCGCAGCCCTGTATAACGGGCAGGAGTGGATCTTGACCGATACAGTGCCGGCTGCCCTCGCTGCCTGGACGGATTGCGATGATATCTTTGAGGACATCTGGCGCACCTATCATCAGCACATAGCCATTGCCGAGCGGACCAATTCCCACCTGCAAAAGAACCTGATGCCGATGCGCTACTGGAAACATCTGACAGAGTTCACTCGCTAGGTGTACAGATGTAGAGAGCGGCCTGGCGATTGACGCGGACGACTTCAACACTGGAAAAGTAACGCTTAAGGCCTGCCATGCAGTCGCGCATTTCAGATTCTGCGCTTCATTTCGTCTTCGCAGCCATCAATCGTTTTGCTTGAAGACTTTTTTTCATAACTACCTATTACAAAACCAAGATGACTTTTCGGATATGATTGGTTCTCCTGTCTGATTACTATGTGCAAAATGACTATAGCTATGATGGACATAGTCTAGCGTGCTTTCAAGTACCTGCTGCCTAGTTCCGGCGACGGGCTTTTTTTTCTGCGGCCAGGGTCTGGTTTTCCCTCGCTCTGAAGAAGACGATTCGTCGGATAAGATCCAGCGGCAAGGGTTGCTCATGGGGGAACTGGACGGATCCCTTGGCCCACTTGTAGGGGGTCAGCTCAGAACGGAATGCTGCGATTCCACTTGGTGCTGGATAGAAGCCGATGTGATGATCAAAGGTGGCAAAATGAACCAGATTTCCTTCAAGATAAAATGTCGGCATCTGATAGCTGATTTTCTCGCTGGCAGCAGGTGCTGCTGCGTGGATGACTGCGCGCAGGGTGACCAGACGTTCCTTGATGTCTCCGGAAAAGAGCTCGATGTAGTCGTCAATCGTGGAAAAGCCGGGTTGGTGGTCTGCCATTTTCTCCTCCTGTGCGTGTGTGTCAGCTTGCTATTTTGACAGCCTTATCTAGCTTTAAGTAAACTTCAAGTCAAAGCAACTTGCAAGAAACAAGATGATCTGGAGGAGCCTGCATGGTTGATTCAGTCGGTGAAGCAGCAAGGCAGATCAAAGTGGCCGCTTTGACGTTGCGCTATTATGACAAGGAAGGCTTGTTGCCTTTTGTGGAACGTTCAGATGGCGGGACGTGTTCAGTCCACGATGACCTGCCGATCGATGCTGTGCCAGAGAACTTTCATAAGTACCTGCATAACCACCAAACAAAAGAAGCTGATCCAGGCAGCCGGCAGCGGTGGCAAACCGTTTTTGACCGACTGCAACACGTTGTATCCCGGTGCCAGGTGGCAATTATGTTGACAAAGCCTTGATCGGTCGGGCCATCATGGACACCGATGTTTTCATCAGCCTGACCCCCTTCCCAAGACTATGAGATGACCGGATTTGGCGGCACGCTCAAGAACATCGTCATGGGCTGCGGCTCCAGGCTTACAGAATGCACCAGCACAACAACGGCCAGGCGCCAATTCATGAGGACAGATGCCGCAGTTACCGGATCAGCCAGCGTGAATGCGCCAATGATGTCCTGGACTTCGATGCTGCTTCGCGCAAGATGCACGTCGATCTGGAAAAATGTGTCGGCTGTGGTCGTTGCCTGGGAA
>DIFN01000022.1:0-15630 GCA_002419145.1 Mageeibacillus sp. UBA5747 | reverse complement strand
GATCGGTCGTTGACAGGTTTGTTCAAATTCAAGTAAACTTTAAGTTGAAGTGACTTGCAAGAAATAAATTGATCTGGAGGTCCCAACATGGTCTATACTGTCGGTGAAGCAGCCAAGCAGATCAAAGTAGCTGCCTCGACGCTGCGCTACTATGATAAAGAAGGATTGCTGCCCTTCGTCGAACGTTCCGATGGCGGGATCCGGCTGTTCAAAGCCAAAGACATGGCGACGCTGAAAACGATCGAGTGCCTCAAGAAGACAGGCATGCCCATCAAGGAAATCAAGCATTTTATCGACTGCTGTGTCGAAGGAGATGCCAAGATCGACGAGCGTCTGGCGATTATTACGGACCAGCAGGCCTCTGTCATTGCGCACATGCAAGAACTGCAGGATATGCTCGATATGCTCGATTTCAAAAGATGGTACTACGAAACAGCCCAGTCAGCCGGGTCGTGTTCGATCCACGATGACTTGCCGATCGAAGCCGTGCCAGAGAAATTCCATAAATATGTCCATGAACCCAGGTAAAGATTTGACTTAAAGGTAGCCCGGTTTTCGATCAATAATGTCTGAAATGCCCGTGGCTGCAGCGAACTATAAAAAATGTCTGTCACTACTTTCTCTGACCAGCCACTGATTTCTGTCGCCAGAGCCGATCAGTTTTGGTCAGTGCTCGGTGGAGCATCCTTTCTGTAGCATTCAGGCCGTACTGACCGGAACTGCCCTGGAGTTTGACACTTCCCTCTCCTAAACAATTAACCGATGGAACCTGGAAGCCCGCAGTTGCGGGCATTTTTGTTGGAAATAATTGAAATATTTTCGATTACCATATTGCGTAATGATTCGTATTATGTCATCAAGGACTACAAAAAGAACGGCAAGCGGTCGACCAAGGTCGTCGAAAAGTTGGGGACCCATGCGGAGCTCTTGAAAAAGTGTGGGGATTTGGATCCTGTGGCCTGGGCCAATACCTATATCGAGGAACTTAATCGCAAAGAGAATGAAAATGAATTGGAGTATGTCGCCAAATATTCCAGCTCCAAAATGCTGGTCAAAGGCAAACAGCGCCGTTTTAAGGGCGGCTGCTTATTTGTTCAGTCCCTCTATTCCCAGTTAGGCTTGCCCAAGATCTGCCAGCAGATCGCCAAAGAGTACAAGATCACCTACAACCTGAGCGATATTCTCAATATGCTGGTCGCAACCCGTATTTTTGATCCTGCTTCCAAGTGATCTTCGCTGTCCAGCGCCCAGGATTATCTGGAAAAACCCGATTTCTCACTGCACCATATTTATCGCGCACTTGAGGTCCTGGCACAGAACAGTGATTTTCTCCAGGCCGAGTTATACCGCAACAGCAAGAAACTGGTTAAGCGAAACGATAAAATCCTCTATTACGACTGCATCAACTACTATTTCGAGATCGAAGCCGACGAGGGGTTGAAACAATACGGCAAAAGCAAGGAGCACCGGCCCAACCCCATTGTGCAAATGGGTCTGTTCATGGACGCAGATGGCCTGCCCCTGGCCTTCCGGCTGTTTAACGGCAATGAGAACGAACAGCCGTCGTTAAAACCACTGGAAGAAAAGATTCTCAAAGACTTTAACCTTTCCAAGTTTGTTGTTTGCACAGATGCCGGTCTGGCTTCCCACGAGAATCGGCTTTTCAATAACGAAGGTGAGCGGGCTTACATCGTGACCCAATCGTTGAAAACCTTGAAGCAGTATTTGCGCGACTGGTCTTTGGATCCAACAGGCTGGCAATTGAAAAATTCCACTGAGCTTTATGACATCAGCCAGATCAATCCAGCTGACGAGGCTGAACTGGACCGGTTTTACTTCAAAAGTCGTTGGATCAAGGAAAAGGACCTGGAACAGCAACTCATTGTGACCTTTTCGTTCAAACACAAGTTATATCAGCAGGATTTGCGGGCTAAGCAGATTGAGCGAGCCCAGGGCAAGATCGCCAAGCCGTCCAGTCTGAATCGCAGAAACGTCAACGATCCGGCTCGGTTCGTGAAAAGGTATTCCGTGACTGAGGATGGTGAGCTGGCGGAACAGGACGTTTATTATCTGGATTCGGATACCATTGCCAAAGAAGCTCAATACGACGGGTTTTACGGTCTTTGCACCAATCTGGACGATGATCCGCTGGATATTCTCGCGGTCAATCGCGGACGCTGGGAGATTGAAGCAGCCTTCCGGATTATGAAAAGCGAGTTGAAGGCAAGACCTGTCCATCTGAAGCGTGATGACCGCATTCAGGCCCATTTCCTGACGTGCTTTATTGCTTTGCTCATTCACCAGCTTATGACTAAAAAGATCCAGTCGCAACTGCCTGAAAATCCGCCCAGTGGCGAAATCATTGTAGATACATTGAGTAAGATGGACTTCCTGGAAAAAGAGGGGGACGGGTTTATCCCTGTCTACACTCGGACAGACATCACGGATGCAATTCATGACGCCTTTGGATTTCGAACGGATTTGGAGCTTGTGCCCAATCGGGAGATGCGAAAAATCGTCAATCTGACGAAGACTCAAAAATAGACATTACGCACTTTCCCTAATCTGTCAAAACGCTGTAGAAGCTCTATTCACAGGCTTCTACAGCGTTTCTTCTCTCTTAAAGTGTCAAACGGGAGATTTCAATTCCAGATAACAATGTATCACAACTGTTAGCAAATGAAAACATAACACTATCGACACCCGCTGATGCTAACATAGNNGAGTATGCAATAGAGGCGTTTTATGACAAGGCCTTTCAAATGGCGCAGAATCAGTCAAATGCCGGCTGTTCTCAAGTTCGTGCCGACTGATCCCCCCAAAAATAATGGCGAAAATATTCTCAAACTGGAAGAACTTGAAGCGATCCGGCTCAAGGACCTGCAGGGGCTGGAACAGGCTGAATGTGCCGAACAAATGGAAGTATCGCGCCTGACTTTTCAGCGCATCTTGCTTTCTGCTCGCGAGAAAATTGCTGACAGCCTGGTTAATAGAAAATCAATCCAGATTGATGGCGGCCATTTCACGCGCAATATTTGTCCGGTCCGCTGTCTGGATTGTGGCCGGGAATAGCGAGAAAGCCTCGAAAATATCGAAAAAATCGAAAACGACACGACTTCCGAGCCGGAATGCCCCAAATGCCAATCCAAACACCTGCAGTGCTGCCCTGACGACCAAAGTGAAGAAGGTGCATGCTGTCGTCGACGATTCCGCCGGCACGGACAATCCCAGACCTAAGCATATGATGGGCATTTGTCCATAATAATACAAATGATCATAAAATTTTATAAGAACATCCACGGTTATGTGAATATGATAAAACCAAAACGCCAATGTGAGGTTTATCATTCATGAATTTCACCATGGTTCAATGGCTTGACTCGGTCAGGAGCAATTCGAAAAAAGATCCCCTGCCTGTTCTTTCTTTCCCTGGTATCCAGTTGACTGGCGCGACTGTGCGTGACCTTGTTTCACGCGGCGATTTGCAAGCCCAGTGTATGAAGGCCATTGCGGATCGCTATGCAGCCATGGCTTCGGTCAGCAATATGGATCTATCGGTGGAAGCTGAAGCATTTGGAGCGAAAACAGCATATAGCGAAGATGATCTGCCTAGTATTATTGGCCGTTTGATTGATTCATATGCGGAAGCAGCCAAACTGGTGGTTCCTGACATCGGAACAGGACGAACAGGAGAATGTGTCAAAGCCATTGAACTTGCTGTTCAGCTTATTACAGACCGTCCTGTCTTCGCTGGGTGATCGGCCCGTTTTCGCTTGCAGGCCGGTTGATGGAACTGACCGAAATCATGTATATGGCGGTTGATGAACCTGAGACCGTCCATTTGGTGCTTGAAAAAACGACCCGTTTCCTGACGGACTATATCCAGGCATTCAAGAAAGCTGGTGCCCATGGCATAGTCATGGCTGAACCAGCAGCTAGCTTGCTGTCGCCAGACTGGAACGCTGAATTTTCGGCCAGCTATGTCAGGCAGATCGTATCGGCTGTACAAGATGAGAACTTTATCGTTGTTTATCATAATTGCGGCAATGTCTTGCCATTGCTGCCGGAGATAGTCGAAACAGGTGCAGCTGCCTTCCATTTTGACAACTCCATCTCAATGAAAGATGCGATTGAAAAGATCCCGGCCGACCGTCTAGTCATGGGGAACATTGAGTCAGCAACTCTAATAGCTTGCGGCACACCGGCCTCGGTTTATGAAGCAACCAAAGCTCTAGCCGGACAGATGAAGGATTATCCCAATTTTGTTCTGTCCTCAGGCTGTGATATTCCGCCTCAGGCACCACTGGAAAATATCGATGCTTTCTTTGCAGCGGCAAAGGCAGTTTGAAATCGAAGGTTTCTAGATGCGAGGCAATGTGTTGAATTCCAGAGGGTTATTATTCCTGCATTTTCCTGGCGGCTATTTCAGCAGACTTGATCAGAGGATAACCTGCAGGCGATGCAGTCAGCATTGGATGTGTCCCAATCTGTGTGACCAGCAAGTCATTGATGGTCATATGGTTTTGTATCGCCAAACCGATCACATTGACCAACTCACCTGTGCTTTTCCCTCCGATGGCTGCACCCCCCAGAATGACCCCGCTCTTGCGCGAAACAATGAGCTTGACTGACTGCGTATGCGCGTCGCTGATTTTTCCTGGATGACGGTCAATACCTTTGAATGTTGCCGCAACGATATTGAACCCTTCCAGTCCGGCCTGCTTCTCAGTTAATCCAGCTGCACCGAAGCCGGTGTCACCGATAAAGGTAAAATAAATGCCAACAGTGCCTTTAAAAGTACTGAAAGTATCGAGTCCATAGAGGTTCAACCCAGCGATCCGGCCCTCAGTACAAGCGGTTGAAGCCAGCATGATACGGCTAAGTTTTCCCGTCGCGAAGTCAACTTTTTCAGCGCAATCGCCCGCTGCAAAAATATCCTTAACAGAGGTTCGGCGATATTGGTCAGCTTTGATGAAGCCATATTGATTGAGTTCCAGACCAATCGATTGAGCCAGTTCATTAGCCGGGCGATACCCCATCGCCAGGATCACTGCATCGACGTCCAAATCTGTGCCGTCACTTAGTCGAATCTGGCTGACTTCGATATGTCCAATGAGTTCTTCAACGCCAATCCCCGTGATGATCTTGACCCCACGGTTGCGCAGAAGATTCTCAGCTTCAACAGCAAATTCATCATCAAAGGTCTGCCCCAGCACGTGCGGCTGAATCTCGACCAGCGTGACGTCTTTGCCGATTTTGCACAGCTCATCGGATATTTCGACCCCGATGAAACCTGCGCCGATTACAGCAACCTTTTTCGCATCGGCCAATTTATGTTGAAGTTGATCCAGATACGGTTTTCCTTTGGGGATCGTGTAAACATGACCTAATTGAGCTCCTCGAAGCCAGTCTGGGATGATCGGAACTGAACCTGTTCCAAAAATGAGTTTGTCGTAACTATAGACTTCGCCAATATTGGTCGTGCAGGTCTTGTTCAGCGGGTCAACGGTTGTGACTTCGGCTACGACAATCTTGACCCCCAGGTTTTTCAGACCTTCATCCGGCAGGATATTGTTGTCACTCGTACCAACAGTACCGAAAATATAGGGAATTCCGCAAGGAATCATGACTTTCTCTTCCTTGCGGATCAAAACGACTTCTTTGTCCGGGAAATTGGATTTTACGGTCAGCCCTGCAACCAGACCGGTTGCGCTGCCACCGATGATCACGACATCTGCCTGAATCATTGTCATTCCTCCTGAATTATTAAATATTTTGAGCAATCCTTTTTCGAACTCACAACAAGTCTGCTGCTGAATAATTGATACAGCCGGTTTCATCGATTAATGAATCATCAGCATGAACATAAAGAATTTTGCCGACGAACATTTCATGTGAACCAGTTCGGATTGAATCAACAATCTGACACTCGATATTGATCGGGCAGTCTGCAAGAACTGGCGCATTTATTGTGATGGCCTCGCTGATTTTAGCTTCGGTAGCAGCCAGTTTATCGCCATCCCGCCGACTATTCTTGCCCATATATTCGAACATAAGTGCGTTCTGTTTGCTTGGCAGGTTGACGACAAACGAGCCGGCTTCTTTGATCATGTCGTAAGAATAGCGAGATGGTACGATACCGACCATCAACATCGGCGGATCATAGCTGCAGTTGCAGCAATAAGCCACAGCCAAGGCGTTATCCTCGCCTTTGTCATTTCGGCAGGAAACCAGAACTTTTGGTGTGGGCTGCAAGCAGGATTTGAAATTCGCCAAATGTTTACCCATGAATATTCCTCACTTGTTTTGTGGACTCTTCACATCAGAATTCGTCCCAGATTAATCAGTACTCTAAAATGTCGTTAATCGAATATAATGTCATTAATCAATATACGGTCTTATGCCCATAACTAGTATGTTCTGATTATGAGCATATATCAAGTATGGTGTGAAAAAACCTATAGAACTACGTGTCCTCTTGGCATTCAGGATTGACCAGATTGCCGCACGCTGTGCGTGGATTGGGCTTGAATCTGCCAGCGAAATGCTTTTATTATGTTTTCCCGAGTCGCCCAGGTACGGCAGGTGGCCTATCTGTCGCCCTTTCCAGTTATAATGAAAGCAGTTAAGCTTTCTGTGATCAGAAGAAAACGAATTGACCGAGGGTGATATTAATGGAACTAAAACAGCAGATCTACCAGAATCTACGCAACCAGGGGTGCAGGATCACAGCTCATAAGCGAAGTCTGATCGAAATGTTGATTAATAATTTGGGCCGATTTCTCTCGATCACTGATTTGGAGAACCTGATTCCGGACAGCGTCAGTATGGATACATCAACGATTTACCGCACGGTTATGACGTTACAAGAACATGGCCTGATTGAATCAATGATAGATGACAATGGCCTGACAAGTTATATGCTTTGCCATGAACTGGGGGTTCATCACCATCATCTGATCTGCACAGGATGTGGCAAAACAATCATTATTCCCTGTCAGCCCCAGTTATGGCAGGATGCTTCGCAGCAGTGCCAATTTCTTGTCACACACCACAAGGTTGAGATATACGGCCTTTGCGCCGACTGCCAGGCTCGTGGACTGAAGTCATAAGCTTATTTGACAGCGAAACATTACTATGCTAGTTTCTTATTGCATGTAAATTGCAATAAGAGGATCGTATGAAATATAAACCATTGACCAGTATTGTTGTTTCACTTTCAGTATTAGCGATGCTGCTGAGCGGTTGTTCAAACTTACCTCGAACCAGGAAGTCAACCGAAGATCAGCCAAAGACTTATGTTGCCGTGGGCATCGTTCCGTTGGCAACATTTGTCCAGAAAGTCGGTGGCGATCAAGTTTCGGTTATGACAATGATCCCACCAGGCAACAGCCCGGCCAATTACCAGCCAAGTTCTCAGGAAATGCAAGCCCTTGAAGAGGCGGCTTTGTATTTTTCCTTGCAGATGCCGACTGAAACAGCCAATATACTGCCGAAACTCGCCGACTATTCCTCGACGATGCGCATAGTTGACTTGCAGAAAGCCGTCGCCGATGCATACCCTCTCCTTGCAGTTTCCAGCTCACATGATGAGCAGCAAGACGGCAACGAGGCGGAGGAAGATGTGACTGATGGAAGCGTGGGGGCAGACACTCATGAGCAGGCGGAAGGTTCAGTAGATCCACATGTCTGGTTATCGCCGAGGCGCGTTGCAATCATGGTCCAGCGAATAGCGGATGAGCTCGCGGGGCTTGATCCTGACCACGCAGATATGTTTCAGAGTAATGCAGCAGCATACATCAGCGAGCTGAAAAGCCTCGATCAGGAAATCAGCAAGCAACTGGCCGGGTTAAAACAAAAATCCTTCTTGATTTATCACGGATCTTACAGCTACTTCGCTGATGATTACGGCTTGGACATGATTGCGATTGAAATCGCCGGCAAACAAGCTACGCCCGCTGAACTTCAACATGTGATCCAATACGCAAAAGACCATTCGATCAAAACCGTCTTCTACCAGCAGGAATTTGACGACCAGCAAGCAGAAACTGTTGCTGAAGAGATTGGAGGACGAGCCGAACAGGTAGCACCATTGTCATCGGATTATATTGGGTCATTGCGTGCAATGGTCGCTGCACTCGTTAAGGCTGAACAATGAGCAATAAGACAGACATTCATCCGATCAGCTTTAATCAGGTGCGCTTCTGCTACGCCAATGTTTGTGCACTCGGTGACGTCACTTTTAAAATTCCCCGTAAAACCCTTACAGCTCTGGCTGGGCCTAACGGAGGGGGAAAAAGCACCCTGATTCGACTGATTGCCGGGCTGCTGAAGCCGGAATCCGGCCGGATTGAGCGGCGGCAAACAATCGCTTATGTGCCCCAGGTGCCAGCCTTTGACACTTCATTTCCGCTGACGGTCCGCGAAGTTGTGCTGATGGGGACCCTCGAAGCCGCAATTCGACCCTTTGCTCACTACAAAGCCAAACAAAAACAGGTGGCCAGTCAGGCTATTAGCAAAGTTGGCTTGACCGATTTTGAAAACAGAGGGATCGGCCAGCTATCTGGCGGGCAACTGCGGCGAGTCATGATCGCGCGGGCCTTGGCTTCCGCTGCCGATGTCATTGCACTGGATGAGCCTGATGCAAATCTCGATATCGACGCCGCCCGGGAACTCTATGCCTTGCTTCACACATTGAAAGCGGAAAAGACGATTATTCTGGCCAGCCACCATATCGATGAAATGCTGGATATCGCTGACCGGGCTTTTTATGTTAACCGAACGGTGGCCGTCTACGATCGACCGCACGATCTCAAAGAACTGCTTAAGGATGGTTTGATCCGATGATCAGTGCAATTCTGGAATATTCGTTCATGCGCAATGCTGTATTAGCCGCAATGCTAGCCAGTATTGTGGTTGGTATCATAGGAACAATCGCGATTGAAAAGAAACTGATCAGCATGTCTGGCGGCATCGCTCATGCATCCTTTGGGGGTATCGGGCTTGGCTACTTTCTTGGAATCGAACCGATCCTAACCGGAATCGCCTTCGCCGTTGCATCTTCGCTGTTGATTAGTAAAATGCCAGAAAAGGCCAAGATGAAAGCAGATACAATAACCGGCATACTATGGTCGTTTGGCATGGCCCTTGGGATTCTGTTTATTTCCTTGACTCCAGGCTATATGCCCGACATGACCAGCTATTTGTTCGGCAATATCTTATCGGTCAAGAATAGTTATCTTTACTACATGGCAGCTTTTACACTGGTGGTTGTTATCCTTTTTGCTATGATCTACCACCACTTGATGATCTACCTGTTTGATGAGGAATATGCTGCCGCCCGTGGCATTCACACAGGTTTGCTACAGACTGTTGTCTTCCTCATCCTGCCCATTGGCATCATTGTCCTGATTAAGGTTGTTGGCATTATACTGACCATCTCACTGATGACAATACCCGTATCGATTGCCAAGATCCTTTTCAGGTCAGTCCGGAAAGTGATCTTGTTCGCCATGCTATTTGCATTTGGATTCAGCATGGTGGGGTTGACGATTTCGTATTATGTCAACATCCCGTCCGGGGTTGCGATCATCGTCTTAAGTACGCTGGTGTATTTGATTTTCATGGCGACCCACGGTCAGCTGCAAAATATTAAACACAGTCACCAAAAACATCACTTGTAGGTGCCTATTGAAGCTCTTGATCGCAAATAATGGAGAAGACCTTGACCATGTAAATACTGGAAATTGATTTCAACGGATTTCTGACCTTCAACACAATATTTTCGAGCATTCTGATGCAGGCTTTCCCCTTTATGGTCATTGGAATTTTAGTTTCATCAGCGATCCATATTTTTATCCCGGACGAGTGGATTATCAAGGTGTTTCCTACCCGATATGGGCTTGGATTTCTGACAGCATTGCTTGCAGGCGCGCTTTTCCCCATCTGCGAATGTGTTAATAGTGCCCGTAATGACACGATTGGTCAAAAAAGGGGTGCCGATGCCAATTGCGGTCACATTCATGCTCGCTGCCCCGATCATCAATCCGATTGTCATCGTATCGACATTGGTCGCCTTCCCAGGGCAACCCGCAATTACCTGGATTCGAGTCAGCCTTGGACTACTGATTGCGCTGGTTGCCGGTCTTGTCATGACTTTTGACCGAAACAACTTATCAATGCTTGCATCAGTCGTAGACAATGCCCGATGTGATTGTGAAGCAACTTCACCTATTGAGTCTGCAGGCAGCTGCTGTAGTTGCCGTGCCCACGGAGAACATGGTCATGGAGAGCACCAGGGCAGATGATTTGTTAAAATCAGAGCCATGTTCTTACACGCTGGCGATGAATTTTTCAGCGTCGGTAAATACTTGATCCTGGGGGCCCTTGTCTCCAGTCTAATGCAAACCTTGATCCCGCAGTCATACCTGACAACACTGGGAGAGCAGCCTGGGCTATCCCTTTTGGTCATGATGGCGATTGCTTTCCTGATTTCAGCGCGCTCCACTTCAGATGCCTTTATTGCCCAAGGGTTCACGAATCGCTTTTCAACTGGTTCAGTCATGGGATTCATGGTCTTCGGCCCCATGATGGATGTCAAAAACCTACTGATGCTTATGGCAATTTACACCAACTTTTAGGACTTGACTGGCCCCGGTCGGATTTATGTGCCATTATGATCAAGCCGATGAAATTGCAGCCGGCGAATGGGTGCGAGTGTTGGGTATAATTGAAAAGGTCCAATATGGGGAGCAGATCATTCCTGTGATCGTTGCACAAGAAGTAGAACTAACAGATAAACATGAAAACGATTATATTTACCCATTCTAATTCGCCTTTGGCAAATGACGCACAAGAATGCCCGAAATGTCATATCACGCACTTGCAGTACTGTCCGGATGACGTTAGCAAAGAAGGCGCTTGCTGCCGCAGAAGGTTTCAGGCATCAAGGCTATGGACATAACTGAATGCTCTGATCAAATGTTGACGTTCGCTCGGGTCCGTGCTAGTCTCAATATAAACATTATGGGCATAAGCTCATATAATTCTTGAGGTGGTATTCATGGAAAGTCACGGTGATCGCGCTGAAATTCTGTTCAATTCTGGTTTTAATTGTGCCCAGTCGGTGGTTGGTGCTTTCGATCATGAGCCTGACTTTGATTTGGAAACGGCATTCAGGTTAGCATCTTCATTTGGCGGCGGCATGGGTCGCTTGCGTGAAGTCTGCGGGGCTCTGACTGGACTGTTTATGGTGATCGGACTTAAATATGGCTATAGCGATCCTGGCGACCATGAAGCCAAAACGAAGCATTACCAACTCGTGCAGGAACTGGCCATGAAATTCAAGGAGCGGTATGGATCAATTCTTTGCCGGGATTTGCTGCAGTTGGATGAACAGGTCAGCGATCCAACACCAGAAGTGAGGACGGACGCCTATTATCAGCGTCGACCCTGTGCAGAATATGTCCGATTTGCTGCCAGCCTTCTGGACTTGGAGGATTAAACCAGATGGAACCAGGTGAACGCACAGCACTTCTGGCAATCTTGATGAACCTGGCAATCTTTGCCATCAAGATGTTCGCTGCCGCTAAATCAGGAAGTTTGGCCCTCAAAGCGGAGGCCTTTCATACTCTTGCGGACTTGATTGCCTCGCTGACTGCTTTCATAGGCATTATTATCGCCAGACGAAAAAGCAAATCCTTTCCTTATGGCCTCTATAAACTGGAAAATCTGATTTCAGTTATCATTGCCTTGGTGATTATTTTTACAAGTTATGAAATCATTACCGATGTTTTCGGTGCAAAACCAATTGCAATTGAAAATATCGGGATTGCCGCAATCAGTTTGATCATGTCCATTGGACTGACATTTTTCTTTTCCAGATATGAAAGGAAAATCGGTCTAAAAATCAATTCGCCAATTCTCCTGGCGGATGCCGCCCATGTCCGGACCGATCTCTTCAGTAATGGGATTGTTTTGCTGGCGATCGCCTCCAACTGGATCGGTCTGGCTCTTGACCGGTTTGCCGCGATCGTTGTTGCGTTGCTGATCGCCTGGACTGGATTACACATTCTGATTGATGGGATCCGTGTCCTGCTTGATGCATCTATTGATTATAGGACTCTGCGAAAAGTCGAACAGATCATTTTGGATACGCCCCAGGTTGTCCAGCTCAAATCACTGACCGGCCGCAATTCTGGGCGCTTCAAGTTTATCGAGGCAAGTATCGTCATCAAGACGCATAGCCTTGAGCGAGCCTATTTCATCATCAATCAGATTGAACAGTCAGCCAGGCAGGAGATCACGAATATTGACCGTGTCCTGATCCATTATGAGCCCCTGCAGAAAGAAGAAATGGTTTATGCTTTTCCTCTGGCAGAAGACCGTGCTTCGATCAGCCCTCACTTTGGGGAAGCGCCATTTTTCATGCTTGTGACGTATCCAGCGAACGCGAATGCCACTCAGAAAATAGTATTGATTGAAAATCCATTTGATGAAACCGAGAAGGGGAAGGGCATTTTAGCTGCAGAACTTCTGTCCCGAAATAAAACTGACGTCATTTTTGTTCAAAAAGGATTTGGCAGCAAAGGTCCTTCATATGTTTTTTCCAGCGAAAATATTGAAGTCGTCGTGACTGATGCATCAACACCGCAGCAGGCGCTGGCCAGTCTTGGACTATCGCTGGATACCGGTAAGGGCAAGGCCTGACAGGATGACACAGAATTTTGTATATGGGCCTGTCCCCTCCAGACGGCTCGGTTTGTCACTCGGGATCTGCCCAACCCCCAAAAAAACATGCAATTATTCTTGCATTTACTGCCAGTTAGGTCGGACTGACCATTTGACCAATACAAGAGCCATGTTCTTCCCGGTCGAAGCGATTATTAGCGAATTCGAATCGCTCCTTGATCGGCTGAAATCTTTTGATGTGGTGACAATTGTCGGTGAAGGCGAACCGACACTTTACCTGGGCCTGGGGCTGCTGATTCGTGAGATAAAAGCACGGACCATGAAACCAGTTGCTGTCATAACCAATGGTGCTCTGCTTTATGACAAGGGAGTGCAGGAGGATCTGCTTCTTGCCGACATAGTCCTGCCCTCGCTGGATGCTATTGATGAGGTTTCTTTCAGAAAAATCCACCGGCCACATAATAGTTTAGAATACAACAAAGTATTCCAGGGTCTTCTGGATTTCTCAAAAATCTATCAGGGTCAGCTATGGTTGGAGACTATGTTGATGGCCGGCATCAATGATGATGAAGAAAACTTGCTGAAGCTAAAGGCGTTACTCAGTATGATTAGGTACGACCGTCTTTATTTGAACACACCAGTTCGGCCACCGGCCGAGCCATCGGTCAGGATGATCAGCCACGACACGATGAATCGGGCAATTGACCTTTTGGGCGGTATTTCAATCGAATTGCTTCAATCGGATGGATTCCACAGCGAGATCAAAGACGATATTTTGGCCATCAAGAGCATTATTAAGCGCCACCCCATGAACCAGTTTGAAGTCGAAGGATTTCTTAAATCAAGAGGTTGCACTGAGTC
Organism: Mageeibacillus sp. UBA5747; assembly: GCA_002419145.1. Lineage (GTDB taxonomy): Bacteria > Bacillota > Clostridia > Saccharofermentanales > UBA5734 > UBA5734. The sequence goes on along the minus strand of DIFN01000022.1, from coordinate 2,079 downwards.
TGGCCAGATTCTCGAAGAACTTAGGCATGCTTTAGATGTGGTGGTTATTTATTACAAAGGGTACGAAACCTTTCGATTGAAGTAGTGTTTCTTGATTTCCTTATGTGAATTTTCGATTCAAGAGGTCTTTTCAAAGGCCTTTATGAGTAAAGCATATAACTCGGGATACTTCCTTTTCAGGTTGACAGGTTTCAGGTTCAGATCCGTCCAAGCATGAGCGGTCTCGCCTTCAGCAATCAATTGTTGATCGACTTTCAAGAGTACAAGATATTTGAAATCCAGCCTAACCCCGCTGAAATGGATAATGCTGGTTCGGATAATAATTTCATCTTCATATCTTGCTGGTTTTTTAAAAGAACATCTCATGGAAGTCAAAGGCAGTAAGAAACCTGCTTCCTCAATTTTAGAGTAGGGAATGTTCAATTTTATAAAAAAAGAAGTTCGTCCGGCTTCAAACCAGATTGGATAATTTGAATGGTGGACAATACCCATTTGATCAGTTTCACCGTATCGAGCAATTAGTTCCGTTTCTGAGACCATAATATAATTTCCTTATCACCTAAAATCCCGGTCAAATTGTAACTAGGCGGTCGGATACACCTCGAAAGCTTGTAGGATTTCGCGCTGGGCCTTGGTTACTTCGGTCAAACGATCCTTGTATTTGCCGGTATAATGCACAGTCGTCAAGGATTCTAGTTCAAGCAGCAGAGTTTTCGGCGTATGGTTGCTGGTGGGTAATTTTTCTTGAATCGTTTTGCGGATCTGGCTCATGCAGATTAATGCAACGAACTGGACGAACAACCGGCTTTTCATTCGCTCGGATGCATGGACACGCAAGCGCTTCATGTCCAGATCGTTCTTTAAATTATCAAAGCATTTTTCAACGACATCCTTCTCTCGGTAAACAGCCAATGCTTCGAGCGGATCCTTGAATTTGGTCGTGAGGATCATGAAAAACCCTGCATATTTGTTTCGGTAAGCTTCGATGGCGTCATTATTGTAGTCCACCTGCAATCCGCGCTTGGGTGTTCTTTTACAGATAAAAAACTGTCGGTAGGCCTCTTCATGTTCGGCAACAGGGCGCTCCTGTTCCAATTCCTCCCGGTAATCCAGAAGTTCCCGCGTGAAGTCATCGTAAACTTCAGCCGCTGCCTTGGCATTGAAATATAACTGAGCATAGCACCGTCGCTTGTCTTCCCCCCAGGAAAGCAAATGGGTGTGCACATAGAGCGTTTCTTCGCCAACTTTGCGATAACCAGCCGGCCCGTACATGGCGTTTCTAAACCGGTCGATCTCCTCGCGGACCCACTTCAAATGTGCCGGAACACCGATGGTAAAGTGGTGCCGCTCTAAGGTCAGCTGGTCAATATTGGCTTTGCTGTAAAAGCCTCGGTCCATCACCAGATGTAGATGGGGATACTCCATCTTGTCAAAGATGTCCAGCAGGTTCGGCAGGGTTTTGACGTCGGTCAGGCTGCCAGGCAGTATGCGGTACGTGACTGGCAGAAAGCTTTTCTGTCCGTAAACCATGGCCAGATTGATCTGCGGCAGTTTTTCGTGGTCACGATTATATCCATAGCGAACGTACTCATTTTGTTCCGAATAGGAGGAAACCGAGGTGATGTCATAGCACAGATAATCTTTTTCACTGACTTGCTTGCCCCATAGTTTGAAAAAGGTCTGCCGCTCGTCTTCCTGCATTTTGGCAAGCAATTCACTGATCCGTTGACTGCTCAGAGTTTTCTCTCCAGGCGCTTCGTGATTTCTACACCAGGCTTCTGCATGGGAGAGCGCATCCCCAGTGCTGGTTATATACCAGGCCAGTGACAGAATCTGCTGCCAGGTTTCCGGGAAAGCCTTGCGCAAAACCTTCGTTAGTCCGGCATTGTCGGCAATTTTGTTCAAGACCATCGCGGGTCCACTGACACTCGTTCGGGCGGTGACAGCCGGATCTACAGCGGCAATCCGGCCCTCGTTCAACCGTCTGGAAGGAATGATTTCACCGGTAAGCGGATTGATCTTGCCGATACAGACCTGCTTATTGCGTGACTGCTTCTTTTCAGGGTCCCAGACATTGCT
>DIFN01000050.1:3420-7793 GCA_002419145.1 Mageeibacillus sp. UBA5747 | reverse complement strand
GTGCCGTTATGACACCCGAACCATAATATAATTTTCATCATATTCTGCCTAACATGAATCTATTGAACAAAAAAGCGGAGATTTTCCGCCTTTTTTCACCGCGCTGATTCACGACGTTCAATTCCACCCGGGCTGATCTGATTCGCCTAAGAATCCGAAGCCAAAGCCTGGCGCAGGCGCTGCCACGTCAAGGTCAGGGTTTCATGTTCGATGGCAGCTGGTTCGAACTTCAGCCACGTGAAGACGAGCTGGATGCACACGCTGATGCCAAAGGCGGCTAAAACAGTTCCGCCACCGACCGGACCGCCTAAAAGCCAGCCCAGCAGCACGGCCGTGCCTTCGACCAGGCCACGGCTGACGCCGACCGAGAGTTTCGTCCGGCGCTGGAGCACAATCATCAGGTAATCCCGTGGTCCAGCTCCAAAGCCAGCTTTGATGTAGAAATACGAGCCGAAAGCAATGACAAAAAGTCCGATCAGCATTACAATCAGGCCGGTGGCAAAGCCTTGGGCAGCTGGTATGAGTTCCGCTTTCAACAAAATATCGATCACAGAGCCGATCAACACCATGTTAAGCAGGGTGCCAAGCCCTAGTTTTTCGCCAAGCAGGACAACCAGGACACAGATCAAAAGGCCGATCAAGATTGAAACAGTGCCAAAAGAGATCCCTGTCTGTTCACTCAGGCCACTGTGCAGCACATCCCAAGGAGCAAAGCCGATATTGGCTTTCATGGTCAGGACGATACCAACCGCAAATAAGAAAAGGCCCCAGATCAGGCTGATGAAACGAATGAGGAAATTTTTCACGGATACAGATACTCCAATCGGATTGCAAAATCTCCTCCAGTATAACCGATTCCAGAGTCACGTCCAATCTCAAAGTGCTCCCACGATCTTGTGCGGGACATATGGCTCCTCCAGAAACGCGATCTCTTCGGCATTCAGTTTGATCTTGAATACTCCGGCCGCGTCATCAAAATACTGGGCCTTGGTCGCTCCGATGATCGGAGCTGTCACGCCCTTGGCCAGTTGCCAGGCGAGAGCAATCTGAGTCATCGTTGCATCATGCTTCTGTGCCAGCTCCTGGACTCGTTTCACAATAACAGAGTCAGGCTCTTCCATACTGTCATACTTGGAGATCGCTGTTTTGTCCGTCTGACTGCGCTTGGTGTCCGCATGCCATTCCAGGCGGGAAAGGCGGCCAGCAGCCAGTGGGCTGTACGGCGTGAGTGCGACCTGTTGCTGGCGGCAAATTGGGATCAGCTCCCGTTCATCCTCGCGGTAGAGCAAGTTGTAATGATTCTGCATCGAGACAAATTTCGTCCAGCCATTTTTCTCCGCCACCTGCTGCAAATTGTGAAACTGGTAGCCATACATGGCCGAAGCGCCCAAAGCCCGGACTTTGCCCGCCTTGACCAGACCATCGAGCGTCTCCATCGTTTCCTCAATTGGCGTCTCATAGTCAAAGCGGTGGATGATGTAGAGGTCGACATAATCTGTGCCCAGACGTTTGAGCGAGCCGTCAATCTCGCGCAGGATCGCCTGGCGCGAGAGTTTACCTTCATTAAAATAGACTTTGGTTGCCAGGACAACCTGATCTCGGGCGATATGCTTTCGGATCGCCCGGCCAAGGTATTCTTCACTCGTTCCGGCAGAATAGGTATTGGCTGTGTCGAAAAAATTGATCCCCAGATCCAGCGCATGCTTGATCAGCGACTCGCTCTCATCCGCGTCCAACGTCCAGGCGTGGAAATTGCTGGCCGGGTCACCAAAACTCATACAGCCCACGCACAGGCGCGATACTTTGATATCGGTTTGGCCAAGATTGATGTATTCCATTGGGGTGTCTCCTCTGCTTGATATTCAGCTAAGCACAGTTTACCCCTTGGAGTTCACTTCAAGTCAACAACATCATCTGGATGCAAGCTGCCAGTGCCTGGCCGATATGTGCGCATTCACGAATACACTGAGCCAGCAAAAAACCTGTCATCGAACCACCTCCTGCTTCAACAGTTCATTTTTCATGCGGCGATAATCATCATCACTGATTTCACCACGCGCGTAACGTTCATTGAGAATTCGCAAAGCCTCGCTATTTGAGTGCCGACCAAATCCTGGTGGAGCAGCTTGTATCCGCCCGTTGCGAGCCCAGTTCAAAAGGATCACAATCAAAGCCACCAGCACAATCAAGCCGATCATCATGGCAAAACCACCTACCATCCAGCCCATCCAATTGGATGAACCAAAAAATCCTCTACTACAGCCAAAGTCTCTCCAGCCATCATAGCCAAAACGCATCATTGGAAATTGCTCCTCCTTGCCTTGAATACGATTGCAATATGCCGCATCGATATGGAGATTTGATGGGGATATGAAGTAAACTGGTGACAACCCATCAATACCTTCAGGGAGTAACCTCTATGCATCACCTGATCCCCCAATTGATCCTCTACCGTGATCTTGCATCCGATAGTATCCTCGGCCAGCTGGCAGATCTATGCCGCCGTTTTGCGAGTGGCGCCTACGAACCGGAAGCTTTAATCGCCGACTGTTATACCCAGATCCATCAATTGCTCGAACGGGCAACCCAGTACGGTTTTGACCAGAACCTCTGGCATGATTACCTGGCTTACCTTTTGGCCAGCGCAGAGACACCCTTCAGTCTGACCTGCGAAAAGGTCGGTGCCCGGGCAGGCAGTGTTAACAACCTGGCTAAACACGATTTCAAAATTTTCCGCGAACTGTTCAACTATGATTTCGGTCCGCTCGAGAAAGCGCTCCACATCGACTGTTTTTCCACCATCAGCCAGTACCAGGCAATAAAAAAAGACCAGAAAACCTATAATCGGAATGTCAGCGAGAAGGTCCGGAATCTGAGCCAAGCCCTCGCCAAGGCTCAGGATGAGCAGGCAGTCTACCAGATCGTGACGGATTTCTATCGCGACCACGGAGTCGGTCTTCTAGGCCTCAACAAGGCCTTTCGCCTGAAGTCCGACGATGGCCCGCCCGAGCTGATTCCGATCACCAATACTGTCGATGTCCGACTCAATGATTTGATCGGCTATGAGATGCAAAAGCGCATGCTGATTGAAAATACCGAGTCCTTCATCGCAGGTAAAACATCTAACAATCTGCTGCTCTATGGTGACAGCGGCACCGGAAAATCGACTTGCATCAAGGCCATCCTCAACCAATACCACGACCACGGTCTGCGGATCATCGAGATTTACAAGCACCAGTTCAAAGATCTGGCCTCCGTCATTTCCCTGATCAAAAACCGCAACTACCGCTTCATCATCTATATGGATGACCTGTCCTTTGAGGATTTTGAAATCGAGTATAAATACCTCAAGGCCGTAATCGAAGGTGGCATGGAAATAACCCCGGACAATGTCCTGATCTACGCCACTTCCAATCGTCGCCACCTGATCCGGGAAACTTGGACCGACCGCAAGGACGCCGTGAACAGTGATGACATCCATCATTCTGATACCGCAGAAGAAAAACTCTCCCTTGTGAGCCGTTTTGGCGTCACGATCCGGTTTGACAAACCCTCTCAGCAGGAGTATCTGAAGATCGTCCAAGGTATCGCCCGACGATATCCAGAAATCAAACTCAGTGAGGACGAGTTGCTGCGCGAAGCCCGCCAATGGGGCCTCTGGCACGGCAGCTTCACTGGTCGGCGCGCCCAGCAGTTCATCAACCATCTGCTCGGGCAGATATGATGACAATCCGCACCCTGACTATCTCTTCCCGTTGTCTGAAACGACACTGGAGGGGTAACCAGGCAGGTCCAGTGCGAAGGTTTCAACGGTCATTCCTGGTGCAATAATCGAATGGACCTTGACATTGTACATCTGTGATAATGCCATGCCGGGCAAAAATGAAGGCAAGATTTTGCCCGGCCACTTCATGTTGTAAGCAGCCGGGCTTCGCTGGGCTGTAGAATGGCTGAGACCGCTTGTCAGTGCCGAGCTGCCCATCACCTTCATCTCTGCCGGGGATATCTTCAGGTACTGGTGAAATCAAATCACATCACAAGTGCCTGATCAGACAAACACCGGGGTTTTCAGAGCTCACCGCCTCACCCGGCCTCCGCCACCACCCATGCCTCCGGGGCCTCCAGGCTGCATCTGTGTGATTTGTGTGATAACCTGGCCGTTGGACTGTAACCGTGCCGCCGTTCAGGGTCGCTGTGCCGTTGGAATCGAAGGCTGACTGGGTCTCAACCGTAATCGTCCCGCCATTGATGGTGATCGTGCCATTAGAATCGAAGGCATCGGTGTCGCCGCTGGCCATGCTGCTGATGGTGATGGTGCCGCCATTGACCACAATCGAGACATCCGGGCTGACCTTTGGGGTGGCTTTGACACC
>DIFN01000050.1:1485-3375 GCA_002419145.1 Mageeibacillus sp. UBA5747 | reverse complement strand
CCCTTCCCTGCATGTAACGATATCAATCGTACCGCCATCAATCTGGACGAAGCTGTTGCCGCGGATCCCATCATCCGCAGCTGTCATATTCAACGTACCATTTTCGATCACAACATAACCCCGGGAGACATCGTCATCATTTTCACTATGCAGGGCATCTTTGCCGGACTCAATGTTCAGCGTGCCATCAGAAATCAGGATCGCATCCTTGACCTCCAGGCCATCGGCTGCAGCTTTGATGGTGTAGACGCCGCCTGTGATGACCAGATCATCCTTGGTAGATAGGCCGTTGCCGGTGGCAGAGACAAGATCGAGTGTACCCGTTCCGTTCAAGGTCAGATCGGACTTCGAGTAGATGACCGCGTCCAGATTGGTTTCGCCATCGGCCACATAGGTCCCGGAAACCTCCTGGCGGTTGTGGCTGTCTGTGGTGGTGACAAAGACCTTGTCGGCTGCTTTCACATTAATCGCCGGCGTATTTTCATTTTTGATTGAGACGCCAGCGAGGACGATCTAGATTTTGGCAGCAGCATTGACAACAAGTGTCACATTTTCCACGCTGCCGCTCAGGAGATAGACCCCTTCGGCATTGAGTGTCAGATCATGACTGCTTTCCAGTGTGAGAGGGATCGTCCTGGCAAATCTGCCGGCTGCTCCAAATCCCGGCTGCTGAACAGCTCAGATGTGTCTATCTCGGTCGCGTGGACCCCCCGTGCCATTGCTCAAGGATTCACTGGCTGACGCACCCGGAGTTTCACCGGATTCCTCGGAAAGAGTTGTGCTGTAAGTCATCGTGACTGTGTTCTCACTGGTTTGGGAAGCACTGCAGCCTGCCATCGCGGTACTGGTCACAAGGATGGCTGTTAATCCGTTGAGGGTTTTAATCAAGGTTCGTTTCATCTTGGGATCTTCTCTTCTTATCTGATTATCTGATCAAGTTCACGAAGTTCTTGTATCAATACGCCGCCGGCTGGGCATTCATGATCAGCGTGATGTTGAGATTGCCATTGCGGCACCTGAGTTCGTCAATGAAGTCTTTCTCTTTGCGGTCATCGCGAGTGGTGACCTGGTAAACCAGCTCATAAAGGCTACCGAGATCGGTGGTTTTCACTTTGATCAGGTTGTGCGAGACCGTAAACTGGATGAGCATCATCAGGCAGACGATGAGGTGAACAGGAAGCCAAAGGTCAGATAGCCCATGCCACAGGCCAGGCCAGCTGCCAGGGCAAACAGGACATAGGCAATGTCTTTCAGGTCGCCAGGAACACTACGGAAACGGATGATCGAAAAAACCCCGCCAGGCTGAACGCCTGAGCGATGTTACTGCCGACCAGATGCTACTGCCGACCAATAGAATGATCACAGAAATGACTGCCGGCAAGATCACGATGGTCAAGGCAAAGCTCTGGTACGGATTGTTGGCTTGATACGTGCGCATGTAGACCAGACTGATCAAAAGACCGACTGCAAAAACTGCCAGCAAGGTAATCACCGAATTACCCACGGTCAAGGTTGATTCAGCTATGCTGGCGACGGATGTAAAAGCAAAGTCAAGCATCGTTAAATTCTCTCCCTGTTATCCCAGTTGATAGAGGCCCTCGGCGCGTGGTTCTCTGGCAGGACTGACAGACCTTGTCGCACGTCTGGCGCTCGTTCCGGCAACTGGGTCAGACCTTCAATCCACTGATATATTCTATAAGAAGCCTGAAAATCATTGGTGCTGTTGAATGTATAGGCTCGTTTTTTGTCAACTTCCCGACAAGGGGTCTGACCCCGCTTCCGAAGCAGGGTCAGACCCTTAAATCAGAAGCAGCGAACGAATAATCTTGAAAATCTTACTCTCGCAGGCGTTTTCAGACTTAAGCCCTTTGAAAAAGTAATATTCACGTC
>DIFN01000050.1:0-1370 GCA_002419145.1 Mageeibacillus sp. UBA5747 | reverse complement strand
TTCCGGCAACTGGGTCAGACCTTCAATCCACTGATATATTCTATAAGAAACCTGAAAATCATTGGTGCTGTTGAATGTATAGGCTCGTTTTTTGTCAACTTCCGTCGGGTATGACCCCGGCCATTAGTTGGCCGGGGGACCTCCCACAGCACCGTACGTACCGTTCGGTATACGGCGCTTCCAAAGTTTACAGATTACGTAGCCAGATAACATTCCATAAGACTGAGGTATTTCGCACGTTTCAGAAGTTCATTGGGTATAGCACGTGTCAGGATCTGGCTGTTGGATATGCGCCAGTAGCCTTTTCTCGTGTTCGCCCATTCCCATGCTTTTCTTCATTCGATTCCGGCGCAGATCTGGTTCATCCCGCGCGTTCGGACCCTTTTCCAGCGTTTCCAGGTCACCATGCGGATTCTCGGTCGGATCCATTCGTCCAGTCTTTTGAGCAGCGTTTTGGCGTCAGCCAGTTTGAAGTCGTTCATCCATCCTCGGATCAGACTGTTCAGTCTGGTTTTTCGTTCCTCGATAGATGTAGAACCCATAACCCAGATATTTGACTAAGTTGACGTGCGCGACCTTGGTTTTCCCCCGGTTCACTTTAAGGAACAGTTTTCCTTCAATAAATGGCAGGATCTTTTCCAGTGTACGTATTGCCGCCATCTTGCTTTTACAGAAAACCATCGGGTCATCTGCATAGCATACAAAACGGTGTCCGCACCGGTGCAGTTCCCAGTCGCATTCGTTCAGCATGACGTTGCCGAGAAGTGGACTGAGTGGCCCTCCTTCTGGCACGCCTTCTGGGCTGTCCTCGAACATTCCGCCGACCATCACTCCTGCATTGAGGAATTTATGGATCAGCGAGATCGCCCGTCTATCTTTTATCGTTGCCGACAAAATCCGGATGAGTCTGCTCTGGTTGACCGTATCGAAATACTTTTCCAAATCCATGCCCACTACATACTTGTAGCCGTCCGAGATGTTGGTCTGGCATTTCCTCAGTGCGTCATGCGCACTTCGTTGCGGTCTGAGTCCGAAGCTGTTGTCCGAGAACTTCTGCTCGTAGAATGGTGTCAGGATTTGGCAGATCGTCTGTTGGATCATCCTGTCCACAACGGTGGGGATTCCCAGTTTTTTGGTTTTCCCGTTTTCTTTGGGTATTTCCACCCTCCTCACGGGGTTTGGACGGTATTTACCGTCCCGAAGGGCCTGCGCGAGCTCGTTCTGGTGTTCCTGAAGGAAGGGCAGAAGTTCATCCACCTGCATATCATCCATTCCACCTGCTCCCTTGTTTTTCTTGACCTGACGGTATACCAGCTCCAGATTTTCCGGGGTTAGAATTTGCTCGAGCAGTCCTTCCTTCTGCTTCGTTC
>DIFN01000052.1 GCA_002419145.1 Mageeibacillus sp. UBA5747 | reverse complement strand
CTTTTTTGTTGTGGCTTAAATGCAGCCCAGACCGGACAAAAAGCCTCCTTTTCCTGAGGACCAGAAAAAGGAGGCTCTGTTAGTTAGGGAAGATTTTCCCGAAAAGGGCGGGGCCGGGAAAGGTCAGGGAACGAACCGCAGGCCGAGATCGTTCAGTTCATAAGGGTAGGCTGTTTTGAGGTCAGCCAGATACGCCCGGTAAGCCTCATCGGCAAGAACAGACCGGACATTGATCTCCCATTCAACCCCTGACGGCCGGACAAAATACATGACGTGGAAACCATAATTGGTCTGGACCACCCCGGTGTCGCCGGGTTTGCGAGCCGGATCGAAAATCCAGTCGTTAAAGGTATCAACCATCTGGCCTGGGTAAATATTGGTGTAGATGCCGCCGTCGGCAGCATTGCCATCCTCGGAGTTGGCCTTGGCCAGTTCTGCGAAAGCCTCCTCGGTCTGTGCGCCAGCCTTGTACTGGGCCAGGATATCATCGGCCTTGGCTTTGGCAGCGGCGATTTCTTCTTCGGTGGCTGTCGTTTCATCTGCCATGATCAGGATATGGCGGACATCGACGCGCGGCTGGTCATCAATCGAACGACTGATGAAATAAAGGACCGTGCTGCCAGCCGTACCGGTCTCCTCGACCACCGTCATGTCGCCTGCCTTCCTGGCTTCGTCAAACAGCCAGGCCGACTGGGGAAGGGAACTGATGCTGTAGTAGCGGGTATCGGCCATGAGCGAGGCATCCTTATTGGTATAGGCATCCTTCTGATCTTGGGCGGCGTTGGCGATGGCCTGGGCTTTGAAGCTGGCCTCATCTGTCACGAGCGTAGCCATGGCATCAGCCTTGGCCTTGGCAGCAGCTGCTGCCTTTTCTTTGTCGGCGTCGCTGGCATCCTCAGCCACATCCGGCGCAAAGGTGAACGCCCGATAGGTGACCTTGTCGTATTCATCGCGGTGTTCATCATAATAAGCTTTCAGTTCAGCGTCGCTGAATTCAAAGGATTGCTGCTTCTGGGCCGCAAATTTCTGAGCCAGGAGCAGCCGTTCAAAGGCAGGGCGCAAACTTTCGGTGGTGGCGCCTTTGCCAAAATACTGGGCCATGAAATTGGTCATGGTCATCTTGGAAGCATCCGCCTGCTGCTGCAGCGTCTCATAGAAATCCGTGATTTTCTGCTGGTCGCTGTCATCAAGGGTCAGACCGGCCTTTTGAGCTTCATCAGCCAGTATCACGTTCTCCTGCACCATCTGAGCAGCGGAATCAATAAGCATGTCTTTGTAGGTGTCAAAACCTTCCACCGTGCTGGGCATGGACAGCGTCGCTTCCGCTGTAGCCGGGTCGGTCATATCAATGCCGTAATTGCTGGCAGTCATGTAGAAATAGTAGTTCAGCTCGGCGACTTTGATGTCTTTGCCGTTAACGGTCATGGCCGCCAAGGTCTGCTGGGGCAGTCCGCTGTTGAGGGCAAACCATCCACCGGTCACCAGAATCGCCACCACCAGGACGACTGCAAGGATGACCTTGAAAAGTGGGTTGCCAGTGCGGAGTGGTTTTTTGCCGCCATTCTTGTCTTTCAAGCTGTTCAGGCGGGCTTTGCGCTCCGCTCTGGCCTGCTCAGAATGCCATTGATTGTCAGTTTTAGGTTCACTCATAGAGGGCTTCCATCCTTTATCATTGTTCAAAATCATGATGTTCCGGGGTTGCACAGAAAAATATTATATCATCCCGTCACTGGGTGACAATCAAATTCACAAGATTGTCAGATTTCACTTAGGTCTCTTCTGCCTTGCGGTCTGCCGGGAGTGCTGTCCGCGGCGGTGCCTTGAAGCCAAGTTCGGCTGCCTTTTTATAGAATGACGTACTGCGCAGGCCTGCTCGGCGGGCTGCTTCACGGCCGTTGATCTGGCCCGATGCCCACAGCTGGCAGATCTCCCGGAACTGGGCCGGGATCGCAACCGGAGGACGACCGATGCGTCGGCCTTGACCACGGGCCGCTTCGATCCCCTGCTTTTTCCGCTCGGACTGGAACAAATAATCCAAGCGGGCAAACGTTTTGAGCATTTTCAGGCTCTGGCGGCCAGCCAGGCTCCGGGTGTCGAAATTCTCTTCCAGAAGCACCAGTTCAGCGCCGCGTTGTTCGAATTCAAAAAAGACTTCGAAAAAATCACGCGTCTGGTCACAGAAACGGTCTGCTGCTGCCGCGTAGACGACATCGCCTGCAGCAAGCATAGCGAGCATTTTCTGGCGCTGTTCCCGTTGCGGGCTGCGGTCGCTGATCCTGTCGACAAAAATCTTGTCGAAACCACCGATGGTATCCAGCTGCATGGCCTGGCGACTGACGTCCTTTTCTGTTTTATCCAGCAGCATGTAGGCATAGCGAGCCATGTCAATCCTCCAGAAGATTCAGAAGTTCGCTGGCCTGCTCGATCCAGATCGCCGGATGCGCCTGGTGCAAGGCTTGCCGGGGCATCCGGGTCCAGCCGACCATGACCGGCTGGCAACCCGCCCGGACTGCACATTCCAAGTCATGGATGCTGTCGCCCACATAGAGAATCCGGTCCGGCCGGGTCAGGTTCAGACGCTTCATCGCCTCGTACAACGGCTCGGGATTGGGTTTGTGCAGTTTCGTGTCTTCCTTGGTGATAACCAGGTCAAAAAAGCGGGCGAGATCGAAATCTTCCAAGGTGGGCTCCAGGGCACTCAAGCGTTTGCTGGTGACAATGCCCAGCGGAATGCCCATCTGCTGCAATTGCTCCAGCAGTGCCGGCACTTGCCAGAAAACGGCGATCCCATGATGCAGGTTAGCATGATTGTATTCGAGGTAGGACTCCATCAGAGCCTTGGCCTGTTCCGGGGGCCAATGGCTGAAGGCTGTTTCGAGCGGAGTCCCGATACCAGCCAGGATCGTTGCCTCATCGAGCGGATGTCCCAGGTGGCGCCAAAAGGCGTGTTGGAAGGACTCAACAATGAACGGGATCGAATCGATCAGGGTCCCATCCACATCAAAGAGGATGGCGTCCCATTTCGGGGCCTTATTCATCATCCAAAGCCTCCGATTCGGTTTCAGGTACGACAACGACCTCGATCTTAGCGATCCGCTTATCGTCCATTTCCAGCACCTTGAACTGGAGATTGCCAAATTTGGCAGTTGCCTTTTCATTTTCATCAGGAATGCGACCCAGAAGGCTGATAACCAGGCCTGCCAGCGTGTCAAAATCCTCATCCGGGAATTCGATGCCTAACATCTCGCCCACTTCATCCAGCGGGGTCATACCTTCCATGTGATATGTGGTCTCGTTGATGCGGGCGATGTCTGGCTCTTCCTCGTCATACTCATCCTGAATGTTGCCAACGATTTCCTCCAGCAAGTCTTCAATCGTGATCAGGCCGGCGGTGCCGCCATATTCGTCGATGACAATGGCTATTTGAGCCCGGGCTTTCTGCATGTCGCGGAAAACAGCATCGGAACTTTTGGACGCAGGAACGAGGTAGGGTGGCCGGATAATCGCGCGCAGGCTGAATGCATCATGCGATTCAGTCGCATACCGCAGGAGGTCCTTGATGTGGAGGATGCCGATAATATTGTCAATGCTGTTTTCATAGACCGGGATCCGGGTGTAGTGCTCATGAAGCGCGATATCAATGACCTCCTGGTACGTGGCATCGACATCAACTGAAACAATGTCTCTCCGGTGGGTCATGATTTCCTTGACTGCCATGTCGTTGAACTCGAAGATGTTTTCGATCATCTCTTTTTCTTCTTCATGGATACTGCCGAGCTCGCGGCCAACATCGACCATCATCCGGATCTCTTCTTCTGTGACACTGTGATCCACCCGGTTCGGATCCACCCGCAGTATGCGCAGCACCAGATTGGTTGACAGCGTCAAAAGCCTGACAAAGGGGTACATGACCATGCCCAAGGTTGTGATGGTGCCGACGACCGCCTTGGCCAGCTGCTCCGGTTTGTTCTGTGCCAGGCGCTTGGGCACCAGCTCACCCAGGACCAACGAGAAATAGGCCAGGATTAATGTGACAATCACGACGCTGACGGTGTGGACAGCTGGCAAATCAATCCCGATCAGGGTGTAGAGCCGGTTGGCAAAATTTTCTGCTGCAAAAGCTGAAGACAGGAAACCTGCCATCGTTACACCGACTTGGATGGTGGCCAGAAAACGGCTGGGTTCTGACATCAGCCGGTGGATTTTAGCGGCTGAAAGGTCGCCTTCCTCTGCCCTGCGGCGTATCTTGCTATCATTCAAAGAGATAATGGCGATTTCCGTCGCGGAAAAAAGGGCATTGACCAAGATCAGGATCGCGACGACAAACAGATCAAGTGCAATCGAGTTATTGCCGCTCACCGGAGCAGCTGCAGTAGTCAGTGAGAACCATAGACTGCTGTCTTCCACTTTATGGGTTACTCCTTATATCAACCGGCCAGGCTGAGGGCCTTCTGTAACCGGTCCGCCTGTCACAGGCAGATTTTCAGGGATCAAAGAACTTACTTATCATAACAGGTTTACCCTTGCCTTGCCACCTGCACGGTCGCGGGAGGCTAAGAGTGTGATTTTCAGGCACTGCTAGACCCTTTGTTACACCTCTTGCTGTAATATTCTGTATAATAAAAAATCGAATAGCAAACCCCCGTCCTTTTGTGCTCACCTGATAAGGAGAAATTCATCATGAACCGTAAAATTGTGCGTTTACTGGCTGTTGTCCTCGGGGTGTCCTTGCTCCTGATGCTGGCTGCAGCCTGTAAGCCTGCCGAATCCACCCGACTGGTGGTGGGAATGGAACTGGCATACCCACCCTTTGAAACAACGGACAGCTCGAACCAGCCGACTGGCATCAGTGTCGATCTGGCCAAGGCTCTCGGTGAGAAACTTGGTCGTGAAGTCGTGATTGAGAACATCGCCTGGTCTGGCCTGATCCCAGCCCTCGAAACCGGCAAGGTCGACCTGATCATTTCGTCCATGACCATCACCGAGGAGCGCCAGAAGACCATCGATTTTTCCAATCCCTATGCCATGAGCAACCTGGCCCTCCTGATCGGCAACGATTCGCCAGTACAGTCCTATGCTGACCTTGCCGAGCCAGGCCGGATCCTGGCTGTGAAAAAAGGCTCCACCGGCCATGTTTATGCTGAAAAGAACCTGCCGGCTGCCAACTACCGCGTTTTTGACAAGGAAAGCGCCTGTATGCTCGAGGTCATCCAGGGCAAGGCCGATGCATTTACCTATGACCAGCTGACGATTTTCCGCAACTGGCAAGACAATCCCGATAAAACCCGTGTCAATCTGGCTCCTTATCAGGAAAAACCCGAATACTGGGGGATCGGAATCAAGAAAGGCAATGATCAGCTCAAGGCTGATGTCAATGCATTCATTGCTGAATTCCAAGCCTCCGGTGGCTTTGATAAACTGGCTGAAGCTTATTTAGCCGAAGAACAAAAGGCCTTTGCCGATCTGGGCATCCCCTTCTTCTTCGATGTTGCCTGATGATCAGCCGTCGCGCCTGACCCGGATCATCCATGCAGCGATCGTAGCTGTGCTGCTGGGTTTGTTCTTCGGGTTCGCGGCCTGGCGGCTCGACCATGACTGGCAGTGGACCCGACTCTGGGCTTACCGCAGCAAGTTCGCCATCGGCTTTCTGGTTACTATCCTGCTCTCGGCCGCATCGCTGCTGGGCAGTTTGTTGCTGGGCGTCCTGGCGGCGTTTGGTCGGAGGTCCCGGATCCTCTTTGTTCGTTATCTGTCCCGACTCTATATTGAGGTCATCCGCGGCACACCGCTTTTGGTCCAGACCATCTTTTTCTTCTATTTCATTGGAACGGCATACCAGCTGAACAACCGCTACTGGATGGGTATCCTCATCCTGTCCTTTTTTGCCGGAGCCTATGTCGCCGAAATCATCCGCGCCGGGCTGGCTTCCATCCCTACAGCTCAGCTGGAAACAGCCCGCTCTCTGTGTTTTACACCGGCCCAGACCTTGCGCTACATCGTGATTCCCCAGCTGGCCAGGATCGTCCTGCCGCCCTTGACAGGCCAGTTTGCCTCCCTGGTCAAGGACTCCTCGATCCTTTCCTTCATAGCCGTCAATGAGTTGACCAAGAATGTCCTCGAGGTAGATGCTCTGACGTTCACGACTTTCGAAAACTTGGCGATTCTGGCCGTGCTGTACCTGCTCATCACGTTGCCAATCTCCCTTCTGACCCGCAATTTGGAAAGGAAAATGTCCTATGCAACTTGAAATCAGGGGTTTGACAAAAACTTTCGCCGGCATGCGGGCTTTGAACAATCTCGACCTGACCATCGATGGCAGTGGATCTTTGGCTGTGATCGGGCCTTCTGGAGGCGGCAAAACCACCTTGCTGCGCATTCTCGGCGGACTGGAAACGCCGGATAGCGGGAGCGTCATCCTGAATGGCCGCGCGATTGATTTTTCTTCGGAAAATGCCCTGATGGCGCATCGGCGCAGGGTAGCAGTCGTTTTTCAGGCATACAACCTGTTCCCGCACCTGACAGCCGAAAACAACCTCGTCCTGCCGCTGGTCAAGACACGTGGTGTCGAACATCATGTGGCGGTCGCCGAGTCCCGGGCTTTGCTGGAGCGCTTCGGTCTTTCCGACCATGCTCACAAACACCCCAACGAGCTCTCCGGCGGCCAAAAGCAGCGAGTCGCGATCGCCCGGGCCCTGGCCCTAAAACCTGAAATCCTCTTGTTTGACGAGCCTACTTCGGCACTCGATCCGGAAATCACAGCGGGCGTGCTCGATGTGATCAACGACTTGCGCGAGGAAAACCGCGACCTGATCCTGGTCACGCACGAGATTGGCTTTGCCCGCCATGCCTGCGACCAGGTCGCCTATGTCAGCGAAGGTCAGGTCAGAATCAGTGGCCCGAGCGAAACCATCTACAGTCAGTCAGATTCCCCAGAGTTCCAGCGCTTCGTCAGCCGGATCATTCACTGGAAGGTCTGAATTTTCCTGGTTTCGTGTGCAGTCTTATGCAGAAATAGCCCAATAAAGAGCCGGCAGGTCGATCCTACCGGCTCTTCTTGTTGCTGGGACACGTTCATGGGACGAGATCAGTCTTCGTCTTCTTCCAGATGTTTCTTCGCATCGGCGATGACCTTGTCTGCGACGATCTGTGGGGCTTGCTCGTAACGGGCGAACTCGATGCTGTACCAGCCACGGCCACTGGTCATCGACTTGAGATCAGTGGCGTACTTGGCCATTTCAGAGGTCGGGACTTCCGCGGTGACGACCTGGATGCCCTCGTCCGGATCGATGCTGATGATGCGGCCACGACGCTTGTTCATGTCGCCCATAATGTCGCCGAGGTATTCATCGGGGATAAAGACCTTCACCAGGCTGATCGGCTCGAGCAGGATGGGAGAAGCCTGGGGCAGGCCGGACTTGTAGGCCAGACGGGCTGCCAGTTTGAATGACATTTCCGATGAGTCGACGTCGTGGTAGGAACCATCGACCAAAGTCGCTTTGAGGTTGACAACAGGATACCCCGCGAGGACACCCTTGGAGATGGCTTCCTGCAAGCCCTTCTCAACGGCCGGATGGAAGGATTTCGGGACTGAGCCACCGAAGATCTTTTCCTCGAAAGTCAGGGCTTCAGTCGGTCCGGGTTCGAACTCGATCCAGACATCGCCGTACTGGCCATGGCCACCGGACTGCTTCTTGTGCTTGCCCTGGACTTTGACTTTTTTGCGAATGGTCTCGCGATACGGCACGCGCGGTTCTTCGAGCGACGATTCAACATGGAATTTGGAACTGAGCTTGGAGCGCAGGACGTCAATCTGCTGCTCACCCAAACCAGAAACGACAATCTGGTGCGTCTCCGGATCATTGCGGACGGTAAAGACCGGATCTTCGTCCTGCAGCTTATGCAGTCCTGTCACGATCTTATCTTCTTCGCCTTTGACCTTGGGCAGAATCGCCATCGAGAGACAGGGGACCGGGAATTTGATCTGCGGCAGCTTGACCACCCTGGTCTTGTCACAGAGGGTGTCATTGGTCGTGGTGACCAGAAGTTTCGTCACCGCACCAATATCGCCGGCATTGATGGCATCTGTCGGAATCTGCTTCTTGCCAACCATGAAGAAGACATTTCCGATGCGTTCGTCTTTCTCTTTGGAGGAGTTGTAAACGGTCGAATTGGCCTTCAAGCTGCCACTGTAGACGCGGAACATCGAGATGCGGCCGACGAAAGGGTCGGCGATCGTTTTAAAGACAAACGCGGCCAGGGGGGCGTTTTCGTCTGGCTTGACGACAGTCGTCTGGCCGTCAGTGGTCTCGGCCTTGACTTCGTCTGCCTCGGCAGCGGTTGGCATGATGTCAATCAGATGGTCCATGGTCGAGCGAATGCCCCAGTTCATCAGGCCAGAGCCGACGTATACTGGATAAACATGGCCTGTACGAGCAGCGGCGTGCAAGCCATGGTAAAGTTCTTCTTCAGTGAATTTTTCGCCAGCGAAATATTTCTCCATCAGGTGGTCGTCACTCTCGGCAACAGCTTCCATCAGGGGTTCTTGCAGTTCATCGATCATGGTTTGCATGTCAGCAGGCATGTCGATTTTGATCCGCTCGCCGGTTTTCGGATCAAAGGTGTAGGCAACCTGGTCAACGACGTCGACGACGCCTGTCATTTTGCCGTCCTTGATGATCGGCCAGGCAAACGGTACGACACGGTTGCCAAAGCTGGTGCGTAGCGATTCCAGTGCTTTGCTGAAATCAGCGTTAACTTCATCCATGCGGCTGACAAAAAAGTAGCAGGGCAGGTCTTTTTTCCGGGCCTGGCGGACGGCCTTCTCAGTGCCGACTGATACGCCATCCTTGGCACTGACCAGCACCAGGACACTGTCGGCAACACGCAGGGCTTGCATGACTTCGCCCACGAAGTCAAAGTCTCCGGGGGTGTCAAGCAGATTGAGCTTAACATGCTTCCATTCACAGGTAGCCACGGCAGTGTTGATAGAAATTTTGCGACGGATTTCCTCGGGGTCGAAGTCCAGCACGGTGTTGCCATCGGCTGATTTACCGAGTCGATCAGTGACCTTCGCGTTGTACAGGACAGCTTCCGCGAAAGCCGTTTTACCAGATCCGCCGTGGCCTAAAAGAGCCACATTACAGATAGTCGTTGCTGAGTAGTTTTTCATACTCAATCATTCCCCCTTGCCAATTTCGAAGATCGATGTCGGGGTCGGACGTCTCACGCGGTTGTTTTGTGCAAAACGCCCGTCCGGCTGGCACCGTCCTCGTCATTATACTATGCGATTTGGCTAACTTGAAGAGGTAATTTTCGACTCGAAAATGTCAATTCAGCGTCAATGGCTGCATCTCTTGCTGCCATTCGGCCAGGAAAGCCTCCACTTCCACTAGCGTTTTCGCCCGCATCGCGATGTTCTTCCAGTGCGCCGCCTGTGGCGTGCCGCGCAGATAATACGCAAGCTGCGACCGCATTTCTGCCACCGCCGTCCGTTCCCCCACACGCGCCACCAGCCCATTCAAATGCCGCAAAACCATTTCCGCACGGGCCTGTGGGGTCGGTGTGCCAAAATTGGGACGCCGTCCCAATTTTGGCACATTTGCAAGTTCAGCTGCGATCTCCTGGAAGATCCAGGGGTTGCCTTGGGCGGCGCGGCCGATCATGAGGCCGTCGACGCCGGTCTCCTGGAGCATCCTGCGGGCGGACAGGGCGTCGACGATGTCTCCGTTGCCATAGACGGGGATGGTGACGGCTTGCTTGACGGCGGCGATGATCGACCAGTCGGCTTGGCCGCTGTAGAACTGGTCGCGGGTCCGGGCGTGGATGGTGACGGCGGCTGCACCCGCGTCCTGGCACAGGCGGGCAAATTCTGGGGCATTGACCAACTGGTCGTCCCAGCCCTTGCGGAATTTGACCGTCAGCGGCTTGGTTGAAGCAGATGAACCACTGCCGGAGCCCGGACCTGTATCGGCTCCGGCAGCTGCGATTTCAGCGAGCGCCTGAACCGATGCCTCGATAATCCGGCCAGCCAGAGGTGGGTTTTTCATCAGGGCACTGCCTTCGCCGCCGCGCACCACTTTGGGCACTGGGCAGCCCATGTTGAGATCGATCAGGTCACACTGTTGCAGCACTGGGTGTGTATGGATACGCAGAATCGCGCGGTAAAAATCATCCGGATCAGCGCCGAACAGCTGAATTGCGACCGGCCGCTCCGCCTCTGGTGTGATCTCGAGATAGCGCCAGCTGCGCTTCAAATCTGGGTCATAGCAAATCCCCCGGGCACTGACGAGCTCGGTGACCACCAGACCAGCACCCATTTCCCGGCATATGGCACGGTAAACGGTATCCGAAGTACCGGCCATCGGAGCCAAGGCCAGATTGTTCGGCACGACAAGAGAACCGATGCTCAGGGGATGGAGCAGCGCCTCAAAGCCGGTTATGAATGAATCGGAACGAAATGGCAATGAATGATCCATAGAAAGAAAGATACACGATCCCTGCGGCAATGGCCAAGAGGTATCAGTTAAAAAACACCCTGGGACCTCAATGAGGCTCCAGGGTATCTATGGCGTCCCGGACAGGAATCGAACCCGTATCAACAGCTCCGGAAACTGCCACCTTATCCTTTAGGCCACCGGGACGTGAACGCTCACATATTGTACCAGAGGCAGCGATTCTGTGCAATGCCGCCTTACCCATCGTCATCCTGGTCACGTTGACCGGACTGACACTGTTCCACTGGGCTGGCAAGCCCTTGGCCGATTCTGGCTGGGCAGCCATTGTATTATTGTGGGACTGACCGTATTTCTGGCTGGATTGGACTGGAGCGTCTCACCAACGGGGGGCAAGGTTGGCGAACAGATCCTTCGCCGAAACAGCCTGTTTTTCGTGGCCGCAGCTTCGGCGCCCATCTGGCGCGGCATAACCAGATCTTGCTTCTGGCCAACGGAGTTGATCTGGCAGTTGTCCTTTCAGTCTTGCGCGTTCTGATCCCCCCGTTGCAGTTCTCGCACTCTTGCTTTCGCTGCAGATTTCAGGGTTCTGCTGCCAGCGTAAGGCGCTGGAAAAAGGAGGATCAGCCGTGATGGAATCGTGTCCACCGGGGGTCCGCAGGTTTTTTCTCACCCTCATCGTGGTCTGCTGCCGGTCTTGTGGACGCTCAGGGAATTACTCTGGCCACATTGAGGCATTCTGCTGCGTTCGCTTGTCGGCAGGGCGGCAAAATAGTCCCCCGGGGTACTGACCTGAAGCTGCATGCTCACAGCTTCCATAAATAAGCACCGCCCATTCCGGTATAAAAGCAATCAGGCTGGGCGATGTAACCATTTAGGTTGAGGCGATGGCCAGTAAAGCTGCGATCAGCGAATGTCGCTGGCGAATGCCCGGACCGGACTGCCATCCGCGCCAGGGATCAGGAGCGGCACGGCGCAGAAATAGATGCGTTTGCCAACGAGTTTGGCTAGATTGGCCAGTCCTTCAACAATGATCATGCCATTGCCTAGAATCGCCCGGTGCATGTGGCGCTTGTCAAAACCTGGGCGGACGACTTCGCGCACAGTAGGCAAGTCGAGACCAAAGAGGCTGACACCCTTTTCGATCAGGAGCTCGGAAGTGCCAGCAGCAAAGGACGGAATGTCCTGGAAAAAAGCCGAGGTACCGCCGCGATGTTCCCAGTCGGTGGACAACAGGACAAAGTCACCGGGCTGCCAGGCACTCCAGTCAGCCGCGGCCAGATCAAGTGCCTGGTCAGGCTGCCAGGGCACGGAAATGACAACAGCAGGTCCCATGAAGCGTTCCAAGGGTACCGCCTCGATGGCCGGACCGCTGGCGACAAAGTGGCGCGGCACGTCGAGGTGGGTACCAGTATGACAGCCAAGAGAAAGATGGGTCAGCTGGACGCCGTCTGTTTCATGGGCGTGGGGGCGACTGACCTGACACGGCGGATCTCCGGGATAGACTGGCATTTGGTCGTACAAGGGCCAGGACAAATCGTAAATCATGGGATGAGCCTCCTCATGCTTGACTTTCTATCTTTATTTTAGCACGTCTCCCGCCAGAAAGCGGCACCAGAGGACAATTTGCAGAGCTCGCAATCAGCCAGGTCAGCTGGTCTGTGGCAAGGAAAGTCTGTCCATCAGAGCAAGAAGGTCGCGCAAGTTTTTCGTCCAGTCCGGACGTGATTTGGCCGCCGCGCGGTAGACCAGATAGGGCTTGTTACCAGCATTGAACAGGATGCGGCCTTTCAAGGCCGGTGCTCCGAGCAGGCTGGATAGCAGCTGCATGTCGGGTTTGCGATTTTCAGCATAAGTCAGGACGAAATTGTCCTGGATGACCTCGACCTTCTGGATACCATGGCGGCTCGCCTGGGCACGGATGAGGGCGATGTCAGTCAGCCAGCTGACGGCATTCGGCAGTTCGCCGAAACGGTCGACCAGTTCGTCCTGGACGTCGAGGTGGTCCTGCACACTGCTGATTCCGGCAATCCGGCGGTACATATCCATGCGCTGGCCTTCGTCCGGGATATAGGGCTTGGGGATATAGGCGTCGATATTGAGATCAATCGTGGCGGCCACACCCTTTTCCTTGACCTCGCCCTGGAGCTCATGGATCGCTTCCTCGAGCATTTTGCAGTAAAGGTCATAACCGATTGCATCGAGATGGCCGTGCTGCTCGCCACCAAGCAGATTGCCAGCGCCGCGCACCTCGAGGTCGCGCAGGGCGATCTTGAAGCCTGATCCCAGTTCGGTGAAATCACGGATCGCAGCCAGGCGCTTTTCGGCGATTTCGGTCAGGATCTTGTCGTGCCGGTAGGTGATGTAGGCAAAAGCCTGGCGGTCGGACCGGCCGACCCTGCCGCGCAGCTGGTAGAGCTGGGCCAGACCGAGTCGGTCGGCGTCTTCGATGATGATTGTGTTGACATGAGGCATGTCGATGCCGGATTCGATGATCGTGGTGCAGACAAGGATGTCGGCACCCCCCTCGATGAAGTCGGCGATGACTTCTTCAAGGCGTTTTTCGCTCATTTTACCATGGGCAACTGCAATCCGTGCTCCTGGCAGGAGCTTCCCCAGCTGGGCTGCCTTTTCCTGGATGCGGCGGGTGTCATTGAACAGGTAGAAAACCTGGCCTTGGCGTGACAATTCGCGCAAAATGGCCTCGGTCATGATTGCTTCATCGTACTCCATGACATAAGTCTGGACCGGGCGGCGTTCGTGTGGCGGTTCCTCAAGGACGCTGATGTCGCGGATCCCGGACATCGCCATGTGCAACGTGCGCGGAATCGGCGTCGCTGACAGAGTCAGGACATCGACATCAGGATAGCCAGCTTTGATTTTTTCTTTGTGGTCGACGCCAAACCGTTGTTCCTCGTCGACAACGAGCAGGCCAAGGTTTTTGAAATGGACATCCTGAGACAACAGGCGATGGGTGCCGACAATGATGTCGACTTTGCCGGTCGCTGCGCCCGAGACGGTCTGCTTTTGCAGCGCGTCGCTGGCAAACCGGCTGAGAAGTCCTACCGTCACGGGGAAGCCAGCCATGCGTCTCTTGAGGTTTTCGTAATGTTGCTGAGCCAGAACGGTGGTCGGCGCTAAAAAAGCTGCCTGCTTGCTGTCCATGACGCATTTGAAAATGGCGCGAAAAGCGACCTCAGTCTTGCCAAACCCGACATCGCCGCAGAGCAGGCGGTCCATGACTTTTTCCGACTCCATGTCGCGTTTGATTTCTGAAATGCTGGTCAACTGGTCTGCAGTTTCATCGTGGGGAAAATTCTCCTCGAATTCCTGCTGCCAGACGGTGTCCGGACTGAATGCGAACCCCCGGTGGGCGGCCCGTTCGGCATAAAGCTTGATCAAGTCTGTGGCCAGTTTCTTGATCGATTCACGGGCGCGCTCTTTCTGGCGTGCCCATTCCTGGCCGCCGAGCTTGCTGAGTTTCGGTTCGCGGCCTTCGGCCCCGACGAATTTCTGGATCTGGTCGAGGCTCTCCATCGGGATGTAGAGGCTGTCGTCATTGGCGTAGGTGATCAGGAGATAGTCACGGCGCACCCCGCCGGTCTCAAGCTGGACCAGGCCGTCATAGCGGCCGATGCCGTGGGCTTCGTGGACGACCATTTCTCCGGGCACGAGATCGCTGAACAGATCGATCTTGATGCCGCTGGTCTGGCGGCGCCGGCTGGTCCGTTCGCTGCCGAAAACATCCTGCGACCCGATCAGGGCGAGCTTGGCCGCAGGCCAGACAAAACCGGTGCGTAGCGCGCTCCCAGAGACCGTGACGGTCTGGCCTTTTTCCCGGAAAAACTCAATGAGACGCTGTTGGCGGCTGTCCGAACCAGCAAACACGATGGTCTGGTAGCCGTTACGGGTCAAGCCGAAGCAGTCGGCAGCCAGTTTTTCTTCGCGGCCGCGATAGCCATCGGCCGGGCGACCGTTGATCTCGATGTGCAAAGCACCAGGCAGACCATTGCCAGAGGCTCCAATTTGGGCCAGGGCGATGACCGAGCCCTGCTGGTCGATCCAGCGCGCGATATCCGCGCCGCGTAACTGGGCAGCGTGCGTGATCGGTAATACCTGTGCTTTGGCGAACATGGTGCGATAGCGTTCGTCAAAATCAGCCTGGGCGGCATCAAGACGGTTGCGCCAGCGCAGGGGCTCATCGAGAAAAAAGGTGCAGCCGGCAGCTTTGGCGTGGTCCAGGATCGTGGCTTTTTCCGGGGTGAACAAGGGCAACCAGCGGTCAATACCTGAGAAAGCAACCTGCTGGCGGAAGCGGTCGAGGTCACGAAAGGCAAGCTGGCGAATAGACTCCGCTTCATCACGGAAAGCACCGTTCGCGACCATTTCCTTGAAAACCTGGCTGGCGCTGATTTCCATCTGGGCCGCGATCTGGTCGTGTTCGGCGGCACTGGTCAAAAGTTCACGTATCGGCGGGATAACCGCCTGCTGCAACATCCCCTGCGAGCGCTGGCTCTCGATATCAAATGTCTTGATCGCATCGATTTCATCGTCGAAAAATGACAAGCGGATACCGATCGAATCATCGCGGTCACCCGTATCTGGCAGACCGACGTCGATGATGTCGCCGCGCACGGCAAACTGGCCGGCACCTTCGATCAGGCGCATCCGTTCGAAGCCCAGGCTAACCAACATCGCCGCCAACGCCTGGGGCGCGACTTGCTGGCCGACAGCCAGGGTCAGTGTGCTGGCCTTGAGCTTTTCCGGACTTGCCACCCGCTGGAGCAACGCAGCTGCCGGAACCACCAGGGCCGCAAAGTCACGGCTCTGCAATCGGCCCAGGATGGCCTGGCGGGCGTGTTCTTCTTCGTGGCTGGTTGCTTCGGCATCGGTCAGATTGAGCTCGCGTGGCCGGAAGACCAGGACGGGGCCATCCAACAGAGCATCCAGGTCCGCTGCCACCGCCCGGGCTCGCAGTTCGTCCGAGACGAGAAAGCAAGGTCTGGTCCCGGAGCGGGCCAGCAAAGCCAGGGCCAAGACAACTTTCTGGGTGTCACTGGGTCCGATTATATTGACAGGCTGCTGTAGCCCACGGGCATGTGCCTCCGCCAGGCGGGCAAAGGCGGGATCCTGGGCGGCCTGGGCCAGGATTTTGGCTAAATCACTCGGTTGCATGGCGGTCCTTTTTCTGGTTAGCCTGATTCATGGCAGACTCGATGCCATCTCGCAGGGTCTTTTCAACAGCATCTGCTGCACGGCCAAAGGCTTCGAACATCTGCTTTTGCTGGTCCTGCGGGATCTCAGACAACACGTAGTTGGCGAGCTCCCAATTCTCTGGCAGGGGCCCGATCCCGACTCTGACGCGCGGGAAATCCTGGCGGCCCAGTTGGCCGATGATCGAACGCATGCCGTTGTGGGTCCCAGGTCCGCCGCCGGGCCGCATCCGGATCTGGCCGGTCGGGAGGTCGATATCGTCGTATATGACCAGGGTGCGCTGGGTCGGGATCTTGTAAAAAGCCATCGCCTCGCGCAGGCTCTCTCCGGAGAGGTTCATGTAGGTGGTGGGCTGCAGCAAAATGACCTTGCGGCCAGCTATTACGCCTTGGCCAGTCAGCCCTTTGAAGCGGATCTTGTTGAGCGCAATCTGATGGCGCTGGCTTAAAACCTCAAGCACCAGGTAGCCACAATTGTGCCAGGTCTTTTCATATTGGCGGCCCGGGTTGCCTAAACCGGCAACCAGCCACAGTTCTTGTTCCATGCGTTGACTGCTATTCCTTATTGCTGAATATCTATCTGGCCCGCTGCTCTGATCTGGCTTGCTGGCACCTGGCAATGGTCAGGGGTTGATACGCTGGTTGCGGAGCAGACCTCGTGTCCTGACCCAGTCTTCTTTATTGGTCTGATGGGCCCGGGCAATCGCCAGGGCATAGTCCGGTACATTTTCCGTGATCGTCGAACCAGCTGCAACATAGGCATTTTCCGCAATAGAAACTGGGGAAACAAGGCAGCTATTGCTGCCAATGAACGCATGGCTGCCGATCGCCGAGCGCGACTTATTGATGCCATCATAATTGGCCGTGCTCGAAGATGAGCCGATGTTGACGTTTTCGCCGAGATCGGTGTCACCGATGTAGCACTGGTGGACAAGCAGGCAATCCTCACCGAGGGTCGAGTTCTTAATCTCGACGAAATTGCCCAGCTTGCAGCGCAGTCCGATCTGGGAGCCAGGTCGGATGTGAGCATATGGGCCAATCTCGCATTTCGATTCGATTCGGCTCTGGGTCGCAGTCACATGGTCGAGGATGACCTCGTTGCCAGTCGTGACATCCGAAAGATGTGTGTCCGGTCCGATCAGGCAGGCCTGACCTATATGCGTGTGGCCTTTGAGGCTCGAATTGGGCAGGATTGTGGTATCCATGCCCACCGTGACGCCCTCTTCAATCCAAGTTGAAGCCGGATCCATGATGGTGACTCCATTCTGCATATGGCGGTCCAGGATGCGATGATTCAGAATGTGCATGGCTTCCTGGAGCTGGCGGCGGTCATTGACTCCCAGAATCTCCTCGAAATCGAGGGTGCAGGCGCCAATTGTAAGCCCATCCTGAATCAGGATTTCAATCGTATCGGTCAGGTAATATTCCTTCTGGTCATTGCGACAGCCGATCCGCCCCAGTGCCGATAAGAGTTTAGCGGTGTCAAAGCAGTACATGCCAGCATTGACTTCATGCACCATGCGCTGTTCCTCATTGGCATCGCGATGTTCGACAATCCGCTCAATGTGACCCTGACTGTTGCGGAGGATGCGGCCATAGCCGGTCGGATCCGGAGCCAGGGCTGTCACGACAATCCCGGCGTAATCACCCTGCTCAAACTGGGCCAGGACTCGGCGCAGGGACTTGGCTGTAATCAAAGGGGTATCCCCGCAGACAATGAGCGTTGCGCCCGTGCGGCCTTCCAGAAAATGAGAGGCCTGCAAGACTGCGTGCCCGGTGCCAAGCTGCTGTTCCTGCAGGACAAAGGCCACTGACTCGCCGAGAATCTCACGGACCTCCTCCTGACGGTGACCTACGATATAGACCTGTTCTTCGGCCCCAGCCTCATCCAAAGCGGATTTGACCCAGCTGACCAGCGGCTTGCCAGCAGCTTGGTGCACAACCTTCGCATGGGTGGATTTCATCCGTTTTCCTTCACCAGCGGCCAGGACTACAGCACAGACTTGCATTGCTTCATTCCTCCAGGAGCGTCTCTTTCCACCCGCCATTATATCAGATCCCTCCGAACCCGGCCTAATGAACTTTTCGTGACAGAGCGTCATGATCCGGATTCCCGAGCCTGAGCCATCTCTCATCGCTCTGTGGAGATGTGGAAAAGGCTAACTCCGAAATTGTGGATAAAGTGGATAACTTTGTGTATAACTCACAAGGCTGTTTCACATGTAATATTCTTGTAAAAAGATTGCAACACAAGCGTTTCACGGATTTTACACAGATCTGATCAAATTCGACTGGTTTTACAATTGTTTTGCAAAAAGGCTGGAAACAGCACCATTGGCCACTCGTCAACATTTCAACTTCTGTGTGCTTTGTCTCAGACCGAACAATCATTCGTCGGGAAACCGCTGTGGACAACTGTGGATAAGTCTGTCCGCTTGCGGGGATGAGGGGTGGAGGGTAAGGGTAGGCAGGCAGGCAGGCAGGCAAGGGTGAGCCCTAAATTGGCAAGTGTCGCCGGCGGGGCAGCAGAGATGACGCGAGGGGCGGGGGGCGAAAGCGGCAATTGCCGAAAAAAAGGCCG
>DIFN01000003.1:28039-29083 GCA_002419145.1 Mageeibacillus sp. UBA5747 | reverse complement strand
AAAAGGTGCACCGACCTAGCGACGGAAATTGCCAGCTTTAGGTCGGGGTACCAAAACGGAAACAACTCAGGACAGCATGAAGAAGCCTGCGGCTGTAGGCTTTGCAGGTTGGGTTCCGGAATTCCCCAAAAGGTGCACCGACCTTTTTTATGGAAATTGCCACCGGAGGGCCCACCCTTGGCCCGACCTTTGACCCACATTCCAGAAACTGGGCCAGACTTGGCCCACCTTTGGTAGCAGGTCTGGCACCCATGATGGAAATTGCCACCGAGACGGAGCTGAGCAAAGAGCCTGCTTAAATGAATTGTTGATGTACCCTGTTATACAGGGCACATCAACAATCATTTCAGTTCATTCTCGCTTCATCTAAGCTTCAAATAAAAATTGGCAGGAGTGATCATGACGCAGGAGTGATCATGACAAGGGAATTAGTTTCGACCAGTGGTTTCGATCAACAATAGAAAGCAGTTGGGGCTCTCGGCAGCTGATCACAGTTGGGGCTCTCAGCAGCTGATCACAGTTGGGGCTCTCGGCAGCTGATCGCAGTTGTGGCTCTCGGCAGCTGATCGTAGTTGTGGCTCTCGGCAGCTGATCGCAGACTGTTGAAAATCCTCTTGATGAGTGCTCTAGTGGCTGGCCTTGATCGGCCTGTCAACTGCTGACCCTGCATCAAGGTCCTACATTCTTCTCCGGGGGCGCCGGGAGACGGGCTTGCCGAGGATTTCTGACAGGACGATGCCCTGGATAAGGCTGTTGGCTGTCAGGCTTAGTTTCAGGGGGCTAGGGGGCAGATCCTGAGGGGGATGTTGTTGCCGGTAAGGTGCTTGGACTTGGGGTGCTTGGACTCGGGATAGGGGGGACTGGCCCCATGCTTCCGGCGGGGGTTGGACAGATGGACTTGGTGGAGCGTCTGGCAAATGGTCAGACGCTCGGCCTTGAAATTGGGCAGCCGCTTTGGGATCGATCGCCTCGAGGATGGCGATCATTTCTTGGATTTGGTCGACCAGGTTTGACATGTTCAGTCACCTCCGTGGCAACTGGCTG
>DIFN01000003.1:11808-28033 GCA_002419145.1 Mageeibacillus sp. UBA5747 | reverse complement strand
GATCACGGCTGCTGTCCGGCTGGCAGATCGGACTTGCCAGTACTGGCAATCGAACCGCGCATCTGGGTGTCAGCGATGACATTTTGCATGTTGTAATAATCCATGACGCCGAGCTTGCCTTCGCGCAAAGCCTCGGCCAGAGCTTTGGGCACTTCAGCCTCGGCTTCGACCACTTTGGCCCGCATTTCGACAACCGCTGCTTTCATTTCTTGCTCGCGGGCTACGGCCATGGCTCGCCGTTCTTCGGCTTTGGCTTGGGCGATCCGTTTGTCTGCTTCGGCCTGGTCGGTCTGCAGCTGGGCTCCGATGTTGCGGCCGACGTCGACATCGGCGATGTCGATCGACAGGATTTCAAACGCTGTGCCGGCGTCGAGTCCTTTGCTCAAAACGGTTTTGGAGATTCGGTCGGGATTTTCCAGAACATCTTTGTGCGTCTGCGACGAACCGATCGTGGTGACAATGCCTTCGCCGACTCGGGCGATGATGGTCTGTTCGCCGGCACCACCCACGAGGCGGTCGATGTTGGCTCGGACAGTGACCCGGGCTTTGGCTTTCAATTCGATGCCGTCTTTGGCGATCGCTGCAACCAGGGGCGTTTCAATGACTTTGGGATTGACGCTCATCTGCACCGCTTCGAGTACATCGCGGCCGGCCAGGTCGATGGCTGCTGCCCGTTCGAAAACGAGCGGGATTTCTGCGCGCTGGGCGGCGATCAAGGCATTGACGACCTTGTCGACATTGCCGCCGGCCAAAAAATGTGCTTCCAGTTGGTTGATGTTGACATCCAGGCCTGCTTTGGTCGCCTTGATCATCGGATTCACGACGCGGGTTGGCACCACGCGGCGCAAGCGCATGCCGACCAGGTTGAAAATGCCGACTTTGACACCGGCTGCGGCGGCGGAAATCCATAACCCGACGGGAACAAAGCTGAAAAACAGTGATAAAAGGAACAGGATACCGGCAAATGTCAGGATGTAAGTCAGTAAATCACCAGACATGATTAAATCCTCCGATTTTTAGTTTTCGTGTCGTTTTCGCTCATTCGACTGGCTCGACGACGATCCGGCGGCCTTCTGTGCGGATAATTTTGATTTTCGTGCCGCGCTCAATGAAATCGCCGTCGGTCACGATATCAAGACGGCGTCCGGCGAACTCACCGGTACCTGCCGGTCGAAGCACGGTCAGGGCGACGCCCTCCTGTCCCACCAATGCGCTGGCATCATCAGTCGAGCTGAAACCATCCTCCCGCTTGGCCGCATGCCAGAGGATCAGCTTTTTCGATAGCTTGCCTTTTTTAGCTGAGCGGTAAACCAGTATGATCATCACTGCCAGCACCACCAGCAGGATGGCAAACATGGCCAAGGCTTCCAGCAGCGTCCTGGCCGTCATAATGATCCCGACGACCAGCAAGACCACACCGATCCCCCCGGCTACGCCAAAACCTGGCGTAAAGACTTCTAACACCAGGAACAGCAGCCCCAGGGCGAAAAGAATCCCCTGAATCGTATTGATCGTTTTGAAATAATTGAAAAACTCCAGAGCCAATTGTGCTAAAACCAAGAGAAACCCTCCACTTTCCAATCAACGTTCGTACAGTCACGTGCTGTATACATCAAAGTATAACCATTCGGCGCCGCTAAAAGTACAAATTCGAGAAATAAAGAGGTGGCGTTGACGCGAGGCCTGTTCGCCGGGTACTATAGTTGACGCAACAACTAATTGGCAATGGGAGCTTTTCAGTATGAAATCGAGTGTGGGTCGACTGGTTTCGATCCTTTATCGCAAAAACCAGGTTTATTTGAATGTGGTGCTCAAGCCGCTGCATATCACAGCGTCGGAGGTGCCGATTTTGATCCATTTGTTTGGTCGGGATGGCATTTCGCAGGAGGAATTGTCGTCTTTTCTCGTCATAGACAAGGCTGCCACGGCCCGGGTGGTGCAGTCGTTGCTTGACAAGGGGTTCCTGCTGAAAGAAAAAGACCCGGAGGACCGGCGGGCCAACCGGATTTTCCTGACGGAGCAGGCCAGGCAGCAGCGCGAGACGATCTTTTCATATCTGCAGCACTGGACCGATTTTTTGACGGCCGGGATCGATGAAGCATCCGTCCGGACGATGTTTACGGTGCTGGAGGCGATGGCTGACAAAGTCGAAAACGCCGATTTCAGAGAGTTGGGGGCACACGTATGAACCGGCAGGGACAGGAAAATCCACTGGGAACGGCGGAGATCCCCAGCCTTTTGCTGAAATTCTCCGTTCCGGCGATCATCGGTATGCTCGTCAATGCCCTCTACAATGTGGTCGACCGCATTTACATCGGCAATGCACCCAGTCTGGGTTCGAGCGGGCTGGCTGGGATCACGATCGGTTTTCCGATCATGATTATCCTGCTCTCGATCGGCATTTTGTTTGGCGTCGGTGGAGCGACGTTGTTTGCCATCCACTTGGGCGAGGGGAAGGATACAGCCGCGGATGAGGTCCTGGGCAACATGTTCACGATTCTGTGTGCCAGTGGGGTGACGTTGATGATTCTGGGCCAGGTCTTCCTCGACCCTCTGCTGCGTCTGTTTGGGGCCAGCGAAATGGTCCTGCCCTATGCCACGTCATACATGCGTGTGATCTTTTTTGGCGCTATTTTCCAGGTCCTCAACATTGGGCTGAACAATTTCCTGCGCGCCGATGGGCAGCCGCGCCTGGCCATGATCACCATGTTTGTCGGGGCGGGGACCAACATCCTGCTCGATCCTTTGTTTATTTACGGGCTGGACATGGGAATGGCGGGAGCTGCCCTGGCCACCATTTTGTCCCAGGCTCTCTCCACGACCTGGATCCTGGCTTATTTCCTGAGTAACCGCAGCCATCATAAGCTTAAGCTGAAACACATGCGCCTGAAAAAAGATGTGGTCGTCTCGGCAACCGTGCTGGGTTTGCCAGGCTTTGTGCTCCAAGTCAATAACAGCCTGCTCAATGTGGTCCTCAATAAGAATTTGCTGCTTTTCGGCGGGGATATCGCAGTTTCCGGCATGGGGATCATCAACAGTGTCCAGACCATTTTGCTGATGCCGATCACTGGCCTGAATCAGGGCGTGTCTCCGATCATCAGTTTCAATTACGGGGCGAAGAAATATGGCCGGATCATAACGGCGGAAAAGCTGGCCATCATCGCGGCCACGGCCATTGTGTTCACGGGTTGGATTCTGACCCGTCTTTTTCCCGTCCAGATTGTCTCGCTTTTTAACCGGGAGCCAGAACTCATCCGCTTTGGCAGCTTTGCGCTTAAAACCTGGTTCTGGTGCCTGCCTATCATCGGCTTCCAGATTCTCGGGGCCAATTTTTTCCAGGCGATCGGCCGCCCGGGCTCAGCCATGATCCTGACTTTGACCCGCCAAGTGCTGCTCCTGATCCCCGCTATTTTCCTTTTCTCACACTTCTGGGGCCTCAACGGCATCCTCTATGCCGCGCCATTTGCCGATGGGATCGCCACTCTGGTCACCGGCATCTGGTTTTTCTTCGGCATCCGGTCGCTGAACCGGGAGCGAAGTCTGATGTCTGATCCCAAAGCAGGTCACTGACAGGCCAAGGGGCACGCATCATTCTTGGCCGCAGCAGTGCTTGTACTTTTTCCCACTGCCGCACGGACAGGGGTCGTTGCGGCCTGTCTTGATGGCTACCGGTGGCGCTGTCAGAGCTCGAATTTCAGCTGGCGTGTGACCTCGGTTGATCCAGAGTCGTGAGTGATCGGCCAGGTCAAAGATCAACTGGACCAGCGTTTGGTGCTCCTTTTCATGGTCCAGTGTCAATCCGCGATTCTCAAGAACTTGCATCACCTTGTTAATCGAAAACGAAGGGGTGCAGCAGTGTAGGGCAATCATTTGGCTCACCTCTTGAACCTCTGCCGCATTCAGACGGGAATGATTCTGGATGAACTTCGCCATACGGCCAAAGGCTGCTGATTGGCGTTCGGTGTAGAATTCGCCTGCGTAGAGAAATTCATGGCGCTTGTGAACGTAATAAGGTTTGCCTTCCTGAGCTTGGAGCAGGGCTTTGAGCTCGTCGGGGTGACTTACCAGACTATCCTCAATAAAATAATCGCCACGGGCGATCAAAAAGTGATCGGAAAAATCGAGTGAGTCCATATCTGCTGCCTGGATCTGGATAAAATTCTGGCTGTTGAAAATTTCTCTGACTTTTTCTTTTAAAATCGCACCATTGAGCATGACCAGAGAAGAGACATAGCACAGGATCATCTGATTCAGATAGGACAGATCAGGCTCACTCAGTCTGGTATCTGTGCCAAATTTTTCAAATACTTCCAGAGACGTCCAGCCGCGGTTATCCCATCTCCGGGTGTGGTTGAAAGCATTCGTGATCTGGATCATCAGGCGCCTGAACAGCTCGGTGCTCATCGGTTTAATTTTGTGGCGCTGCAATTCTTCTATGATGGCTGGGACAGAAAAGGCGTTCATAGAAAATTCCAGTTGCAGCACGGTACAAATGTCCTTTGCGCCTGAATCGGTCTCCGACAGCTCCTGCAGGAGAAATGTTCTCAAATCCTCGTAAGCCGGATCCCACTCGAAAGAGCCTTCGGCGCTGTACTCGAGTAATTCGGATTTTTCTGGAATGTAAAAAGGCAAATCGCCTTGATGGGCCAGCACGTCCTGATACGTATCATCATAAAATATCGCTTGATGGACGAAAAAGCCGGATTCGGTTTCGACAAATGTCCGGGATAGATTCACACTGTCAAGGTCAGCTGGTGTCAAGTCCAGCTCGTTTTGGCTGTTGATGATGGCCAAGGCACTCTCTTGTGCAATCACTCCATATAGGTTGACCATCGCTTTCAAATAGTCGGAGACCATATCCCTCTGTTTGACTAAATCTTGGTTTGCCATCCGTTGCTCCTATAACTCATAGTTGAGAAAAATTACCTTTCGGCACGGTGTTGCAGGTGTGATTTTGCCAATTCTATCACAATTGCGTCAATTTTTCGCGTGTGGCCGAGCGCTGTGGCCGAGCGCTGTGGTTACGTGCCCCACAGTCTTACCCTGACTGATTCAAATTCAAATTTTGGTTTGAAATCCGATCTCTTATGCGGCCAGTTTATGTCCTGTTAAACCTGCCGCGCGATACTGGGGCCAAATCCAAAAATTTTGCCGAGGTGTATATGAAAGTCAACAAAGGTCTGGTCATGATTCTGGTCACCTTCATCATCACAGCCGTGCTCTGGCTGACGGCCGTGCCGCGCGAGACGGTGGGAGCACTGAGCCACTTCGGCCAACTGCTGGGAGGATTGGCCTTGAACGGCCTGTTTTTGGTCTTTTTGCTCTCCCTGCGCAATCGCCGGCTGGATACCTGGTTTGGCGGCCTGGACAAAGTGTATGTGTATCACAAATATCTGGCGCTGCTGTCGGTTGGGCTGATTTTCATCCATGGTCAGATTTCCGAGTCTTTGGCGCAGGCCGCGCAAACAGCTGAACAGGCAACGGGTCCTGTTCCTGCGGCAGGCCTGGCAAATCTGCCTGCTTCCATGGGCAGTCTGGGCCAGGCCCTCTTCATCGTGCTGACGCTGGTTGCTTTGTTCGGCAAGCGGTTGAAATATGAAAATTGGCGTATTTTCCATCGCCTGTTGGTCATTCCCTATGGACTGGGTAT
Source organism: Mageeibacillus sp. UBA5747 (assembly GCA_002419145.1). Lineage (GTDB taxonomy): Bacteria > Bacillota > Clostridia > Saccharofermentanales > UBA5734 > UBA5734. The sequence continues at coordinate 22,383 of DIFN01000003.1, read as the reverse complement.
CTATCACAGCTATTTTTCCAGCGCTTTCGACCTCTTCGCTTGGACGCCGCTGGCCATCTGGACAACCGTGACGAATGCCATCGGCCTGGGAGTGGCTTTGTACATGCTATTTTTCTACCAGCGCACCGCCTATCGCCACAAAGGGCGGGTCAGCAAGATCCAGCGGCTCAATGCGACGACCGTGGAGCTTGAACTGACTCTGGATCAGGCGCTAGATTTCCAGGCAGGCCAATTTGTCTTTCTGAAAGTCTTCCAGCAAGGTCTCGAGGCGGCGCCGCATCCATTTTCGATTTCAGGCGGCCAAAACCAGACCCTCCGCCTGACGATCAAGCGCCTGGGTGATTTCACGGCCCAGCTTCATGATACAATTCAAGTGGGAACCGCCGTGTCTCTCAATGGTCCGTATGGCCAGATGGATTTCGCAAAGGGCGGCAGCCAGCAAGTCTGGGTGGCGGGAGGGATTGGCATTACCCCTTTCATGTCCTACCTCCAACATCTCGGACACTATGGCCAGTCTGTCCAACTGTACTACACCTATCGCGGCGAGGAAGAGGCCGTCTACCGCCCGGTGCTGGAGCGTTTTGCCCAGGAAAACAGCCAGTTCCAGGTCGTTTTCAATGATAGCCGGGAAAAGGGCCGCCTGGACTTTGCTCAGCTGGATTTGCCGGCAGAGGCCCACTATTTCATGTGCGGACCGGGCCAACTGGTGAAATCAGCCGTCAAGCAGGTCCGCACCCGCTACCCCCAGGCCCAGATTACGTTCGAAGCCTTTGATTTCCGCTCCTGAGTCACACTAAAAGGAAGCTCATGCAGATAACGATCAAGCGGCGCCTGTTCATCTCCAATATTCTGATGATTGTGATCCCAGTGGTCCTGTCCCTACTGCTTGCGGTCAGTGCTGCCGCCTTGATGTGGCAGCAGCTGTCGCCTGAGACCTACCCCGGCAATGCCACCCTCAAAATGGCCTATCTGGCACGGGAAAATCTGATCGCCCAGCTGCCGGAACTCATGACCCGGCCCACTCCCCAGCTGGAGACAACTATCCAGGCCCAGCTGGCGGAGCACAACCTGTATCTGGTGCTTGAATCAGCCGCCGGCCAGATGGTCGAACGTGGCACGGCTCGTCCTGCTCCGTACGAGCAGCTGCGCGCCGCTCTGGCTCAACTGGGTGATGAAGGCACAGTCATGACCCAGGGCTTCCAGCTGCAAGGGCTATCGCTCGAAGTGGACGGGCAGAATCATTCCGTTTTGCTTTTTGGACCGCAGCTCCTGCCGCAAAACCAGCCGACCAGCCGACTGTCCCTGCTCTTAGCTTTGACCGCAGTTTCTCTGGTCATTCTGGTGGTATTTGGAACCAATCAGCTTCTGATCCGCTTTGTTTTCCGGGCAATCGCCGAGCCCCTGCAGACCCTGGCTTCAGGGGTGCACCAGATTCGTGACGGTAACCTGGAGCATCGGATTTTGTACAGCCGGGATGATGAATTCAAACCGGTCTGTGAAGATTTCAATGTGATGGCGACCCGCCTGAGCGAGTCGGTCAGCCAGATATCGCGCCAGGAGCAGGACCGCAAGGAAATGCTGGCCGGTATTTCCCACGACATCCGTTCACCGCTGACCTCCATCAAGGCCTATGCCGAAGGCCTGCGTGATGGGATTGTCAGGACCGAAGCCGATCGCCAGCGCTATGCCGCGATCATTTACAGCAAAGCCAGTGACATTGATCAGCTGATCACCAAACTGGCTCTGTTTTCCCGCCTCGATCTGGACTCGATGCCCATGACGCTGGAAAATATAGATCTCGATCGTGAGATTCGGGCCTATGTTGCGGCTATCGAGGATGAATATGCAGCCAAGGGGCTGACGCTTGAAATCGCCCCCACTCAGTCATCTGCCCCCGCTCAGCCATCCGCCCCCACTCAGTCATCTGCCCCCACTCAGTCATCTGCCCCGCCGATTGTTCTCAAGGCGGATCCGGTCTTCCTGCGCAGCATTTTAGCCAATATCTTGGATAACAGCCTGAAATACAAGGACACAGACACGGGATGGGTACGCATCGGGTACCAGCTGGACGGTATGTACGTGAACCTCATGGTTGAGGACAACGGCCCGGGTGTGCCAGACACAGACCTCGAGCGAATCTTTGATCCGTTTTATCGCTGTGATCCGGCCCGGACCCGGCCAGCCACCGGCAGTGGCCTCGGTCTGGCCATTGTCCAGCGCGCAGTTTTGCGCCTGGGAGGGACCATCAAGGCCCAAAAGGCGGAGCCCAAAGGTCTGCGACTGGTGATTCGTCTGCCCATCCTGGAAACTGGCGCCAAACCGGCATGAAGAGGTACACCCGATGAAATCAATTTTGATTGTTGAAGATGATCCGGACATCGCGGCGATCGAACGGGATTATCTGGCCAACAGCGGTTTTGCCACCGAGTGGGCTGTCGATGGGCCTCGCGGCCTGGACATGGCGCTCAAAGGCGACTATGCCCTGGTACTCCTCGATGTCATGCTTCCGGGCATCGACGGCTTTGCCGTTTGCCGACTGCTGCGCGAGCAACGCGATGTGCCGATCCTCCTGGTTACGGCGCGCCATGAGGATGCCGACAAAATCAAAGGTCTGGGCCTGGGCGCCGATGATTACGTCGTCAAACCCTTTTCCCCACGCGAACTCGTGGCACGCGTGATGGCCAACATAGCCCAGTACGAACGGTTGAAAGGCCAGAACGGAAGACAGGATCAAACAGAAACCGGCTGGATCGTGACCGGTGAGGTCAAAATCCAGCCGGCTACCAGACGTGTCTGGATCCGGGATCAGGAAATCGAATTGAAAAACCGTGAATTTGAGTTGTTCCATTACCTGGTGAGCCACGAATCCCTGATTTTCAGCAAAGAAACGCTGTACGACCGAATCTGGGGCAACGAAGCCTTGGGTGATGTGACTACCGTCGCTGTACACATCAATCGTTTGCGGGAAAAGATTGAGCTCGATCCCCAGAATCCCCAGCTGATCCAGACCGTCCGGGGCGTTGGCTATCGGTTCAAGTCTTGACTGCTCAGGCGCCAGCGCCAGCTTTGAGCCGTGCGGTGACGGCGATCAGGCGTTTGGTCTGGTGCGCGACGGCGCCCTGGACATCCTCGACTGGTTTACCATCGGCGCCCTGGGATACGGAGGTGCCGTAGGGGTTGCCGCCTGCTTTGAAAATCGAGTCGTCGGTAAAGCCGGGAGCGACGACGATGGCGCCCCAGTGGAACATGCTGGTGTAAAGGGAGAGGATGGTGGCTTCCTGGCCGCCATGCGGGTTCTGGGCCGAAGACATGGCGCTGACTGTTTTGTCCATCAACTTACCCTGGGCCCAAAGGCCGCCTTGGAGATCGATGAAATTTTTAGCCTGGGCCGCCATGCTGCCGAAACGAGTCGGAACAGAGAAGAGGATGGCATCGGCCCAGTCGAGGTCGTCGGAGCTGGCTTGCGGGATATGGGCAGTTTGGTTGACGTTGGCCCGCCAGGCTGGATTGGAATCGATTGCCGCATCCGGTGCGGTCTCAGCGATGCGGACGAGCCGGACATCGGCTCCGGCTTCTTGGGCGGCCGCGGCTGCCCACTGGGCGAGCTGGTAATTGATGCCAGTGGCACTGTAGTAAACGATGGCTAATTTGACTGGTCCCATGATAGGTACCTCCTTAAAGTTCGTGTGGGTTCGTGTACATGTGGTCAAGGTTGCGCATCAGTGGGGGATGCCCCCTTGTGGTCAATTGCTGTCTTGACCTGAACGAGCTGGCGGATCAACCGCTGTTTGTCGTCGGCTGTGACGCTCTGGAACAGGTCATCCAGGAATTGTTCGTGCTGGGGGAACAGGTCAGCGATGAGCTTGTGCCCTGCGTCGGTCAGGGTGACATAGAACACCCGGCGGTCCGTCTCGCATTGCCGGCGCAAGACCAGCCCTTTTTTCTGCAGTTTGTCGATCACATAAGTCACGGTGCCACTGGTTACGAGGATTTTCTCCGCCACCGCCTGGACCGCCTGGTCCCCTTTGTGATAAAGCAACTCTAGAACGCCAAATTCACTGGTCGAAAGGCCAAAGTGCTGGATGTTTTTCTCGATCCGGGCAAACAGAGCGGTGTGCGCCCGGGCCAGGGCGATGACCAGTTTCAGACTGTCTTGGCTCATGGGGCAAACTCCGTTTCGCTGTGTTTCGCTGTGCTTTGCTGCTTTTCGTTCGAGTATTATCTCGATATCAAGATAATACTCGAAAAATATCTTTAATTCAAGATAAAATGTGGCACCAGCGTTACGAACGGATGATTCTGAGCTCATTCCAGGGTCAATTGATGTTGTAGACCCGGATAAACTCTTCGATGCGCGTTTTGATTTGGTCACGAACTTCGCGCGTCTGCTGCAGGATTTCAGTCTCACTGCCTTGAAAGGTGGAAGGATCGACAAAGCTCCAATTCAGGGTGGCTTTGGCAGAAGGGAAGATCGGACAGCGCTGGCCACTGGCCTGGTCACAGACCGTGATCACAAGATCATACTGACGGCCTTGTTTGAAAAAGTCAAAAGCGGAATGGCATGGATTGGCCGATATATCATAGCCGATTTCCTGCATCACCTGCACAACGCGGGGATTAATCACGCCTGGTTCCAAACCGGCACTTTCAGCGATAAATTTACCTTTACCCAGATCATTGAGGAATTCTTGAGCCATCTGACTCCGGGCAGAATTATGAACACAGACAAAAAGAACCTTTAACATGAGATCGTTCCTCCAGGATCCACTCACAAACATTTTACCGAGCGTTTGATGAGTTCCATTATTTCAGCAAATGGTTGGATCCAGATTAGAGGGCGGTAATATTTTGGTTAATTGGCTTTTGCTCAGCCCAATTTGAGGTCGCCCTCGCGGATCCAGCCAATTTTGCGGAAATAAAGGCCAAAGGCCCAAGATAAAATGGCTGGCAGGATAACGACAACGACTGCCAAGGCCAGCCAGTCCATCGCACCAATCGCCAACTTGTTGCCGGCAGCGACATCAGAAATCCAGCCGGTGTAGACGCCGATCGGTCCGACCAGGCCACAGGTGCCCATGCCCGAGGCAATCGCCGGGCCGTTTTGCTGCAGGCCAAAGACGACAGTCGCGATCGAGCCTGTGATCGCAGAGGTCAGGATGACTGGCAGCCAGACGCGCGGGTTTCGGACGATGTTGCCCATCTGGAGCATCGAGGTGCCCAGGCTCTGAGCAAAAAATCCGCCCCAGTTGTTGTCACGGAAAGAAAGGACGGCAAATCCGACCATCTGGGCACTGCAACCAGCCAGAGCGGCGCCGCCTGCCAGGCCAGTCAGTCCAAGAGCGGCACAGATTGCCGCGCTGGAGATCGGCAGCGTCAGGGCGATGCCAACTGTCACGGAGACCAGAATACCCATCAACAGCGGCTGCAGATCCGTGGCCCACATGATGAAATTCCCGACTGCTGCTGCCGCCGCGCCAATCGCTGGCGCCCACCAGGCGGCGAGTCCGACGCCGACAAGGATGGTAACCAGAGGCGTGACCAGGATATCAATCCGAGTTTCCTGAGCGACAGCTTTGCCGAATTCGGTTGCAAGAATGGCAATGATCAGGACCGCCAGTGGTCCGCCGGCGCCCCCGAGCAGGTTAGACGCATGGCCGACGGTAGCCAGTGAGAAGAGGACCAGCGGCGGCGCCTGCAAGGCATGGCCGATCGCGATCGCCATCGCTGGGCCCGACATAGCGCTGGCATAGCCACCGATTGTATTTAGAGCCGCAAAACCTGTCTGGGTTCCGATCGTATTGAGAATCGTGCCGATCAGCAGTGAGCAGAACAGACCCAGAGCCATCGCACCCATGGCTTCGACGCCATAACGATGCGCCGAAAACACGATGTTCTTGCGCTTTAGAAATGCCCGGACCTTTTCCATGCCAACCTCCTTGAAGACCGCTATAAGACCGCTACAAGACCGCTACAAGACCGCTGCAAGACCGCTACAAGACCGCGCCGAAGAAAACCGACACCAGCGTCAGGACGATGGCAGAGATAGCACCGCCGGCTGCGACGCAGATCAAGGAGCGCCAGAAATTAAAGCCAAGGAAAGAGGAAACAGCACTGCCGGTCCATAAGCCGGTGCCAGGCAGAGGGATCGCGACAAAAATGATCAGGGCTGCCTCGGACGACTTTTCAAAGTGATGGACATTTTTCTGGATCTTGTTGTCGATGAATTGGGTCAACCCATTCAAAGCTGGAAATTTGTGCAGCCATTTGAGGATGCTGGAGAAAAAAAGAAGCAGGAAGGGGACGGGTAGCAGGGCGCCAAGAAAACCAAGGAGCATGACCAGCCACGGATTCATGCCCCAGGCCAGGATGCCAGCGGGGATGGTGGCCCGCATTTCCGTGATCGGAATGGCTGAGCCGATCAGGACAACCAAGGCATGGGAATTGGCAAACCAGGATTCAAGGAGCTGCATGATGGAATCTTTCAAAATCGTAAACCTCCAGAGATGCAAGTTGCATTTTTATCGAGTCGCTATCTGTTCCAAGACCGGACCGGTCTGTAGAGTAGGCTGAAGTTCGAGGATCGACAACTCCGGGAAGGAGCCCAGCCGCAAAGGAAAGAGGACGGAACCAAGGCCGCGGCTAATGTAGCCAGTTATGCCATTCAAGGCAAAACTTCCTTTATGATAACCCATCCGACCCAATTTTTCCCGTCTCAGGATAAAAAATTCCAGATGAAACGGCAAATAAATCTGGCCGCCGTGGAAATGGCCGGCGAGGAAAAACCCGGCCTGGCCGGGAGGGACTAAAAAGAACGTGTCAGGATTGTGAGCCAGGACGACTCGCCGCTCCGGCGGGATCGTTGCCTCGGGTTCTTCCCCGCTAACGGCGGTGCGATGCAGAGCTAGGTTGAAGTCAGGCTGGCCTTCTTTCAGAATATCAAAACCGACCAGAAGATAGTCCCGGCCTGCGCGGTCCTTTACCGCCTGGCTCTCGTTTATAAGCATCTTGAAGCCGGCCTGACGCAACAAATCGAGCGATGCTGGCGAATCGTGGTTGCCCGGCACGGCGTAGCAGGTCTTGTCCAGACGCTGGCAGACCGAAGCCAGCGCGTCGAGCCAGGGCTTGGCCAGGTCCGGGCGATGATGGCGGCCTGTCAGGTCGCCGGCAAAAAGAAGCAGGTCAAAATCTTCAGCCGCCAGAGCCTGGGCGAGTCGTTCCGGTTTGAGGCACAGCCATTCGGCGTGCAAGTCCGACAGCAGGGCAACGCGCAAGCCACCTGAGGCCGATTGGGCCGCCTCGCCGTTTGGGGCCAGATCGGGCGCATTGGCCCCGAGTTTAGTCTTTGACGCGGTGTTTGCTCGTGAAGCGTCCGACCGAGCGTCTCTGGATGTTGCATGAGACAGACACCGTCGTGTGACTTCCAGCTGGGTCGGTTCGTAAAGCGCCCTGGCGAGCAGGATCGCGGCAAGAAGGAAGAACAGGCCCCAGAACTGGCCCCGGGTCAAGGACAGGTTCGGCGAAGTTAGGACAGCAGAGACGAGCGTCGTGCCAAAAAGCAAGCGTTTTTCCACCTTTCCCCGGGTCGGCGAGGGGTCGGCGAGGGGTCGGCGAGCACCGATTTCCCATTGATTTTCCGACGCCCGGGCTATGCTATAATGATAGCAAAAATTTTCAGGAGTCTTCACGATGAAAAGCCAGACCCGCGCCGGGATCGTCCTGGCGGTTCTATTGTTCGCCTGGTCCACCCCATTGGCAGCGCCTTTCCGCTATTTTGCCACCATGATCCGGACCGGAGCCGAGTCCCTGTCTGGCTTGACCCAAGCCTCCGATGCTTTGGCAGCGTGGCTGACCTACCTGATCATGGCGATCATCGTCGCATTGCTGTTCTGGATCGGCAAGAACCGCCAGCGCCTGTACATTGCCGGCTTTGCGTCTTTGTCCGAGGTCATCTACCACCTCTGGATCTGCATTGAAAGCAACCGGGTGTATGATGTCTCGTTGCCGATCACGATTGGCCTGGCCCTGGCCTTGCTGTTTATGCTGATTCCTGCCCGATCGCCGGGCTTGTGGCTGTCGGATGCCTTTATCGTGTCGATCCCGGCTCTGATCATCGTCGAGGGCTTTCTCACCGGACTGTTCTCTGCTCTGGACTGGCCTTTCGATATGCTTGGGCCGATGCTGGTCGTACCCTCAGGCAGCCTGGCCCAGAATCTGGCTGGCTGGCTGTCTTTGCCTATGCTGATCTGGTCGGTGCTGTTGCTTGTCCTGGCCCTTTTGCCGCAGATCCTGCTTTCGCAAGGACGGGCCAAAGGCTGACAAAGGAAGGAACGGACGTTTCATGGCCAAAGTCAAACATAACCCGGATCTCAAGGCTCAGATTGAGGCGTTGCGGGCGGAAATCGAGGCCCATAGCCGCGCCTATTATGCGGAAGACAACCCAACGATCAGCGACTTTGAATTTGACCAGCTGATGCAGCGACTACGTGCTTTGGAAGCGATGGCGCCCGATCTGGCAACGCCTGACTCCCCCAGCCGAAAGGTCGGCGGGGCGATCAGCACCGATCTGGTCACAACCCGCCACACCGTTCCCCTGCTGAGCTTACAGGACGTTTTTACCAAGTCCGAGGTCGCCGACTTCATCACCCGGGTGCAAAACGATTTCCCGGAAGTGCGTTTTGTGGTGGAGCGGAAAATTGATGGCTTGTCGGTAGCCATCCGTTATGAACAGGGCCGTCTGGTCCGGGGCCTGACCCGGGGAGATGGCGAGGTGGGTGAGGATGTCAGCGCCAACATTCGCCAGATCGCTGATCTGCCCCAGGTGCTGCCAGATGCTTTGCCTGAGCTTGAGGTTCGCGGTGAGGTCTATCTGCCAGTCGATGCTTTTTTGCGTGTCAATGCCCGCCAGGAGGACAGCGGCGGGAAAATTTTTGCCAATCCGCGCAATTGTGCCGCCGGGACATTGCGCCAGCTCGATCCAGCCATCGTCGCTGAGCGTGAATTGTCTTTGTTTGTTTTCAATGTCCAGGCTGTGTCAGGCATCTCTTTTACCAGCCACTCTGAAAGCCTAGAGTATCTGGCCCGGCTCGGCTTCCCAGTCAGCCCGGAGTACCAGGTCTGCCAGTCCTTCGAGGCTGTCTGGGCGGCTATTACGGCCATTGGCGAGCAACGATTCGCCTTGCCATATGGCATTGATGGCGCCGTCGTCAAAGTCGATGACCTTGCAATCCGGGAACGCCTGGGGGCCACGAGCAAGGTGCCGCGCTGGGCGATTGCCTACAAGTTTCCGCCAGAACAAAAGGAAACTCGCCTTTTAGACATCACGGTCCAGGTCGGCCGCACTGGACGGATCACACCGATGGCGATCCTCGAGCCGGTCCGACTGGCCGGCACGACGGTCAGCCGGGCGACGTTGCATAACCAGGACATGATCGACAAGCTCGATGTCCGGATCGGCGATACGGTCCTGGTCCAGAAGGCCGGTGACATCATCCCGGCCATCCTATCAGTGCGCAAGGACCTGCGTTCCGGAGACCCGCCGCGCTATGAATTGCCGCGTAATTGCCCAGTCTGCGGTGCTCCAGCTGAGCGTGAGCCAGACACAGCCGACTTACGCTGCACTGGTTCCGATTGCCCGGCCCAGATTACTCGTCATCTGGTTTATTTTGCCTCGAAAGAGGCGATGGATATCGAAGGCCTCGGTCCGGCCATGGTCGAGGCTTTGCTCGCAGCCGGATTCATCCATAATTTGGCTGATATCTACCAGTTGCCTGGCCGCCAAGAAGAGCTGGCCAACAGCGACCTGTTTAAAACACGCCAGAAAACACTGACCAATTTGCTGCAGGCGATCGAGAAATCGCGCCACAATAGCCTGGACCGCCTGATCACCGGGCTGGGTATCCGCAACATCGGCCGCCAAGCCTCGCGTATGCTGGCCGAGTCTTTTCCCGACCTTTACAGTCTGTCCCGAGCCACTGAGACCGAGCTTCTGGCGCTGCCGGATTTTGGTGCGGTCAGTGCGCGTTCGGTCGTGGCATTTTTCAGCCAAGAGCAGACGCGGCACCTGATCGATCAGCTCGCACAAGCTGGTGTCAACCTCCAGGGTAATCGAACGGACCGGTCGAACCTGCCCCTTTTGGGCCAGACGTTCGTTTTGACCGGCACCTTGCCGACCCTGGGGCGCGAAGAAGCCACTCGCCTGATTGAAGCCGCCGGCGGGAAAGTGTCCGGCAGTGTCTCGCGTAAAACGAACTTTGTCGTGGCGGGAGATGCGGCGGGCAGTAAATTAGACAAAGCCAGGTCGCTGGGCGTGACGATCCTCGACGAAGCTGGACTTTTGCAACTGCTGGCTACTGGCGCTGGGGAATGACACGCGGGGTTGGGCTGGGCTGGGCTGGGCTGGGGTGCGGCGTGACCCCTGGTGCGGCTGGGCTGGACTGGGCTGTGGTGCGACCCCTGGTGCGATATTCGGCAATTGCCGATTTCGGGCGCAGCCTTGACGTGACCCCTGGTGCGGTATTTGGCAATTGCCGATTTTGGGCGCAGCCTTGACGTGACCCCTGGTGCGATATTCGGCAA
>DIFN01000003.1:11353-11744 GCA_002419145.1 Mageeibacillus sp. UBA5747 | reverse complement strand
CGTAAAAGTTTTGAGACTGGAAAAGTCTGCGGCTGTAGGATCCGCGGGCTTAAGTTCCAGTAACTGCCGAAAAAGTACCCCGACCTCACGTCGGAAAATTCCTTTGTTAGGTCGGGGTAGAAAATCGGAAATATGTCCGGATTATTCCTGATAACCGCTGGGGCTGTAGCATCACAAGGGTTGTCATCGAATTAAAAGGTGAATACAACCCTGGTGCGGTATTTGGCAATTGCCGATTTCGGGCGCAGGCCTGGCGCGCATCCCGCGTTCCCGTCCCTCGGCCTACCGGCCGCGGCCGGTTCCGCTGCCGCTCACCCCGCGCACCCCGCGACCCCTGGTGCGATATTCGGCAATTGCCGATTTTGAGCGCAGCCTTGACATGACCCCTGGT
>DIFN01000003.1:0-11315 GCA_002419145.1 Mageeibacillus sp. UBA5747 | reverse complement strand
CGTAAAAGTTTTGAGACTGGAAAAGCCTGCGGCTGTAGGATCCGCGGGCCTAAGTTCCAGTAACTGCCGAAAAAGTACCCCGACCTCACGTCGGAAAATTCCTTTGTTAGTTCGGGGTAGAAAATCGGAAATAAGTCCGGACTATTCCTGAAAACCGCTGGGGCTGTAGCATCACAAGGGTTGTCATCGAATTAAAAGGTGAATACAACCCTGGTGCGGTATTCGGCAATTGCCGATTTTGGGCGCAGCCTTGGCGCGCATCCCGCGTTCCCGTCCTCGGCCTACCGGCCGCGTCCGGTTCCGCTGCCGCTCACTCCGCGCGCACCCCGCCGTCGGCCTAATCTGGCAATGTCCGGGCGATGTAATGCAGCCATTTTTGCCGGGTTTCTTCACTGATGACATGTTCCAGCCGGCAGGCATCCTGTTCGGCTATATTTTCATCCAAACCAAGGATTTCGATCAGGAAACGTTTGAGCATCTGGTGACTCTGGGTGACCAGATGGGCGCGTGCCAAGCCTGATTCGGTCAGCTGGATGCTGCCGTAAGGCGTATGCGCGATCAGACCGGCCTGAACCAGATTGGCCAGAGCTTTGCTCACGGCTGCTCGGGAGATACCAAGCTGAGTCGAGACGTCAACGGAGCGCACGAGCGTTCCATCCGGAGCCAGTGCCAGGATGGTTTCGAGATAGTCTTCGGCAGCAGGTGAAAGCGGTATCTGATTCATCAAAATTCGAATCTCCCTTGTGTCTCAGGCTGCAAGACCGAGCAGGCGGCCTCCCTGATATACAAGCAGGGAGAGCAAGTAAGCGACACCGATCTGGTAGAGAACGGCTGCCAATGTCCAGCGCCAGCTTTGCATTTCTCGGGCCAGGGCGCCGAGGGCGGCCACGCAGGGGGTATAGAGCAGGGTAAAGGTCATGAAGGCGTAGGCTGAAAGTGGGTTGAAGGCAGCTAATACTTGTTCCGGGGTGAACAGGATACCGAGTGAGGCCACGACGGCTTCTTTGGCGATCAGTCCGGTCAGGAGGGCCACGCTGGATTGCCAGTTGCCAAAACCCAGGGGTGAGAGCAAGGGGGCGATCCAGCTGCCCAGACTGGCGAAAATGCTTTGTGAGCTGTCACTGGCAACGGTCAAGGAGAGCGTGAAGGTCCGTAGGGCCCAGATCACGACCGACATGGCAAAAATCAGCGTCCCTGCCCGGACAATGAAGTCCTTGACTTTGTCCCAGATGTGCAGAAACAAGGATTTGGAATCAGGCAGCCGGTAAGGGGGCAGCTCAATGATGAAAGGCGCTTCGCTGCCGCGCAGGACGGTTTTGCTCAGGAGCACTGCTGAGAGTATGGCAATGACAATCCCAAGCAAATACATTGAAAAAGTGACCAGACCTTTGTGGGTGGTGAAGAAAATGGAGGCAAAAAAAGCGTAGATCGGCATACGGGCGCCGCAGGACATGTATGGGATGATCATGATGGTCAGGCGGCGGTCACGCTGGTTTTCCAGCGAACGGGTGGCCATGATGGCTGGCACCGTACAACCGAAACCCATCAGCATCGGGATGAAACTGCGCCCAGACAGGCCGAATTTGAGGAAGAGCTTGTCGACCATGAAGGCGGCCCGGGCCATGTAGCCGGTGTCTTCGAGGACCGAGAGGAACATGAACAGCAGGGCGATCTGGGGTAGGAAGGTCAGCACACCGCCGACACCGGGTATGATGCCATCGATCAGGAGGGAACTGACCCAGGGGGATGCTCCGACCAGGTCCAGTCCTGTCCGGACCCAGCCACTCAGGGTTTCGCTGAAAAAGAGATCCAACCAGCCGTTCAAGCGGCCGCCGAGGTTTTCGTGGAAGGTGAGCTGGAAAACCAGAAACAAAATCACAAGGAAAATCGGCAGGGCCCAGATCCGGTGAGTCAGAACCTGGTCGATCCGGTCGGATCGGGTCAGTGCAGCAGGATGCTGGCGATGCTCGAGAACCTTACTAGCGATGCGTGCTGCTTCCTGATACAGGGCATGCGTTTCTTCATCGGTTTCAGGCTTGAAATCGAGTGGTAATTGGGCCATGGTTACCGGCTGCTCGCCGGAGTGGTCGTGCTCAGCCTTTAAAATCCGGCCCAGGCCAGGGCCCAGGCCCTGCCCCTGACCGGGCCCATGTCCTGGTCCCTGACCGGGCCCATGTCCGGGTCCATGGCCCTGCCCCTGACCGGGCCCGTGCATGGGATGGTGCCTGTGACCAGGTCCAAAGGGCAGCTTAAAACCTGAAGGGTGACCCGGAAAGCCCTTGCTTTGGGGATGAACAGGGCTGGCAGCCGAATGGATGGGATGATGGGGGGATGGCTCATTCGGTTCCCGACCGTAGCTTGCTGAGCCTGGAGGGATAATTTCAGTGCCAAAGGGGCGTTCGGACAAGATATGGTGATGGTCGCCATCCTGGTGCCCGAGCGAAATGGCCAGCGTTCTGACGGCATCAATCAGTTCAAGGATGCCTTGGTTGAGCTTGGCAGAAATCGGCACGACAGGCATGCCGAGCAGGGATTCCAGGCGATCCAGGTAGAGAAGGACACCTTGCTGCTCGATTTCGTCCATCATGTTCAGCGCCACGATCATGGGCCGGCCCAGCTTTTTCAGCTGCAGGGTCAGATACAAGTTGCGCTCGAGATTACTGGCATCGACGATGTTGACGATGACATCAGGCTGGTCTTCAAGGATGTAGTTGCGGGTGACAATTTCCTCAATCGAATAGGGGGAAAGGGAGTAGATCCCAGGCAAATCGACCAGGGTGAACAGATTGGATCCGCGCCGGATCACACCGACTTTCTTTTCAACGGTCACTCCAGGCCAGTTGCCTGTTGTCTGCCGCGTGCCAGTCAGCCGATTGAAGAGGGTTGTTTTGCCAGAGTTTGGATTGCCAGCCAGAGCCAGGTGGATGTTCACTGATGATCCTCCCGCATCATTTCAATCAGGGCGGCGTCACGCTTGCGAATGGACAGGTTGTAATTGCGCAGACGAATTTCCATGGGATCGCCCAGGGGGGCGAATTTCCTGACGATCAGCCAGGTGCCAGGTGTGACGCCCATGGCAATCAGGCGCTGGCGTAATGCGCCGGTGCCTTGGATGGAGACGATGGTCCCGCTCTCTCCGGGTTTGAACTCTGAAAGCCGCATGGGCATGGCTGAATCCTTTCACTCGCGCCAATGCTGCAGTGGCCCGTGAAAAGCAGCCGCTGCAAGCCAGGTCGCTGGCCTGATGTTAACTATGGTTAACATTTTAGCGCAATGAAATGGATCGTCAAGCCTGATTCTAGCGTCTGGCGCAGCCAGCTCCTGTTCGTCGAAACAGGAAGTGTCAGCTGTTGCGGTATTCGCCCAACTTGTATGTCATCATAAAGGTGCGCAATTTTTCGCAATCTTCCGATTGTTCGCATTCAAAATGGACATCGATCGATCCGGCGACTGAAATCAGGGAAGCAAACCCGACCAATGCGGATAGCATGCTGTCTGTGACCAGACGGTCGCCCTGTGCTGTAACAAAAGTGACTTTTCCCTGGCAGCTAGCCAGGATATCTGTAAATTCTTTGACAATTTCAAAGTGATTCATCTTGTTAAGTTCCTCAAATCTATGAAAAGCCCTGGGGGGCTTGTTTGCTGATTATTGCCATGTTTCATCTGGCGAGCTTATTGTACACCAAGATGGACGTCAGGTCGAGACCATTCACCAGAAATTAACATCATGCTATAATGAGGCTGATCGAAAAGCCGGCCTGTGTGCTGGCAAAGAGTGAGGGCCTGGGTTTGACCTTTTTTTTCTGGAGCTTGTTTTTGTCTTCCATTATGAGCCTGGTTGTCCTGATTATGCTGTTCAAAGCTCTGCGGGTCAATCAGGAGCGGCGCAATCGAGTCGCCCTGGGCTATCTGGCACCTGTGGCATTGACCGGTCTATTCCTGGTCTTGATGCTGTCTCTCACTGTGCCACGCCTGCTCGACACGGTGAACCTTATGACCGAAACCTATGCGATCGATGAAATCCACGTTGGGCGGCAGAATTTGGGTTGGAACAGTCTGACGGCGAATGGACGGCGTTATTTCTACAATCAGTGGCAGATTGTGCTTGAGCCAGGCAACCAATACCGGATTGAATACACCCCCAGGAGTGGATATCTGGTCCGAGCCACCTTGATTGAGACTGCGGTCGTCAATTCCAGGAATCTGGCGATTCAGGACGAGGGCAGTGGAGAAGCGCCATGATTGCCCGGACCGTTTGTATTCAGAACCCATCGGGTCTTCATGCTCGCTTGGCGAGCCTTTTTTGTGCCAAAGCCAGGCAGTATCACAGCAGGATCGTGGTCCGTGCCGGACGCCAATTCATTTCGGCTCGCAACATTCTGGACATGATGGCTGCGAACATTAGCCAAGGCCAGTCGATCACGATCCATTGTGATGGTGAAGACCAGGACCAGGCCCTGGCAGATTTGACCGCGTTCCTTGCCGCGCTGATAGAATAAATACCCCAGTCCGCCACGCTCTTGCCTGTTTCGACAAAAATTTCTGGAACAGTCAATTCACTGGTCACGAAGCCGTATGGCACAATGAAAGGACTCCGGATTTTCTCATTTGCGAATGGGAACCAGGGCTTGTGTCAAGGAGGTCAGGACTTGCCATGGATATTGAAGAATCGATCCCGAAAAAAGCAACCAAGCTGGCACCCACAGAGCAGACCGGCTTTTTTATCGCAGCCTCGGATTTTGATTTGCTGGATCATGTCTCGCGAATGATCAAACGTCAGGGCATGGTTGGCATGATGGATACGGCTGGCCGGATGCAATATCTGGTGGATGGACGCAAAGGCACGCCGCTGGCAGCCCGGCGCATTCTGGATACCACTCAGAAACTGGTCCGCGACATGATGCTGGACCCCGACGAGCTCAAACCTTTGCGGGTGCTGGCTGTCGATGAGGTGCTGCGGCGCTGGCAATTGTTGCCCCGCCTCAAAGGCTACCGCTACTTGCGCTACATTTTAATTGTAGCCGCCGGAAATGACCGGCTCATGCGTCCGGTCGGCAAAATGCTCTATCCGTTGGTGTCCGAGGCGTTCAAGGTGCCTGTCAGCCAGATTGAGCGCGATATCCGCTACTGCCTCAGGTCTAAAGGCCGGATCGGGCCTGTGGTCTCCAATACGGCGGCCATCAGCATCATGGGGGATGAGGTGACCGATCTGGTCATCCAGTGGACACGGCAAATAAAACCGCCCATGGTCGCCGAAACAACCATGGGCAACTATCAAGTACCTGGAGAGAAAACTCCATAAAATCAATAAAATCAGGTGAGAGTCACGGATAAAGGAACCAGAAGATCAGACGTTGACTTTATCTTTGAGGCCTTTGCCTGCTTTGAAAACAGGGGCTTTAGACTCCGGGATCTTGATTTCCTGCTTGGTGCTGGGATTGCGACCCTTGCGGGCAGCGCGCTTCCTCACTTCGAAGGTTCCAAAACCAACAAGCACGACTTTGTCATCCTTGGACAAAGCATCCGAAATGGATTCAAGGACAGCAGTGATGGCATTTTCGCAGTCCTTTTTGCTCAGCTTAGTTGATTTAGCGACGGCATCGATCAGGTCAGTCTTGTTCATTTGGAGCCTCCTTCAGGCAGTTTTCACTCTGATATTATCGTATGCAATGAATTCCAGTGTCAAGTCACCGTCAGGTGTTTTCCGGGCCAAATGAACATAATACTTAGGAAATTATGGAAAATACGGGAATACGCACCGAGGTCAGGCTGCGGTCTTGGTCAGGACTGACAAAACACCGGTCGTCCGATATAATACTGAGTTGCACGATAAAGAAGACCCCCTACGAATTATTTCCAGAAATGATGCCGGCAGCCGCACTGCCTGACCTGATAAGGTGGTAAAACATGTCTAGACAGATTGATTGTCACAAGGTCACTGAAGCAGTCGCTTCATTGTGCCAGCAAGCCAATATTGAACTGAGCCCGGATATCCTGCAAGCCCTCGAATCAGCCCGATTGTCAGAGCATTCACCGGCGGGCCAGGCCATCCTCGAGGAATTGATCGAAAATGCTGCCCTGGCCCGGCAGCAGCGCCTGGCGATCTGCCAGGACACCGGCATGGCTGTCGTCTTTATCCGGATCGGCCAGGAGGTGCAGATCGTGGGTGGTTCCCTGACGCAAGCAATCCATGCCGGTGTGGCTAAAGGTTACAGCGAAGGCTATTTGCGAGCATCTGTCGTCTCCGATCCGCTTCTGAGAGTCAACACCGGTGACAATACGCCGGCTGTGATCCATTACGACATTGTACCTGGTGATGAACTGGAGATTACGGTCGCACCCAAGGGATTTGGCAGTGAGAACATGTCTGCCGTCAAAATGCTCAGTCCGTCTGCGGGTATCGAAGGGGTGCGCCAGTTCGTCCTGGACACGATCCGCGCAGCCGGTCCCAATCCCTGCCCGCCCATCATCGTGGGCGTTGGTCTTGGCGGCACACTGGAGAAGGTGACCGAGCTGGCCAAGGAAGCTTTGTTGCGTCCCGTCGGCAGTGCCAATCCCAAACCGCACCTGCACCAGCTGGAACAGGAACTTCTGGCCGCTGCCAATGCCACCGGAATCGGTCCGGGCGGACTGGGCGGCCGGATGACCGCACTGGCCATCCACATCGAGGCGTATCCAACACATATCGCTGGCCTGCCTGTGGCGGTCAACATGAGCTGTCATGCCACCCGGCATGCGACGCTGACCTTGTAACCAGATCGTGCACGAAATCTGGCACGGAAACGGAGCACTTACTATGGAACGGATCCATCTGCAACTACCCTTGGACAAGGAGACGGTCCTGTCCCTCAAAGCCGGAGACCTGCTTTCTTTGTCGGGAGTCCTGTATACAGCCCGGGACGCGGCTCATAAACGGCTGATCGAGGCTCTCGACCAGAATCAGCCTCTACCATTGGAGCTTGCTGGCCAGACGATCTATTATGCAGGTCCGTGTCCCGCCCGGCCGGGTTTTCCGGTCGGTTCAGCTGGACCGACCACGAGTGGCCGCATGGACGCCTATGCCCCGCGCCTGATCGAAAAGGGTCTGGTCGGCATGATCGGCAAGGGTGCTCGTTCACCCGCCGTCATCGCAGCGATGAAGCAGTACGGCGCAATTTACCTGGGTGCAACAGGCGGTGCAGGGGCCCTTCTGGCCCAGCGGATCAAAAAAGCCGAGGTCATTGCCTACGACGATCTCGGCGCCGAAGCCATCCGCCGGCTGGAGGTCGAAAACTTTCCGGTCGTGGTTCTGATCGATACAAAAGGACACAATCTCTATGAAAGTGGACCGGCTGCCTGGGTCGGGCCGGTTGCCAGCGAACCACTGGCAGGTGTAAAATGAGTACGTGCGCGAAGCACAGGAGGATTATCCATGGAAATTAGCAAAGATATGATCATTTCGGATGTGTTGAACCTTGACCGGGGCACGGTGCCGATTTTCTTCAGAAATGGCCTGCACTGCCTCGGTTGTGCCATGGCGTCCGGCGAAACCATTGAAGAAGCCTGCATGGTGCATGGTCTTGATGTCGATAAGTTGATCTTTGAATTGAACAATTTCTTCGAAGTCAGAGATCTGCCGGAAGCTTCATTTTAAGGTCGTCAGCCCTAAACCAGCAAAAGTCCCTCCGTCCTCTTGGCCGGAGGGACTTTTCCTACCGTGACAGGCTAGTACAGTGCGATCCGTCAGACCCTGAAGAGGATGTATGGTGCGTGAACATCGAAGCCTGATCCTGGTCTTATTCTTTTTTATGATCTTGCTGATCATAGGAACGGCTGGCTATGTCGTGCTGCTCCAGGTCAGCATCCTGGATGCTTTCTACATGACGGTGATCACGATTACCACGGTCGGTTTCCGCGAGGTTGCCGAGCTTTCCGAAGCAGCCAAGCTTTTCACTGTGTTTATCATCTTCGCCGGGCTGGGGTTTGTTGGGTATGCCCTGACCAACCTGGTGGCATTCCTGACGGAGGGCCAGCTCCAGACTGTCTGGCGGAGGCGTCGCATGGATAACCGGATCAGAGCTTTGCACAAACACTACATTGTGTGTGGCGCAGGTGAGACCGCCCAGAACGTCATGGCCCAGCTCGATACCGGCAAGGTTCCCTACGTAGTTGTAGATCTGCGCGAAGAAAAAATCCACGAATTTCATAGCCGGGGGATTCTGGCCATCCATGGTGATCCAACCCATGAATCTGCTTTGGAGCAAGCCAACATCCAACATGCAGAGGGTCTGATCTGTGCGCTGTCATCGGATGCGGAAAATGTTTTCACCGTCTTGACTGCCCGCTATCTTAACCCCAAACTCTACATCATTTCCCGGGCGATCGAGCCCCATGCCCATGACAAACTGCGCATGGCGGGGGCCGACCGGACAATTTCGCCGAATGAGATTGGCGGCCGGCGCATGGCGGCCATGGTCTTGCGGCCATCCATTTTTTCGTTTCTGGATGTTGTGACCTATGCCGGAGATGAGGTTTTCAATCTGGAAGAGATTCTTCTGGGCGAAAATTCTGAACTCAACGGCAAAACCCTCCGAGAGGCCAGAATTCCCGAGCTTACAGGCTTGATCGTCATGGCAGTCAAGAAGTCCGGCAGCCGGACCATGGTTTTCAACCCTCAGGCCAGTGAAACCATCGCGGCTGGAGACTCCCTGATCGTCCTGGGCAATCCCGAAAATATTGATAAGTTGAAAACACTGGCCCAGGATGAAGGAATTCGCCTTCATCTCTGAATGTCATTGCGGCAAGGTGTAGCCTTGTCCCCAGAGCCAGTCATACTGGATCCATTCATACGTCTTGAGCAAGTCCTCCCGGGACAGGTTCGAGGCGTTCTTTTCTGTGGCCTGGTTCACCTGCTCCACTTGGTCCAGTTCCAGGACCAGGTGCTGCAATTCTGTTAACGGCAAACCGGCAGCTGCCAGAAGCTTGGCCCCCAGGAGATTGAATCCCGGCCATTGCCCTTGACCCGTGCGGTCGAGAGCAAGATTTGCTGGCAAACCGATTTTCTGGGCAGCCTGGTTGGCGCGATAGAAAACAGGCACCTGATACAGAGCAGGGTCCTGAGGCGAAGCAGCCAACCCGGCATCAACCATGATCCGGTAACCAGAATGTTCACCGATCCCCGGCAGATGGTCGCCAAATGCCAGCAGCAGGACAGGCCGTTCGATCTGTTCCAGGTGCTGGCAGAGATTTTGGTACAAACGGGCAGCATCGCGGACCCCTTGGGTGTAGTTGATAACGGCCCGCTGATCGCCTTCAGACAGATTCAGGTTCGCCGGAAACAGCGGACAAGCCTGGGGCTCGATCTCGTCCGGTGCGTAGCGCTGCGGTGCATAAGGCCCGTGATTTTGCATGGTCAGGGTGTAAATAAACTGGGGTTTTTCGTTTTGGTGCAGTTGGGCGAGGATGGGCTCAAGCAGTGCTTCATCAGCCATATACCACCCTTTTTGACGGGCATGGCCTTGTGCGGTCAATTCCTCGAGTCCGATGAATTGCTCGAAACCGAGCAACGGATAGACTTTGTCGCGGTCGTAAAAGGTGCGAGTGTAACTGTGGATGGCTGTCGTCTGATAACCCAGCTGTCTCAGGTGTGCAGGCAACGCGGGCAGGGGATGGGTGATTTTAATAAAGGGGCAGGCTGAATCATGCAGCAGAGCAAGGGACATTCCCGTCAAAAATTCAAATTCGGAATTGGCTGTCAGCCCAGCAAAGCAGCTGGCTGTGACATCACCAGCGTAATCAGCCCGCAACGCCTGCAAGGGGTCTGCGGAGAATTCTAGCCCTGGGATGCGTGTGATATCCCACAACGCCTCGACAGCCAGCACGATAATGGTTGGTTGCGCCGGATTAGACATTTGCGTTGTTCGTTGACCGGCAGACGTCAGTGCCGTGGGAGGGGCATAGGTCTTCAGGCGGCTCTGGATGAGTCCAGCCATTTCTGGCGTGTAGGCTTCGGGGGTATCCTGATCGGTCGCCACCAGGTGAATGTGAGCAAAAAAAGCCAGCCAGGTGCCATGCAGACGGACATTCTGATTGTAGTCCTGGCTCGACAAAACTGGCAGGCGCAGCCATTTGCGGATTCCTGGATACTGAACCCAGTGGCCATAGCGCCAGAACAAGACCAAGAGACTGACTCCGGCCAAAGCGGTCAAGACCGCCGGCCAGCGTTCGCTGGATAAACCTGGTCCGGACAGGAAGATCCCGCCGGTAACAAGATAGAGTAGACCATTGCCCAGGAGCTGGCCCAAAAGCATCGGCAAGAAAAAAGCAGGCCGGATGTAATGCCCGATCAGCTCACGGAACTTGCCGGGGTCACTGGCTTTGAACAAGTCGGACCAGATGAAATGCGTCAGAGCCGTTTCGTACTTGACCTGGTCCGCTTTGGCCACGACATAGACAAGGAAATAGCCCACGGTAAAACCGGTCCAGATGCGATGGGTCAGGGCGGAAAGGATCAGCGGAATCGCTGCGGCAGCAGGAATTGAGAAGAGGAAGGATGGAAATTGACGTTGTACCCAGCGCAAAGCACTCAGAAAGGTGCCTGTTGCGACCCATTGAGCCGAGAGAATTGAAAACGTGCCTGTGAAAATAAGGAAAAACACGACCTGGGGCAAAGGTGTTAAGCCGGTGAAGGTCAAGTTGAGCATCATCACGTTGATAGAACCTCACAATGTGATCTAGTGTTCTCGTCCATTTTGATTCAGACACCAGATCCTGTCAACGGAAAACCGGCCCCTGGCACCGCCGACGCCGGCGGGCACCACCGGCGGCAATTGCCGAATATGGGACCACCCATCGGGTGACCTCTGACACCACCGGCGGCAATTGCCGACGCCGGCGGGCACCACCGGCGGCAATTGCCGAATATGGGACCACCCATCGGGTGACCTCTGGCACCACCGGCGGCAATTGCCGAATATGGGACCACCCATCGGGTGACCTCTGACACCACCGGCGGCAATTGCCGAATATGGGACCAGGGTCGTATATTTCGCCGGACTGCGCGTCTGGCTGAAACCCCTTGCGGCTGTAGGGCTCGCGGGCTTCAGTATGACTTATTTCCGAAAATGGACCCCGACCTAGAAAAGGAATTTTCCGATATGAGGTCGGGGTAAAAAATCGGAAATAAGTTTGATAGATTCCTGAAGACCGCTGGGGCTGTAGCCTTTAGAGGATCGCCTCCGGATCCACCTGCGAAAACAACCCCGGAGCTGTTTTTGGCAATTGCCGCATATGGAACCAGACCTCGGGTGAGCCCCGCGCCCCGCCGCGCCCCCGTC
>DIFN01000089.1 GCA_002419145.1 Mageeibacillus sp. UBA5747 | reverse complement strand
CCTGGGGCATGATCTCCAGCCAGACTACAGCCTATCTGGCCAATATTCCCGGGACCGACGCATTTGCCCCGGTTCACCCGACCTTTCTGTACGAATTCATTGGCAACCTGGTGCTTTTCTTCATCTTGCTCAAGATTCGCAGCAACCGGCATTTTGCTTTCCAAGTCCTGCTGACCTATTTGCTCGGTTATGGCACCATCCGCTTTTTCGTCGAAGGCATCCGCACAGACGCCCTGTTCATCGGCGATACCAGCTGGCGCATTTCCCAGGTCCTTTCAGCCGCCATGGTGGTCGTGTCTGCGATCCTGCTGGTGCTCTTCGGGCAAAGGGCCCGACGGAACCTGACCGCACAGACAGCAGCCCTTGAGGATTTCGTAGAGATCCCGCCCCAAGACAAACCAAATGGCTGATACAGGTGTCACCCAACTCAAACGCACTGGATATTTCAGTGCGATCGACTACTGGCTGCTGATTCCGGTCCTGGCCATCACACTGATCGGCCTGTTTGTGCTCAACCGGGTCCTCGGCTCCGGCTTTGAGGACTACCCTCAGAATCTGTACAAGCAGATTGGGGCGGTACTGATCGGGCTGGCCCTGGCTCTGATTCTGGGCCGGATCGAACTTCCGTCCTTGCGCCTGGTCGGATACATCATCTATGGCAGCAGTGTGCTGCTTCTGGCCCTGGTTCTGGTCGACGGATTCTCCATGGAAAGCACCTGGGGTGCAGACAGCTGGCTCAAACTCCCCGCGCTGGGGACTTTCCAACCATCGGAACTGACCAAGATCGGCCTGGCCATGGTCTCGGCCAACTTGTTCGAGGCCATTGGTCAGAAACGGATCGGACGCTGGTCTGGTGCCGCACTGATGGGGATCCTCTACTTGATCCCGGTCGGGCTGATCATGCTTCAGCCTGATTTCGGTACGACCATGGTCATCGTTTTCATGTTTGTCTGCATGTTGTTCGTCTTTGGCATTTCCTGGCGTATCGTCTTGCTGGGTGTCTCCTCTGCCGTCATTGCCATCCCACTGGCCTGGATTTTCTATTTTGGCGATTACCAGAAGAACCGCATCCTGACTTTCCTGTACCCCGGACATGATCCAGATGCCTCCTACAACCTGCTCCAAGCCAAGGCGGCGATCGCATCCGGCGGCCTGGCCGGAAATATGAGTGGAGATCCGATCCATGTTCCGATCAAATGGTCCGACTTCATCTACACCGCAGTCTCAGAACACATGGGCTTCATCGGCACGACCGCCCTCCTGATCCTGATTTTCTATTTTCTCAGCCGCAACCTCTACATTGCAGCCCAGATCAGTCCGCATCGCCCGGCTGCCGCCTATATGGTCGTTGGCCTGACCGCCTCCCTGGCCTTCCATTACATCGAAAACCTCGGCATGTGTGTCGGCCTTTTGCCCATCACCGGCATCCCGCTGCCTTTCGTCAGTCTTGGCGGCACCTCCATGGTCGTCAATTTCATCGGTCTCGGTGTCATGCTCAACATCTCGATCGAGCGCAATCTGATCCGCCGGTAGGCGGTCAATAAGTCAATCCGTGACGTCGTGACTATGGGTCAGCGTCTTGAGGAGCTGCTGAACTACGGTGTCCGAGCGGTTCAGCTGTTCTTCCGAGCGGTTCAGCTGTTCTTTTGGATATAGCAGACTGTTGCTGGCGTAAACATAGAAAACAGGTGTATCCGCCCATCAAGCCAGCCATGACAAGCCATAGCCCAGAAATATGGAGGTTGCTGATGGTCAGGCTACTGAACACGGCTGCCCTCATCAAACCAATCTGGATGAGAAGGGACGACAGGGACAGAATGCTGGCCCTCATGTGGCTGGGAGTCATTTGATGGATCAATGTGCTCTCAGAAATGTTGCTGATCCCTAGAAACAGATAAACTGTTGTGTAGCCGCCGATGAAACCTAGGCGGCTTTTTTGCATGGCAAATACGGCCAGCGCTCCGGACAGGACCAGGCGGCTCAACAAATAAACACCCAGCTGCTGGGATTTGAGACGTTCCAGAAGCTTTTGCGCAAGGACATTTCCAAGAGTGACAGCCATGAAGCCTGAAAATGTGATGAGGCCAAACAGCCATTCGCTTCCAGGCTGGCTGTTAATCTGGAGGAAAGAGGGCTGCCAGTAGGTTTCGATACTTGACAGGAATAAACCACTGAAAATCCCGCCCAGAATCAGGAAACCCAGCCTGGCGTTTGTCCGGATCAGACGGCTGCCTTGCCGAAGATGCATGGGCAAGGAAGGGATAGGATGCTCGGACCGAGGATCATCTGGGATCCATCGGTACCCCAGCGCAATGACCAGCAGGATCAATACGGTGCGGCAGACAAGACTCAGGGTGTATTGCGAGTCCAGCACATGGCCAGCCTGGGCCAGCAGGCCGCCGGTAATGCTGCCCATTGAGAGGGCCACCCCCTCGACCATGGCCAGCCTGGCCGTGACCTGGGGCAGGAAACCGTGACCGTTCCGAGCTATGGACTGATCAATGACCAGAGCATCGATGCTGCCGGAAGCAAAAGCCCGGCCAATTCCATAGATGATGACGACCAGCATCAGGCCAGCCAGGCTGCTTCTGATTGAAATCAAGAGCGAAAAAGCCAGGACATTCAAGACACAGGACAAGAGGAAGATTTTCTTTCTGCCTAGCAGGTCAGCCAGGATCCCACTCGGCAGTTCGAGGCTCAACACCGCCACGGCCATGACCAGATACAGGAGCGGCAGCGTCTCAAGATTTGCGCCGCGATTCAGAAGGACCAGGTTCAGCACGGGAACGACCAAACCCAATGAGAAATGGTAGAGGAACAGGATCAGTTGGACTGGGGCACTCATGCAAGACCCGTCCTTTTCTCTGTGTTATACAGAACAAGTGCATATTCCCAGGCTGATTTGTCCTTGGCCGGACTGGCATGCTTTTCAATAAAGGCGCGGATGATGTCCATCAATTCCTGTGACTCTTCGCTATCCAGATGCATCACTCCGCACAGGATATCCCCCCATTGCCCCGGTGAAGCTTGCTCTGCCGCCTGTCCCTGCTGGTTCTGGGCCCAAAAAACGGTCATAAGTCCGCGCGATGGCCTGCTGCAGCAAAACCTGCTTTTGTGAAGTCAGTGTTTTGTCCCGGCCCAGGCCAATTTGCACCGTGGCCGAGGTCGCCTTGTAAAATCTTGCCGTAATCCCGTGGATCATTTCCGTATGGTCGAGTTCAACCAACTCCAGGGCCTTCAATTTTTCGAGATGATGCTGTACCCCCGAGGCAGAAATCTGCAACCGGTCAGCCAGCATTTTGGATGTCATGGGCTCACGACTGACCATCAAAAACCGCAGCAGTTCCTGCCTGACAGGATTCATGTAAGTGAGCAGGTCCTTTTTTGATGCAATGACAATCTTTTTCATGCGTTTGCCCTCACTGGTCGAGATGCGTGAAAGGAATTTCTTTCCTGACATTCTTTCTCTCCAGAAAAGTTGAATGGATGTCATATAAACTTTCATTTCATAGAATATAACATTACACAATACGTAATGAGAAGATAGAACGACCAGACCCAGATCAAGGCTCAGTCTGGATCCCCTCCGACGCGCCTTAGATCTGTCTGGCACCAGTTGCGGACGCTGCGTGTACACACTCTCAATGTGGCAGCAATTTCGTTCACCGTATAACCCTGGGTAAAAGCTTGGCAAGCAAAGTCACGGCGTAACTGGACGATCTGAGCGGTTTTTTGCTCCGACTGAATTTGTTCTGGACTGACTGTGCTCCCCTGACTTGCGAGAAAAGTCACTAACTGGGACTCCAGCCTTTGCTGTTTCCTTTTGATTTGGAAGTCCTTCTGCCGGGGTACTGGACCTGGTTGTGATTGTGCGTGATGAATCATTTCGAGATATAAGGCGCGCCCTTTTTCGGGTGTCCGGCCCAGAATCTCGAACAATCGCTGACTGTTAACCAAACGGTCCTTTTTTTGGACCAAATCCAGATGAGCGCTCCACCGATATTCGCCTATATTTTGGACGATGCCCGCCCGGACCGGATTCATGGCAATGTATTTGATCACGTTACCGAAATAATCGGCTTCACTGACTTCCTCGACCGCATACCGGTTGCCAAAAACGGCCCCAGAGGTGTGATAGGCATGAGCAAAGTGACGGCCATAACTGGTGTTGAGTCGCTGCATGATCACATTGATGGGGGTCGCTTTCATTTCCAGTAGCAGATGGTAGTGGTTGTCCATCAAGACATAATAGAGCAGATGACCAGTTGCTTCCCGCAAAATCTTCCTGAGACTATCAAGAAAAATTGCCTTGTCAAGGTCGTTTTCAAATATGTACAGCCGGTTGTGTCCTCGATGGGTGACATGATAAATGCCGCCAGAATGGAAATTTCTCGGCTTTCTAGACATACTTAGAGTTTCTCCTTTTCACTAGATTAGCCTTTTAGCCAAGCGATCCGTCGGCCGTTAGCACTGTGCAAATGAAATGAAGAAACTGAAATGATAGTACCACTTTATCACTTTTCCAGTAATTTGTAAGAGCCCGATGACGAAAGAACGGCCAGTATTTTGAAATAAACGCGAAGGGTGGCACTCTATGCTGAACATTCACGATTTGGAGCCAGACTTGCAGCCAAGTCTGGCCCTCCATGCGGAATATTCCGTTTTTGGGGTCGGTCCACTTTTTGTGAAAATCTGGAATGCTCTTGTGAAGCTTACAGCCACAGCTGGTTGACGCCTTATCGAAATGTTCCGAAAAAGTACTCCGACCTAGCGGTGGAAATTTCCGCCGCTAGGTCGGAGTGCTTTTTCGGAAGATCTTGGCTTGATCTGAAAAAGCCTCTGCTGCAGGGTTTTCGAGACCCATTTGATTAGTACCGTTTTGGTGTACCGACCCTCTTTTGGGAAAATTCCGTACGAGTGGCCAGACTTCACACCAAGGGTGGTACGAATGATGGAAATTTCCAATCATGTGTCAATCCTGCCATCAAGTCTGACGCCTAATGTGGAATTTTCCATATTCCGCGCCCCGCGCCTTTGTTACAGAACGTTTACACTTCCGCCATGATTTGTTACAGAAGTTGAAAATTTTATTCTTTACGTGTAAAATTTCAACTAAGTGGTGAAAAGTAGTGTAATTCTCCATAGCTGTGGATGATTGTGGTGCATTTCACCCCGACCCAACCGGTCATTCTGTCACTTGGCGGAATGAAATCATGGATCGGAGGTTCGGATGGCGCGTTTTACACACACCATAGATGCAAAAGGCCGCGTGTTTGTGCCGGCTCGGCTGCGTGACAGCATTGGAGCATCTTTAGTTGTGACGCTGAGCTTGGATGAGGGGTACTTGTCCGCCTACACGCCTGAAAATTTCCGCCAGATCCGTGAACAGATCGCCCAGCTGTCCGGCACGGATCCGGCTGTTCGGCGCTTAAAGCGCCTGATCATCGGTGAGGCCATGCTTTGTGACCTGGACGGCCAGGGTCGTATTTCCATCAGTGATGAATTGTGGGCCCAGATCGGGGTTAAACCAGGCGAAGAAATTTGCTTTATCGACATGTTTGACAAGCTCGAGATCTGTGCCAAGTCATTCTACGACCAGCAGAAAGAAGAGCAGGGGTCGCTCGCTCAGATGGACCTCACCCGTTTCGATGTCCGCGGCCTCTGAGTTTAACCATCTGCCGGTCCTTTTCCGGCAGACCCTCGAGCAGTTGGCCATCGTACCTGGTGGTTGCTACATCGACTGCACCCTGGGTGGGGGTGGTCATTCCGCCGCGATCCTGGAGCGCCTTGGCCCAAGCGGCCACCTTTATGGCTTTGATAAGGACAAGGATGCTCTGGCAGCAGCGGAAGCGCGTCTGGCCCAGATACAGAGTACAGGAACTTACCATCTGATCCATACCGATTTTGGCAACATCGCCCAGGCAGTCGTGGATCATCAGATACCGCCAGCCAACGGCATCCTGGCCGATCTAGGCGTGTCTTCGTGGCAACTGGACCAGGCTGAACGCGGCTTCTCCTACATGCAGGATGGACCTTTGGACATGCGCATGAACCAGACCTATGGCCAGACCGCTGCCGATCTGGTCAATACCGCCAGTGAGGCTGAACTGACCCAGATCATCCAGGCGTATGGCGAGGAGCGGTATGCTCGCCGGATCAGCCAGCAGATCATCCGCAGCCGCCAGGATCACCCGATCACGACCACAACCGAACTGGCTGCTGTCATTCGCCGGGCCATGCCGGCCCAAGCGCTGCGCGAAGCACAGCATCCGGCCAAAAGAACCTTCCAAGCAATCCGGATCGCAGTCAATGGTGAACTGACCGCGCTTGAGAATTTGCTCCGGGCGATACCGGATGTCCTGGCACCGGGTGGCCGGGCAGCGATCATCACCTTCCATTCCCTGGAAGACCGCCTGGTCAAGGAAGCCTTCCGGACTTGGGAATCGCCCTGCACCTGCCCGCGTGAATTTCCGGTTTGCATCTGCGGCAAAAAGTCACAGGGCCGCGTGATCACCCGAAAACCGCTGATCGCAGATGAGATCGAGATGAAGGAAAATCCTCGCGCACGTAGCGCTAAGCTCCGTGTGTTTGAAAAATCACCTGCCTTATAAAGGCAACACCACCCTTGGAATGAGGAGGATCGAGCGCATGCGAACATCAGGCAATCTGGCATATGATTATGATACAGATCACACCAGCCATGAAACTGCCAGCCATGAAAATGCTCTGGACTGGGCATCTCCCGTACCAAGCATGGCCCGCAGGATCCTTCTGGATGAAACCCTGACCAACCGGCCCCACCTGCAGGAAAAAGCTCGTCAGGTCCGCCGTGAATTGGCTGTGCGCCGGATGAAAAGCCTTCTGTCCCTGATCAGCATGGTCATCCTGATGACCATGATTTTTGGCGGCATCCTGTATCGCCAGGCTCGTATCCTGGAAATGAATTTTGCCAATCTCAAGCTGGAGCGCCAGATTGAGCAAACGGAACAGTCGTCCGGCCAGATCAGTGAATCACTGGCCCGTCAGACAGATCTCGAACGGATCCGCCGCCTGGCGATCGACCGTCTCGGCCTTCAAGTCCCGGCCCGGATGCAAGTTGTCACCGTCGATATACCTGACTCCGACCGTGTGGTCTATGCCCGTACGGGCCATTCCAGTACAACCGAAGAAGCCCAGCTGGCGGCTGTTTTCAATGAGATCGAAGGATTCTTCAAGACGCTGGAATTGCCAGGCCAGGATTCATGAATCAGCCCCGACCTACAACCAGGGATCGCTCCCACTTTCGCAAACCCAGCCGTTTCGGGCTGGTTTTGTTCAGTCTGATCCTGGTTGGCTTTGCCGGATACCTGATTTACCAGCTCTACCAGATTCAGATCGTCCAATATGCTGCCAATGCCGAAAAGGCAGCCAGCCAGCATTACAAAAAAGTCGCTGAAATGCCCGAACGCGGCATGATGTATGACCGCAACGGCATCGAACTGGCAGGCATGACCTATGTCTACCAGATCGGCATCACCCCTAAAGATGTCCGTTCAATCAGTGAAAATCTGTCGCGTGATGCGATCGGTGCAGAAATTGCCCGGATCCTCGAGCTGCCGGAAGCACAAGTCCGGGCAGATTTTGAGAAAAAGGACAGCGCCTATGTCCAATTGAAAAAGGATGTAGCCCGGGAACCCGCCGAAGCCCTGATGGCCTATCTGGGCGAACACGATATCGGCGGCTTTGCTATTGATTCGGAGCCGCGCCGGTATTACACAAATGGGGACCTGGCCAGCCAGATAATTGGATACACCCGCTACGATCTGGGCAACCTGGTCGGCCAGCTCGGCTTGGAGATGCAATACAACGACATCCTGACCGGATCTCCCGGCTATACCTATGTCGAGACCGACAATTACAAGAACAAAGGCGAATTGCCTTTTTCCGTCCCGACCAGTTTGCGCGCCAAGGATGGACTCAACTTGAACTTGAGCCTGGACATCAACATCCAGCGCATTGTTCAGCAGATCCTGGCTGAAGCCATTCTGAGCAATGACATCACCAACGGTGGATCAGCCATCGTGATGGACCCCTATACCGGTGGCGTCCTGGCCATGGCGTCCTATCCCTATTTCTCGAGCGCAGATCCGACTGCCCGCCCTGTGACATGGGGCGCATCAACCTGGGATGGCTCGAGCCAGGAAAACATCAACTACCTCTCCAGCACGGTCTGGCGCAACCGGGCGATTTCAGATGCCTACGAGCCTGGTTCGACCTTTAAATCACTCACCACAGCCATGGCTTTTGACGAAAATGTCACCCGTGAATCAGATATCTACAACGACAGCCCGATGTATGTTCTCGGTCAGGAGATCCACTGCTACACCATTGTGGGCCATGGTATGGAGACGCTGCAGGAAGGGTTCTGGCATTCCTGCAACCCGGTCTTTGCCCAGATGGCCCAGAAACTGGGTGTCACGCGATTTTACCAGTACATCCGGGCGTTTGGTTTCCGGGATGTGACCGGGATCGATTTGCCTGCAGAGGCAACTGGACTGATCCACACCGACCCGACCGAACTCGACATGGCGACCCTGTCGTATGGCGAGTCTGCCACGGTGACACCCATTCAGTTGATCAACGCTTACAATGCCATCGCCAACGGCGGCAACCTGCTCAGGCCGCGCCTGGTGGCCTCGATCACCGACAGCACGGGTGCCGTGGTCCGTGAGTTCGCTCCGGAGACCATCCGCAAGGTGATCTCGGAACAGACCTCCACCCGCCTCCGAGAACTGCTCAAAGGGGTTGTCCTGCACGGAACTGGTTCAAAAGCCTATGTCGAAGGGTACCTCATTGGCGGTAAAACGAGCACCTCGACGGATGAACAAGGCAAGCACACCTTGTCTTTTGTTGGCATTGCACCGATTGACAGCCCTCAGATTGTCGCGCTGATTGTTCTGGACAAACCAGCCGATGACAAACTGTCATCAAACGTTGCCGCCAAAGCTCTGGGCGAAATCGTTTCCCAGACCCTGGAGTATCTGGGTGAAGCCAGAAACTACAGTGAACAAGATGTTTCACGTCTGACCAAATTGTGTGATGTCCCAGATCTGACGGGCATGACGCTTGCTCAGGCTCGCAAAGAGCTCAGCACCGTTGGACTCAACCTGGAGGCTGCTGATTCCGGCATGGGCGAACAAACGCTGATCCGCTCCCAGTCCCCTGCACCAAACAGCCAGCTCCACTCGCGCGGCTTGGTGGTCGTCTATCCTGATTCAGGCCCACATGAGGACTGGGTGGTCGTACCGGATTTCTCAAAAAAGACGGTCAGTGAGGCCATCAGCGCAGCAGCTGACAATGGGCTCAACATCCGGATCGAAGGGGATGGACTTGGACTGGCTGTCCGTCAGGATCCGGCACCGACACACGGTGGGAAATCTGATGCAACCAGCACGACGCCAGATCCTGCAGTGCCTGAAACGGATGGCGGAGAGACTGCCAGTGAAGCGGAGCCAGAGACTGGCACCGGCCCGGAAGAGACCGTGCTGACACAGGAGGCAGGTCAGCTTTTGCGCGGCAGTGTGGTCCGGATCTGGTTCGAGGCTGCCGAGGAAATTGCTGTAGACCCTTCCGCTACGGTTGAAACTGCAGCCACAAACCCCTAAAATGATTTACCACACTGGCTACGGTTCGCCCCATCCATCCATCCATCCACCCGACCGACCGGCCAGTAATCAAGGAGTGTGACGCCGTGAATCTGCAAATGCTTGTCCAGGGACTGCCCGTGCTCAAACAAAGTGGCGACTTGTCGATCGATATCAGCCAGATTGTCTATGATTCCCGCAAAGCGATTCGCGGATCGCTTTTTGTCTGCATCACCGGCTTTGTCTCCGATGGTCACCAGTACATCAGCCAGGCGATCAGCCAAGGTGTGTCGGCTCTGCTGGTGGAACGGCCAACGGCTGAGTTGCTGGATCCGGATTGCCCGGTTGCCTGGATTCAGGTGGCAAACACGCGTCTGGGACTGGCTCATGTGTCGGACCGCTTTTTTGATCATCCCTCTGGCAAGATGGAGATGGTTGGCATCACCGGTACCAAAGGCAAAACCACCTCCACTTACATGACTCGGGCCATTCTCCAGGCTGCTGGCCGCAAAACTGGCCTGATTGGCACCGTTGCCAACATCATCGGTGACCAGGTGACCTATGCATCCCGGACCACACCCGAGTCGTATGATCTGCAAGCCCTGCTTGATGACATGGTCTTGGCCGGACTTGACAGCTGTGTCATGGAAGTCTCTTCACAAGGCCTGATGCTGGATCGGGTGTACGGCTGTGACTACAAGATTGGCGTTTTCACCAATCTCTATCATGACCACATCGGCCCTCATGAACATGCCACTATGGAAGATTATCTTGAAGCCAAGCTGATCTTGATGCGCCGCAGCCAGCAGGCAATCATCAACCGGGACCTGGATATTTTTGCCCAAGTGCGGGCGGCTGCGGATGAGGCCCAGGTACCGGTCCTGACGTATGGCATGTCGCCCGCAGCCGATGTCCGGGCTGAAAATCTCCTGAAAACGATGGAAAATGGCCGCTCCGGAACCCGGTTTGACTTGGTTTCGCCCTGGTTTTCCGGCTCTGTCTTTGTCGGCATGCCTGGCCGTTTCAACATCTACAACGCCTTAGCGGCGATTGCGAGTGCCGCCAGCTGTGGAGCTGGCCTTACTGCCGTCCAGCAAGGTCTTTCCACCATCGCCGTTCCGGGCCGTGTCCAACCCGTGCCGACCGGACGCGATTTCCAGCTGGTGGTCGATTATGCGCACAATGCTGCCAGCCTCGAGAGTCTGCTCTTGACTTTGCGCGAATATGTCACCGGCCGGATGATCCTTTTGTTTGGCAATGGCGGTGACCGGGCGCGCAGCCGCCGCTTCGAAATGGGCGAAGTGGCCGGCCGGCTGTCTGACTTGACCATCCTTACCTCGGACAACCCGCGCACGGAAGACCCGCTGGCGATCATTGCCGACATTGTGACTGGCATCGCACCGACGGGCGGACGCTATGAAATTGTGCCGGACCGCCGCGCGGCGATCGATCGGGCTATTGAGGTGGCTGGCCCTGGTGACCTGGTCATCCTGGCCGGCAAGGGCCACGAAAACTACCAGATTTTCAAGGACCGCACCATCCATTTTGATGATGCTGAAACAGCAGCCGAATTGTTGGCCGCCCGGTTTGGAACCGGAGGCTGACGCCATGGCCCGCCTGACACGAAACCAGGTCCTAGCATTCACAGGTGGCCGCCTGCATGAGTCTGGCTCCGGCTCGCCACAGCCTTCCCTTTCGGCTCATCCGGATGTTGTTTTCCAGGATGTCTCGACCGATACCCGGACAATCGCCCAGGGTGATCTTTTCCTGGCCTTGCGCGGGGCTCGTTTTGACGGCCATACCTATCTAGCCCAGGCGCTCGCCAGTGGAGCCACGGGACTGGTCATTGATGAAATAGCCGCCTCGTTCAGTCTGGGGCAGGGGCTGGATCTGGCCGAGGCGATTGTGGTGGTGCCTGATACCCTGAAGGCTTTGCAGGACTTGGCTTCCGGCTACCGTCTGACCTTGCCGGCGCCCGTCATCGCGATCACAGGCAGTGTGGGCAAAACCTCGACGCGTGGCATGGTGGCAGCGTGCCTGAAGCCGACGCTCCAGGTCTGCCAGACAACAGCCAACAACAACAATGAAATCGGCTTGCCCAAAACGTTGCTGGCGGCCAGCCCAAAGGACCAGGCGATCGTCCTGGAAATGGGCATGCGCGGGCGCGGTGAGATTGAATTACTCAGCCGGATTGCCCGGCCAGACGTTGCCCTGATCACAAACATCGGTGTGGCCCACATCGAGCGTCTGGGCAGCCAGGAGGAGATTTTCCAGGCCAAAGCCGAAATCATCGCCGGTCTTGCCCCCGGTGCCCGGGTGATCTTGAACGGCGATGATCCGTATCTTTTCCAGTTTGCGCGGGAGATCTGTCATCGATACACGGTCAGTCTGGTGTTTACGCAACAGCCAGATACGTTTGCCGGCCTGGATGGCCTGACGGTGTTCTGGCCCGACCAGTTGAAGCTGATGGGTCAGCAGTCCACCTATATCCTTGGGACTTGGCCTGACTGGCCAGACCATCCTGTTCAGTCACGGCTATCCGTCACCTTGCCAGTCCCAGGCCGGCACATGGTCAGCAACAGCCTGTTTGGCCTGGCCGTCGCCGATTGTCTGGGCTTGGATCTTGCGACTGCTGCTGCGGGTGTCGCACAATTTGAAAATACCGGCAACCGACAGCGCCTCCTGACGGCTGGCCCGATTCTGGTCATGGATGATTCATACAACGCCAGCCCAGAATCAATGCTGGCCGCACTTTCCACCCTTCAGGCCATCTCCGAAGGCAGGCGTCTGGTCGCAGCTCTGGGTGGTATGCTGGAGTTGGGGGATTATGCAGCCAAAGCCCATTTTGACGTGGGTCAGGCAGCTGCCCGCCATGGTTTTTCTGCTGTCCTGACTGTGGGTCCCCAGGCGGATGACCTTCTGGCAGGATTTGCATCGGTGCCGACGCCAGGAACTTGTACCAGCTTTACAGACCTGCCCGCATTGATTCAGCATCTGCTGGCAACCTTGCAGCCGGATGACCTCCTGCTGGTCAAAGGTTCACGCGGTTTTGCCATGGAACAGGTGACCCAGGCGGTGCTCGATTTCTGGTCCCCTCCGACGGCAAGGACAGGGCACCAGCCACACATAGACAACAACCAGGGAGGTTTCCACGCATGAACCAGAATTGGTTTTCCATTCAGCCCATCTGGATTTTTGCCGCGGTCTTGCTGCTGACCCTGCTCTCAGGTCTGATCGGCTTGCCCATACTGCGCCGCCTCGGGGTCGGTCAGACCGTCCGTGATGACGGGCCCAAAACCCATTATGTCAAAAGCGGCACACCGACCTTTGGTGGCTTCTTTTTCCTGGTGCCGATAGCCCTGGTGACAATCGTTTTTCAAATGGCCAATGGCTTTTCCAGCCCGGAAATGGCCTTGCTTTTGATCCTGCTCACGTTTGGATTTGCCGGGTTTCTCGACGACTACATCAAGGTTCGGATCAGCAAAAAGGGCTTGAGCGTGCGCCAGAAAACAGTCCTGCTGCTGGCTTTTTCCAGCGGTTTCACCCTGTGGTACTTGCTGGCCCTGCCCGTCGAGCCCTTCTTGCTGGTCCCAGGTCTGGGAGCGCTCCCGATCCTCGGCTGGTGGAAAATCCCCTACGGGATTTTTGTGGTGATTTACCTGTTTTTCATTGCCAACTCTGTCAACCTGACCGATGGTGTCGATGGTCTGGCCAGTTCGGTCACCGTGATGACCGGTCTGGCCCTGGCAGCAGCCGGCCTGGTCGTGCAGCGCCTGGACCTTGATACCACCCTCACAAGACCTGCTGTGGCCCTGAGCCTGATGCTGGCAGCCGGGTGCCTGGGTTTTCTTGCCTTCAATCATCATCCAGCCAAAGTGTTCATGGGGGACACTGGTTCACAAGCCCTTGGGGCCGGTGTGGCCGCGATTGCTTTGTTCTATGGTGCGCCCTGGATCTTGTTGTTCATCGGGTTCATCTATGTCGCTGAATCCCTCTCGGTTGTGATCCAGGTGGCCTATTTCAAACGCACGGGTGGCAAGCGGATTTTCCGCATGTCACCGATCCATCACCACTTTGAGCTGGGTGGCTGGAAAGAGAACAAAGTTGTCCTTGCTTTTTCGGCCGTGACACTGGTGGGCAGTGCCCTGGGCCTTTCGCTTCTGGCTCTGGCCTGAAGCAGACAGGAGACGGTTATGCAAACACGATCCATCCAGACGTACCAGGGTCAGCCAGCAAAGACCAGCCGGGAGCGAGAGGCACCTTACCTGCAGTTGCGCCCGCCCCTGCGAATCCATGGCGGACTGCTGGTCGTAACCTTTATCATGGTTTGCTTTGGCCTGGTCATGTTGTTTTCTGCCAGCATGAGCGACAGCTTCAACGCCAATTCCGGCAATTCGATGTATTACATCATCAAGCAAGGCTCCATCACCCTGATTGGCCTGATCCTGGCTCTGATCCTGGCAGTCCTGATTCCGGTTTCTTTCTTTGACCGTCCGATCATCACCCTTACAACCTACCTGCTGACGACCGGACTGCTGGTTTATGTCAAATTCTTCGGTGCGATCGTCAACGGTGCCAAACGCTGGATCCTGATCGGACCTTTGAGTATCCAGCCTTCTGAATTCGCCAAATTGGCGGCGGTGATCTGCCTGGCGGGCTATTTTTCCAGTCTGCGAGCCCGGCGCCAGCGCGGTGAAATCCGCTATCGTTCACCCTTGCGCCGTTTTCTGGGCGATGGCTGGCGCGACATCCTGATTCCTGGCCTGATGATGGCTGTCTGGCTGGGCCTGATCATCTGGCAGCCGCATGTGTCTGGCTTTGTCATCCTTAGTATCGTCATTCTGGCTTCGTTCCTGGCGGCCGGTCTGCCGCTGCGCTCCTGGGTCAGCGGCGTTCTCCAGCTGCTGGTGATCTTGCTGCTGGTGGGAGCCATTGCCTTTGGCGCCTTCGCCGCGACTTTGAAAGACCAGACCATCCAGGAAGCGCTGGAGTCAAATTTCAGCCATGTTTTCAAACGGGTCGAGACGTTTCGCAATCCGGAAGAAGCCAGCTCCGACGACTCCTATCAGGTCAACCAGTCCTTGATTGCGATTGGCTCGGGGGGCTTGACCGGCGTTGGCCTGGGCAATGGCCGCCAGAAATACAATTACCTGCCAGAAGCGCACAATGACTACATCTTTGCCATCATTGGCGAGGAGCTGGGTTTTGTCGGCACGGTCAGCGTGATCCTTTTGTTCCTGGCTTTCCATCTGATCGGGACCCGGATTGCCTGGCGAGCCATCAATCCCCATGCTGCGATCCTGGCTGCTGGATTCACGGTCCTGATCACGACTCAAGCCCTGCTCAATATTGGCGTGGCCACCCGTTCTTTGCCAGCCACAGGCATTTCGCTGCCCTTTTTCAGCTATGGCGGCACATCAAACTTGTTTTTCATGCTCGCGATCGGCTTCATCCTGGGTGTATCGCGCACCGGCCAGATGCTGACAGGCCACCAACGCAACCTGATGGGCGAAATCAACAAAATCGCCAGAGGAGAATCCTGATGAAGGCTATGAAAGTGGTGATCGCTGGTGGCGGAACCAGTGGTCATATCAACCCAGCCCTGGCGATTGCCGACCAGATCCGTCTTGACCACCCTGATGCCGAAATCCGCTTTGTCGGCACCGCCCGAGGTCTGGAAAGCCAGCTGGTTCCCAAGGCTGGCTACGAGTTCACCCCGATCCGGGCCCGCGGTTTGCCAGGCCGGATCAACAAAGCCTTCTTTGCCGCGCTTGCCGACTTTTTTGCAGGACGGGCCCAGTCGCGCCGTCTGCTCAAGTCATTTCAACCTGATGCTGTGGTTGGTACGGGTGGCTATGTCTGCAGTCCACTGGTTGCGGCGGCGACCAGCCTGAAAATTCCGGTGCTCCTCCATGAGCAGAATGCCTACCCGGGCCGGTCCAACCGCTTGCTGGCTCACCGCAGCTCGGTCGTCTGCATCAGCATGCCTGGAGCCGAGCGCCATTTCCGGACCAAAGCCCCCATCGTCCTGACCGGCAATCCAGTCCGACCGCTCTTTTTCCAGCTCGACCAGGCCGCTGCCCGGGCCAGTCTTGGCTGGAACTCAGCAACTCGCATCCTGCTCGCGACCGGAGGCAGTCTGGGGGCTCAGCGAATCAATGAAACCATCCTGGCACTCCAGAAAGAACCTGTTTTCCAGAATCTCCTCCATAACCAGACGATAGAGATCCATCTCGCGTGTGGCCAGCAACATTTTGCAGCCGTTCAGGCTGCAGCTGCCGGGCTTAGCTGGCTGCATGTCCATGACTACCTGCATGAAATGCCCCTGTATCTGGCTGGTGCCGATCTGGTCCTCAGCCGGGCAGGGGCCACGACCTGTGCCGAACTGGCCGCCCTGGGCAAACCTTCGATCCTGGTCCCGTATCCTTTTGCAGCCGGGGATCACCAGACAGCCAATGCCAAAGTACACGAACAATCTGGTGCCGCCATCCGGATTGCCAACTCTGATCTGAATGCCGCATGGCTTTCTGAACAGCTGGAAGCGTTGTTTAGCCAACCTGACCGTCTGGCTCAGATGAGCAGCCAAGCCCATCTTTTGGCCATGCCAGATGCCGCAGCCAAAATCTGCAGCAGTCTTTATGCGACCATCCGGACGTAAATCCAACCTCGAGAACAACCGCCCCGACAGAATGGCAGCCCAGGGACCTGGCAACCGGCCGGGACGCCACCCGAACGCACGGGGCCGGAGCCTTGCAGGTCTTCTGCTGGCAGTCGCCCTGGGCTTGCTGGTCGCTTTCTTGCCGGCTTTCCGGCTGCAAACGTATGAAATCACCCCGACCCGGGGTATGACTCCTGCTGCTATTGAGGCGGCTGTGCCGATTCGTCCCGGTGATCATCTGTTCCAGGGGCTCGGCCCGGGCCTGGACCAGTGGCTGGGCCTGCGCTATGGCCGGACAGAAGAGCTGCTGATCCAAAAATTCCCCTACATCCGGACCGTGCGCGCCTATCTGGATTTCCCATCTCAGATGCAAATCGACATCGAGGAGCGGGTGGAAGTTGCCTACGTATCGATCCCGGATGGCTGTGTCCTCCTGGACAAGGAAGGCTATGCCCTGCTCATTCTGCCTGAACCACCCGCTGGCATTCCCGTTATTGAAGGTGTGTCCGTGCGGGCGCTGAATCTCGGCCAACCCCTGACTGTCCAAGTCCCGGACAGCATGAATAGCGCAGTCAGTTTGCTCGGTGCTATAATTGACGCGGACAAAGACACCCGCACACCGCAAAAGCTGTTGTCCCAGGTCCGCCAGATCCGCCCTCTGTCCAATGGCCGCCTTTTTTTAACCCTGGTCTTGCCTGGAACAGGAGATGAGCTGACTGTTGCAGCTGAAAACAGCATGGACCAGCTCGATGACATGCTCTGGCTCCGATTTGCCATGGACCAGGGGGCACTTGACAACCGGGGCAAAGGCGTCCTCGACCTGACTGGAACCCGCCGCATTTTCATCCCTGATGCCTAGATTTTCATCCCTGATGCCTAGGAGGTAGAACATGTTTCCCTTGATTGGACTGATCGTTGGCCTGCTCATAGGCTTGCTGCTCGATATTGATATCCCCAGCGCCTACTCATCCTATGTCGCTGTCGGTATTCTGGCTGCGATTGACTCGGTGATCGGCGCCTTGGTTGCCAACCTCAAGAATACATTCGACACAAAAATGTTCGTCACAGGGTTTCTCGGCAACAGTGCCATCGCGGTCCTCTTGGCCGCCCTGGGTGACCAGCTCGATTTGCAATTATCCCTGGCGGCGGTCTTTGCCTTCGGCAACCGGATTTTCCTCAATTCGTCCACGATCCGGCGCCTTTTGATCGAACGCTTGGAGCAGAAAAGAATGCCCGTGAAAACCAAAGACCCGGTGTGAATGTTTGGCCCCCAGGCGCAAGATCTTGTAACCAGACTGAAAGAGAGCCACCAAATATTGTTGTTTACCTGCAATAATTAGTGTAGAATCGTAACAAAAAGCACAACTTGTTGCCACACATGGCTATCTTTCAAGATTGACATTGATCACTGGCTTGCTTGCCGGTGTTGACCCGGATCCGGCGATCCACTTTTAGAGCAAAGAGAGGGGTATTTCAATTGGCTGATTATAAACTGAGCATCAGTATGGAAAATGATCACATCGCCACCATTAAGGTCATCGGCATTGGGGGCGGTGGTTGCAACGCAGTGGACCGCATGATCGAGAGCTCCGTCCAAGGGATCGAATTTATTGCGGTCAATACCGACAACCAGGTCTTGCAGCGGTCCAAAGCGAGTAACCGAGTCCAGATCGGGGAGAAGATCACCCGCGGCCAGGGTGCCGGCGCCAACCCGGAGATCGGGACCAAGGCTGCTGTCGAGTCCGCCGATGAGATCAGCGAGCTGATCAAGGGCACCGACATGCTGTTCATCACAGCCGGCATGGGCGGTGGCACAGGCACCGGCGGCGCACCGGTCATTGCCCAGATCGCCAAAGAGCTCAACATCCTGACCGTCGGAGTCGTCACCCGCCCCTTCCGTTTCGAGGGTTCCCGCCGCATGCAGAATGCCGAGCGCGGCATCCGGGAGCTCGAGAAATATGTCGATTCCCTGATTGTCGTTCCTAATGACAAGCTGCTCGAGATTGCTGATGAAAATACTTCCCTCGATGAGGCCTTCATCCTGGCTGACCAGATCCTGCGCTATGGCGTGTCTGGCATCTCCGACCTGGTTGCGGTCCCTGGCCTGATCAACCTCGACCTCGCCGACGTTCGCCGCATCATGACCCAGGCTGGTGTTTGCCACATGGGCATCGGCCGTGCCTCCGGCGAGGGCCGGGCTGCCGCTGCAATCCGCCAGGCGATCAACAGTCCGCTTCTGGATACCACCATCGATGGTGCCCGTGGGGTCATCATGAATTTCACCGGTGGCCGCGACATGAAGATCCGCGAAGTCGACGAAGCGGCCTCGATTGTGCGCGATGCCGTATCCCCAGATGCCGACATCATTTTTGGCGCCACCCATGACGACGCCATGCAAGATGAGATCATGATTACCGTTATTGCCAGCGGCTTTGACCGCGATCCTTCATTCTCCGCGCCCAAACCGGCCCAAGCTGCCGCGGCCCCAGTCAACCAACCCGCACCGGCTCCGCAGCCGCAATCCTTCGAACGTCCACAAGCTCCGGTCAGTGATGCGTCGTCCTATTTTGTCCCGGATATTTTCCGCGACATCGACAAATCCCAGCCATCCCCGGCTGATTCAAACAGCAGCTTTGGCGGTTTCCATTCCGTCGGTTCGCCCGAGCCGGCTCCTGCGGTTGAACGTCAGCCAAGCCAGGGGACCCCTGCCGGCGCCATGCCAGGCGAACCGAAAAGTGACACTCAGGAAATACCGCGCTATGACGGCCTGTTCGGGAATACCACCGGTTATGGCAAATCCACCTACACGGATCTGGCCAGCAACCATCAAGAACCCCCCGCCAGACCGGCCGAGCCAGAGCCACCCTCACGCCAGAATCGCGACAAGCAAAAACCGGCGCGCAAGTTGCCATGGTTCTTGCAGGACAATGATTCACGCTACAATGACTGACCAGACAAGGAGCACCTAGGACATGCGCTGCCCATTTTGCTCGCACGGCGAAGATCGCGTGATCGATTCCCGGCCTTCTGATGAAGGCTCTGCCATCCGGCGGCGGCGCGAATGCATCGCCTGTGGTGGCCGGTTCACGACCTATGAGAAAATCGAGACCCTGCCGCTGCTGGTGATCAAAAAGGACGGCAGCCGCGAACCGTTTGACCGGGACAAGCTGATCTCCGGCGTTCTGAAAAGCTGCGAAAAACGGCCCGTTTCGACCAGCCAAGTTGAAACTCTGGTCAACAACATTGAGACATTTAACCAGAATTCCCTGAAAAGGGAAGTGACGTCGCATGAGATCGGTGAAATGGTCATGGATGGACTGAAGAAAATTGATGAAGTAGCTTATGTCCGGTTTGCTTCGGTCTACCGGCAGTTCAAGGATGTCAATTCCTTTCTGGACGAGCTCAACCAGATGATGCGCAAGCCCTGACATCTTTTGAACGGGAGGGAAGCTTTTGTGAAAAAGGCACTCATCGTCGACGACGATCCGCATATCAGTGAATTATTGCGTCTGTATTTCGACAAGGACGGATTTGATGTTGTCACCTGTTACGATGGCAATCAAGCTGTGGAAATCTTTCCCCAGACAGATCCGGATATCGTCATCCTCGACCTGATGCTGCCGGGCAAAGATGGCTATGCTGTCTTGCGCGAGATCCGCCGCACATCCAATGTCCCTGTGATCATGCTCACCGCCCGCGGTGACACGCTCGACAAAGTGGTCGGACTGGAGCTCGGCGCGGATGACTATGTCCAGAAACCCTTTGAACCTAAGGAATTGCTGGCCCGGGTCAAGGCCGTCCTGCGCCGTGTCGAGACCCCACAAGACCCGCAAAAGGCCAGCCAGAATCACACCTCTTCGGAATGGGTCGAATATCCGGGCATCCGCATCGACAAGTCCCGCTACAGCGTCACGGCCGGTGGCCAGAACATCGAAATGCCGCCCAAGGAACTTGAGCTGCTCTTTTTCCTAGCTTCCCATCCCAACCGTGTGTTCACTCGGGAGCAACTCCTGGAAAACATCTGGGGGTTTGACTATTTTGGTGAGTCACGCACCGTTGACGTCCATATCAAGCGGATCCGTGAAAAACTCGAGGAAACAGGCGAGCATCCAAACTGGCAGATCAAGACAGTCTGGGGCGTCGGTTACAAATTTGAAGCGTTCTGACACAAAGGCGTAGGGCAAGCATGCTTTGGCCGCGCCGCCTGATGAACTCCCTCTATGGCCGGACCATCCTCCAACTGGCGACGGCTATTTTGATTGTTTTCTCCCTGATGGGTGTGGTCTATTACGGCATCGTGACGACCGCCAGTGCCCGCCAGCAATCAAGCCAGCTCCTGGCTAGCGCGCGGGCGATCGCAGAAATAGCCGGGCCTGCTTTCAACTCCAACCAAGGCCAGATCACCAATTCGACCGTCATCAGTTACCTTAACTTCACCGCCCGCTCGACCGGCGCTCTGGTCTGGGTGATCGACAGCAACGGCACGCTCGCATACACGACCAGTGTCCCAGCCAGCATTTCCGCCCAGTTCGAGTCCAGTGACGGCGCATGGATCGTTCCTGAATCCTATCGCGGCGGGTCTACCTTGGGCAAGTCCGGTCTAGCATCGATCGGCGATTTTCGCGGCCTTTTTAGCAGCACTGGCCAACGCTGGATCAGCACCGTCGTCCCGATTCCCTCACCGACAGGTGCCTATACGGGTGAAATCCAGCTTCACCGCCCAGTGGTGACGGAAAGCTTCAACAGCTTCCTGATGACTAACAGCCTGTTATTTTCGATGCTGGTGGCCTTTTCCCTGGCCCTGCTTTTCCTGGGCCTTTTATCGCGCAACATCACCCGGCCGATCCAGCTGCTGGCCAAAACGGCAGACAAGGTCTACCGCGGCGACCTGTCGGCCAGAGTCATCTTGCCTGGCATGGCGGATCCAGACAAGCCACGTCAGCGCGCGCTGGTTACCGATGACCTGATGGTCTTGGTCGAGACCATGAATTCAATGATTGAGAAACTGGAACACCAGGAGAGAAGCCGGCGTGATTTCATTTCGAGCATCTCCCATGATCTGCGCACCCCTCTGACCTCCATCCGTGGTTTTGTCGAAGGGATGCTTGATGGGACGGTGCCCCCGGAAAAAACGACTGTCTATCTGGAAATTGTCAAACAAGAGGTTTTGCGCTTGCAAAACCTGGTCCAGACCCTGTCCGAGGCCAGCCGTTACGAGAGTGGCGCTTTCCAGCTGGATGAGCAGCCCTTCAACATCAATGCAGTCATCCGAGAAGATGTCTATGGACTGGAATCCCTCCTCAATGAAAAATCCATCAGCGTCCAGAGTGATTTCGATGAGTCCGAGCCCGGACGCCTGATCGTACTTGGCGATCGTGAGGCCATCAGCCGGGTCGTTTACAACATTATTTCCAATGCGATCCGCTTTTGTCCGCCGGAAGGGGTCATTGCCCTGTCGACTCGCCGGATCAAGAGCAGCCATCTGGTCGAGGTGATCATTGAAGACAGCGGCCCCGGTGTGCCACAACAGGACCGGCCGTTCATTTTCGACCGCTTCTACACTGCTGAGCGGAGTCGGACCAGCAAAAGCTCCGGTCTCGGTTTGTTCATTTGCAAAACCATCCTGGCTGCCCACGGCCAGCGGATCACAGTGACAGACAGCGATCTCGGGGGAGCTCGTTTCAGTTTTACCCTTAAAGCGCCGTAAACTGTTCATACCCCATTCATTTCTATCCTATAAAATAAATGTGCTTGAACAGATCCTGACAGGACATTGACGGAGGTTATTGCGTGACTGTTCTGACAAACCGCACACTAGGTCTGGCTGCCTTTGGTCTTTTTTCGGCAGTGATGGCATCGATGCTCACTTCCTGGCTCTATACCGCCGGTCCCCTGGCAGCACCTGAACCATCTGTTTCAGAAACGACTCAGGCGACGACCTCCGCTGAGACCAGCCAGTCTGTCCTGGTTGTCCCCAAACCGAACATACTGGCCACCACTGTCAGCGTCCCCCAGAGCCAGGCACCGGAACCGACCCCGCTGCCCCTGATTCCCCCGGAGATCCTCGGCGACCAGGCCAAGGAGCAGATCGCACTTCTGGCCGAGGGACGTCTGGTC
Source organism: Mageeibacillus sp. UBA5747 (assembly GCA_002419145.1). Classification (GTDB taxonomy): domain Bacteria; phylum Bacillota; class Clostridia; order Saccharofermentanales; family UBA5734; genus UBA5734. The sequence continues at coordinate 6,604 of DIFN01000089.1, read as the reverse complement.
GAAGAGCTGTACAATCAGGTCGCGCCCAGCGTGGTCGGCATTCAGGTTGAAGCCCAGTCTGATACCTCGACCACTGTGATTTCCGACAGTGGGTCCGGTGTTATTTATTCCGCCCAAGGCCAGATTCTGACCTCGGCAGATTTGCTGAAAATTGCCCTGGACCGTTCCGGTCAATTGCTGGAAAACAGCCGTATCCTGGTCCGGGTCCAAAAAGAAAACCGCCTGTTCGAGGCCCAGCTGACCGGTCTGGATGAGACCACGGGTGTCGCAGTCCTGACCATCAACCCCGGAACAACCGAATTGGTTGCAGCCAGGTTTAGCCTCCACAACACCCTCCGGGTCGGCCAGGTCGTCTTTTTCCTCAGCTTCCCGGACGACATGGTCAGCGAAGGTTGCCTGACCAGCGGTCTGGTGACCGCCTTGCACCAGCCGATCCTGCTCGAGGATGGTACCAAGGTCGAAATGGTCCGATCCAATGCCCCAATCCTGGCCAGTGGCCAGGGCGGTCCGATGCTCAATCTTGCCGGCGAGGTCATCGCACTGGCTAGTTCGAGCCAGTTGAGCGAGACTTTCGAAAGCCTGAGCTACTCGATCGAAACTGCGACCGTCCTCGATGTAGCCGAGCGCCTCCTCGGCGAGTCGGCCCCGGAGGGACAGCCTTGGCTAGGCATCGCTGTACTCAAGGATGAGAGCTTTGCCACGCTCAAGGACTTGTATGATTTTCCAGATGGCTTGTATGTCAGCCATGTGATCGAAGATAGCCCAGCCTATCTTGCCGATATTCGCCGAGGTGATATCATAACAGAAGTGAACGGAGAGCCTGTCCTGCTCCACCAGAGCTTGGCTTCAATCCTGGCCCAGCATGAGCCAGGAGATCAGCTGACCTTAGGCATCTATCGCCGTTCTGACGACCAAACCTATGCCATCAAGGTCTACCTGAAGGGAAGCCAATGACTGAAAAAGAACGGGCAGCGGCAATCGTCGCCGCCCTGGAGCACCAATATCCCGCCGCCCGCTGCACCCTCGACTACCGCTCAGCCCATGAATTGCTGGTGGGTGCTATTCTGGCTACGCAATGCACCGACGACAGGGTCAATCTCATCACACCCGCTCTTTTCGAACGCTATCCGACACCACGGGCTTTTGCAGAATCTGACCGCTCAGAACTCGAAGACTTGATCCGTTCCTGTGGACTGTTCCGCAACAAGGCCAAGGCGATCCAGGCTTCCTGCGCGGTTCTGGTGCGTGACCACGACAGCCAGATGCCTGATTCCCTCGAAGAGCTGACCCGCTTGCCCGGCGTCGGGCGTAAAATCGCCAACCTGATTCTGGGCGACTGGTTTGGCTGCCAGACTGTCGTTGTGGACACCCATTGCGCCCGGATCTCCCGCCTGCTCGGTCTGACAAAACAGAGGGATCCGGCCGCGATCGAGCGTGACCTGGTGGCTGTCTTGCCGCCAGACAAGCAGACCGCCTACGGCCACCTGGCGGTCGCACACGGCCGGGAGATCTGCATCGCTCGCCGCCCCGATTGCCACAGCTGCGCCATCAAGCCCTTGTGTCACCATGGCCGGGCTGCTTGAGACCCCGGTCACTACCATTCATGGTGTGGCCGGCAAGAGAGCGTCAATGTTGGCCCGGCTTGGGATTACGACCTGGTATGACCTGGTCACGTGGTATCCGCGCGATTTTGAGGACTGGAGCTCCGGCCTGACCATCTCCCAGCTGGAAGATGGCAAAGAACAATCTTTCATCGCCTCTTTTGCAGGAAAAATCCAGACCCATCACAAAGGCCGCCTCACCATCCTGCGGGGCGTTTTTCGCGATGAAACCGGGGCCATTCGGGCTGTCTGGTTTAACCAGCCCTGGATTTCAGATCGTCTGGTTGCCGGGGAGACGTATCGCCTGTTTGGCAAGGTCGTGCGCAGCGCCGGCCAATTCACGATCCAGAACCCTGCATTTGAACCAGCCGAGCCTGACAGCTCAGGCAAACTCCGCCCCATCTACCCTCTGACCGAGGGCTTGTCTCAGGGTGTCCTGCGCAGCCTGATCCAGCCATTGTTACCCAAGGTGATCAGTCACTTGCCCGAGCCTTTGCCGGACTGGATCCGGCGTGACTACCACTTGTGTGCGATTGATTTTGCCCTTTCTCGGATCCATCAGCCATCCAGTCTCGCTGAAGCTGACTTGTGCCGGGAACGACTTGTTTTTGAGGAATTGTTCCTGCTCCAGACCGGCCTTTTCCTGTTGCGGCGGGCACGCCAGACCCACCAGACCGCCTGGCCAGTGCTGCCCGATGCTACCGCCCAAGATCAGATCAAACAAGTCGAAGACACCCTGCCTTTCCAGTTGACGGCGGCTCAGCACAAAGCCCTCGCCGAAATCCGCCAGGACTTGCGGCGTGATTTGCCGATGAACCGTCTGGTCCAAGGCGATGTTGGCTCAGGTAAGACAGTGGTGGCAGCCCTGGCGATGCTGGAGGCGAGCTTGTGCGGCTACCAGGCTGTCCTGATGGCACCGACGGCCATCCTGGCAACCCAGCATGCCCAGACCCTGGCTAAATTGCTGGCGAAAAGTGGCGAACCGATTGCCCTTCTGACCGGTGCAACACCTGCCGCGGAACGCAAGCGCATCCTGGCTGGTCTGGAAGACGGATCGATCCGGCTCTTGGTCGGAACCCACGCCGTGATTGAGGACAAAGTGACCTTCAGCAACCTGGCCTTGACAGTCACGGATGAACAGCATCGCTTTGGCGTCAAGCAGCGTTTCCGCCTCAACCGCAATGAAGAGGACCGCAGTTTTTCCCCGCATGTGCTGGTCATGTCAGCCACCCCGATCCCCCGGACTCTGGCCCTGATTCTCTATGGGGACCTTGACATGACGGTGATCGACCAGTTGCCCACTGGGCGCGAGCCGATCGCCACCTACACCGCCAGGAGTGGGGACAGGAGCAGGGTGGAAGACCTGGTGCGCCGCCAGGTCAAGACGGGCCGCCAGGCCTATGTGGTCTGTCCGATGATTGAAGAGCAGGCATCACTCGACCTGGAATCAGCCATCCAGACATATAATCGCCTGGCCCAGGAGGTCTTTCCAGATTTGACGGTCGGCCTTTTGCACGGTGGCCTCAAACCAGCTGCCAAAGATGCTGTCATGGCTGACTTTGCCGCCGGGAAAACGAATGTTCTGGTCAGCACGACCGTCATCGAGGTTGGCGTTGACAATCCGAATGCCACGCTGATGATCATCGAAAATGCCGAGCGTTTCGGATTATCCCAGTTGCACCAGCTGCGTGGCCGGATCGGCCGGGGACCATATAAATCCTACTGCATCCTGATGAGCGACAGCGATGAGGACCTGGTCCGGCAACGCCTGCGCACACTCTGCCAGACCACAGACGGCTTTGAGATTGCCAGAAAAGACCTTGAGCTGCGCGGACCGGGTGATTTTTTCGGTACCCGCCAACACGGCCTGCCAGCCCTCAGACTCGCTAATCTCTATCGCGACCGGGAATTGCTCAGCAAAGCCCAGGAAGCGGTCCGGACTTTGTTCCAACGCGACCCGGATCTGGTACTTGCCGAACACCAGGGCCTGGTGCGAGCCATCGAACAACACTTCGGCTCTGCTTTACCGCATGTCCAGCTCTGATCCCCAAGGAGGATACCTTTGCCCAGAATCATCAGCGGCCGCGCTGGCGGCATTCCGCTCATCGCCCCCAAAGGCCAGGACACCCGCCCGACTGCCGCCAAAACCAAAGAAGCCTTGTTTTCGATCCTGGCACCTCTGATGATGGACTGCACTTTTCTCGATCTGTACGCCGGCACCGGCCAGATTGGCCTCGAGGCAGCTAGCCGTGGCGCCCGTGCCGTTGTCCTGGTCGAGCAAGCCCGGGCTGGCCTGGCCGCCATCACCGCCAACCTGGAAAAAACCCGCCTTTCCGATGTAACCCGAGTCCAGCCTGGCACAACGTTCTCAGCAGTGCGCCAGCTGATTGCCAGCGATCAGTCCTTCGACCTGATCTTTCTCGATCCGCCCTACCGTCAGGCCATCGCTGATTTTGAGCACCTGGCCCCGGACTTGGTCCGGCTTCTTGCCCCCGGCGGCCGCATCATCCTCGAGCATGATGCAAAATCCAAGGCTCCGGATTTTGTCATGGAATTGAAACGTACGAGAAGTTGTCAGTACGGGACGGCCATGCTATCCTTTTATCAAGTCTGAAAGCCTTGAAGGATCAGGCTTCCCCAGCGTCAAACTGAGTTCCAGAGTAAGCCCAACCAGGGGAGACCGATGACTGTTTTTATTTATCCGGGCAGTTTCGATCCGTTTACCAATGGTCATTATGATATCGCGCGTCGTGCGGCTGGTCTTTGCGACCAGCTTTTTATCGCGGTCATGGTCAACAGCCGGAAGACCTATCATTTTACTGCCGAAGAGCGAGTCGAGATGGCCCGCAGTGTTTTAAAGGACATCCCCAACATATCGATCGAGTCGCATAATGGCTTGCTGGTTGATTTTTTTGCAGCCAAAAATGCCCGGGCTGTCGTCCGTGGCCTCAGGAGTGAGTCTGACTTCCGTTTTGAAGCCGAACTGGCAGCTGCAAACAAACTGCTCCTGCCTGCCTATGAGACCTGCCTTTTACCCTGCCGGATCGACCTGGCTTTTAACAGCTCCTCGATCGTCCGTGAAGTGGCCGCCTATGGCGGTGACATCACCCACATGGTCCCACCGGTCCTTGCGCCTCTCATTATGGAGCGCCTGCGCAGGACAGACCCCCGGGACACCTGAACTCGCCGCCTTCCTTTGGAGGAATGTATCTGAAATGATCGATTCATCTCGTGCTGATTACGCCCAGAACCAAGACATCGAGTCCTTGCTGGAACGACTCGAAAGTCTGGTTATTTCGGCGCGTTCTGTCCCTTTTTCTGACAATTGCATGGTCGACCGCGAGGAAATGCTCGTCCTGATCACCATGATCCGTGATGAACTGCCCGGTGAACTCAAACAGGCCAAGTGGCTCCTCGAGCAGAACCGCCAGCTGATTGCCGAAGCAAGAAAAGAAGCCGAGTCCATTATGCGCGACGCTGAAACCCGCATGTCCCGCATGATCGACGAGCATGAAATCACCCAAAAAGCCCGCCTCCAGGCTGCCGACTTGCTGGAGAAATCCAACCAGGCCGCTCAGAAAATCCGCGCCGGTTCGATGGACTATGCCAGAAAGCGCCTCAGCGAGATCGAGGAACAGCTGGGTGCCATGCTCGCCATGGTCCAGCGCGATAAGAAAGATCTGATGTAAAGTCGTGCCGTACGCTAAGACAGGGCAAAACCAAGGCCGCCACGGGAGTCGTGGCGGCCTTGGTTCAGAGCAAAATGCGATGCAGGGTGGATGCTTCAGACCTGTTTTTCAGACCTGCTCGATCCAGCCGTATTCGTCGGGCCGCGTGCCGTACTGGACGCCGGTGATGATGTCGTAGAATTTCTGCGACAAGGGGCCGATCTTGCCGTCATTGAAAGTCATCACTTCGTCTTTGTAGCGCAGCTCACCGACGGGTGAGATGACGGCGGCGGTTCCGGATCCAAAGACTTCATTGACCCGGCCGGATTTGGCCAGGGTGATGAGCTCGTCGATGGCGATCTCCCGCTCCTCTGTCTCGATGCCGAGCTGCTTGGCCAGCTCGAGAACGGTACGACGGGTGATGCCGGGCAGGATGCTGCCATTGAGGGCCGGAGTGACGAGTTTGCCATCAATAACGAAAAAGACATTCATCGAGCCGACCTCCTCAATGAAGCGGCGATGAACCCCGTCAAGCCAGAGAACCTGGACGTAGCCAGCCTTGTAGGCCTTGGCTTGGGCGATCAGGCTGGCGGCGTAATTGCCGGGTGTCTTGGCATAACCGGTGCCACCTTTGACGGCGCGGACATATTCTTCTTCGACGTAGATATTGACCGGGGCCAGACCCTGGGGATAATAGCTGCCGGACGGGGAGAGGATGATCATGAAGCGGTAGGTGTGGGCTGGCCGGACGCCGAGGTGGGGATCGGTGGCGATGATGAACGGGCGGATGTAGAGAGAGGTGCCGTCTGCCGTGGGAATCCAGTCCCGTTCGATCTTGAGCAGCTCTTTTAACGCATACAGGCAGAAAGCTTCGTCAATCGGCGGGATGACCATGCGGTCATTTGAGATATTGATCCGCGCGAAATTCAGCTGAGGCCGGAACAGGTGGATGACTCCGCCAGCGGTCTTGTAGGCTTTGAGACCTTCAAAAATGGCCTGGCCATAATGGAAGACCATGGCAGAAGGCTCGAGGCAGACGGGGGCATAAGGTTCGATCCGTGGGTTGATCCAACCTTGGCCGTCCACATAGTCCATGCTGAACATGTGATCGGTAAAGATCTGGCCAAAACCGAGTGGGGCATCGGCAGCGGGTTTTTGCTTTGGTTTGCTGGCCCGGGTGACAGAAATGGCTGGAAACATGATGTGTCAACTCCCTTTCGCAGTAAGTGCAACAGACCCATGCAGAACCGGTCGGCTACACTTGCAATTTACCGTTCATTATAATACTCCTTTCAGCTGGCGGGCAATCGGTTGGCAGAATTGGTTGTGCTATAA
>DIFN01000032.1:397-17491 GCA_002419145.1 Mageeibacillus sp. UBA5747 | reverse complement strand
ATGCCGTTTTTCGACCAACTTCAGAACTCGCCAAACACCCGATACGGCAAGCTGCTTGTCTCCATTTTCGGTGGCGGGACATGCAATACCGAGTTTGAATTTTTGACCGGAAGCAGCATGCTGTTCATGGCTGATGGTAGCTTGCCATACAACAGCTATTTCATGGGACCCACACATGCCCTGCCGGATCTGCTGGGCCAGCAAGGTTATCGCAGTGTGGCCATTCATCCTTACCTGAGAACATTCTGGGACAGGAATCTTGTCTACCCAGCCATGGGCTTTGACCAGTTCATCAGCATGGAAGATTTTCCGGCTGGTGGCAAAGTGCGCGATTTCATCAGCGACAAAGCTGATTTCAACCAGATTATCCGCAGTTATGAGAGCAAACAGCCTGACGAGCGGCTGTTCATCTTTTCTGTCACGATGCAGAACCATTTTCCGTACAGAAGTTCGGAAGAAATTCTCTCTGAGCTCGAATACAACATCAAGCTGCCTACCATGACTGAAGTCGAGTCTGTGGAGCTCTACCTGAGCCTTGTGCGTCAGTCTGATGATGCCCTGCGCGACTTGATCTACTATTTTTCCACGGTCGAAGAGCCCACCCTGGTTGTCTTGTTCGGGGATCACTTGCCTGGAAACAACAACGTATTCAAGAATTTCTATGAAGACCTTTTCGGCAAGCCCTTGGCCGACCTGACCCAGCTGGAGACGCAGAAAATTTATGAAACACCCTGGCTGATCTGGGCTAATTATGATTTGCCAGAGGTGGCCAAAGACATTACCAGCCCCAACTTCCTGGCGACGACCGTTCTGGATTTGGCCGGAGCCGCGAAATCACCCTATTTTGAGCAAGTCAGCCAGCTGAATCAGACGGTGAAAGCCATGAACAACAAAATGGTGATCACTCGAGAGGGCAGAACCTATGATAAAGAAGCACTGCCATCCAGTCTGGTGCGACAGCTGGACCGCTACTGGGCTTCCGAGTACACCAACATCGTCCTCGGAAAGGAACAATGACCCCACGCGTTGTGCCTTTCAGGTGTCGAACAGACTCCTGACCTCATCGACGGTCATCTGCGACAGCAAGTTTTGGCCTGGCTTGATGACCGCTTCGATCATGGCCTGTTTTTGTTCCTGAATCGCCTGGATTTTTTCTTCCAGCGTATCCCGTGCATAGAGTTTGAATACTTGCACGATGTTTTCCTGCCCGATCCTGTAGGCGCGGTCGGTAGCCTGGTCTTCGACCGCCGGGTTCCACCAGGGATCATAATGAATGACCGTATCAGCACCCGTCAGATTCAAGCCCGTTCCGCCAGCACGCAAAGAAATCAGGAAAATCTGGCCTTCGCCACTGTTGAATCGATCGACCTGAGCCAGGCGTTCATCGGCAGCGACCTGGCCATCAATCAGGAAACACTCCAGATCTCTGGCAGCCAGGCGGTTGCGGATGATCTGGAGCATCTGGGCAAACTGGGAAAAGATCAGGATGCGATGGCCGCCGTCCAAGGCATCGGCGATCAATTCATCGAGCAGCAGGAGCTTGCCGCTATCACCGGTAAAGTCAGTGAGGAACAGTCCGGGGTGGCAGCAGATCTGGCGCAGGCGCGTCAGAAGAGCCAGGATGTACAGCTGACTTCTGGCAAACCCGTTGACAGCCACCTCCTGCTCGAAAGATTGGCGGGCAGTTGAGAGATATTCCTCATACAGGGCACGCTGAGGAGCCGTCATTTCTGTAACGACACGGGTTTCGATTTTATCTGGTAATTCACGCAGGACATCCTTTTTCATCCTGCGCAAGATAAAAGGCGCGATCTGCCGGTGTAAGTCAGACAGCACATCGCTGTCGGAGCCTTTCCCGTAAGGCATTTCATAGCGCAGCTCAAACTGGCGCCGGCTGGACAGATACCCGGGCATCAGAAAGTCGAAAATAGACCACAGCTCCGTCAGGGAATTTTCTATTGGCGTGCCGGTCAGAGCGAATGTCCGGTCCGCCCGGATTTTTTTGACGGAACGGGCATTAAGCGTCTCCGGGTTTTTGATGTTCTGAGCCTCATCCAGAAAACAGCTGGCAAACGAAAGATCGGCCAATTCCAGATAATCCCGGCGTACCAGGGCATAAGACGTGATCACACAGGCATGTTTGCCAATGGAGTCCAGAAGCGCGGTCCGTTGCTGGCGATTACCATCAAAAACCAACACTTTCAGACCGGGGGCGAATTTTTCGAACTCGCGCTGCCAATTGTAAACCAGGCTGGTCGGGGCAATAACCAGGGACGGCCGGCGAGTCTTGCGATAAGTGGCGGCAATATAGACAATGGCTTGCAGGGTCTTGCCCAGTCCCATGTCATCGGCCAGAATGCCTCCCAAACCATAGGCGTCCAAGGTACAAAGCCAATTGAAACCGAATTTCTGGTAGGGGCGCAGGGGCACGGTTATGCCGTGGGGCAGGCGGAAATTCTGACGTCCCGGATCTTCGAGCGCCCGCGCCATCGCCCATAGACCAGGATCAATTGAGATGATTCCGGCACCGGAACGACCTTCCGGGCCAGGTTCTTGTGCCGCGGCATGAGTTGCCAGGCTGAGCACGCGATAGCGGGGCAAGGCAAACCGTTCCCGGGTCGGTTTGACACCCCAGGACTCCAGGAGATTGAAAAATTGCAGCAGCTGGCCGCTGTGGGCATGGTTGACCGCGCGAAAATGGCCGGACTGACCCAGGCAATAGGGCTTTTGGTCACGCAAAGCCTGGATGTAGACCGGTCTGTCTTCTGCCGGCAAGTCATCCCAGGCGATCCGGATTTCCAGATGCTTGTTTTCAGACTGCTCATGGATCTTGACCGAGAGCTCAGGTGCAGGCAGAATCCGGAACGGCTGGCCGGCACCATCGAGCAGGCTGACTGCTCCGTCCTGCAGGGATTTTTGACCTTCGTCCAGGAAGCGGTAAATCGCTTCATAATCACTGAGCAGGTGGAACAGCCCCTGGCGCCGGAAGCCAGCCAGCTCAAGCTTGTCCAAGATTGCCTGTTCGGACAGCTTCTGGCGGACAATGATCTTTTCGCGTTCATCCCCGCCCTTGGCTGGAGCAGCCGGTGCATAAGGGCTGATGATCAGCTGGCCATAGTGAAACTGCAGATCCGCCTTCAAGCCTTCCTGGGCACCTTCTAGCCGGATCTTTGCGGTCAGCGGTTCCTTGACCAGCCTCTGCTGCAGTGATTCCGAAACGTCAATCGGGCAGACCGCCTGGAGAGCTGGATCAGGCAAACCGACCAGCTCGGCCACTTCCTCTTCACTTAGAGTCAGCTGGCTGGTGCCCGGTACAGCAAAAAGCGAGAGTACCGGATCCAGAAGGCGAATGGTGTCCCGCGACGGCAGATAGAAGGTGTCATCAACCAGATAAATGTTGCGCGATGCTGTCAGTTGCAGCAATGCAGGACCTGGCTGGCGCACGAGGCGGTACAATCCGTCACCGGTGCCAGATTCCGTTACAAGCAGGCGGATCGGCATGGCCGATTCACTGACATGGATCGGGTAACTCTCCGTCCCCTTGAGGGTGGACCAGCGATAGCGGGTCTGTTGGGCTGCCAACCGCAAAAAGGCAGCAGCCCGACTGGCGTTGAGGATCAGGATCTTCTCGGAACGGGCTGCCGCAGCGGAGCCAAAGGTAGCTTTGTAATCCTGCTCATAAGCGTCGAGCAGGAGATTGAGCAGCGCCTCGTCCGATGGATCGAACCGGTGCAAGAATGGATCATAAGTCAGGTGTTCATCGATTTCAAACGGCAGATCCCTGCACAAAGCATCGAGGAATTGCTCGACATGACTCACCGGATGCAGTCGGCCGTTGAAGACTTGCAAAGTCAACGTGGGCAAGGTGCTCGGATTGTTGCCACAGGCCATGACCGCATGCAGTTTGAGCAGCTGTTTGCCTGCGTTTTGCAGGATCTGTGCTCTCCGACTGGCCTGGCTGATGAATTCGCGCGCTTTGATCCGGCCCTTTCTTGTCTGTTGCTGAGCGGTTTCAACCTTGGCTGCACCAAAATGGTCGATGCCATACAGCAGAACTGCGGCAATGTGTTTACAATCACCCCAATAGGACGTAAAGGCGCTGCAGGTGCAACTTGTGTCATGGATGGCGCCATCCCGGTTGAGGATGATCCGCACCTGGTATGGCTGAGTCCCCTCCACACGCGCCTGGATCAGGCCTTTGTCAGAGTCAAAGCTGACCTCGCCAACCTGACCGTTGCGGTAACAAGCCCGGCCATTCATGTAAGTGGGACCATTGGTCGTCCGTTCGCGGATGGTGCTGGTTTTGATGGTGAACATGTTGTCTCCCAAGTTGTTCAAGAAACGAGCAGTGCCAATCAATGCCAATGCCAGTTGAAAAGAAAAAGGATCCAAAACCTGATTATAGCAGACATCCATCTGACAAACAATGAAAACAGCGGGCTGGCCTCAGTCCCGCACCCTCGCCCTGTATTGACAAAAAAAGTCGAAAAACGAAGAAAAATCGATTTTGAGTCGTCTATTTTGAATTCATGCTTGACAGGTCAGACAAACCTGCTAGAATGAGGAAGCATTTACGAAAAAAGTTAGATCCAGTCTGTTGTTTTCTGGATCTGATCAATTGGAGGTAATCAGACACATGAGTACTTTTGTGGCCAAGTCCGCAGAGATTCAGAGAAAATGGTATGTTGTCGATGCAGATGGCCTGACCCTGGGCCGCCTGGCCAGTGAAGTAGCCAGTGTCCTGCGCGGCAAGCACAAGCCGGAATTCACCCCGTTTTTGGACACCGGTGACTATGTCATCGTGGTCAATGCAGCCAAGATGGTCCTGACTGGCAAGAAGCTGGACCAGAAGCTGTACCGCTACCACACCCAGTATCCTGGCGGCCTCAAGGAAGTCAGCTACAGAAACCTGATGGACAAGCGCCCGGAGAAGGCATTTGAACTAGCCGTCAAAGGCATGCTGCCCAAGAACGCACTCGGCCGCCAGATGTTCCGGAAACTCCATGTTTTCGCCGGACCCGAACATGACCATGCCGCCCAGAAGCCCGAAGTGCTCAAGTTCTCGATCTGATTGAAAGCGAGGAGACATTAAGACATGGCTACCAAAAAAGCTGCTAAAACCTATTTCTACGGCACTGGCCGCCGCAAAAATGCCGTCGCCTGCGTCCGTATCCTGCCTGGCAAAGGCCAGGTCACCATCAACGACAAGAGCATGGATGACTATTTCGGTATGGAGACTTTAAAACTGACCGTCAACCAGCCCTTGGTCGCCACCAACAACGTTGACAAGTACGACATCATCTGCAAGGTCGTCGGCGGCGGTTTGTCCGGTCAAGCTGGCGCCATCCGCCACGGCTTGTCCCGCGCCCTGGTCAAGGCTGACGAGGAAGCCAACAAAGCCATCCTCAAGAAGGCTGGATTCCTGACCCGCGATTCACGCATGAAGGAACGCAAGAAATACGGCCTCAAAAAAGCCCGCAAGGCATCCCAGTTCTCCAAGCGCTGATTGCCAGAACTGGCTTTGCTAGCAGCCCCTGCCACCTGGCAGTTCCGGCCGAGCCTGTTTCACCGCATCACCAGACCGGACAGAGGAAACCCACTCCTCTGCCCGGTCTTTCACCATAAAAAGGACCCGCTATGCGCACTGCCATCATCCATGCTCATCTCCTGACCCAGGCCGGACCACCGATCAAGCAGGGCTACCTGGTGATCGAGGACGACCGGATCGCCGCTGTCGGGTCCGGCGAACTCCCGGCCGCCCTGGAGCCATCCCTCGACCAGACTCTGGATGCCCAGGGCGCCTGTCTCATGCCTGGCTTGATCGATGCCCATTGTCATGTCGGCCTGTTCAACGATGGCCTGGGCAAGGAGGGCGAGGATGGCAACGAAGAGACCGATCCAATCACCCCACATCTGCTGGCGACCGATGGTATTTATAGCGAGGACCGTTGCTTTGCCGAAGCTCTGGCTGCCGGTGTGACAGCAGTCCTGACCGGACCGGGCAGCGCCAATGTCCTGTCAGGACAATTTGCGCTGCTGCACACCCAAGGCCAGCGTGTGGAGACTATGACCATCCAGGACCAGGTTGCACTCAAGGCTGCTTTGGGGGAGAACCCCAAAACCGTCCATGGCGGAAAAGACCGCAGCCCTGCAACGCGCATGGGAACGGCTGCTGTTCTCCGCGAAGCGCTGCAAAAGGCGGGACGGTACCGGGACAAGATTGAGCGAGCCAGAGCATCTGAAGCTGCTGGAAAAACCGATGTGGATTTGCCGGACCTGGATGTCCGCCTGGAATCCTTACTGCCTGTGCTGCGCGGGGAACGACCGGTCAAATTCCACGTCCACCGCGCAGACGACATCGTGACAGCCATTCGGATCGCCAATGAATTTGGCTTGCGCTACACCCTTGACCACTGCACGGAAGGATACCGGATTGTCGACATTCTGGCCGAGGAATTTCGCCAAGGCCTGGCTTCTGACCGTGGTCAGGGTCAGCCGGGCAAGGGCCGCCTGGAGGGTATCATCGTTGGTCCGATCCTGTCCGACCGCAGCAAACCTGAGCTGACGCGCGCCGATGTGGGCAATGCGGCCGCCCTGGCCCAGGCTGGCCTGCCCGTGGCGATCATGACCGACCATCCCGTGATTCCGATCCAGTATCTGGCGGTCAATGCGGCCGTCGCCTGCCAGGCCGGTTTACCGGAGGACCTGGCCCTCGCTGCCATCACATCAGTGGCAGCCCGCCTGGCTGGTATTGCCAAAACCCATGGAACGCTGGAGCCTGGCAAACAGGCGGATCTGGCGCTTTTCAGCGCGCATCCCTTCGATTACCGCAGCCAGGCGCTTCTGGTCTGGATCAATGGCCAGCTGGTCTACCGCAAGGAGGAACGATGAGCCTTGGACCTGATGACCCCGAAAACCAAGGACGGGCAATTATGTCTGAGCTTACCTCGGGCAGCACAAAACCTGGCCTTCATGCCCTGCACGTGGTGACGACATCTGCCGCAGATACCGCTTTACTGGGGTTGTTACTGGCCAATCTGCTCGCACCGGGCACGGTCATCAGCCTGGACGGGGACTTGGGAGCCGGCAAAACAGCCTTGACTCGCGGTATTGCCGATGGTCTTGGTTGCCAAACGCCCGTTTCCAGCCCCACTTTCACCTTGCTGATGGAGCATCCGGCGACCGGTAGCGGGATTGCGTTGTACCATTTCGATGTCTATCGCCTGACCTCAGCGGAAGACTTCCTGGCCCTTGGCCTCGATGATTATTTTTTTCGCGAGGGGATCTGCATCATCGAATGGGGCACTCGCATCGAGGACATTCTGCCGCTGTCAACTTTAAAAATCCTCATCCGCCTGACCGCACCACAGACACCGCAGCAGCGTGTCCTGACGCTGTTCTGGCCGGATCATGAAAAGGAACTGGCCCTTTTGGAAAGGAGATGGCACGATGCTCATCCTGGCATCTGATACCACCGGCAAGAGCCTGGCGGTAGCCTTGGTTAAAGATGGCCGCCTGGTGGGGGAGAGCCGGTTCAACCTCGGCTACAACCATGCGGTGACCCATCTGCCACAGGTCATGTCTCTGCTTCAATCGTGCGCAACCAGTCTGGACGCTGTTGATTTGCTGGCGGTGACCCAAGGTCCAGGCTCTTTTACCGGCACCCGCATAGGTCTGTCCAGTTTCAAAGCCCTGGCATTTGCCGCACATAAACCTCTGGTGGGGGTTTCGACCTTGGAAACGTTGGCCTTCCCTTGGCGCCAGATAGCCCAGACGCTGGTCTGTCCCGTGCTTGATGCCAGGAATGGCCGCGTCTATGCTGCCTGTTACCGCCAGTCAGACCTGATGGCCATCGCTGCCGGACTCAGCCATACACCCCTGGTCCAGCCTGGCAATTATCAGGCCGCGGAGTTTTTGACGCAATTAGCCGGTCAGGTGGACCATCACGCCTTGTCCGGCACCCCCATTTTACTCACCGGAGATGGCGCATCTGTCGTGCAAGAGGCACAGGGGCGTGCGGCTTCAGCCAGCGCCCTGGGCCTGGTCCGGCTGGACCCGATCCAGGACGCACCCAGTGCTGCGGCAGCCGCCCTGCTGGCAGAAGCCTTTTTCCTGTCTGGTGCCGATGGTAACCCATTTCATTTGAATGCCACCTATTTGACGCCATCCTCGGCCGAGCGCCTGAAAATGGCTCCGCCACAATCCTGAATCAGCCATGCCACCTAGTTTGACAACCCCTCCGCAAGACCCTGACCGCATCTGGCACGGAACGATCCGGCCGGCTTGCCCAGGCGATTTGAGCAGCCTGGTCCGGCTCGAGCAAACCTGCTTTGCCATTCCCTGGACCGAGCAATCCTTGCGTTCTGATCTGGCCAATCCAACACTGGCCCATTACTTTGTGGCTGTCACGCCATCAGAAGAGATTGTCGGCTACATCGCCTGCTACCAGGCGGCAGATACAGCCCAGATCACCAATCTGGCGGTCCTGCCGTCCTTCCGCCGCCATGGGATCGGAGAGAAATTGCTGTCCGCTCTGCTGTCATGGGCCTTGGACAACCAGATCGCAGTCGTAGATCTGGAAGTTCGGGCCAGCAATGAACCGGCGATTCACTTGTACCAGAAAATGGGCTTTGTCCAAGTTGGCACCCGCCGGGCCTATTACGCAGACAACAACGAAGATGCCAACATTATGCTTAAAAATATTCCTTAAGATGAAATATATATGTATAAATTGCATAAAAAATAGTTCGCTATTCGGTCATATTGACAAAGGATCGACACAAACTCTATACTTACGCTAAGAATTGCCGTATTGGCGGTTTTTTGTCCAGGACCATCAGGAGGAGGAACTCGAATGGTTAGTAAAACGGTTCAATTCAACTGCGACGATGCCTTGCAGATGAAAGCTGTCGCTGTCCTGATCCAGAAAGCATCCACATTCCGTTCTAGCGTGTACCTGGTCAAGGGAGAACGCCGTGCCAATGCCAAGAGCTTGCTCGGAGTGATGTCACTGGGTATTGAAAATGCCATGGAGATTTGCGTCACGGCTGATGGCAGTGACGAAGCCGAAGCCCTCGAAACCATCAGCTCGTACTTGTCCAATCCGGAATTCTAATGCCGCCGAGGTATTTGCCGAACCGATGAGCCAAACTCCAGAACCCAATCCGCCGCCGGTTGATGCCCGGCTCGACCTTGTACCAACGAACCCGGGTGTTTACCTGATGAAGGACGCTTCGGGTTCTATTATTTATGTCGGCAAAGCGGTCAATCTGAGAAACCGCCTGCGCAGCTATTTTACGGCCAATCCCCAGGGTAATGCCAAGGTCCTGGCCATGATCTCACATATTGCGGATTTCTCTTTCATCGTCACCAGCAGTGAGCTGGAAGCTCTGCTTTTAGAAGCGACCCTGATCAAAAAGCATCAGCCGCACTACAACATCCTGCTGCGCGATGACAAAGGCTATCCCTACATCCGCATCACCATGAATGAGCTGTACCCCCGGATCGTCAAAGCTTTCCGGGTTGGAGACGATAAAAACGAAGGGGCGCGCTATTATGGTCCCTATCTCAGCGGCGACCTTTACCGAGCCTTGAATGTCTTGCGCACGCTTTTTCCGACCAAAACCTGCAAGCGCGTTTTCCCACGGGACATCGGCAAGGAACGGCCTTGCCTGAATTATCACATCGGGCGCTGCATCGGTCCTTGCCGGGGGGATGTGCCGGCTGAAAGTTATCGTGCCGTGATGGAATCGATTTGCCAGTTTCTTGAAGGCAAATACAGTCCGATCCTGCTCGATATGCGCCAGAAAATGGAGGCCGCCGCCGAGGCTCTCAAATTCGAAGAAGCCAGCCTGTGGCGTGACCGACTGGCAGCCCTGGAGCGCCTGATGGAAAACCAGCTGGCCGTCAGCAGCCAGGACAGCGATCGCGATGTGATCGGCATCGCCAGGAACGGTACGGAAACCTGTATCCAGAAACTGGAAATCCGTGACGGCCGGATGGTCTCCTCAGCTGCTTTTTTCTTTCCCGAGGAGCAAGATGATGATCCGGAACTCCTGGCTGCTTTCCTGCTCCAATATTATCCCAATGCAGCCCTGATTCCCGGCGAGATTCTGCTGGCTTTGGAACCAGCAGGCTGCGATGGCCTGGAAGACTACCTGAAAACCTTGCGCCAGGGCCGGTGCCAGTTGCATGTGCCCAAGCGGGGCGATGCCCACAGGCTGATCTTGCTGGCTAACGAGAATGCTGCCCAGTCTTTGCGCCGTCATACCATGCTGGGCGGTCACGGCCAGACTGCCCTGCAGGAAGCGATCCGCGAGTTGGCCCAAGTGACAGGAGCAGCCCAGGGTATCCATCGGATCGAAGCGATCGATATCTCCCACACAGGTGGCCAGGATATGGCCGCCAGTCTGGTGGTTTTCTTGGACGGCAAACCGGCAAACCAGCACTATCGCCAGTTCAAAATCAAAACGCTGGAGGCACCCGATGACTATGCGGCGATGCGTGAAGTCTTGCGCCGCCGCCTGGCCCGCCTGCCTGATGAACCTTTTGGCAGCCGACCGGACCTGATCCTGGTCGATGGCGGGATCGGCCAGGTCCATGCAGCCCAGACAGTCCTCGCTGAATTCAACTTGGCAATTCCCGTTGCCGGCATGGTCAAGGATGATCGCCATCGGACCCGTGGCCTGGCCCTGCCCAGTGGGGCAGTCCTCGAGCTGCGCCAGCGCCTGGAAGAACAGGGGGCTGAAAATCTGGGCCTTTTGCGCCTGCTGACAGCCATTCAGGATGAAGCCCATCGGTTTGCCCGCAAACTGAACCAGTCCATGGCCAAAAAACGGACCATCCGGATGTCGCTGGAAAACATCCCGGGTGTCGGACCTGCCAAACGCCGACTGCTCCTCGAAAAATTCCAGACCATCAAGGCTGTCAGCGAGGCAACACGAGATGAACTGAACGCTGTCAAAGGGCTGGGCTCAGCAGTTGCCGATGCTGTTTACAGCCATTTTCATGTGGAGATCAGCTGATTATGGCTTTGTTTGTCCTGTCTGATCCGCATTTGGCCAATGGTGTCGACAAGCCTATGGCTGTATTTGGAACGCAATGGAACAACCACACCGAGCGGATCCGGGAAAATTGGCTGCAGACAGTGAGCTTGGCAGACACGGTCGTTTTACCAGGCGACATTTCCTGGGCCATGAACCTGGCGGAAGCGTTGCCCGATCTGCAATTTCTCCATGAATTACCTGGAACCAAGATCCTGTCCCGCGGCAACCATGACTACTGGTGGACATCGCTCTCCAAACTGGAAGCTCTGTGCCAGAAGCATCAGCTCCATAGTCTGAAATTCATGCGCAACAATGCCTTGATTGTCGAAGGATCAACCATTATTTGTGGCAGCCGCGGCTGGATCTTGCCAGACGATCCTGCCTTTTCGGCCGATGATGCCAGGATCTACGCCCGGGAGATTGGTCGCTTGCGTCTGTCGCTTCAGGCTGCCGCCGCACTCGACTGCCCCGGATGCGAGCAAATAGCCTTCCTGCATTACCCGCCATTTGCACGCGACCGCAAACCGACCGAACTAACCCGCCTGCTTTCAGACCACGGCGTTTCCCGTTGCTTCTTTGGCCACATCCATGCCTCCGTTTTGGCCTACCAGACGCCGGATTTCCTGCTCGATGGCGTCAAATATACCCTCGCATCTGCAGACAGACTTTCCTTCAAACCCCTGAGGCTCTAGGGTTTCAGCCGTTTTAGCCAGTTGCACGGATTTTGCACCCGGTATATAATCGTAAAGCTTACCCAGAACCTAGTTCCAATTACCATTTTTGAGGTGAAGAATGGCCTACAGTATGACCGGCTATGGCCGTGGGGAAACAATCCAGGATGATCGCCGGGTGACCGTTGAGATCAAGTCGATCAACAACCGTTTCTGTGATATCCAGGTCCGGCAGAGCCGGGTGCTCCAGCCACTTGAGACCAGGACGCGCGAGCTGATCAGCCGTCGCCTGTCCCGGGGCAAAATCGATGTATCGATCAATTTCGAGGACAACAGCGAATCTGCCTACACCGTCCATTGCGACCTCGGCCTGGCCAAGGCGTATGCTCATGCTTTGCGCCAGATCAGTGAAACCGTCACCGGACCGGAAACCCTCTCTGCCAGCCAGATCGCCCGGTTCAATGATGTGCTGCGCGTCGAATCTGCCCAGATCGATCCGGAGAGGATCTGGCAGCTGCTGCATGCCACCCTCGAACAGGCCCTTGATAACTTGATGGCCATGCGCCACAACGAAGGCATAAAACTCATCTCTGACATCAAGGCCAAAACTGCCCGCTTGCTCGAACTCAAGGCCAAGGTCGCCATCCGGGCGCCTCTGGTCCCTGCCGAATATCGCCAGCGCCTGAGCGAACGAGTCGAATCGCTGCTCACTGACCAGTCCAGGAAGTTCTACGATGAACAGCGCCTGGCTGCCGAGGTCTTGCTCTTTGCCGACAAGTGTGCCATTGATGAAGAGCTGGTTCGTTTGGACAGCCACTTGCACCAGCTGGCATTGATCTTGCTCGAAGAAGGTGCCATCGGTAAAAAACTGGATTTCCTGCTCCAGGAAATCAACCGTGAAATCAACACCATCGGTTCGAAAGCCAATGACCTGGAGCTGGTGCAGCTGGTGGTCGAGATGAAAAGCGAACTGGAAAAGATCCGCGAACAGATTCAGAACATTGAATAAGCCAGAGGAGATTTCATGGACCAGCCCGTTTTCGTCAAAATTGGATTTTCCAACCTGGTGGCCCTGAGCCGGATCATTGCCGTGGTCAACCCGGACAGTTCCCCGGTCAAGCGTCTGATCCAGGATGCCCGCGATCGCTCGGTCCTGATCGATGCCACGTCGGGCCGCAAGACCCGCTCCGTCCTGGTCATGGACAGCGACCACCTGGTCTTGTCGGCCTTGACTGTCGAAGAAATCGAAAAAGCCATGCAGGAGGAAACCCATGAGTGAGATGCCCAGGCAGCGCGGGCTGCTGTTTTGCCTGTCCGGTCCATCAGGGGTCGGCAAGGGAACCGTCATTGATGAGGTCCGGAGACGACGACCACAAGTAGCCCACTCCATATCCATCACAACCCGCCCCCTCCGACCCGGAGAAATCGAAGGTGTTCACTATTATTTCCGGTCACCCGAACAATTCCACCAGCTGCTGGTCGAAGGAGAGATCCTGGAATATGACAATTACTGCGGCAATTACTACGGAACGCCGCGCTCCCCACTCGAAGCCTTGCGCGATGAGGGGCGTGACGTCCTGATGGACATCACCGTGCCGGGCTCTCTGGCCGTGATGGAAAATTATTCAGATGTCGTCATGATGTTCCTGATGCCCCCGACTTTGACCGAACTGCGCAACCGCCTGACCCAACGCGGGACCGAAGACGATTCAGTCGTCGAACAGCGACTGCTCAAAGGTAGGATCGAAATCAACAAAGCCAATCTTTTCAACTATGTGGTCATCAATGACGAATTGACCGCTACCGTCGACCGCATCCTGGCGATCATGGATGCCGAACATTGCCGCTACGAGAGGCTCAAAGGCGTCGAAACCTTCGTCCTCAGCCACTGACTCACAACGACCGGTTCACTTTAAAGGAGGAACTTACAATGCTCGTCAAACCACCCTTGGAAGAACTGCTGAAAAAGGCTGAAAACCGTTACACCCTTGCCATACTTGTGGCCAAACGTGCCCGCCAACTGGTCGATGGCGCCCAGCCCCTGACCGACTCCGATTCTCCGAACCTGGTCACCCTGGCTTGTGAAGAGATCGCTCATGACAGGGTCCGGCTGGTCCGCGGCCATGTCAATCCGCATATTCCACTGCGCCCCGAAATTGAGGCTGCTCGCCAGGCCGCCCGCAATGCGGCATTCAATATCAGCTCAGCCGAGGCCATCCGCGAGGAGCTGGACCAGATCGTCGGCAGTGCGGAAGAAGAATTTGATGAAAGTGATGCAGCAATCATAGTCGATGAAATAGAAAAAAACATTGAAGCCCAACAAGAAGCAGAGACAACCGAGTCGGAGGCAACTGACGACTTGGCGGAAATGGAGGACTAAAGCATCGTGCTTGCGACAGAAAAATCCATGGAGAAAATCGTTGCCTTGGCTAAGAATCGTGGCTTTGTCTTCCCAGGTTCGGAGATCTATGGCGGTCTGGCCAATTCCTGGGACTACGGCCCGCTGGGTGTCCTGTTGAAAAACAACGTCAAGGCGGCCTGGTGGCAGAAATTTGTCCAGGAAAATCCCCATAATGTCGGGGTCGACTGCGCCATCCTGATGAACCCCCAGACCTGGGTCGCTTCCGGCCACGTCGGCGGCTTTTCCGATCCCCTGATCGACTGCAAGCAGTGCAAGAGCCGTCACCGCGCCGACAAGCTGATCGAAGACTACAACCATGCCAATGGCATCGACTTGGCCGTCGATGGCTGGAGTGATGATCAGCTGGTTGCCTATATCCGGGAAAAGGAAGTTGCCTGCCCGGTGTGTGGCGCCAGGAATTTCACCGATGTACGCAAGTTCAACCTGATGTTCAAGACCTTCCAGGGCGTTACCGAAGACACCAGCACCCAGCTCTACCTGCGTCCAGAAACCGCCCAGGGCATTTTTGTCAATTTCAAGAATGTCCAGCGCACCACCCGGCGCAAGATCCCGTTCGGCATCTGCCAGATCGGCAAATCTTTCCGCAACGAGATTACCCCGGGCAATTTTACATTCCGGACACGTGAATTCGAGCAAATGGAACTGGAATTTTTCTGTGAACCTGGCACCGACCTCGAGTGGTTCGCGTACTGGCGCAATTTCTGCTACCAGTGGCTGATTGATTTCGGCCTTAAGCCGGAGGAAATCCGTACCCGTGACCATGCCAAGGAAGAATTGGCCTTCTATTCCAAAGCTACGACCGACTTCGAATTTCAGTTCCCCTTTGGCTGGGGCGAGCTCTGGGGCGTCGCCGATCGAACCGACTACGATCTCAAGCAGCATATTGAGCACGCCCGTGAGGACCTGTCCTATTTTGACCCGGCGACCAACCAGAAATACATCCCCTATGTCATCGAACCTTCACTCGGTGCCGACCGGGTCGTCCTGGCCTTCCTGTGCTCAGCCTACGACGAAGAAGAAATCGCTCCCGGTGATGTTCGCACCGTTCTGCGCTTTACTCCGGCCCTGGCTCCGATCAAAGTTGCCATCCTGCCCTTGTCGGCCAAACTGTCCGCAGCCGCCGAACCGATCTACCACAAACTCTCAAAGAAATGGTTCTGTGAATTCGACGATCGCCAGTCGATCGGCAAACGCTACCGCCGCCAGGACGAAATCGGCACCCCCTACTGCGTCACTTTTGATTTTGGTTCTCTTGAAGACCAGAGTGTCACGATCCGCGAACGCGACTCCATGCAGCAAGTCCGTGTCAGAATAGATGAACTTGAAACCTGGTTTTCTGACAAATTCAACTGACAAAAACACTATCATCAACAGCGATTTCATACGATTGACCCCGGACCTGGAAAGACAGTCCCGATTCCAGGCCGGGTTTTTTTTGAAAGGCCGGTGTTTTTCCAGGCCGAGATTTTTGATATGACTGGCCAAATTCAGCGATCCTGCTTGGGTGGTCAGCTTAGGTGGTCTGTCAGGATCTGGCCGCCTATAGCGATCTTATTCACCAGGTTTTGTTTTTTCTGCCCAAAATAGCAAGTTGATTGGTTACAAGCTTTGGTAAAGTGCTATACTACTACCGCTAGCTTACGCCAAAACTTGCCGGCGTAAAGCATAACGGCCTGCCAGCTGCAAATCCTGGCAGATGACAAGGAGGAAGAGAGACCATGACCAAGTATGTCTATCAGTTCGCTGAAGGCAACGCCAAGATGAAAAACCTTCTCGGTGGCAAGGGCGCCAACCTAGCCGAAATGACCGGCCTGGGCCTGCCTGTCCCGCGTGGCTTCACGATTACAACCGAAGCCTGCACCCGTTATTATGCCGATGGCGAGAAAATCGCCCAGGACATCGAAGATGAAATCTTCGCCACCCTGGCCAAGACAGAGGCTGAGATCGGCAAGAAGTTTGGCGACCCTAAAGACCCTTATCTGGTTTCAGTCCGATCCGGTGCCCGAGCATCGATGCCTGGCATGATGGACACCATTTTGAACCTTGGACTCAATGACGAGGTTGTCGAGGGTCTTTCAGCCCTGACCGGCAATCCCCGTTTTGCCTACGACAGCTACCGCCGCTTCATCGCGATGTTCTCGGACGTCGTCATGGAGATCGAGAAGGCTAAATTCGAACAGGTGCTTGACGCGGTCAAAGAAGAAGTCGGCGCCAAGCTGGACACGGATCTTGATGCTGAAGCCATGAAAGAAGTCGTCGCCCGGTTCAAAGCCATCTACAAACAGAGCAAGGGTGTTGATTTCCCGCAGAATCCGCGCGAACAGCTGATCGAGGCGGTCAAGGCAGTCTTCCGTTCCTGGAACAACGACCGCGCGATCATCTACCGGCGCATGAACGATATCCCGGGCGACTGGGGTACAGCAGTCAACGTCCAGGAGATGGTCTACGGCAACATGGGTGAGACCTCAGGCACCGGCGTCGCCTTCACCCGCAACCCGGCCACGGGTGAAAAGAAGCTCTACGGCGAATTCCTGATGAACGCCCAGGGCGAGGACGTCGTCGCTGGGATCCGCACACCGCAGACGATTGACCAATTGAAGGAAGTCATGCCGGACGTTTACGAACAGTTCGTGGCAATCGCCGAAAAACTCGAGCGCCATTACCGTGACATGCAGGACATGGAATTCACGATCGAGCGGGGCAAGCTCTTCATGCTCCAGACGAGAAACGGCAAGCGCACTGCTGCCGCGGCCCTCAAAGTCGCGGTCGATCTCGTTGCCGAGGGAATGATCGACAAGAAGGAAGCCCTCCTGAAAATCGATCCGAAGCAGCTCGATGCCTTGCTGCACCCAACTTTCGAACCAGCCGCGCTCAAAGCTGGCAAAATAATCGCCAAGGGCCTGCCGGCATCCCCTGGTGCCGCCAGCGGCCAAGTCTATTTCAATGCCGATGACGC
>DIFN01000032.1:164-284 GCA_002419145.1 Mageeibacillus sp. UBA5747 | reverse complement strand
GCGGCATGGGCAAATGCTGCGTCTCTGGCTGTTCCGAGTTGTCAATCCGTGAGAGTGAAAAGTATTTCCTGGTCGCCGATGGCACCCGTTTCAACGAAGGCGACTGGATTTCCCTCGATG
>DIFN01000032.1:0-120 GCA_002419145.1 Mageeibacillus sp. UBA5747 | reverse complement strand
ACTTTGCCACGATCATGGAATGGGCGGACGAGGTCCGCACCCTCAAGATCCGCACCAATGCTGACACCATCAAGGATTCCCAAGTTGCCGTTCGGCTCGGCGCCGAAGGCATCGGCCTGT
>DIFN01000014.1:15162-26703 GCA_002419145.1 Mageeibacillus sp. UBA5747 | reverse complement strand
TCCACGAAGACCCCCGCCACCCCGACTGCCACGGCCGCGCCCACGACCACCCCTGCTGCGCCCACCACCACATCCGCCCCAGCTGCGCCGGTCGATGCCTCCGGCTCACTGCCCATCACCAATTGGACTCTGACAGAGCAGGGCACCATCCTCTGGTACACCCCCGCTCCGGATCCGATTGCCTACAACCCGGCCCGCACCGTATCAGTCACCATTCCCGAGGGCTACACCCTGGTCGAGATCTGCAAGATCCTGGAGAAAAAAGGCATCCAGACCTTCTACCATACATTTTCAGCCGCCCTGAATGGCGACTATCCCAGCTATGGCTTCACCGATGCATCAAAAAACACCCCTAACCGCCGCTATGCGCTCGAAGGATATCTCTTTCCTGATACCTACGAATTCCATGTCGGCGAAAAGCCATACAACATATTCGCCAAGATCCTCAGCAAAACCAACGCCGTGCTCAGCAGCCACCAGCCTTATCCCGGCATGACCATGGACCAGGTTGTCACCCTGGCCTCGCTGATTGAGGAAGAAGCATTTACCGGCGAAACACGCGGCAATGTGGCCTCAGTTTTGCACAATCGACTCAACAACGGCCAACGCCTCGAGCTCGATAAAACGATTCATTACGTCGAGTGGTACATCAAGCCCCTCATCCAGTCCACCAACACAGCTGAAATCAACGCCTACAACAGTTATTACAACACGTACAAATGCCCCGCCCTGCCTGCCGGGCCAATCGCAAACCCTGGTCTCCTGGCAATCGAAGCTGCGATCAACCCCGCCCAGACCAATTACTACTATTTTGTCACGGATGCTGCTGGCAATTATTATTACGCCAGCACATGGGAAGAACACCTCGAAAACCTCAAAAAAGCCGGACTGGCTTGAACGAGCGCCGGACCGAACTGAACATCGCCAGACAGGCATGAAAAAACCACACATCGAAGGACGCCCACTCATTGAAATTCAAAGGTGAAATCAGTCTAATAACTGTCGCCCTGATCTGGGGCAGCGGCTTTGTCGCTACCGATCTTGCCCTTGGCAACCTCACCGCGACTGGCGTCATGGCCATCCGCTTTGTCATCGCCGCCATCTTCATCGGCGCACTGTTTGGCCGCCGTATCCGACTCGCTCTGGACAGCCTCACGATCCGGCGCGGCATTTTCCTCGGCATCTTCCTGAATCTATCTTTTCTGGCCCAGACCATCGGCCTTGTTTTCACCACGCCGTCGAAAAACGCCTTCCTAACCGCCGTCAACGTCATCATCGTGCCCTTCATTGCGACACTTTTTGCCCGCGGCTCGCACAAAGTCGAGCGCTCCGGCGTCCTCGGCGCCCTGCTCGCCATCGTCGGCATTGGCCTGATCAGCTTCAATCTTGACGGTTCGGTCAACATCGGCGACCTGCTGACCCTTTTGTGCGCAGTCGGGTTTGCCTTCCACATCTATTTCACCGGGGATTTTGTCCGCCGGGGCAGTGATGCCATCGCCCTGACAATGCTCCAGCTCAGCACCGCTGCTGTATTGTCCCTGGCTGCAGTCGGCATCGAGTCGCTCTTTGGCCTCGGCCAAGTCAAAGAATCCGCCAGCGTAAGCCCGACCGTATCGATCCTGGCGGCCGTCTACCTCGGTCTGCTCTCTACGGGAGTCGCCTTCCTGCTCCAGACCGTGGCCCAGCAATGGACCACCCAGACCCGCGCCGCCATCCTGATGTCCACCGAATCCGTCTTCGGTACACTGATGTCTGCCCTCATCCTCCACGAACAGCTGACCCTGCGTGCAATCATCGGCTCCGCTATCGTCTTCGCCGCCATCCTGGTTGCTGAACTGGGCGCCGTCCGACAGGCTCAGCCAGGACCTGATCTCGTGCTGGATTCCGACCCCGACTAAAAAATACCAAAACCAATACCAATCATTTCCCCTGAAACAAATATCACGGAATACGCTTGAACATCCATGTATAATTTGCTCAAACGGACCGCTGAAAGGGGCCTGTCCAGTTGGATGAGCCCGCTGTCCTCCCCGGAGGTGATCGCCATGCCCACCCAGCGCTTGAAAATTATCTGCAGCGGCCTGGTCCAAGCGGTCGGCTTCCGTTATTTTGTTACGATGACGGCGCAGATGCTGGGTCTTTCTGGTTTTGTCGAGAACCTCGACAATGGCGATGTCCTGATCGAGGCCCAAGGCACCCCTGAGCAACTGCAGACCTTGCTAGCCCGCATTGCACGAGGCAATGGCTACTCGCGCATCGACCGGCTGGTCCGCTACCCTTTGCCGCCGGATCCGCACAGCCACAGCTTCGAAATCCGCTCTGAGGATTGACAGCTGATGGAGAACAAGCGCCCCCAAAGCATAACAGCCAGGCTTTGGCGCAATCGCTGGCTAATCCGGCTCAGCCTGAGCTTTCTTGTGACGAGTGTCGTTTTGACAGGCCTGCTGATGCTGCTGGTTTCCCGTGCCGTCACCGGGCGCTTCATCGACCAGACTGATGCGGCCAACCGCGAGTTGCTGGCCCAGACGGCGATCAACATGGACTATACCTTGACTGATCTTCACACCGAATATTACCAGCTCTGGCAAAAAAATCCTGCTATCCAAGCGGTATTGCAAACAGCAAGACCGGAGATTTCACCCGACTTGGACCAACAGCTGACTCAGGAACTGCAATTTTCAACTGAGCAGCTCATGCTGGTCCGATCTGCCCATTTGATCAGTTTTCGCCTGAACCGCGTCTGGTCGAGCAACGCGGCCCCAACAGACTTGGCCGGCCAGCCGGATACCCAGGCCGAACAATTTCTCAATGAAGTGGCTGCCCAGTACGACACCTACCGCAAAGACATCTTTTTTGCCCGCAAAACCCGCTACGTCGATGCCATGGTCCCGGGAGGCACGGATGCGTCCGAGGTCGATAACCTGACCTTCTTTTTTGCCAGCCGGTCAACGGACACGGCAAACCGTCCCTTCAAGGATGTCCTGCTTATCAACATCGACCGCGATGCTTTCAGCCAGCTCATTCAGCAGCATACGGACACCGGCTTCATCCTGCTTGTGTCACCCAGCGGTGAAATTGTCACGGATACGAGCCAGCAATGGGCCGGACACCATCTGAATGACCTGATCACCCGTCAGGACCATTTCCCCCGCATGCGCGAATCAGCGGAACCAGGCGGTTCATTTCTCGCCGCGACTGCCATCGGCCGCAGTCTGGTCACCTGGCAAAAGGCCCGTTCAATGGACTTTTACCTGATCGACATCATGCCACTGGCCAGCGTCTATGCCAAAGTCAATCTCCTGAACCGGCAAATTGTCTTCTATTTCCTGGCGGCGATGCTAGTGAGCCTCTTGATCGGCCTCTTTTCAGTCCGGTACTTATACAAACCCCTGCAAAACTTGCTGGACCGCATCGGTCCCATTGTCCAAAACCAAGCTGGCTTTTACCAGACGGGTCCCAACCAGACCGGTCACGAACAGCCTGGCCCGACGAGGGGACAGGGGAAGCCCGCCGGCTCCCACTCGGCATCCCCCGCCGGCTCCCGCGCGGCATCCTTTGATGAATTTGCCGTCCTGGACGCCGCCTACCAACATTTTGCCTTGCGCGAGCAACAGCAGATCTTGCTTCAGCTCTTTCATGGCATTCCTCCGGAATCCAGCCTGGCCATGAAAAGCGCCTACCCGGCTGATTCCCTTGATCTTTCAAATCCAGAAGCCACTGCCTGGCTGGCTTTGACGCTGATGCCCTTGCAGGAAAAAGGTCTCAACCTGGAACAGACAGTTTTGCTTGGCCAGACCATCCGGGAAACATTGGGCCACATCACCGTTGTGACCCAGGATGACATGATCCATACGCTGCTGCCATTGACCGATAAGCAGACGATGCACACCATTCGCACCCTGTATGAAAAATTGCTCAACGAGTGGCAGGCGAGTGGCCAGCCAGCCCTGGTCTGCGGTCTGGGTGCCCCGGTGGAAAATCCAGTTGACGCCCGCATTTCACATCGCCAGGCGATCATCGCTGCCAACCAGGCCCGACTGGTTGGCACTGACCAGACCCGTTCCGTATCACCTGTGATCACCTACGAAGACTTTGCTTCAGGGCAGAAGTCGTCCGCTGCCAACGCGAACACACCCGCCAACCAGGCCAAATCCCTGGTCTCGGAACAACTCGCCAACCCGAACTTGAGTATTGACCAGATCGCCTCGACCATCGGTTTGTCCAATGGTTATTTGCGCCAGCTCTTCAAGCAGGAAACGGGCCAGACCCTCAATGACTACATCATCGAGTCCCGGATTCAACGCGCCTGCGAATTGCTGGTGAACACCAGCCAGACTGGCCGCGAAATCGCCCGCGCCACAGGATTCAATGATGCCCGCTATTTCTACACCTTGTTCAAAAAGCGCACTGGAATGACGGCCGAACACTATCGCCGCAGCAAGACACCGTCGCCGTAGGTAAAAGCTGTGCAGATGACCCGTCCAATATCCACAGATTCCGCGCTTTTTTGGCATGTGCAGAAATCAAACATCCTCTCCAGATCGTCAACACATCCCCGGAACTGTTCAAAATACGCTGAAACAGGCTCTTCTGCGCATCCTTGACTTGGCCGGAGGGCCATTGCGGACTTACGATCAAAGCAAGTGCTTCAGATCCCGCATCGGCCTCAAACGAAGGCCGCACTTGCCGTCTATTATCTCTTCGGCCTCGATCTGTAGCAGTTTTGAACAGAAAGGATACCAACAGGATGAAAGGGAAAATCTTGATCAGCATTCTCACGGGTGCAATTACCTTGACTACTGCTGGCATGGCGACGATCATCACCAATCCCAGTGCCAGTAGCACATGGCTCAGCCCAAGATTTCCGGCCTTCAACCGCCAGAATTCTGCTGAAAATGTTGAAAGCCACCAGGATGAATGGTTCGAAACGACCGTGCCTGATGAGGCCAGTCTCCTTGCTGTGCCACCAGCTCCGACAACCGATACCAGCGCTTCAGCTTCCGTCACGTCCGTCACGGACGAAGAAGACGGGGACGAGGCGGAAGAGGCTAAAACAGGCGAGGACAGCCTTGGTAAAACTGACGTTGTCGCCTCGGCCTCGACCCCGGCAAGTGAGTCCGGCTCCTCCGGATCCTCCGGCAGCGCTGGTAGCACCACCTCGGTTGACGTTGTCGCCTCGGCCTCAAAACCAGGCTCCACTACCCCCGTATCAATGGATGGCCTGATTTCGCTCGAAGAAGCCATCAAATTCGCTCGGACGCGAGTCGGCGCAGCGACTTACAAAGGGTTTGAACTTGATGATGACTACCCGCCCGTCTATGAACTTTATTTTGTCAGTGGCAATACGGGGTATGAAGTTGAAATCCTCGCAGCCAACGGCGAGATTTTGGATATCGACAGTGAAACGGCTTACATGGAAGAAGACGACGAACGTGATGATGATCGTGACGACGATGAGCACGACGATGAAGAAGATGAGCACGACGATGAAGAAGACGAAGAAGTCGAAGACGAAGACGATGACTGACCGTTGATCGACATCCGGTTTCAGTCAAAATCAACCAAAAAATCCCACTTTCGTGCCAGACAGCTAACCACAGGGTCGTCTGGCACTTTCTTTTTGGTGAGTTGCCGAATTGTCGAAAATTGCGCCAACCGGTATCATTAAGCCGTGAACAGAATGGAGGGGTTTTGGATGCCCATTGAACTGATTGTGACTGACCTTGACGGTACCGTACTCGACGAAGAAAACCACATCCCTGAAACTGTCAGCCACGCATTCCGCCGGGCGCGCGCCAAAGGCGTTCCCGCCATCATCGCCACTGGCCGCACCCTGATCGAAGCGGCCGAGGCCCAAGCTGCCATCGGCGCCGAGGACTACAGCATCACCATGAACGGCGCATTCGTTTATGACCACATCAACCAGCAGCCACTGAGCCAAGCCCTAATCCCGCGCCAGACCGTCCAGACCGTCATCCGGCTCCTCGAATCGTTCGATGATGTTTTTTTCCACGCCTATGGCAACAACCAGCCGATCTGTTCGGAAAAAACACTGCGCAGCATCCATATGAGTGGTGCTGGACCAGCCTATGTCGCCATGTACCATGCGACCCAGAAAGTCGTTCCGGATCTCATCCCATTCCTCGAGCAGACAGGCCAGGAGATCAACAAATTCTACATCACTACGCAAAACATCGATCATCTCAACCTGATCAAGCAATACGCCACCCAGATCCCCGGTGTCCGTTGCCTCCAGTCCATGCCGCGCGGCATCGAGATCATCCCGGAAACCGTCGACAAAGCCCATGCCGTCAACCTGATTTGCCAGCATTTGGGCATCGACATTAAAAAGGTCCTCCTGATCGGCGACAGCGAAAATGACATTGGCATGCTCCAGCTTGGCGGCATCAGCGTCGCGATGGGCAATGCTCCTGACCACGTTAAAGCCCACGCTGACTGGATTGCTCCGACCAATCTGGAAAACGGCGCCGCCGCTGCGATTGAACGCTTCGTGCTGAACTAAAAACGTACCATTATCCCCGCGGTGCGGAATCGACCTGGCCCTTTCAACAAAAACCTGGCACAAACGTAGACTGCCAGGTTTTTCCTTTTGGTATAATGAGCGTATAAAGCTAATGCGACCGAGCGCATGCAGGAAAATTCAACGCGGCCTTTGTGCCTTCAAATCTGCGCGAAGGACCAGCCATTTCACCGAACCAGCTTCTGGTCGTGCATAACGGCCCGTCGCCTGTGAAAGCTTGGGTGATTCCGATGTCCTTGAATGAACATTTACCAGCATCCCACGCTTCTGAATCGGCTGACCAGACCGGTGTGATCGCCGCATTCCTCGCCCCCCACCCACCGATTATCATCCCTGCCGTCGGCCAGGGCAGTCGCGAAGCCGACCGCACCATCGCAGCTCTCCAGCAGGCAGCGGCCGATCTCGCCGCCCTCCAGCCGGAGACAATGGTCATCGTGTCCCCCCATGCCCCGATGTTTGGCGATTTCATCTATTTTTACAGCGGCGATCGCCTGTCCGGCAGTTTTGCCCAGTTTGGCCACCCGGAGAGCCGTCAGGAATGGCCTGCCGACACCGAGCTGGCTGATGCAATTCTCGCTGAACTTGCGCACGAAGGCCTGCCCGGCGGTTTTTTAAACGCTCGTGACCTGCACCGCCACGGACTTGACGGCACACTCGATCATGGCGTCCTTGTCCCACTTTATTATCTGGCTGCCCAGACACCTGGGATTCGCCTGGTCGCGCTCGCCAGCTCGGACCTGCCTGTCGACGACATTTTCCGCCTCGGCCAGGCCATTGCGCGTGCAGCCAGACACCTCGACCGGCGCACCGTGCTCGTTGCCAGCGGCGATCTGTCTCACAAAGCCAACGCCAACAGCCCCTACGGCAACTGCCCGGAGGGTGCCCAATTCGACCGGCTGCTCATGACTGCGATTGACTCAGGCGACCTGGGCCAGATCCTGCGGATCGATAGCCAGCTGCGCGATCGTGCCGCGGAATGCGGCTACCGGTCCCTGATCGCCCTGTGCGGAGCTTTTCATGACCGCACAGTGGAAACCTTCGTCTACCATTACGAGGCGCCCTACGGCATTGGCTATGGTGTCGCCCGTTTTATTGCGACCGGTCCGGCCCAGACGCCCCTCGATCCGCCGTCGGTCATCACCCGCCTGGGCCAAGATAGCCAGCCTCACAGCCCCACGCCCATCCCTGTCATCATTGCCCGCCGCACCTTGGAAAGCTACTTGACACAGCACCACACCCTCACCCCCGACGATCTGGCCGACCTCGATCTTGGCGTATTTGCCAGTCAGCGCGCCGGCGTATTTGTCTCCCTGCACGCACATGGCCAGCTGCGCGGCTGCATCGGCACCACCGGCCCCACCACCGCCAGCGTTGTCACCGAAATCATCCAGAATGCCATTAGCGCCGCCATTCATGACCCGCGTTTCGATCCAGTTCGAGCCGCCGAACTGCCCGACCTCGAGATCAGCGTCGATATCCTCGGACCAGCCGAGCCCGTTGCTGACAAGAGCGTGCTCGACCCGCGCGTTTTTGGCATCATCGTCCGACATCGCGGCCGCACCGGACTTTTGCTGCCTGACCTGGACGGCGTCGACACGATTGCCGACCAGCTGGCGATCGCTTGCCGCAAGGCTGGTATTGCAGCAGATGAACCGTATACCATCGAACGTTTCCGCGTGACCCGCTACGAATGAAACGCCTGGACAGGGCAGGACATTAACCAGCATGGGAAGGCCAGTGACCAGAGACATCCTCCAATTGATGGAACAGAGGTGATCCTCATGCCAATACCCAACCGCTCGAATGGACTCAAAGAGGCCAAGCACTTCGACATCCAGCCCAATTTCGTGATCTGCCGCCTCTGCCCCCACTATTGCCACATCAAACCGGGCAACCATGGCCGTTGCCTGGGCCGTGTCAACCACGACGGCATCCTGTATGCGGAAAGTTACGGTCAGATCACTTCGATGGCCCTCGATCCAATCGAGAAGAAGCCCCTTAATCGCTTTTACCCCGGCAGCTCGATCCTTTCTGTGGGTTCCTACGGCTGCAACCTCGCCTGTGAATTTTGCCAGAACTGGCAAATCTCCCAGCGCCACGCCGAGTCTCACTTTTACGCGCCGGAAGAGCTGGTCAACATTGCCCTGGCCGAGCAAAGTAACGGTAACATTGGCATCGCCTTCACGTATAACGAACCATTCATCACCTTGGAATATGTCCTCGATACCAGCAGGCTGGCCCACCAGGCCGGACTCAAGACCGTCCTGGTCACCAATGGCCTGGTCAATCCTATGCCACTCCAGGAGATCCTGCCCTACATCGATGCCATGAACATTGACCTCAAGGCTTTTCACGCCGCTTTTTACAACCGTTACTGCCATGGGCCGCTCGAGCCGGTCAAACGCACGATCGAAACAGCTGCCCGCGTTTGCCATGTCGAACTGACCACCCTCCTGATCCCTGGCCTCAATGATGACGAAGACGAAATCGACCAGCTCGCCCGCTGGGTCGCCTCGATCGACCGCCTGATTCCGCTGCACTTGTCCCGCCATCGTCCTGCCTACAAAATGCCCCAACCCGGCCCGATCAGTGTCGAGCGCATCCATCTCCTCGCCCGAATTGCCCGCCGCCATCTCTCCGACGTTTTCCTGGGCAATATCTGAGCCGGTCGGGCAGAGGGGGAGGCGGCAGCGTCGAAACCTTTGCCGTGTAGCTGCCAACTCATGTGAGCCGGCAAGCTGATTCCGGCTACTTTCGGCTGCTTTCGTAGCCAATCGCCTTGCATCCCTGGAAACAGGCTGATAAAATCAGTCCATTAATCCCGGGAGATCAAAAATGACCCAAAACCCATCCGAATCTGCCCAGCCGCTCGACCCGCACCACGGCAAGCGCGTGCTTGTCGCCATGAGTGGCGGCGTCGACTCTGCTGTCGCCGCAGTCCTTTTGCAGCGCCAAGGTTATGATGTCACCGGCGTCACACTGAAATTATTCGACCGCTCGACCGAGGACGACATCGTCGCGCGTTCCTGCTGTTCATTGGAGAGCATCGCAGACGCCCGCCGCGTTTGCCACCTGCTGGGCATCGAGCACCACGTCTTCAACATGATCCGCACCTTCGAAAACAACGTGATCATGCCCTTCGTCGACGCCTATCGCCACGGGCTCACACCCAACCCCTGCGTCGAATGCAACCGCACGATCAAATTTGACGAGCTCCTGAAAAAAGCGCGCGCCTACGGGTTTGACTACGTAGCCACCGGCCATTATGTGCGCAATCTTTACGACCCTGCCACCGGTCTGTATCACCTTTACCGTGGCCGCGACGACCGCAAAGACCAGAGTTATGCCCTTTACATGCTGACCCAGGACCAGCTCGCCCACTTGCTGTTTCCCCTCGGCGAGCTCGAAAAGCCCGAGGTCCGGCAGATCGCGAGCGAAGCCGGCCTGCGCGTCCACAACAAACCCGATAGCCAGGAGATCTGTTTCGTTGACGGCCGCTACACAGAGTTTTTGCGCGAGACTGGCGGCGCAATCACTCAGCCCGGCCCGATGGTCGACCTCTCCGGCCAGGTCGTTGGCCAGCACACCGGCATCATAGACTACACCATCGGCCAGCGCAAAGGCCTCGGCGCCTTCGGCCAGCCCACCTTTGTCATTGATAAAGATGCCGCCACCAATACCCTCGTCGTCGGACCCAGCGAAGCCCTCTTCTGCAACCATCTCCTGGCCGACCACGCCAACTGGATCATCCCAGTCACCAACAGCACCACCCTCAGCGCCAAAATCCGCTACTCCGCCAAACCCTCCTCCTGCCGGATCGGCCTGCTCCCCGAAGGCGACGCGCCAGGCAGCGAGCCGGGCAGCGCGGCTAGCAGCAAGGCAGGCAGCCAAGTCCACGTCACCTTCGAGACTCCTCAGCGCGCCATCACCCCCGGCCAGATCATCGTCTTCTACCAGGGCGACGAAATGATCGGCGGCGCCACCATCCGCACCGGCCCCACCTACGGACAATAAACACACCATTTTTGGGACGTCTTTAGGACGCCGTCCCATTTTTGCCATTTTTGGGACGCCGTCCCATTTTCGGCACCACACCCTCAGGAGGAAAGTTAATGATTCGTGAATTGCAAGACAAGATCATCGCCCTGAAAAAAGAGAAGGGCGTCTGCCTTGTCGCCCATACCTACCAAGCGTCAGAAATCCTCGAAGTCGCAGACATCAAAGGTGACTCTTTCCAACTCAGCGTTGGCGCTCAGAAGGTTCCCGAGCAGACCATTGTCCTGGCCGGCGTCCGTTTCATGGCAGAGGGGGTCAAGCTCCTGAATCCTGAGAAAAAGGTCATTCTCGCCCATGCCGAGGCCGGTTGCCCGATGGCCGAACAGATCGCCCCCGTCCGCGTCGCCCAGTTCAAGCACGATCACCCCGGCGTTCCCGTCGTCGCCTACATCAACACCACTGCCGAGCTCAAATCCGTCTGCGACGTGTGCGTCACATCATCGACCGCCGTCAAGATTGTTTCCCGCATGCCGGAAAATGAAATTCTCTTCATTCCGGATTGCAACCTCGGCGACTACGTTCAGCGCCAGCTGCCTGACAAAAAAATCAATCTCTGGCTCGGCGGCTGTCACGTCCACGCGGCTGTGACGGAAAAAGATGTCCTGACCGCGAAAAAGCTCCATCCCGGCGCCCCGATCCTGATCCACCCCGAGTGCGTCCCTGACGTCGTCAAACATGCCGATTTTGTGGGCTCCACCTCGGCCATTCTCGACTACGCCGCGCAAAGTAACGCCAAAGAGTTCGTTATCGGCACCGAGATGAGCATCGCCGAGCACCTGGCCTACCAGTTCCCGGATAAACAGTTCCATATCCTCTCGAAAAAGCTCGTCTGCCCCAACATGAAAATCACATCCCTGATGGATGTCTACCACGCCATCGCTGGCACAGGCGGTGACCAAATCAATCTCTCGCCCGAAATCATGCAAGCCGCCCGCCGTCCGATC
>DIFN01000014.1:11461-15097 GCA_002419145.1 Mageeibacillus sp. UBA5747 | reverse complement strand
CGCTTCCGGCAGCCCATACGGCGCAGCCAGGACATCGACCCCTTTGAGGCAATACACGACCAGAAAACCGATCACAGCATAGGGCAAGACCTTGCCCAGATACGTCACATAAGGGTGCGTCTCCCGATCTGCCGGGAATAGAATAAATGGCAAAAATCGTGTCGTCATGGTTGCCAGCATCATCAAGGCAATGATGACCAAGGTTTCATAAGGCGAAAGAAGCATGCTCAAACCTCCCGGCCGGATTGCCTGGTGTCTTCGGGAAGCACCGGCTCGACAAGCACCGATTCAATTTCTGTCACACTCAACGTTTCGACTTCGGCCACTTGCAGTTTTTCCCGGAAAAGAAGCAAAATCACCAGAATCGCGACCATCGCTGGGATGATGAACCGGTCCGGCCCGAAAATGAGCAGACAGGCCACCGAGCTGGCGACACCAATCACTGCCGGGCCGTGCTTTTTCTGGCTTTTCCATTGGCTGATGAAAATCACGACAAACAGCGCGGTCAGCACGAAATCGAGCCCGCGTGTGTTGAAGGTGAGCATCGACCCGACAAGCCCGCCCATGACCGAGCCGAGCACCCAGTATCCGTGATTCAGAACGGTCACGAAAAACATGAACCATCTGCGATCCACACCCTCCGGCGGCTCGGCCGAACACAGGATCGAAAAGGTCTCATCCGTCAGACCGAAGATCAGGTATGGCTTCAACCGCCCTGCCGCGCGGAATTTGTCCAGCAAAGACAAACCATAGAACAAATGCCGTGCATTGATCATCAAGGTCAACAGAAACGCATCAACCGGGTTAAATACAGTGGTCAAAAACGTGATCCCCACGTACTGCGCCGATCCTGCGAACACGAACAAACTCATCAAGAACGTCCAGCCAACTCCATAGCCCTTGCTCGCCATCAGGATCCCAAACGCCATCCCCAGAAAAGAAAAACCCGTCAAGACAGGCACCGTATGCGGAAACGCCGCCCGCAATGCTGCTGCCTTCACGCCCGCTCCCGTTCCCGGCCCATCAGACCTGACTGGCTGGCCCTGTCCTTGATCAACCAACTCCGCCGTCATCCCATTGACTCCTCATTAACCGGTACAAAAACCGATCGTTTTTCGATACCCATCACCATGTAACATGCCTGCACCTGCACCAAACGCCTGAACCTCCATCCCGACGGCGAAAGCCCGATCCGCTGCGATAACTCCAGATTCGAAATCACCGCATCCTCCTGCAAAACATTCAAAATCGCTCGGCCACTGCCATCCAGCACAACCCCACCCACCAAAAAACAACCCAATCTTACATGGATATGCAATCATTGCCGTCGATTATGCAAGATAAAATTCCGAAAGTAAAATATAAAAGTGCATAAAAAACCAAAAAGATGCATAAATAGTAAATATAAAGCAGAAACACATGCAAAAATAACCCTGAAACCAGCTGAAAACAGCAGCAGATGAATAAGCTGCCGAAAAAGGGACGGCGTCCCAATATCGAAAACCGATATTGGGACGCCGTCCCTTTTTCGGCAATTCAACCGCCATCTGCATAAATGCCGGATATCGGACCCCTTCACTTTTCTGATATAATCCCCCTCAGGAGGGCATACTATGAAATTTACGCCTCGCAAAATCGCAATCATCGTTGTCATCGCCATCGTGGCACTCTTCGTTCTCACGCTTGGCAGCTCGACTGTCTACACAGTCGCCGAGTCCGAACAGGCCATTATCACAACTTTCGGCCGCTACACCAAAACCAACGGCGCCGGCCTGCACGTCAAGCTACCCTGGCCGATCCAGTCGGTCACCACCTTGCCCGTCAACCTGACTCAGAAAATCGAACTCGGCTACATCGAAAATCTCGATGGTACTTTTTCCAACGTCCCTGACGAAAGCAACATGATCACCGGCGATATGAATATCGTCAACATCGACTTTTTTGTCGAATGGAAGATCAGCGACCCCTACAAATATTTGTTCGTCACCGACAACCCCAAGCTGATCCTCAAAAACATGATCCAGGGCGCCGTCCGTTCCGTCGTCGGCACAAGAAACATTGACGATGTCCTCACCACCGGCAAGATCCAGATCCAGGCCGACGTCAAAGAGCAGCTCACCCAGAGCCTCCTGACCAACGACATCGGCGTCATGATCATCGACGTCAAAGTCAATGATTCCGAACCACCGACAGAGGAAGTCGCCAAGGCCTTCCGCGACGTTGAAACCGCCAAGCAGGAAAAGGCTACCGCCATCAACCAGGCCCTCGAGTATCAGAACGGTAAAATCCCGGCCGCCAAAGCCCAGGCCGACAAGATCGTCAAAGATGCCGAAGGCGCCAAGCAGGCCAAAATCAACCTTGCCACCGGCGAACGCGACAAATTCCTCGCCATGTTCAACGAATACCTCAACTTCCCCGCCATCACCCGCCAGCGCATGTACCTGGAAATGATCGAGACCGTCCTGCCCGGCGTCAAAGTCTACATCGACGACGGCACCGGCACCAGCAAACTCCTGCCCCTCGAGCCTTTTTCCGGCACAACTGGCACCAGCAACAGCACCAGCACCAGCAGCACGACGGGGGTGAACTAACATGCCTGAGACAAACTTTACCTACAACACCAATCCCAGCCCCAACCCATCCGGCCGCAAGCCCAAAACCAAACTTCACCACCTCGGCCTCGCCGGCCTTTTCATCATCATGATCGCCATCATCCTAGTCGTATCCGGCTCCCTTTACACCGTCAACGAAGGCGAATACGTCTACATCACCCAGTTCGGCGCCATCCAGTCGATCCAGACCGACGCCGGCCTCAACGTCAAAATCCCCTTCATCCAGGACGTCAACCGCCTGACCAAAAAGCAGATGATCTACAACATCGCCCCCAGCGAAGTCCTCACCGCCGACAAAAAGGCCATGATCGTCGACAGCTACTCCATCTGGGCCATCGAAGACGTCACCACCTTCATCCGCACCGTCGGCTACATCAACGAAATGCAAAAACGCATTGACGCCTCCACTTACAGCGTCATCAAAAACGTCATGGGCAGTCTTGAGCAGAGCAACATCATCGCCGACACCGAAGCCGGCCGCACCTCCCTCAACAAAACGATCACCGAGCAAGTCGCCGCCCAGCTCAAAGGCTATGGCGTCCACATCCAGACCGTCGAAATCAAACGCTTCGATCTGCCCAGCGACAACGAAGCAGCCGTTTTCAGCCGCATGATTTCCGAACGTGCCCAGATGGCCGCCACCTTCAAAGCCGAAGGCGAATTTGAAGCCGCCAAAATCCGCAACGAAACCGACAAAACAGTTGAAATTCTCCTCGGCGAAGCCCGTGCCCAAGCCCAGCGGCTGGTTGGCGAAGGGGAAGAAGAGTACATGGCCATCCTCAAGGAACTTTACAACGACCCAAACAAAGCCGACTTCTACGTCTTCGTCCGCGAACTTGAAGCCGCCCAAAAAGCCCTTTCCGGCGACAAAACCCTGATCATCGGCCAGAATTCCCCTCTCGTCGACATCCTTAATAACCGATAAACACACCTTAAAGGAGTACCCACTGCCCATGGACTGCAAGCACCAGGCCTCATTCTCGTTCAAAAACCTCTTTGCCAAAAAGCCGACCTATACCTGCAA
>DIFN01000014.1:4907-11335 GCA_002419145.1 Mageeibacillus sp. UBA5747 | reverse complement strand
CTTTTGTACATTCTCATCTACATCATCGCCTACTACTTCCTCATCACCTTTGGCAAATTCGTCGAAAAACCTAAAGCCAACCCGATCGATCCCAGTGTGATGCCACATCCCGACACAGAATTCAGCACAACAGACGCGGCCAACCCCTCCGAAACAGCTCCCACCGGCCTGGATGCCACATCTGGCGCACCCGGGTCTGGGTCTGAATCGGCCCCCACTGACTCTGCGTCTAAACCAGCCCTGACCAAAGAACAGCAAGACCTCATCACCCTCTACAACTCCTTCGCCCCCGCCGAAGAGAAGACCTCGATCGATACCCCCACGAATCCAGCCGACCTGACCAACGCGCCGGCCACCGACACCTGCGTCCACAGCCCACAAAAAAGCTGGAAAAATTTCATTCCCAGCCAGTTTAATTTCACCTGCGAGCAATGTGGCCAGCCGATCACATTCTCTCAGCAGACCAAAAAGTACGTCAACCTGGCGATTATGGCCATCATATTCGCCATCCTGATGCCGTCCTTCCTCGACACCAATGTCAGCCATCTCAAATTCCTTGGCCTCACCGCCATTGCCGTAGCTATCTCGACAGGCGTGCAGTACTATTTCGTTAAAAAAAGCAAATACATTTTAAACCCGCAGGTCTCCAAACCCAGCAAGTCCCGCCGGCCCCGCTGAGCAAAAACGGCCAGCACAGCAAACCCATGCAAACAAAAAGGCCAAAGCAGCCAACCCCCAGGCACGGGTCCCCGGCGCAAGACCGCGGTTCGCTTGTGGTGCCGCGGCCCGCAAAAGGTCTGAGCTCGCCTTGCCGTCTGAGCTCGCCTTGCCGTCTGAGCTCGTCTTGCCGNNCTTGCCGTCTGGCCTTGGCTGTAGCCGTCATCGCAACCCTGGCCGCCCTGAGCTTCAGCCTGACTGCCTGCTCGCCCCGCATCGCCCAGTCCATCGTCGCTGACATCCGAGAACCCGTCGAGCAGATCCTGACCGACTCCTCCTCAGCGCTCGAATCCGCAGCGGAGAAATTCCCGGCAAAAACGACCAGCAGCAGTCCCGAGACCAGCACAACCCGCACCGAAAGCCCCATCCTCGACACCACCCGAGCCACCCCCAGCCAGCCCTTCGACGAAATCGTTACCACCGCCATTCGCGCCGCCCTCGACCATTACCAGCACAAAGTCATCCTCGATGAAGCCGTCACCCAGTACACCTTCACCGAAGACCAGACCGACGAGCTCATCGAACGCGTCTACACCCTCTATGACCAAGTTTTCCGCGAAAACGCCCAATACTTCTGGCTCGATGGCTCCGCCCGCATCGAATACTCGATCCTCCAGACCCAAACCCCGACCTTTAATGCCATGACCTTGGAAATGGGCTACACCCCCGGTTATGCCGCCGCCAGCAGCGAAACCCTCAAAACCCGCCAGACCGCGCTTCTCTCCGAAGCCGGTCGCATCGCCGCCCTCGCAAACCAGGCGCCGACACCATGGCAACAGCTCCAGACGGTGCACGACCACCTGATCCTCAACACCGTCTACGACACCACCCTCGACCAGACCACGAACAACGCCGCCAGCGCGCTTTTAGACCACCTGACCCTTTGCCAGGGCTATGCCCAATCCTTCCAGCTCATCACCCAGAAGCTTGGCATTCCCGTCACCCTGATCACCGGCTCCTCCGAAGGGGTCGACCATGCCTGGAACCTGGTCTGGCTCGATGGTCAGCCCTATCACATCGATGTCACCCATGACGACCCTGTTCCCGACGGCGGCCCAAACGACCAACCCACCCACATCAATTTCCTCCGCTCTGACGAAAGAATGCGCCAGACCCACACCTGGAACGCAGACGACTACCCCTCTGCCACCAGCGATGGCGCCCACTATTACCGCCAACAGGACCTCACCGACGCCACCCTCGACGAACTCGACGCCCGCATCGCCCACTTCGTCAGCCAGGCCGACTTCACCGACAGCCAGCCCGACCTCCTCGAAATCCTCTACCTCGGTGACGACCTCCCCACCAAAACCACTGTGGAAGACCTCCTCATCAACCAGCTCCGCGCCAAGACCAACCTTCGCACCATCACCTACCGTGTCACCATCGAAAAAGCCATCATCTCCCTCGAAGTCCTCCCAGACTGAAACGAAATCGCGATTTTGCAAAAAAATGCAGAATTACGGATAAAAAAAGCCAAAATTTCCCGAAACAGACCATGTCCTAAACGAACTTCTGGAGGCCGAACACTATGCCTTGGATCTTCACCATCAATCCCGGCTCCACCTCCACCAAAACCGCACTTTTCCATAACACCACTTGCGTCTGCGAGTCCGTTGAACGCCATGATCACGCCATCCTGGCCGCCCTGCCCACCCTCCAGGACCAAATCCCCCTGCGCCTGGCCGCCATTGAACAGGCCCTCGCCGAAGCCATCACCCAGGCCCAGAAACAAGACTGGCAGCCCGACCCCGACCTCGCCGGCCATTCGCACCTGACCCAACCTCCTGCGAGCCCCGCCGATTTGGACGCCTTCGTCGGCCGCGGCGGCCTCCTGCGCCCCCTCACCAGCGGCACCTACACGATCAACCCCGCCATGCTTGCCGATCTCACCACCAACCGCTACGGCATCCATGCCAGCAATCTCGGCGCCCCCATCGCCCACACCCTTGCCACCATCCACGGCGACCACAATCCCAAACCCGCCTTCATCGTCGACCCCATCACCGTCGACGAATTCGAGCCTCTCGCCCGCTACACCGGCCTGCCCCAGCTCAAAAGGCTCAGCCGCTTCCACGCCCTCAACCAAAAAGCCATCGCCCGCCGCGCTGCAGCCCAGCTTGGCCGCCCCTACAGCCAACTCAAACTGATCATCGCCCACCTCGGTGGCGGTATCTCCATCGCCGCCCACCAATTTGGCAGCG
This sequence comes from Mageeibacillus sp. UBA5747, assembly GCA_002419145.1. GTDB lineage: Bacteria > Bacillota > Clostridia > Saccharofermentanales > UBA5734 > UBA5734. The sequence goes on along the minus strand of DIFN01000014.1, from coordinate 8,414 downwards.
TCATCGATGTCAACAACGCCCTTGAAGAAGGCCCCTTTACCCCAGAACGCGCCGGCACCCTGCCGACCCTCCAGCTCCTCGACCTCTTTGAGAGCCAGCAATACACCCCTGCCCAGCTCCGCACCCTGCTCGTCGGCCGCGGCGGCCTATTTGCCTACACCGGCACCACCGACGCCCGCGCCATCGAAGAAGATGCGCACACCGACCCACAGAAGCGCGAGCTCCTCGACGCCATGGCCTACCAGATCGCCAAAACCATCGGCGCCATGGCCATCCCGCTGAAAGGCCAGATCGACGCCATCATCCTCACCGGCGGCCTTGCCCGCAGCCATATCCTCACTACAGCCATCACCGAATCGACCCAGTTCCTCGCCCCTGTCCTCGTCATCCCCGGCGAAGACGAACTGCTCGCCATGGCTGAAGGCGCCCTGCGCGTGCTCACCGGTCAGGAAGCCCCGAAAACATACGAAAGAGAGGACTGAGCGGTGGATAAACTCGCCCAACTCGAACAACTCCTCACCGAGCGCAGCCCCGGGCGCATCGCCGTCGCCGTCGCCCACGACAGCCACGTCCTCGAATCCGTCCACGACGTCTGGCAAAAAGGCTACGCCTCGTCCATCCTGATCGGCGACAAAGAGAAAATATTTGCGATTGCCGACGAACTTGCACTCGACGTCTCCCACATGACCATCATCAAAGAGCTCGACAACCGCCGCGCCGCCGAAATCGCCGTCAACCTCGTCAACAACCGCGAAGCCGATGTACTCATGAAAGGCGCCCTCCAGACCGCCGACCTGCTAAAAGCAGTCCTCGAACGCGACAAAGGCCTTAGGACCAACCGGCTTTTGAGCCACGTCGGCCTTTATGAAATCACCAACTACCACAAATTACTCTTTATCACCGACGGCGGCATCAACATCGCTCCCGACCTCAAGCAAAAAGCAGAAATCGTCACCAATGCCATCACAGTCGCCCGCACCCTCGGCGTCGAAAAACCTAAAATCGCCGTCCTCGCCGCCGTCGAAACCATCAACCCAGCCATGCAGCCCACCCTCGACGCTGCCGCACTCACCCTCATGAGCCAGCGCGGCCAAATCAAAAACTGCGTCATCGACGGCCCCCTGGCCATGGACAACGCCATCAACCTCGAAGCCGCCATCCACAAAGGCATCAGCTCCCCCGTCGCCGGCGACGCCGACATCCTCCTCGTCCCCAACATCGAAGCCGGCAACATCCTCGTCAAAGCCCTCATCTTCCTCAGCAACGCCCGCTCCTGTGGCATTATCACCGGCGCCCGCGTTCCCCTCGTCGTCACCTCCCGCGCCGAAAGCAGCGAAGCCAAATACTACTCCATCCTCCTCGCCCTCACCATCCACGACCAAATCGGCTAAAAAGGGACGGCGTCCCAAAATCGGCAAAACCGCCATAAACCATCCCAAACATCGACACAATAAAATCAAACCTGCAACAAAAATCATCACCTGCCGAAAATGGGACGGCGTCCCATTTTCGGCACAGATCAGGAGGTAACCATGAGTCAGATCAGGAAAACCATTCTCTCTGTCTGGGTTGAAGACAAACCGGGCGTTCTCTGGCATGTCACCGAGCTGTTCGGCGAAGAGAACTGCAACATCGAAAGCCTTGCCGTCGGTTCAACAGAGAAACCCGGTGTCGCCCGCATCACGATCATCGTCAAAGGTGAGCATCAAGCCGTCGAAAAAGTCATCGCCCGCCTCAACCGCGTCACCAACCTCGTCCAGGTCAAACGCGTCAACGACGCCGAAACCATCCTGATGGAACTGGGCCTGATCATGGTCGACGCCCCCGACGAACGCAAAACCGACCTCATCAACCTCGTCAACGTCTTTCGCGGCAAAATCATCGACGTCGCCTCCAACTCCATGACCATCGCCGTCTCCGGCAGCCCCGACAAAATCCAGGCCATGACCGACCTCCTGCGCCCCTACGGCATTCTTGAAATCGTCCGCACTGGCACCATTGCTATGGAAAGAGGGAAGAGGGGCGGCTAAATCCGGTCAAAGATTTGACCGATATAGTACAAAAGTGGTCATAGATTTTGCCGGAATACTTAATAAGTGGTAAAACAAATTACCGGAAATAAGAGTATGCGACACGTTCCGCTCGTTCCGCGCATTTATGAGACCCTATCCCGGAGGAGATCGAATGATCGAACTGCTCAAAGAACTGATTCTCGACTTTATGGAATACAAATTTCCGGCCAGTATTCCGCGGCAAGTTGAAATCACACCTGTGCCAGGAAAGCCAACCATCTGCAGGGGGGTCAGGCGTAGCGGAAAATCCACCTAACTTTTCCAGCACATGCAGCATATGCTGGGGCAAGGCATTCCATTCCCCGCCAGAACATCCTTTATTTGAATTTTTTCGACGATCGACTGCACAACCTCTTTTTTGATGAAATTCAAACCATTCAGGGTTGGGAATCCTTCATTGACCGCCTGCAGCGCACAGAGAAATGCGAAATGTTTCTGACAGGATCCTCTGCCCAGATGCTTTCACGAGAAAGCGCGACCCAGATGCGCGGCCGCGCATTATCGTGGGAACTATTTCCCTTTTCATTCCGGGAATATTTCAGTGCCGAAAAGATCAAATCAGCAGGCCCTTTTTCACCAGCCATTTTCTACTTTAAAACCATAGCCGGTCACGCGGTTGATTTTCTGGCCCAACTGCCTGACCGTTCCAGAAAACTCATCCAAATCTGCGCAACATTCGCCGACCCACAGACTCACAAAAGGGAAATCACAGCATTGGCTAAAGCCATGACCGAATTGGAACTATCAGAAGGACTGATCATTACCAGGCAAGAAGAAGAGGTCATCGAATCAGATTTAGGCACCATCCGTGTGAAGCCAGCTGGGCGTTTTCTTCTGGAAAACTGAAATAACGGACCACGTCCCTTTTTCTTCTAAACCCTCACCCCTCGAACGGGCTGTTGTACAGCTCGGCGTAGCAACCGCCAGCCGCAAGTAGTGCCTCAGGGCGACCCTGCTCGACAATATCGCCGTCGCGCATCGATCGAGCTCGTCGCTTCGACCAGGATCAGGAACGACACCGGCAGCTCGTTGAAGAGCTGACGCAGCATGCTGCCGTGCTGCACGAAACCAGGGTGGAACGCTACACCGTTTGCACCCGACCCAACTGCGCGTGTCACCGCGGTGAAGCACACGGACCGCGTTACTATTTGGCAGTGATGGAAAACGGGAAACAGCGACAGCACTATATCCGGCTAGATCAGCGGTAACAGGCTTTGAAAGGGTTGGAACAGAAGCGAATTATCGAGGAAATTTTACAGGAGATCACGAAGATTAACCTCGAGCTCATGAAAGAGGATGCGTATGGACCGAACTGACCAGGATACCAATCCGCTGCTGGAATCTCACAGAGCTGCCGCAGTCTATCAGCAAGGTCATTGGCCGCTGGCCGCCGCATCTTACCGGCAGCTGCAATTGGCCGAAACCATCAACGCGC
>DIFN01000014.1:298-4809 GCA_002419145.1 Mageeibacillus sp. UBA5747 | reverse complement strand
TGGGTATTAGAGCGGTGCAACAGGTTTCAGCTGGACATGTCTGCGGTCAGCTTTGACACAACATCCACGAATATCTGGGTGAATCTGAGCGCAGCGATATCAAAGCGGGACCGCTGATCACACGGGGCACAGCACAGATCACCAACCGCAGCGCAAACAGTTCATGACTGACCTGCTCTGCGTCGACCGAGGTGTTCCCGTCGAGATTGACGGTAACACCTATCGGGCAGTGGTTATTCATTGTGACCTGGCCTATCGAAGAAAACACCGCGGCCATCGACGAACTGATCCAACTGGCCGGGTGTTTTGTTGCCTTGACCCATGCCCCCCCGGACAGGATCGGATGACTTGGACAGCTTCGGTGCGCTCCGCGCTTACAAAGGCCAGAATGGCGTTGAAAATGACTTTGCTTTTCTCAAGGATCCGCTGATCGTCAATGATATATTTCTGAAAACACCGGCACAGATCGACGCACTGGGCATGATTCTGGTTCTGGCCCTACTCATCGCGCGGCTGATGGAGATTCGCATACGCGCCTGGTCTGGACCAGTCAAATTTTACTGATTCAAAAAGCAAAATAAAATTAATACCGCAAAATCAGACACCGTATGGGTGGTGAATTTCGACAAAAAACTTTCATGCAACCGGTTGAATAGCTTAAATATGCGCTAAAATAGGGAAAAGGGAAGAAGCGGTTCAACCCACCAACTCAGACCAGAAATCACATTCGCCTCCCGCCGGCCTCCCGGCCTTGCAGGCCCACCCCATCCTCGTCGCCCCCCACCGGCCATGCCGGCCTCCCGGCCTTGCAGGCCCACCCCATCCCCGTCGCCCAGCTGCCCAAACCAAGCGCACAAAGGAGATCACCACCATGAAGCGTTCCAGCGGAATCCTCATGCCCATCTTCGCCCTCCCAGGCCCCTGGGGCATCGGCTGCTTCGACCAAGTCGCCCGCTCCTTCGCGGAGAAAGTCGCCGCCGCCGGCTTCAAGTACTGGCAAATCCTACCCCTAAATCCCACCAGTGCCGGCGATTCACCCTACCAGGGCCTCTCCGCCTACGCAGGCAACCCCTATTTTATCGACCTCCAGCAGCTCCACGACCAGAACCTCCTCACCACCGAAGAACTAGGCGAAGGCCTCTACCCCTGGGCCCAGGACAAAATCGACTACGGCTGGCTCTACCACACCCGCGAGACCCTCCTCCACAAAGCCTACGCCCGTCTTGGCGACGAGCACCGCCACCGCATCGCCGCCTTCATCGCCCAAAACGAGCGCTGGCTGCCCGACTACACCCTTTACCGCGCCATCAAAAAAGCCCACGGCGACCGCCCCTGGTGGGANNCCCCTGCGCCGCCACGAACCCCAGGCCCTCGCCGAATTTGCCGCCGAATTTGCCGCCGAAATCGGCTACCACAGCTTTGTCCAGTACGAATTTGACCGTCAGTGGCAGTCCCTCAAGGCCGACATCAACGCCCTCGGTGTCGAAATCATCGGTGATATGCCCATTTATGTCTCACAAGATAGCTCCGACGCCTGGTCCCGCACCGACCTCTTCGAAATGGACGAAGACAGCCGCCTCCTGCGCGTCGCAGGCGTGCCGCCGGACTACTTCACCGCCGACGGTCAGCTCTGGGGCAACCCCCTCTACCGCTGGGACCTGATGGAAAAAGACAACTTTGCCTGGTGGATCGACCGCATCCGCACCGCCCTCACCACCGTCGACGTCGTGCGCATCGACCACTTCCGCGGCTTCGAATCCTACTGGGCCGTCATCGCCGGCGAACCCACCGCCCGCAACGGCCAATGGGAAAAAGGCCCGGCGATGAAACTTTTCAATATCGTCCTCAAAAACTTCCCCAACGCCCCGATCATCGCCGAAGACCTCGGCGACATCGACGACGACGTTCGCGCCTTCCTCAATGCGACCGGACTTCCGGGCATGAAAGTCATGCAATTCGGCTTCGATGGCTATTTCGACGGCAACGATCTGCCCCACGCCCACAGCCCCAACAGCGTCGTCTACACCGGTACCCACGACAACACCACCACCATCGGCTGGCGCCAGACCCTCGACCCTGACAAAGCCGCCTTCGTCAACCAATACATCCGCTACACCCCCCACCACCCGGAAAACACCCCCGCCGACAACCTCGACTTCTGCCGCGCCTTCATCCAAACCCTCTGGATCTCCCCAGCCCACCTCGCCATCGCCCCCATCCAAGACTTCCTCGCCCTTGACGCCACCGCCCGCATCAATGCCCCCGGCACACCCAGCGGCAACTGGACCTTCCGCCTCCCCGCCGAAACCCTCGCCCAACTCAACATCGACTGGATCAAGAAGTTAAATCGGACGTACTTCCGGTAAGCTGGCCGAATTTGGGACGGCGTCCCAAATTCGGCACTTTGTCGAACCGAGCCTGGCCAATCCATTAGATCCAGCAAAAATCCCAAAACGACTCGTAAATCTGCTGTTTAGCAACCCCAACGGACCTGGAAAACCAGGTCCGTTTTTTGCGGCCCTGTCGTGATCCGTCGCAAATTGACGATCGAATGCCCCTGATATTTGCCTGGCTAACTCAATAGAATGAGGCCAAACAAGTGCCGAAATTGGGACGCCGTCCCAATTTCGGCACCCCCATCAGGAGGTCACCCATGCGCTATCCCAGATCCTACAAACCTGGACACATCTACCACATCATCCAGCGTGGCAACAATCACGAATTCATCTTCGATGCTGACGCTGAAAAACGCCATTTTCTCAGCATTCTCCAAAAAATCATTTCAGAAATGCCATGCCAGATCCTTCACTACGTGATCATGAACAACCACTACCACCTGCTTATCCAAATGCAAGATATCCCGCTTCACAAAATTATGCAGCGGGTCAATCTTCGCTACACCCTCTATTACAACCGACAGAACCACCGCACCGGCACCGTTTTTAGTAAAGTCATGGTTGCTATCGACGTCAATGACCTCGGCTACTTACACACATTGATTGCTTATATCGCCAATAATCCTGTCCGAGCAGAAATCGTTTCCGATCCCAAAGCCTATCACTGGAGCGCCCACAATAATTTATTAACAAACCGGCGCAGTTTCATTGCTAAAGACCAACTTTATGCTCTTATTGCCCCTGACTCTGCGCCAAAAGATGCACAAACAAAATATCGACAGATTGTTGATGCCCATAACCACACAAAGCCCATCAGCCAAGCCACTTACATCCGCAATAAAAGATCGGCCGAATTGCGATCAATCTTTGAAAAGCTGAAACAACTATCCAATCAATGCGAAAACGATCCTGAACTGATCCGAGAATTCATTCCGATGGCACTCGACAGCGGTTACACCATCAATGAAATCATGCATACAATCCGCATTCCGCCACGCACCCTCAAGCGGATACTGGCCAGATGCCGAATTTGGGACGCCGTCCCAAATTCGGCACACCACTTTTTGGCAAAGCTCCATGTGGATTTCGAAAGTCAATCTACCGAGGCATCTACCGAGGCATCTACCCAGGCATCCAGAAGAATCTGAATCGCTCTCATATCCTGGTTGCAAGTTCGAATCGAGACGCCGTCCTTTTTTACTCGTCCAGCCCCCGGATCAGGTCGGCTACACTTTTCTGGTAGCTGCGCCCGACCGGGACGGCGACGGGGGAGCCAGCCATCTTCAGCACGGATTGCTGGCGATTGTAGCTCTTGACGGCAGCGAAGTTGACGACATAGGACTGGTGGACCTGAACAAACTGCGACGACAACTGCGCGGCGAATTTCTGCAGCGGCATGTATTTGTATTCGATGACTTCCTTGCGCAGGTGGATCACCACCCGGCGCGAGGCATATTCGACCAGGACGATTTCGTCCTCGGACACCCAGCGGGCGGCGCCGGCCTGATCCAGGAAGATGCGCGGACTCGCGCGATGATCCCGTACCCGCCACTCGACAAAAACTTGCTCGAGCAATCGTTTCAGATCTTCTGGAGCGATCGGGGAAGGGAAGAAGACCATACCCATTGAAACCAGGTTTGTTTCGGGCGAAGACTGGCTCGATTGGGCTAACTCGCTTGTCTGCCTAACCGCTTCAGNNCAAAACCGAGCCCGGGCCGCCAGCTCCATCCGGGCCGTCTACTTCGCCCAACCCGCCAGCTCCATCCGATCCACCCGGTACGCCGGCGTCCTCATCTGATCCCAGTATCACGATTGGTAAAAAACGATTAACCTGCATCCGGCGCAACTTTTCAGCCAGGTCGACAACGCACCCCTTGGCCAGCCTCCGGTCAACGAAAGCCACACGCATCCCCAGGTCTTCGCAACATTTCTCCGCCTCGGCCAGCGTCCGTGCCAGACGGATCTTCAGATCCGGCGCAAACCGCAGCAAACTGCCGGTCAGCTGGCGAGTCTGGTGTAGATTGTCAGAAAGAATTAATATATTGACCATGGAATTGCCCCGATGCTAAAATGGTTTGGAAAGTCACAGCTCAATTATCGGATTATTCGTAGCAA
>DIFN01000014.1:0-125 GCA_002419145.1 Mageeibacillus sp. UBA5747 | reverse complement strand
TAACAAATGTCAGGCAAAAACACATACACGACAGACGGTTATTGACCAGACTGCAGCACACTTGTCAAAAGCTGACGCTGCCCGGCCAGCCCCCACCCCCGCGCCCCCGTCCGCCGGCCTCCCGG
>DIFN01000031.1:2195-20330 GCA_002419145.1 Mageeibacillus sp. UBA5747 | reverse complement strand
AGGAGGATTGATCATCATGATGGGAAAATGGATGGATCTGCGCAGCGACACGGTGACTTGGCCGACTGAAGCCATGCGCCAGGCTATGGCGGCGGCTGAGGTCGGCGACGATGTTTACGGCGATGATCCGACGGTACTGGAGCTGGAAAAAAGTGCTGCCGAGATTGTGGGTAAAGAGGCCGCCCTGTTCGTCGCCAGTGGAACGATGGGTAACCAGCTGGCGATCATGGCGCAGACCCAGCCCGGTGATGAAATCATCCTCTCTGACAGGTGTCACATTGTCGGGCACGAAGCCGGTGCAGCGGCGTTATTATCCAGTGTCCAATTGCGCTGTCTGCCGGTGCAAAATGGCCGGATGGACCTCGGCCAGATTGCAGCTACCATCCGGAAAACGCCAGAAGACATCCACAGTCCGACGACTCGCCTGATCTGTCTGGAGAATGCGGATTCAGACGGTACCGTGCTCGATTTGCCATACATGCAAGCAGTCCGGGCTTTGGCCACTCGTTACCAGATCCCTGTTCATCTGGATGGCGCTCGTCTGTTCAATGCAGCGACAGCCCTGGGGATTCCGGCAGCTGATCTGGCCCGGGAAGCAGACACCGTGATGTTCTGCCTTTCCAAGGGGCTGTGCGCACCCATTGGTTCAATCCTGACGGGGCCCAGGCCAGTGATCGAGCGGGCGCGGCGCAAACGCAAGATCCTCGGTGGCGGCATGCGCCAGGCTGGCGTGCTGGCTGCTGCCGGATTACTGGCTCTGCGAGAAATGACTGTCCGTCTGGACCAGGACCACCAGAATGCCCGATACTTGGCCCAAGCCCTGGAAACCCTCGGTGGCAGCTGGTTCAAAATCGAGCGTACACCTCAGATCAATATGGTCTTTTTCCGGCTCGACCAGTATCCCGTGTCTGCAGACAGGCTCGTCCACCAACTGCAGCAACGCAACATTCTGGTTAACACTGCGGATGATGGCGTCTTCCGTCTGGTTTGTCACTACTGGGTCACCACCGAAGATATCGACCGCCTGATAGAGGTTCTGGGCGAATTGGCCACCTGACAAAGACTCGGAATGGGGCGAGTCCATTCATAAATCTGCTGCTGTCGAATCCAAAAACGTCGGTATCCTTCGCGCTGTAGGGCCGGCGTTTTTATCTGTCGAATTCTGGCATTTTTTGTCGTACAAATGCTGCCCCCAAACAGCTGAGCCGCTATTAAAATCACACATACAGGTCTGGCAAGCGCGAAGCACGGCCAGACATCCGTTGCTAGGAGGGGATTTCACGTGCAGCCTATTCTGCTGATTGATCGCGATCCGTTTTATGTCAGTCGCCTGGCAGAACGTCTGGCCCAATTGCTGGATGGCCCTGTGCTGGCCAAGCCGGACAGCCATCCCAGGCTTGCTCTGGAGATTGAAGTCTTGGCAGAAAGCGGCATCGTGATCGTAGCCAACCCGGAGCTGAGCACGATTCTCCGTAAGGGAGGGCTAGATAACCCGACTATTGTCTGGCTGCCCTGGCAGGAGTCTTACAGTGGCCAAACAAAGGAGGCCGACACCTTGTATCGGCTGATGCCAGCCAGTCAGATGGCTCTCGTGCTTAAGAAGCAGCTCGCTGCTACTGCCACTTGCCCGGAAGACACCTTGCCGCAGATAGCTGCCAAGCCGCCACTGATCAATTTAACGGTTGCATTGGATCTGGGGTGGGAGGGTCATCGAGCCTTTGTCCAAAACTGGCTAAGCCAGCAAGTTCAAGCAGGCCGAGAGGTATTCTACCTGCCTCTGATGCCCAACTACCTCATGAAGCTGGTCCAGACGCCCCGTTCCGGCCCCAATTTGACACACCTGTTATTGCGGCTGGCCAATGGGGATGCCCTTTCACCCGGTGAGCTGGGTGTGTATCTCGAACTACACGCCAGAGGCTATTGGCAATTCAGGCCCGCTGAAAGATCCGACGACCTGATGCAGGCCGATGCCACCTGGCTTAGGTCCTTGGTCGTCCTGGTCCGGGAAAAAATCCGTCTGCTGGCAGGTGATGGCGCACAGGATACAGACGCGCGCCTTCCAGCTGTCCTTATCGACTGCCAAGGTCTGTCCTTCAGCCGCGTCGCACCCTTGGCGGTCCTGGCGGATTTCCTGGCGGTCTATCTGGGACCTGAATCAGACTGGGCCAGCACCTGTGCCCAGCGGGAGCTGGGTGAACTGATTGCCAGACTACCGGCATCGTGTCAGGTCCTCGAAATGAAAGCGGATAAAAATCCTCAGGTTTTGCGCAGCAGACAGCCGTCAGCTGACAAGGAGGAGCAACGTTCATGATGCCGGATTATGCCACTCGCCAGCGCCTGATCGACCGGGTCCTCCAGCTTCAGGATGTCAGGACCGAACCCGATGACGATAAGAAATTGCGTAAATTGATCCTCAATGTTGTTCTTGACCATTATGCCGGATCACGGCTTGGGGTCCTGGAAATGCAAGCGATCGTCGACCGTCTTTTCCATGCCATGCGCGGACTGGATGTCCTCCAGCCACTGATGGATGATCCGGAAGTGACGGAAATCATGGTCAATGGCCCTCACCAGGTCTTTGTTGAGATAGCCGGCCGGATCAGCCCATCTGCGCTACAATTTGATCATGCCGAACATCTTGGTGGCATGATCAGTCGCTATTTTGGCCAGGCCAATCGCCTGATCAATGAGAAGGAACCAATCGCCAGCCTGCGTCTGCCTGATGGTTGCCGGGTCCATGCGGTCTTACCTCCGGTTGCACCCGAAGGTCCAATCTTGTCCATCCGCAAATTCACGGGAGTCCGTCCCGAACTGTCAGAATTGGTCTCGGTCGGGTTCATCAGCCAGGCAGCAGCCGATTACCTGGCGAACGCAGTCAAGACACGTCAGAACCTGTTTATTTCTGGCGGAACCGGGACCGGAAAAACCACATTTCTCAACGCGTTGTCTGCCTGCATACCGGCTCAGGAGCGCGTGATCACGATTGAAGATTCCGCAGAACTCGATCTCCAGGGTTTACCAAACAAAGTCAGGTTGGAATCTCGCCAGCCAGGCCCCGATCAGAAGGGCGAAGTCTCACTGGGTCTGCTGATCCAGTCTGCCCTGCGCATGCGTCCAGACCGGATCCTGGTCGGCGAAGTCCGGGGAGCCGAGGTTTTCGCCATGCTCCAGGCCATGAATACCGGCCATCCCGGCTCCATGTCGACCGGTCATGCCAATTCAGCCCAGGAAATGCTGGAACGACTGGGCCTGATGGTTCTGATGGAAATTCATCTTCCTTGGGACGCAATCATCCGTCTGGTCTCAACAGCCCTCCAGCTGATTGTCCACCTGGAACGTACCCCTGAGGGGTTGCGCCGAGTCAGTCAGATTTGCCGGATCAAACCAGGCTCGGGTTCCGTTTTTGAGCTGGAACCCATTCTGCTCAATCACTAGAGCGGGGAGGGTTTGGCATGGCATGGGGGGCAGGACTTTCTGCAGATTTGCACCAGCGTCTGGCCGGCAGGGCAAGTCAGGTTCTGATTTCAGTCACCTTAGCCTGGGTCTCCAGCTTGTTTTTTCCGCTCAGACTCGAATGGCGCCTGTTTTTGTCTGCCGTGTCCAGTAGCGCATTTTACTGGTTGCTGCATCGAGTCTTGTTATTTCAGTCAGCTGCCCGGATTGAGCAACATTACATGGAATTACTGGCTTTTTTATCCTCGCGCCTTTCAGTGGGTGAAACACTCGACAAAGCTTGCCTGACCTTTGTTCAGGAGCAAGCCCGCCTGAATATGGCCCGGTCAGATCCATCCTACTGGCGGAGTCTCGAGCGCTTGGGTCGCCAGATCAGCCTGCGGGGGAACCTCGGCCAGGCTCTCGAATCTTTGCTGGAAACATTTCCCAGCCCTCTTCTTCGCCCTGTTTTGCTGGCCTTGCCAAAATTGGGGGGAATGGGAGGCCGACTTGATCGTTTCGTCCGGGACAGCCACCAATCCCTGCTTGAATTTATGACTCTGGAACGGGAAGTGCGCTCTGAAAACAGTCAGAAAATCGCTGAAGCCTGGATCCTGGCAGCGATGCCTTTTGTTTTGGCATCAGGTTCTCTGCTGATGGTTCCAGGGCCGGAACGCGCGCTCCTGTTGTCCAACCCCCTGTCCCAAGCTGTCTATGCCCTTGCCTATCTGTCCACCTGCCTGGCTTTGGTCCTGACCGGATCGATCAGCCGACATCAGCCACCCCTGGTGGCAAAGCTGAAATCCCGCCAGCCTGCCAGGCGCTCCTGGTCTCTGGCTTTGCAGCGCTGGAGCCAGACCCTCTCTGCAATCTACCAGTCACCGCTTCTGAAAGGGATTACACAGCCGGTCTTTCAGGCACTGGGACAGATCCCCGACCGAACGGCATCGCATTTCCTGGCCAAGAGCTGGCTGAGCCTGTTATCCTTTCTGCTGGCGTTGATCTGGGTCGCAGCAGGCTCTGCATCCGCCTTGTTCATTCTGGCGTCACCTCTGGCTGTATCTGTGGCCCAAGATCTGTTTCTGATTCGCAGCGTACACCGGCTGGCCAATCAATACCGACTCATCTACCCCTTGTTTTTGACATGGCTGGTCAATGGTCTTCTCTCCGGCTTTTCGGTCACAAGGGTCTTGCATGAAGCAGGTGAACTCTGGCATTCAAGCGATCCAGCCAATGTCTTGAACCAGGATCTGGCCTTTTTCCGCCAGCAAAGTGAGGGAGGTCGGCCAACGTACTGGATCAGTGAACAATTGGCCCACCGCTGTCCTGTGCCGGAAATCCAGTCATTCTGGCATGGGCTGGCCCGCTATGAACGCGAAGGCAGCAGTGAATTGCTCAATCTCCTGGTCTTGATGGCTGCCGGCTCCAGACAGTTGCTGCGCACCGGCCGGCGTCAGGAACTGGAAGAAAAATCCTTGCGCCTGTTATTCCCCATGATGATCGATCTGCTGGCTGTCCTGGTTCTGGCCGGCTGGCCGTCATTATCCCTGATGATCCTGTAGGAGGAATGTCCCATGAAACAAACACGTTTGTCTCGCTTGATTCACTCAAACCAAGGCTTTGGAACACTTGAGATGGTCATCATCATCGCAGTCATGTTGACGGTTGCCATGTTGTTCCGCAGTACACTGAGCCAGTACGCCAGTGATCTGATCGATACTGTTTTCGATGAATCCATCATCGAAGAACTCGAAACCACAGGTCAACCCTAGGAGGTTTGTCTGGAAAATGCTGGAACAATCGTCAAGGCCAAACCAGATTGTCTACATCCTGGAAAACGGCGAAAGCTGGATTGACTTCCAGCTGGATTTCCTGATCCAGGCCAGGCCAGATTGGGCGCTCGAAGTCGCTGTCCGAATCAAAGATGGCTCAAGCCAGCTGGTCCTGGATGTGTCGGAGCTCACATCAGCTGAAAGCATCGATACGAAGAGCCAATATCCACCGCAGATGGGCGAGATTCGCCTCAAGGCCATCCTTGAGGCCTATGAAAAAGCAAACGACGCTCTGTTTGGCGCATCGCAGATCCTGCTGATGCCCAGCCAGGTGTTTTTCGATCCATCTTCTGGACAAGCCCGGCTCATGGTTCTGCCGGTCAACCGGCAAAAAGGATCGGGTTCACTGACAGACCTGGTTCGATCCACGGCCAAAGCGTATCATTTTGAGAAGGCCACACTGGATCACTATCTGGCAACGGTTCAAGATCGAGAGCAGGCCAAGGCTAAGCCGTATCCCGCCAGCGATCCTGTGACCACGACAGCAAGCCCGGGCGGAACAGACCTCAGCCATGCCGGTCTTTCGCTTTCCGGCAAGACGGGCCGGAAGTTCCGTCTGGCCAAGATTCTTCTGCTGGCAGCGCACCTGGTTCTCTTCCTCTTCTGGATACCTGCCTGGGTCATGCCGAGTGCTGCAAGGTCTTGGTTCACAAATTTTGAGCTGCCAGCTCAACTGAAGCCTTGGGGATTCCATCTTCTGGGGCTGTATGCCTTGTTTCTCCTGCTCGCAGACATGACGATGGCAGGAATCTGGCGTCAGGGGGTCCGTCTTGCGGTCCGATTCTGGCATGGCGCCCTTTCCCGGTGGGCATCTCGCAAAACCCGGTCCGTTCCAGACCAGGCAAATCAGTCTGGAGCGTCTGACCAGACCGAATTGATCCAAGTCCAAAAGTCAGCTTACCGTCTGGGGCTCTTGTCGATCGGCATGCCAGGCACCCCTGAAGAAAGCGAAGGCTTGCGCGCCTATATTCTGGTCGATGAATTTCTGGTTGGTCGTGACGACGCTCTCTGCGATTTACCGTTGCCGGCTTCTTCCGTTGGGCGCCGCCATGCCAGGATCACCCGCCGTGAAGGATCCTTTTTCATTACAGACTTGGGCTCAAAAAATGGCACCAGCGTGGATGGCCGGCGCCTGAACAAACTAGAGGACTATCTGCTGCCTGACCGGTGCCGGATCGAATTTGCTGACCAGGCCTTTTACTTCATGGCAGATTAAGTTTACCCTGGTTTAAGTCATACGATCAAAGTTCTGCGTGCTGCTTTCTCTCCTTGCCGTAGCGCGTCGCAACCTTGATCCGGTTGGTCGCTCTGATCAAAGAGTTGTTTGATCGACGGCGTTCGAGGATGCTGGTCTGAGGATTGGCCAGCCGCTCTCTGGCTCGTTCAAGCGATTTCTCAGCCCGGGCGATGTCAATCTTGTCCAGCCATTCAGCTGAATTAACAACGATGATGGTCAAATCCGGGGAAATTTCCGCATAACCAATACTGGAAGACAAAATCTGCCAGTCATCATTGATCCGAAACCGGATTTCGCCATCTTTGAGGGCCGCAAACATCGCTGTGTGCCCGGGCAGGATACCCAGTTCTCCATCTGCCGCCGTTATCACAACCATATGGACATGGCCATCATAGATCAATTCATAAGGTGTGACGATTTCGAGCCGGATTGTCTCATCAGCAGCCATGGTTCAGTGGTCTCCCCCATTACGTTCTATTAGCGGGATGCCTTGAAGGCATTGTAGACGTCATCGATCGAGCCCTTCATGTAGAAGAACTGCTCTGGTATGTGGTCGACGCCACCGGTGATGATTTCGCCAAATCCCCGCACGGTTTGTTCGACGGGGACATATCGGCCCTCGATTCCCGTCATGTCCTGTGTGACAAAGAATGGCTGGGACAAGAACCGCTGGATCTTGCGGGCGCGATTGACCGTGACTTTGTCGGAGTCACTGAGTTCTTCCATGCCGAGGATGGCAATGATGTCCTGGAGTTCCTTGTACCGCTGCAGCGTCTCCTGAACTCGGCGGACAACCCGGTAATGTGTCGAACCGACGACCGATTCGGACAAAATGCGCGAAGAGGACTCCAGGGGGTCGACTGCAGGGTAAATACCCAGTTCGACGACAGAGCGGGACAGAACAGTGATGGCATCCAGATGGGCAAAGGTGGTAGCCGGTGCCGGATCTGTCAGGTCATCGGCCGGGACATAGACCGCCTGGATCGAGGTGATCGAACCTTTGCGGGTGGATGTAATGCGCTCCTGCAACGCTCCAACTTCATTAGCCAGGGTTGGCTGGTAGCCAACAGCTGATGGAATGCGGCCAAGCAGAGCTGACACTTCCGAACCAGCCTGGATAAAACGGAAAATATTGTCGATGAATAACAGGACATCCTTGTTTTTGACATCACGGAAGTACTCGGCAATGGTCAGGCCAGTCAGCGGTACGCGCATGCGCACGCCGGCGCTTTCATTCATCTGGCCGAATACGAGAACCGTCTTGTCAATGACACCGGATTCCGTCATCTCATTCCAGAGGTCATTACCTTCACGGGACCGTTCACCGACACCGGTGAACACGGAGTACCCGCCATGAACCTTGGCAATGTTGCGGATCAGCTCCAGGATCAGGACCGTCTTGCCCACACCGGCACCGCCGAACAGGCCGATTTTGCCGCCCCGGCTGTAAGGAACGAGCAGATCGATGACTTTGATCCCCGTTTCCAGCATCGTTTCCTCAGGAGCCTGGTCTGTGTAGCTGGGGGCAGGGCGATGGATCGGCCAGTAATCGCTGGCATTGACTGGCCCCCCCTTGTCGATTGGTTCGCCCAGGACATTGAAAATCCGTCCGATGGTGCCCTCACCTACCGGGACTTTGATCGGGGCTCCGGTCGAGACGGCCTCGGCGCCACGGATCATGCCTTCGGTCGGATCGAATGCCACGCAGCGGACGATCCCTTTGCCACGCTGTTGCATGACTTCAACCGTTACGATATCCTTGCCATTCTTGACCTTTATCGCATCATTGATAGCTGGCATCTCGTTTTCTGCAAACCGGATATCAATGACAGGGCCGATTATCTGTGTCACATAGCCTGTAGCCATAAATCTCTATTCACCTTCCATTTGATCATAAGCACGGTGCTTTTCCAGCTCTGTTTCCTGCCCCAGGACTTCTGCACCTCCGACAATTTCCGAGATGTCATTGGTGATTTTGGCCTGGCGAGCCTGGTTATTCATCAAAGTCAGCTTGTACAGCATGTCTTCCGAGTTTTTTGTAGCATTGTCCATAGCCGTCATGCGGGCAGTCTGTTCACTGGCAAACGCTTCAGTCAGAACACCATAGACCATGGCGTTCATATAAGTATTGATCAGATATTCGACAACAGCTTCGACAGAGGGCGTGAATTCAATCTCTGCGGTTGCCTGGATGCCTTGGTTGAGACCTTGCATCTCCGGCGGAATCAGCTCAGCCATGGCTTTGGGGTTGACCGGGAGAACGCGGGTGACAACAGGTTTCATCGTGATGGCCGATTCCATCTTGGTGTAGATGAAATAGACCAAGTCCAGCTCCCCGCGCGCATACAGGTCGAGGATGTAGTCCGAAATATCGCGAGCCCGGAAATAGGTCGGGGCATTGATCGGGTATTCAAAATCCTCGACGACGGCAAAGCCATTGCGTTCCAGGCGTTCTTTGCCCAATTTGCCGGCAACGTACAATTTGACGCTGGTATTCAGGCCTTTCTGGATATTATCGACGGTCTTGAGCTGGATGTGCTTTTCTGTCGTGTTCAGAACGTTGAGATTGTACGCTCCTGCCAGCCCTTGATCACCAGTCAAGACAAAGTAGCCGATTTTCCAGGTTTCACCTTTCTTTTTCTGGCGCAAAGTGAAAAACCGGCTTTCAAAGTCAATTCCCATCTCATCGAGCTCAACAATGGTTTCGGCACATAGCGTGAAAAACGGCAAAGTCCGCTCGAGAAGCTGGCGGGCCCGCCGCATTTTGACCGCGCTGATCAGCTGCATCGCGCGTGTCATCTGCTTAATGTCCTTGACGCTGTTGATCCTTTTCTTGATCTCAGAAATCTGTGCCATAATCCAATTCTTCCGGTTGCCAAGTCGTGCGGAACCCTTCAACAGCTGCCTTGATCGCAGCGGCGTTCGCATCGGTGAAAATCTGGCTCTGGCGCAAGTCTTCGATCAGAGCTGGGTGGTTGTCGATCAGGAACCGATAAAAATCGGCCAGGAAGTCGCGCACGTCCTCCTTGTCCAGAGAGAGCAGGTAGCCCTGATTGGCTAAAAAGAGCATGATAACCTGGTGTTCCATGTCCAGAGGTGAATACTGGGGCTGCTTGAGCACCTCGGTCAGGCGCTCGCCGGTTTTAAGCTGGCGCTGGGTTTCCTCGTCGAGTTCGGAGCCGAACTGGGAGAATGCCTCCAGTTCGCGGTATTGGGCCAAGTTGATGCGCAGCGGGCCGGACACTTTTTTCATCGCTTTGGACTGGGCTGCGCCGCCGACCCGGGAGACGGACAAACCCACATTGACAGCCGGGCGCTGGCCAGAAAAGAAGAGTTCTGATTCGAGATAGATCTGGCCGTCGGTGATCGAAATGACATTGGTCGGAATGTAGGCCGAAATATCTCCGCTCTGGGTTTCGACAATCGGCAAGGCGGTGATCGAACCCCCGCCTAAAGTATCGCTGAGGCGAGCGGCCCGTTCGAGCAGCCGGGAATGCAGGTAGAACACATCGCCCGGATAGGCTTCGCGGCCCGGTGGACGGCGCAGCAACAGTGAAATTGCCCGGTAGGCTTGAGCATGCTTGGTCAGGTCGTCATAAACAATCAGGACATCGGCTTTTTCGTTGTACATCAGCTCTTCAGCCATGGCACAGCCAGCATAGGGAGCGATATATTGCATGGAAGCAGAACTGCTCGCACTGGCCACCAAGACGGTGGTGTATTCCATCGCCCCCCGGTCGGTCAGGGTCTTGACAACCGATGCAGTGGTCGACATTTTCTGGCCGATGGAGACATAGATGCAATAGACGCCTTTGCCCTTCTGGTTCAGGATGGCGTCGAGCGCGATCGCGGTCTTGCCGGTCTGGCGGTCGCCAATGATCAGCTCACGCTGACCGCGGCCGATCGGCGTCATGGCATCGATGGCTGTGATACCGGTGTGCATCGGCGTTGTGACCGGCTGGCGGTCAACAATACCAGGGGCTTGGGCTTCGATCGGGCGACGGCGAGTCGTCGGAATCACACCCAAGCCATCGATCGGATTGCCCAGAGCATCGACGACCCGGCCAAGCAGTGCCTTTCCGACCGGAACAGACACGGTCGTGCCAGTCCGTTTGCAGAACATGCCCTGATGAATCGCCTCATCTTCCTGCAAGAGAACCACACCGATCTGGTCTTCTTCCAAGTTCATGGCGATGCCATAGGTTTTGCGCGAGAACATGATCAACTCGCTGTTGCGGCAGTTCTGCATGCCCTCCACATAGGCGACACCGTCACCGACCCGGAGGACCTGGCCAACTTCATCGACAGCGGAATTGACCGTGACATCCGCCAGGGTCTCACGCAGGCGGTCAACCAGCAGATTGGTCCCGGCGTCTTCACCTTCGATCGGCAACGGTTCCGTTTCGAAGAAAATGTCCTGGCCATCAGGGGCAACCGGAGATTCGTCAAAAAGGCTCAGCGCATCGGTCAGGTTGCCCTTGATCAGATCATTGAGGTTTTCATCCGGGATCTCTTCTTCACCAGCCAGGGCTTTTTGTGATTTGAGCTGGGTCATGATCCGGCCCAACTGGCCTCGGATGCTATAATCGTAACGATACCCGCCGGCAAAAATGATCATGCCGCCGATGATCGAATCGTCCACTTCAGTGCGCACTTCATAGTCGCTGATTTTGAAATGCGCGGCAAAACGGGCTGCAATCGTTATAGCTTTCTCCGGGTCGATCGCAACGGAAGTCACGATCCGGATCACACGGAAACTGGCATCAGGCATGCTTACTCACCTCGTTCTGAGCCATAGTTGGCTCTCCAGCCGCTTCAGAGGCCTGACGTGTGGCCATTTCTGCGTCAATGAACTGCTCAACCAGATCGCGCTGACGCTTTTCGTCCATCACTTTGCCGATGACCTTGGAGGCAATCGCTACCGCCAAATCGGCTACTTCGTCACGGATGCCATTGAGCATGGTCACCCGCATCCGGGCAATATCGCTGTCTGCCCGCGAAAGAATGGCTGCAGCCTCTTTGCGGGCCTCAGAGAGGATGGCTTCGCTTTGAATCTCAGCCTGGCTGCGGGCGTTGGAAATGATGTCAGCAGCTTCCTGCTGCGAACGATGTAGTCTCATTTCGGCTTGAGCAATCTGTTCCTTGGCATCCTTCAGCTTGCCGTCTGCCTCCTCAAGCTCGGATGCGACGTACTCACGCCGGTTCCGGAGTAATTTGAGCAGGGGCTTGAACAGAAATCTGTACAGGATGAAAAATGAAACCATCAGGTTGATGATGGTAAAAACAGCCGAGGAAGCATAGTTGGCCAGTGCTTCCGCAGAAAACATCATGACGAACGGCATGCGAATTCTCCTTTTTGACGTTCAGTTGGCAATCCTGTTAAAATTCGCAGCTGATTAGAATGCAAAGATCAAAAGGAGACTGACAACCAGAGCATAGATCGCAGTCGCTTCCATGAAAATGATCGCCGTCATCAGCATAGCCTGAATTCTGCCAGCGATTTCCGGCTGGCGGGCTGACGCTTCCAAGGCTTTGCCGGAAGCCAGTCCGATACCAAGTGCGGCGCCAAAAGAAGCCAGGGCGATAGCCAATCCAGCACCAATAGCAACAAGTCCGTGATCCATAAAATATTCCTCCTCTTGGATAAACTCTTGGATAAAAATCAACTGGGAACCCAGCCAGCAAGCTGGCTGGTCGATCCGTCAATCAGCTCAATGCCTTAGCCTTCATTTTAGCTTTGGCTTTGGCTTGGGCTTGCTCTTCTTTGTTGTGTTTGGATTCTTGAGCACTTTCTATGACTTCACCGATATAGGTGATGCTGAGGTAAGAAAAAATGACCCCCTGCAAAATGCCATCGGCTATGTCGAACCAGAGTCCTAAAAGGCCAGGCAAGATCATGGGCACAACAATATAGATGAACTCCATCAGGATATAGGCACCAAAAACATTGCCAAAGAGTCGCAAGGACAGCGAGACGGGCTTGATGAAAAAGTCGAGGATCTTGAACGGCAGCAAAGCCGAGCTGGGGTATGTCAGGGAAGCCCAGAACCCCTTGAAACCCACAAACTTGATCGACATCACGATGACGTAGATGATCGTGATCACAGCCAGGGCGATTGGGAAAGCAGGATTTTTAGCAGGTGGTGGAATCTTGAAAATGCTGACCAGATTCGTCAGCGTGATAAAAAGGGCAATTGTGCCCACATAGGGGATGACTTGCTCTGCCTGCTCATAAGTCATGTTGGAAGAGCGGCAGGCCTTGAGCAGTAAATCTACCAAAGTCTCAGCCAGCTGCTGGCGCTTCTTCTCCGGAACCCTCTGAGGCTTGTAGCCAAGGTAAATGGCGAGTACCAGAAGGACTACCATGACCAGCCAGGACGCCACTGTCGCATCGCTGATGATCAGATGAAAGCCAAACACATCGATCGAGCCAATGTTGCGCGGCACGATGGCTTGAAGGATATCTTCGCCAATGTGATCCAACGCGAGTTTAGGACGGAATTGCTCAAGCAATGCGCGGAAAAAGTCATTCCAATAATTCATAGGTAAACCTGCCTTGCGGCGGGCCTTGAGAGGGTCCGTCGATGATCGTGGCTGGGCCCTGGCGCATGGGGGCCAGGCAGAGCCTTTAAATAAGGAAGGGTTGCCTTCGATTCAAGGCAACCTTTCCTCGGGTTGTCTGATCTGCTATTTAGTGCCGAAAAGGCGATCTCCGGCATCACCCAGTCCTGGGACAATGTAAGCATGGTCATTGAGTTTTGTGTCCTTGGCTGCGCAGAAGATCGGCACGTCCGGGTGGTCGCGATGGAGACGTTCGATGCCCTCTGGTGCTGCAATCAGGCACATGAATTTGATGTTGAGGATCCCCTTCTGTTTGAGGAAGGTCACCGCAGCTGATGCGGATCCACCCGTTGCCAGCATGGGATCGAGGACAACAACTTCACGTTCCTGGATGTCATCGGGCAGTTTGCAGTAATACTCGACGGGTTCCAGTGTTTTCGGGTCACGGTAGAGGCCGATATGGCCGACACGAGCCATTGGCAGCAGATTGAGCATACCGTCAACCATGCCCAGCCCAGCTCTTAAGATCGGAACCAGAGCCAGTTTCTTGCCCGCCAGGACTTTAGTCCTGGCAATGGCCACCGGGGTCTCGATTTCGACTTCCTTGAGCGGTAAGTCACGGGTGACCTCGTAGGCCATCAGCATGGCAACCTCTGAAACCAGTTCACGGAACTCCTTGGTCGTAGTGCGTTTGTCACGCATCAGGGAAATCTTGTGCTGGATCAGGGGATGGTCAAAAACGAAAACGTTCTCCATAGTTCCTCCAAGTTTTTGAAGCCAACAGGCCTTATTCTACACGATTTATTCGCCTTGAATAGTTCCCTCGGCAACTATTCTGCGGTTTTGGGTCTGAAAGTGTCAGATTATTTGAAATTGGCTTCCTCAATGGCGGTGATTTCGTCCACCCGAGCCTGATGGCGGCCACCCATCTCGAAAGGCTCGGACAGGAAGGCGTCGACGATGGAAAAAGCCAGGGCAGATCCGATGACTCGTGCACCCATGCTCAGAACATTGGCATTGTTATGCTGGCGAGACATGCGGGCCATGTATTCATTGGTGCAGAGGGCAGCCCGGATACCTTTGTATTTGTTGGCCGCGATAGAGATGCCCAGGCCGGTGCCACAGATAACAATCCCGTAATCTGCACGTTTTTCCAGGACGGCTCGTGAAACAGCTCCGGCAGCCGGGACATAGCTGGCTGCGTCTACGGCATTCGGAGCACCGAAATCCTCACATTCAATCCCTTGTTTGTGGAGATGATCCATGACCTGACGTTTCAGCTGATAGCCAGCATGATCACTGCCGAGTGCAATTTTCATCGAAAAATCCTCCTGAGCAAAATTGATTAGCTATTTTTACAAATTTCAAATGCCATTTTTATTCATTTTACCACTGAAATCAGGCGGCCAACAAGTTGATTCCGGCTTTTGACTGGATTTCACCTGGTCTTCAGAATGGAGCAGACCGGTCCAGGTGGCGGTGCGTGAATATCTTTTCTCCCGATGCGAAATCAGACACTTTCTGGCCATGGCCAAACAATTTGTACTTGTATGTCAGCAAGCCTTCCAGCCCCACGGGTCCTCGAGCATGGATCTTGCTGGTACTGATGCCCACTTCGGCGCCAAACCCATAGCGGAACCCATCCGAAAAACGAGTTGAAGCGTTCCAGAAGACATTGCCCGAATCAACCATCAGCATGAACTGGCGAGCCTTTTGCGAGTCAGTCGTGACGATCGACTCCGTATGGCCGGAGCCAAACCGGTTGATGTGCTCGATCGCAGCATCGATGTGATCGACAATCTTGATCGAAACTTTGTAATCAAGATACTCCGTATGCCAGTTCATGACCGGCTGGCAACCGAGGCGGCGGCAGGTTTCTTCACAGCCGAAAATCTCGACTCCGCGAGCTTTGAGGGCTTCCGCGAGAGGCAGCAAAAGGGTATCAGAACACGCACGATCGACCAGGATTGTTTCAACAGCATTGCAGACTGCCACATACTGGGTTTTGCTATCGACAGCCAGCTCGATGGCCATCTGCTGCTCCGCATCATCAGCCAGGTAGAGATGGCAGACCCCATCTGCATGGCCGAGCACGGGAATGCGTGTATGCTCCATGATGTAGCGGACAAATTCGTTCGAGCCACGCGGAATCAGTAAATCGACATTCTGGTCCATTTCCAGCAAGGTATGGACATCGGCCCGCGTCTCGAGCAAATGGAGCCAGCCCTCCGGCATACCCGCAGCTACACCGGCCCCATGGATGATCTCGGCCAGAATCCGGTTTGTCTCCAGCGCTTCCGATCCGCCTTTGAGCAGCACCGCATTGCTGGACTTCAGGCACAGAGTTGAAATCTGGACCAGCGCATCGGGGCGGGATTCAAAAATGACCCCGATGACTCCAATCGGGCTGGATACCCGGTACAAGTCAAGCCCCGGCTCAAGTTCCGTCGTCAGGAGGGTCTGGCCGACCGGCTCTGGCAGATCGATCAGGCTGTTGATCCCAGCCACCACATCCTGGATCTTGTTCAGGTCAAATTTCAACCGTTTAAGCAAAGGAGCTGCCAGTCCATCCTGGGTGCTGCGCTCGAGGTCGGTCTGGTTTGCAGCTAAAAGAGCTGGTGTATTCTCCAGCAAAGCAGCTGCGATGTTGTTCAGGGCTTTCTCTTTGGTTTTAGCGTCTAAAGCCATCATCTGGCGCGAAGCTTTTCTGGCCTGGATTGCCATTTCTTGAGCGTTCATGGGAAACCTCCTGACGTTGCTCGGGCACAATCATGGCAATGGACTGGCCCTGGGTTGATGCGGATGCCTGTGGAAAGTTGTGGATAATGTGGATAAAACTGTGAATAACTTTAAGGACAACCCTTTGCGGCATTTTGTGCCGTGAAACACCTGATTTTACGAGACTTTTACCTCGATTTCACCTGATGGTCCAAACAGTTCCTGCGTCTGTCTTTTCCGGGATACCCTTCTCCTGAAGGCGTTTGCAGACTTTTCCACACCTTATCCCAAGCCTCCTGTGTCCGTCAAGGGCGCACAGGGGGAAAGGTTGTCATGACATCGGCATAAGACTCCGGTGTGCCGATATCGATGCAAATGCCGTCAAATTCATACACCCGGACCGGCTTTCTCTGGTAGAGCCAGGCTGGGAAATTGCCGGGTGCATCCGGACTGTTGCCCGCATCCAGATAAGCCTTGATGAGAGGCACCGTGTCCTTGCGATAGAAATAGGTCGCAAACACAGCCAGATTGGACTGCGGATTGGACGGCTTTTCGACCAGATTGGTTACCTTGCTGGTTTCATCGATCGTCGCAATGGCATACCGGCGCAGGTCATCGTCCCAAGGTAATCTCTTGGCCAAGATCATATCCTCGCCATGGGCTCGAAAGTCTGACCAGGCATCGCGCAAACGATAGGTAAACAAGTTATCCCCGGCGATCACCAGAAGTTCATCGTCCAGACCGAGCTGATCAATCACAAACTGGATGTCACCAATCGCACCGAGCTTGTTGGTGTCATCAGTCGATCCATCGTCCAGCACGACAATCGGATGACCCGATCCGATTGCATTCCGGTCTTCCGCCCAAGCCTGGAACTGGTCGGCAAACAGGTGGTTGGAGATGATCACGATCTGGTCGAGGTCATCAATCGTGTCCATTTCAGCGACAATGTAATCGAGAATCGGGCGGCCGGATACGGGAAGCAGCGCTTTGGGGCGGTCCTTGGTCAGCGGGTACAGTCGGGTGGCATAGCCTGCGGCCAAAATAATGCCTTTCATCGGGGGTGCTCCTTTGCTTCTTACACTTTTTTGGGGTGCCTGTAATAATGATACATCATGCAACGAATCATGCCATTATAAAGTTTGCGCCGTTTGTCTGCCGGTCGACCAGCAATCTGCTCAAAATCGGTATCTGGCGTCAGAAGGCTCAGGCGGATACCGTCAGCCAGCTGGCCCTGGGGCAGGAAAACATTGCAGGTCGCCTGGTACAGGTCGCGAGCCGCCTCAATGTCGAGCATGCGCTCACCATAGGGGGGATTACCAATCACCAGCAGCGAATCTGCTTCTGTCCAGTGCCGGAGCTCTGCCAGCCTCAATCTCGTGACATCCTGGGCGCGGAACCGGATCAAATCTGACACACCGGCGACGCGGGCGTTCTCAGCCGAAAGAGCTGCAGCCTGAGGCGAAAGGTCCGAGCCAAAGATCAACGGTTTGGCTGCAAGGCTGCGGTCGACCCGGTCCCGGGCTTCCGCCTTGGCCTGGGCAAAGGCGGCCTGGCCGATCAATGACCAGTGTTCACCAGCAAAACTGCGATTCAGGCCTGGGGCGATCCGGCGGGTGATCAAGGCCGCCTCGATCGGAATCGTTCCTGACCCACAGAAGGGGTCAAACAAGACTTCGCCAGAATCAGGGCGGAACAAGGACAGTTTGACCAGACCTGCTGCCAGCGTCTCCTTAATCGGCGCTTCGTGGCGCAAGGGGCGATAGCCACGCTTATGCAGGCCATCACCCGAAGTATCAACCATCAGGGTTACCACATCCTGGACGATGCCAAACTGGATCCGGACCAGCCCGACAGCCGGGTCCTCACGGATCCGGCTGCCCGGAGCCAGACCATAAGCCTGGGCCAGCCGGGCGACGATCGCCTTTTTAAGAAGGCTCTGGCAGGCCGGGATGCCAAACAAGACCGATTTTCTGGAATAGCCATTGACGTGAATGACACAGCCCCGGTCGATCCAGTCTTCCCAGGGGAGGTCACACGCCTGCTCAAAAAACGTCTCGAAATCGCTGGCCGGATACTGGGCCAGCTGGACCAGGACACGTTCTGCTGTCCGCAGATTCACATTGACTCGTGCTGTTGCCAGGGCAATCCCGGAACCTGCATCGAGGATCACCTGGCCATCACTCACCTTGATCTGCTCGCGGGCATAGCCCAAATCCTGCAACTCATCGGTCACGAGCGACTCCAGACCAAACAAGGTTGTCATCACCACATTCATGGCGTTCCCTCAACTTCCTGATGTTTCATCGATTCAGACGGGTTATCAATCAATCCAGGAACAGCCGGCCAAAAACC
>DIFN01000031.1:0-2093 GCA_002419145.1 Mageeibacillus sp. UBA5747 | reverse complement strand
AAAAGGCGGCAAATACGGTGAAAGAACCTGAGGCGTCAGCAAGGCAAATGTCATGCTCGCAGCCGCATGTCCACTGGGGTAAGAACCGGATTTCATGACCACATGGCTATGGTCCTGAGGCGGTCGGTTGACCGCTGCCAGTTGCTTGGTCGCGGTGACAATCGTCGTCTGTACGAACATCGCCGAGGTCAGGACCATCGCCCGGCGCCAGTCATGCCAGTAAAAGCCAATGAACAATGACAGGATCAGGACCTGCAAAGACAAAGAGACCACATCATTGTACTTGTGGGTCACAATCATCAAAGGCCTCAGGCGCATGAACCGGGTTCGCTCAATGAGAGCGCGGAAATGGCGGTTGACTGGCTCCAGATGGTCATTGACCAGAGCCAGCGTCAAGTAAGCCACAACCATCAAGGTAAGAATGATCCTATCGTTTAGCAGCATAGATACCTCGTAGCGGGAAACGTGTTATCAGAGGGATCGCAGCAACGCCGGTCAGGGTGCCGGTGAAAAGGCTGGTCAGCAGCAAGGGCGGCAGGTAGGTCACCAGCAGGCGCCATTCGCCGAGGAGCAGAACGGCAACAGAAATCTGGCCCAGGTTATGGGCAGCAGCGCCAGCCAGACTGATGCCGATCAGGGAAAATACGCTCCCCTCCCAGCGCACCAGAAGGCCCATGATCGTAAGTGCCAGCAGTCCGCCCGTGATCGAAAACAGAAAGGCTGTCAGCCCAGTGAAGGTGCCGATGATCAGGCAGCGCATGACCAGAATCGCCAGGGCATCGTCCCAACGCAGGCGCACCAGGGCAAACAGGGAGACAATGTTGGCCAGCCCCAATTTGATACCAGGCACAGGGACGATTAGTTCCAGCGGAATCCAGCGCTCGACAATTGCCAGGATCAAAGCCAGGGACAAAAGGATGGCATTGGTCGTCAGACGGCGGGTCTTGTCAGTCACACTCATCGGATGATCACATCCACTTCAGGTTCAGTCGTATCACCCGCGCCAGGAACTTGCGCCCCATTGATGCTGAGAATCAAATGTCCTGGCACACAGGCAGAAACCTGCCCCTGCCGGAAAACCCAACCTGTCTGGACACAAACCTGGTCTGGACAATCGGCTCGGCTGATCCGGATCCGGCCAGACTCATAATCGACCGTATAGTGAAAGCCATGTGCGTCCAGTTCGAACGATCCAGACTGAGCCAGCTGATCTGCCGGGATCGTTTTCACAACTTCGCCATCGACCGTGATCTCGGCTGACTGGCCGACACCTGTGGAGCCTGGCAGCATCGGTCCACGGGAAAACAAAGCGAGAGCAACCAAAGCAATAAGAATATAAAGAAAATAATCGCCCCACCGGAGCCAGCGGTACCATGGCAGCGATCGATGTGATCGGTTCAAAACAAAAGCCTCCTGGCAGCTTACCATCGCCAGTCCTGGAGGACGGCAATCCAAAATCTAACCTCATTATACGGGAAAATCTTGTCTCAGGCCACTCAGTCCGCCTGAGCTGGCTGTCAACGGGTCCGGACCGACTTGCAAACGCTGCCGGAAGCCGCTGTTTTCTGTAAATCGCATGACAGATTATGGCGTGAAATTACACAACATTTACAGCATTATGAATTGAGTTTGACATTTTATGATGATACGATAGATATGCAACCGAGCTGATCATCTGGTGTTCCGGACCTTTGTGTGAACAGGAATGTCAGCCCTTGTCTGGGGCAGTCTGTGGGGAGGCAATAACCCATGACCAGATTAGAAGGTTTCATCGATCATTTTGACCATGATGATGCTATCATCGCACGTGCTGACCGTACCTTGGCCAATGTGGCCCGCAAGGAGCTCCCCACCGACGCCCACGAAGGCGACTTCATCATCGAAGCAGGCGACAGCCCTCACTTCCAGATCGACCACCAGACCACCGAGCTTCGTCGGCGTCAGATTCGCTACATGGCCGGCTTTTTCTTTGATTGACTGAAAGCCTGCCCATGCTCTACAATGTTGGATGCACGCGGTCGCGTAGCTCAGCAGGATAGAGCGTCGGTTTCCTAAACCGCAGGCCGGAGGTTCGAATCCTCTCGCGATCACCA
>DIFN01000075.1:28769-34333 GCA_002419145.1 Mageeibacillus sp. UBA5747 | reverse complement strand
TCACCATGGCCCTGACGTTCACCCTGACCGTCAGTGGCGGCGTCTTTGCCCTGATGCGAGCAGGGGTGCCGCTGTTGCCAGCCCCCAATGCCCAGTCCCTCGGCATCCAGTTTGCCAGTGACGAGGAAACCAGGGCCGCGTTGGATAAGTTCCGCTCGGTTTACAACACCTTGGACAAGAACTACTACAAAGATCTGACCGATGCTGAGATGCTGGCGGCTATGACCAGTGGCCTGGTCAATGAAATGGACAGCCCATACACCATGTACCTCGATGCCGAGCAGACACAGCAGATTGCCCAGTCCATGAGTGGCAATTATGTCGGCATCGGCGCCATTGTGGCCTTCAACACCGCTTTGCAGGTGGAAATCACCGAGGTGATTGCAGACAGCCCAGCCGAAAAGGCAGATTTGCGCGCCGGTGACATTTTCATCGCCGTGGATGGCGAGTCCGTCGAGATGATCCGGGACATCACTCAGCTGGCTGTTCTGGTGCGCGGTGAAGAAGGGACGATGGTGGAACTGGAGATGTACCGCCCGTCTGCCAACAATCGCTTCAAGATTCAGGTAGAGCGCCGCTCGATCACTTCGGCCAGCGTCAGTCATCGCATGATCAATCCAGAGACTGGCTATGTCCGGATCTCGGAATTTTCGACTGGAGTGGCTGATCTTTTCATTCGGGCAATCGAGGATCTGAAGGCACAGGGAGCCCGCCACATTGTTTTTGATTTGCGCAACAACAGCGGTGGCCTTGCCAATGAAGTCATTGCAATGCTCGATTACCTGCTGCCCAAGACCGAAATTGCCCGGATCGAAGGCCGCCAGGATGGGAAGCCGTTCACTCAGGAATGGACATCCGATGCCAGCATGGGTGTGCCGGCCGACATGCGTTATGCCATCCTGATCAATGAGTTTTCAGCCAGCGCCTCGGAACTGTTTACCGGCTGCCTGCGCGACCTTGACCTCGCCGAAATCATTGGCATCCAGTCCTATGGCAAAGGATCCGGCACGCTGACCTTCAACCTGGCCGATGGTTCGTCGATCAATGTCACGAATTTCCTATATTATTTGCCCGGCGGCTCCAGCATCGAAGGCATCGGCCTTGAGCCGGACCAGATCGTCGAACTGCCGGAACAGGCCGCAGGAAAATCGATCCCCCAGCTGACGGCTGCGGAAGACACCCAGCTGGCAGCAGCGGTTTCCTATCTTGAAACCCTGACCGGCGGCGTGTCCTGATCAGGTTGGTTCATCATCATGTCTGACGGATATGAACTGCTGGCCAGTCATTATGATGAGTTGCAGCATGCGGTGGATTACCCGGGCTGGGCTGATTTCGTCTTCCTGCTCGACCAGCGCTACCATCAGAGAACAAGGTCCGGTGACGGTCGCGAGGGCCGTCCGATTCTGCTGGATCTCGGCTGTGGCACGGGTACGTTCGCCCTGCAGATGGAACAGCATGGCTATGATGTGATCGGGATCGATGACTCCGCCGCCATGCTCCAGGCTGCGCGGGAAAAGGCTCAGGACAGCGGCAGTTCAGCCTTGTTCCTGCAGCAGGATTTCAGCCGTTTCGAGCTATATGGCACCGTGGACCTTGCGACCTGCCTCCTGGACACCTTGAACCACCTGATCCAGCCGGAGGCTGTGCGGCGAGTTTTCCGTCTGCTCGCCAACTACCTCAACCCGGGAGCCTTATTTGTTGCCGATGTCGGAACTCGGCGTCATTTCGCCCAGACTCGGGGCAATCGCACCATCATCCAGGATTATGAAAATCTGACACTGGTCTGGCAAAACCATTTCCGGCCGCAAAGCCAGATCTCCCGGGCCAGTCTGACCTGGTTTGCCCGCGCGGATGATGGCCGCTATGAGCGATTTGACGAAGAAGTAGCTGAGCGGTACTATGACCATACTTTTTTGCAGAAGGCGGCCCAGAGCGCTGGTCTGGAATTTATTGCCCGGACAGGCGAATTGACTTTGGCCCCGACTAGCGGCTCAAGTGAACGTCAATTCTATATTTTCCGCCAGAGGAGCACCCGATGAATGACCCAGCCCCTGCATTTTCTTCCCTGCCTGAATTGACAACTGATGATTACATGGTCAGCGCCCTGGCCCTGAATGGCCAGGTGCGCGCCATTGCCTGCCGGACCACCCATCTGTGTCAGGAAGCTCAGGACATTCACCAGATGTCCCCGACGGCCGCGGTGGCCCTGGGGCGACTGATGACCGGGACTTTGCTCCTGGCCGAGCTAAGCTTGAAAAATGAGACTGACAGCATCACCACCATCGTCCGGGGGAACGGTCCGCTTCAGGGCATGACCGTCGTCGGCACAGGCCACCAGACAGTGCGCGGCTATTGTAATCAGCCCGTGGTCGAGACGTTGCACAAGCGGCCCGGAAAACTCGACATCGGCCAGGCCGTCGGGGAGGGGACCCTGACCGTTATCAAGGACCTCGGCCTCAGGGAACCTTACATGGGCAAAGTCGAACTGGTTTCCGGTGAAATTGCCGAAGACATCACCTATTACCTGGCAGCATCCGAGCAGACCCCATCGGCGGTTGGCCTGGGTGTGCTGGTCGATGCCAATGGCATCAGCCATGCCGGTGGCTTCATGGTTCAGATGCTGCCAGACGCGTCGGAAGAAACAATCCAGTACCTGGAAACACGGCTGAGTGAATTTCCGGAAGTGACCTACTGGATGCAGGAGGGGTTCAACCCGGACCAAATCCTCGATTTACTGTTTGGCGATCCCCAGATCCGGTATTTATCCCACAAACCGCTGGCCTATGCCTGCACCTGTTCGCGCGAACGGATGGAGCGCAACTTGATCGCTCTGGGCGCGCGGGAGCTTGCCGAACTGGCCCAGGACCCGGAGGGTATCAACTTGGAATGCCATTTTTGCTCCAAAAATTACCCTTTCAGCCAGCAACAGTTGCAAGACCTGCTCACTGCAATAATCAAACCAAGGACCGCCGAAGCTGATTGACGAGCCCCTGTCAGAGGTGCAGCATCATCTGAAAGAAATTGCTGAATCTTGCTTGGAAAAGCTTGCATTCCTGAACAGATTGTACTATATTAGTTTTTGCGCGACTTTGCCGGCCGTTTTATGCGTTGGCAAAGCTCGTCAGACGATGATATCGGAGATTGCCGTCACGGCCGCTGCGGCCGTAAAACGGGTAACTTCGGAGGAGTCAGTCCGATTCATGAGAAATTGGGCGGCAGTTCATTGATGATCGCAGCGTATGCCTCGCCGGCATGGGCCCAGCGCGACAGCCTCAAGAGATTCGAGGCGTTTAGACTGGGTTTTCTGTTGGAAGAGGAAGAAACGCCCGGCAAGGTTGATGACTGACCAGCAGCAAACCAAGGAGGAACCACAGACCATGGCCGCAAACCAGAAAATCCGTATCCGACTCAAGGCATTTGATCACCAGATCCTCGACGAGAGCGCTGAGCGCATCGTTGATACCGCCAAGCGCACCGGCGCCAGCGTATCTGGCCCGATTCCGCTGCCAACCGATAAGGAAATCGTCACCATCCTGCGCTCCCCGCACAAGTACAAAGACTCCCGTGAGCAGTTCGAGATCCGCACCCACAAGCGCCTGATCGACATCCTTGCTCCCAATGCCAAGACGGTCGAAGCCCTGATGAAGCTCGAAATGCCGGCTGGCGTCAATATTGAGATCAAGCTGTAAGGCTTGTCATAGACGACAACATGACAGACCAAGCTGTGTTGTCGTTCTGGTCATGTTCACCCGGGACACGGGCGAACCAATAACCAAGGAGGTTTAGAGAATGGAAAAGTACATGCTTGGCAAAAAAGCAGGGATGACCCAGCTTTTTGACGACAAAGGCAATTCAATTCCGGTCACGGTCATTGATTGCGGTCCACTCGTTGTCGTTCAGAACAAGACGGTCGAAAATGACGGCTACAAGGCAGTCAAGATCGGCTACGGCGCAGTCAAGAAAGCCAATCGCCCCCACAAAGGCCAGTTCGCCAAAGTAGGTGTCGAGACCAGGAAAGTCCTGCGTGAATTCAAGTCCGAAGCTGACTACACCCTCGGTCAGGAAATCCGAGTCTCCGACATGTTCGCCGTTGGCGATGCAGTCGATGTGAGCGGTGTCTCCAAGGGCAAAGGCTTTGCCGGCAACATCAAACGCCACGGCCAGTCCGGTGGACCGGAAAGCCACGGCTCCATGTACCACCGTCGCGTTGGCTCGATGGGCCCGAACACCGACCCTGCCCGTGTTTTCAAAGGCAAGAAGCTGCCTGGCCACATGGGTGCAGTGAATGTAACCGTACAGAACCTCGATGTCGTGATGGTTGACGGCGAACGCAATATCATCGTCATCAAGGGCGCTGTCCCCGGACCCAAAGGCGGCCTGGTCGAGATCATGTCGTCTGTCAAGTCCAAGTGAGATGGCGTAAAGGAGGAGCATAACAATGGCACAAGTTGATGTATACAACATGGATGGCATCAAGACGGGCAGTCTTGAACTATCCGACGCCATCTTCGGCATCGAGCCGAACCAGGACGTGCTGCATCGCGCCGTTCTCAATTACCTGGCTAATCGCCGCCAGGGCACCCACTCGACCAAGACCCGGAGTGAAGTCACCGGTGGTGGCAAGAAACCCTATCGTCAGAAGGGAACCGGCCGTGCCCGCCAGGGTTCGTCCCGTTCGGCCCAGCATGTAGGCGGTGGTATCATCTTTGGCCCTAAGCCGCGTGATTACAGCTACAGCCTGCCCAAGAAGGTCCGCCGTCTGGCCCTGAAATCCGCCTTGTCAACCAAAGTTGCCGCCGGCAGCCTTGTGGTCATTGACAAGCTGGAAATGGCTGAGATCAAGACCAAGCGCATGACAGAGGTCCTCGGCAAGCTCGGTGTTGACAAATCCGCCTTGCTCGTCACCCTGACCCGCGATGAGAAGATCGAGAAATCGGCCCGCAACATTGTCGGCGTCAAGACCGCCCTGGTCAACACGATCAATGTCTTTGACATTCTCAAGTTCGACAAGTTTGTTGTGACCCAGGAAGCGATCCTAAAAGTCCAGGAGGTGTATGTATAATGAGCACCGCACATGAGATCATCAGACGTCCGGTCATCACTGAGAAAAGTACGGCGGATGCCGCTCTGGGCAAATACACCTTTGAAGTTGCCGTCGGCGCCACCAAAACCGAAGTCCGCAAGGCCGTCGAGCAGTTGTTCGACGTCAAGGTCCTGAAAGTCAACACCGCCAATTATGACGGCAAGACCAAGCGTCAGGGTGTCCACGTCGGTCTGACCGCCAGCTGGAAAAAAGCTGTCGTGACCATCGACACCGACCCTAAAGCTGATTCCTACCTGCAAAAGGGCGGTAAATCCGCCACAGCCGGCAAGAAATACAAAAATACCATCGAGGAATTTGGGTTCGGCCAGTAATGCCGGGCGCCCTAGAAGAAGGAGTGAAACAAGATGGCAGTCAAAAGCTATAATCCGACTTCTCCCGCCAGAAGGCAGATGACCGTGGCTGATTTCTCGCAAATCACCGCCAAAGCGCCTGAAAAATCTCTTCTGGCTCCAAGAAGCAA
>DIFN01000075.1:0-28723 GCA_002419145.1 Mageeibacillus sp. UBA5747 | reverse complement strand
TCATTGACTGGAAGCGCAACAAGACCGGTATGAAAGCCGAAGTAGTTGCGATCGAGTATGATCCGAACCGCACAGCAAACCTCGCCCTGATCCAGTACCTCGATGGGGCCAAGTCGTATATCCTGGCTCCGGAAGGCCTCAAGATCGGTGACATGGTAGAAAGCGGTCCGCAGTCTGACATCGTCGTGGGCAATGCCCTGCCGATCGATGGCATCCCGGTTGGTACTGTGATCCACAACATTGAGCTCAAGCCGGGCAAAGGCGCCCAGATGGTCCGCACCGCTGGTGCTGGTGCCCAGCTGATGGCCAAAGACAGTGCATATGCCCAGGTCCGTCTGCCTTCAGGTGAAGTCCGCATGGTCTCGATCCACTGCAAGGCTACCGTTGGCGCTGTCGGCAACAGTGAGCATGAGAACATCAACATCGGCAAAGCCGGCCGCAAACGCCACATGGGTATCCGCCCGACCGTCCGCGGTGTCGTCATGAATCCTTGCGACCACCCACACGGTGGTGGTGAAGGCAAATCGCCGATCGGCCGTCCCGGCCCGGTTACGCCCTGGGGTGTTCCGACTCTCGGCAAGAAGACCCGTGACCGCAAGAAGCCTTCTGACAAGTACATTGTCAAGAGAAGGAACCAGAAGTAAGCGACAGGAGGCTTAAAAGATGAGTCGGTCTACCAAAAAAGGCTTTTTCGTTGCCGAATCGCTGATGAAGAAAATCGAAGCGATGAACGAAAAAAATGAAAAAAAAGTCATCAAGTCCTGGTCTCGCGCTTCGACCATTTTCCCGGAAATGGTCGGCCATACGATTGCTGTCTATGATGGCCGCAAGCACGTGCCGGTCTACGTCACAGAAGAAATGGTCGGCCATAAGCTGGGCGAGTTCGCTCCCACCCGGACCTTCAAAGGCCATGCCGGATCCGAGAAATCCTCGGGTTCGCGCTGATGACGGCCGATAGCGAAGGGAGGAAATAAGAGTGGAAAAGAAGGTTATGAGCAAGGAGTACTTGCTGGCAAACCGTGAGGAAATCCTCGCAACCTACAACCAGGAAGCACGCCGTTTCCAGAAATCAGCGCTGCTGACTAAGAAGGAAAAGAAAGTGCTCGGCATCGGCAAGGACGAAGGTCGTGCCATCGCCAAGAACATCCGGGTGACACCGCGCAAAGTCAACATCGTTGTCGACCTGATCAAGGGTAAATCCCTTGATGAAGCGTACGCGATCCTGCGCTACACCCCCAAGGCGGCCTCACCGGTTCTCGAAAAACTCGTAAAATCAGCCGAAGCCAATGCCGTCAACAACAACAACCTGTCCCGCAACGCACTCTACGTCGCTGACTGCTATGCCAACCAGGGCCCTGTGCTCAAGCGCATCATCCCCAAGGCTCGCGGCAGTGCGGCACGTATCCACAAGAGAACCAGCCATATCACGGTCGTTCTCAAGGAAAGAATTTAAGGAGGGCAGCGAATGGGCCAGAAAGTCAATCCCCACGGCTTACGCGTTGGTGTCATCAAAGATTGGGACACCCGCTGGTATGCCGACAAGAAGGATTTCAGCAAATTCCTCGTTGAAGACAAGCGAATTCGCGATTTCGTGAAGGCTGAGTGCTTCAAAGCTGGCGTTTCCCGCATTGAGATTGAGCGCAAGGGCGAAGAGAAGACCCTCGTTCAGATTTCTGCAGGCAAGCCAGGAATCATCATCGGCCGCCAGGGAGCCGGGATTGAAGACCTCAAGAAGAAACTCGTCGCCAAATTCGGCCGCCAGTTCTTCATCAACATCAATGAAATCAAATCGGTTGATACCGAAGCTCAGCTGATCGCTGAAAACATCGCCAAGCAGCTCGAGGAACGTGTTTCCTTCCGCCGCGCCATGAAACAGGCGATGGGCCGCGCCATGAAAGGCGGAGCCAAAGGCATCAAGACTGCGGTCAGCGGCCGTCTCGGCGGCGCCGAAATCGCCCGCAGTGAACACTACCATGATGGCACGATCCCGCTGCAGACCCTGCGCGCCAACATCGAGTATGGTTTTGCCGAAGCCAAGACCACTTACGGCCGCATCGGTGTCAAGGTCTGGGTCTACAAGGGTGCTATCTACAAAACACCTCGCAAAGTGAAAGTATCGGAAGGAGGCGAAGCCTGATGCTGCTTCCCAAACGTGTCAAACGCAGAAAACAGCACCGCGGTCGCATGACCGGCAAAGCCACCCGTGGCAATGTCGTCGTCTACGGCGATTACGGCTTGCAGGCGACGGAGCCTGTCTGGATCACCAGCAATCAGATCGAAGCAGCCCGTATCGCGATCAACCGTTTCATCAAACGTGGCGGCCAAGTCTGGATTAAGATTTTCCCGGACAAGCCTGTCACATCCAAGCCCGCAGAAACCCGAATGGGTTCCGGCAAAGGCTCACCCGATCACTGGGTAGCTGTCGTCAAGCCCGGCCGTGTCCTCTTTGAGATCGCCGGCGTCAGTGAAGAAGTCGCCCGTGAAGCCATGCGTCTGGCCGCCCACAAACTGCCTTGCCAGACCAAGTTCATCGCCCGTGAAAAGGAAGGTGACGTCAATGAAGCCCAGTGAGATCCGTGACAAATCCTTTGACGAGCTGAACAAGGAACTCGCTTCCCTGCGCGAAGAACTGTTCAAGCTCCGTTTTGCCCATGCCACCAATCAGCTCGAAAACCCCTTAAAGCTCAAAAGCGTCAAGCGGGACATCGCGCGTGTCATGACTATCCTGCGTGAGCGTGAGCTCCAGGGAATGAAGAAGTAAGGGGGATTATCCATGAGTGAACGTAATCTCAGAAAGACCCGGGTTGGCCTGGTCGCCAGCGACAAAATGGATAAGACCATCGTCGTAGCTGTCACCGAGCATGTTCGTCATCCGCTGTACAAAAAAATCGTCAAGCGGACCTACAAGCTCAAGGCCCACGATGAAAATAACGAATGCCACATCGGAGACAAGGTCAAAGTGATGGAGACCCGCCCCTTGAGCCGCGACAAGCGCTGGAGACTGGTCGAGGTCATTGAAAAGGCCAAGTGATCCTTAACCGGTTACTGGAAGGAGGAAGACAATGATCCAGGTACAATCTAGACTTAAATCCGCCGACAACACCGGTGCTAAAGAACTGATGTGCATCAAGGTTCTCGGAGGATCCTGGCGCAAGTACGCCAATATCGGAGACATCATCGTTTGTTCGGTCAAAGAAGCAACACCCGGTGGTGTTGTTAAAAAAGGTGAAGTCGTCAAGGCTGTTATCGTCCGTTCCAAGCGTGGCGTGCGCCGTTCAGATGGCTCCTACATCAAGTTTGACGAAAACGCAGCCGTCATCATCAAAGACGATAAGAATCCACGCGGTACGCGTATCTTTGGGCCCATCGCCAG
This sequence comes from Mageeibacillus sp. UBA5747, assembly GCA_002419145.1. GTDB lineage: Bacteria > Bacillota > Clostridia > Saccharofermentanales > UBA5734 > UBA5734. Next base: position 25,350 of record DIFN01000075.1, on the reverse strand, counting down.
GGAACTTCGTGACAGGGACTACATGAAAATCCTGTCTCTGGCTCCCGAAGTCCTGTAAGGAGGCACACGTAACATGAAAGTACATGTGAAAAAAGATGATTCCGTTTACGTGCTGTCGGGCAAAGACGCTGGCAAGACCGGCAAAGTCCTGAAAGTTTTCCCGGTCACTGGCCGGGTCATCGTCGAAGGCGTCAACATGTCCGTCAAGCACCAGAAACCGCGTGGCCGCTACCAGCAAGGTGGCATCATCCACCAGGAAGCCCCGGTTTCCAGCTCCAACGTCATGGTCGTCTGCAGCAAATGCAAGCGTCCGAGCAAGATGGGGCATAAAGTCATGGCCAATGGTGACAAAGTCCGCGTCTGCAAGGCCTGCGGTGCCGAAATCGACACCATCGCAGCGGCCAAGAAGTAATCGGCGAGGAGGATTTTAGAAATGGCCAGACTGAAAGACAAATACCAGAAAGAAGTCGCACCAGCCCTGATGACGACTTTCAAGTACAGTTCGGTGATGCAGGTCCCGAAGCTTGAGAAAATTGTTCTCAACATGGGTGTCGGTGAAGTCAAGGACAATCCGAAAGCGATTGAAAATGCTGCCCGTGACATGGGCCTGATTGCCGGCCAGAGACCGGTTATCACCAAGGCCAAGAAGTCTGTTTCAGCATTCAAGCTTCGTGAAGGCATGAACATCGGCTGCAAAGTGACCCTGCGCGGCGATAAGATGTACGAATTCCTCGACAAGCTGATCAGCGTGGCCCTGCCGCGTGTGCGTGACTTCCGCGGGATCAACCCCAACTCCTTTGACGGCCACGGCAACTATGCTTTTGGTGCCAGGGAGCAGCTGATTTTCCCAGAAATCGACTATGACAAAATCGACAAGATCCGCGGCATGGACATCATCATTGTCACGACCGCAAACACCGACGAAGAAGCACGCGAGCTTTTGAANNGCTCGGCATGCCGTTTTCCAAGTAAGCGGGAGGTACGTTAAATGGCTAAGAAGTCAATGATCCTGAAACAGCAGGCAGAGCCGAAGTTCTCGACACGTGCCTACAATCGCTGCAAACTCTGTGGCCGTCCGCATGCTTACATCCGCAAGTATGGCGTCTGCCGTCTGTGCTTCCGTGAACTGGCCTACAAGGGGCAGATTCCCGGTGTGCGCAAGGCCAGCTGGTAAGCGTACCAGAGGAAGGAGGAAGTTTCATGCAGATTACAGATACCATCGCCGATATGCTCACCCGCATCCGCAATGCCGGCACAGCCGGGCATGCGACCTGTGAAATCCCGGCGTCCAATGTCAAAAAAGCCATCGCCCAGATTCTTCTCGACGAAGGTTATATCAGCAAAGTTGACCTGATCAACGACGATTTGCAGGGCAAGATCAAGATCACCCTCAAGTATGCCGCTAAGAAACCGGTCATCTCAGGTATTAAGCGCATTTCCAGACCCGGACTGCGTGTCTATGCCAATACCGAGAACCTACCGAAAGTGCTCGGCGGTCTTGGCATTGCAATCATTTCTACCTCAAAAGGCATCATGACCGACAAAGTTGCCCGCAAAGAGGGTGTCGGTGGCGAAGTGCTCGCCTATGTCTGGTAAATCAAACTAAACTCTGAAACGGAGCAGCACCCCAAGGTTGTCACCTAGTCCTATCAAGCAGGGGTTGCCATCCTTAATCTCAAGAGCAGGAGGTCCACAACCATGTCCCGAATTGGCAGAATGCCGATCACTGTTCCGGCCAACGTCGATGTCAATGTTGAAAACAACGTTGTCACCGTTAAATCCGGTTCCACGGTCCTGACCCAGGTGATCCATCCGGATATCACGGTCACGGTCGAAGGCAAGACCATCACGGTCACTCGTCCGAGTGACAGCAAAGAACATCGCGCCCTGCACGGCCTGAGCAGGTCCCTGGTCAATAACATGATCGTTGGGGTTTCCCAGGGCTTTGCCAAGAACCTGGACATCAATGGTGTCGGTTTCAAGGCCCAGAAACAAGGTAAGAAGCTCGTCCTGAACCTGGGTTTTTCCCATCCGATCGAGCTCGACGAACCTGCAGGCATCACCATCGAAGTCCCCGCCCCGAACAAGATCGTTGTCAGGGGCGCTGACAAGCAGATGGTTGGTGAAACTGCAGCCAAAATCCGTGCCTTCCGTCTGCCGGATCCTTACAAGGGCAAGGGAGTCAAATATGACTTTGAAGTCTTGCGCCTCAAAGAAGGTAAGACAGGCGCCAAGGGCGGCAAAAAGGGCAAATAAGAAAGGGTGAGATGACATGATTAGCAAAACTCGCAGGAACGATATTCGCAAGCGGAAACACGAGCGGGTGCGCAGCAAAGTCTCCGGCACGGCAGAACGTCCGAGACTGTGTGTCTTCCGCAGCCTTTCCCAGATCTATGCCCAGGTGATCGATGACACCACCGGCCGCACGCTGGTGAGCGCTTCGTCCTTGGACAAGGAAATCAAAAACACGCTTGCCTTTGCAGGCAACGTCGAAGGCGCCAAAGCCGTCGGTACGCTGGTCGCCCAGCGCGCCTTGGCCAATGGCATTGAAACGGTCGTGTTCGACCGCGGTGGCTATCTCTACCATGGCCGTGTCGCGGCTCTGGCAGAATCGGCGCGTGAAGCCGGACTGAAGTTCTAAGCAGGAGGAATAGCCATGCGCATTGATGCAAGCAAACTGGATCTGAAGGAAAAAGTCATCCATATCGGCCGCGTTTCCAAGACCGTCAAAGGTGGCCGCAACTTCCGTTTCGCCGCCCTCGTCATCGTCGGTGACGAGAATGGCCATGTTGGCAAAGGCCTCGGTAAAGCTGCCGAAATTCCTGATGCCATCCGCAAAGGCATCGAAGATGCCAAGAAGAACCTGATCGAAGTCCCGCTCAAGGATTCCACGATCCCGCATGAAACCATCGGTGTCTTTGGCGCCGGTAAAGTGCTCCTCAAACCCGCTGGTGGCGGTACCGGTGTCATCGCTGGTGGCCCTGTCCGTGCCGTCCTCGAACTGGCTGGCATCAAGGATATCCGTACCAAGTCTCTGGGCACCAACAACCCCAACAACATGGTCAATGCGACCATCGCCGGCCTTACCAGCCTCAAGTCACTGGAACAAGTGGCTCGCTTGCGCGGTAAATCCGTCGAAGACATTCTTTAAGGAGGAGCGCGACGATGTCTAAAGTCAAGATCACGCTCACCAAGAGCACCAATAATGCAACTCAAAAGCACAAGGCAACCATCCAGGCCTTGGGTCTGCACAAGATCGGACAGACTGTCGAGCTGGAATCCAATCCGGCTCTCCAGGGCATGCTCCGTCTCGTTGCTTACCTGGTCAAGGTTGAAGAAGCTTGAGGAAGGTGTAAGACTATGAAAATCAACGAATTGAAAGCCTCCCCCGGCGATCGCCAGACCGCTTTCCGCAAAGGCCGCGGTGTCGGTACCGGCAATGGCAAAACTTCAGGCCGTGGCCACAAAGGCCAGAACGCCCGTGCCGGCGGCGGTGTCCGTCCCGGTTTCGAAGGTGGCCAGATGCCTCTTTACCGCCGTCTGCCGAAGCGCGGATTCAACCACAAACGCTTTGCCTTGGCCTACATCGAGGTCAACCTTTCATCCTTGAACAAGTTTGACGATGGTACTGTGGTCGATGTTGCAGCGATCAATGCTGCAGGCATTGCCAATGTTCCGAAAGTCAATGACGGCATCAAAATCCTCGGCAATGGCGAACTCACCAAGAAGCTGACTGTCAAGGCCAGCGCTTTCACCGCCAGTGCCAAAGAGAAGATCGAAAAAGCTGGAGGCAGCGTCGAGGAGGTCTAAAGCATGGGCAGCATGATCGAAACCCTGAAAAATGCCTTCAAGATCCCGGACCTGCGCAAAAAACTGCTGTTCACGATTGGCATGCTGATCGTGTACCGTCTTGGCATCCGTGTACCAGTTCCAGGCATCGACCAGGAGGCTTTCACTGCCCTGATCGAACGCTTTGGCCAGCTGGGCAGCTTCCTGGACATCATTTCAGGCGGTGCTTTCAAGCAAGTCTCAATCTTTGCCATGGGCATCACCCCTTATGTCAACTCTTCCATCATCATGCAGTTGCTTACGGTGGCCATTCCCGCCCTGGAGCGTCTGCAGAAGGAAGGTGAAACCGGCCGCAAAAAAATCCAGCAGATGGTCCGCTACCTGACGGTTGGTCTGGCCATGATCCAGGCCATCGCCTACTGGTACGCCACCCGCATGGCATCGTCTTCAACATTGCCTGGATTCCTCAATGCCATCCTGGTCGTCGTCAGCTTTACGGCAGGCACCGCCTTCATCATGTGGATAGGTGAGCAGATTAATGAAAAAGGCATCGGCAACGGCATTTCACTGATCATTTTCGCCGGCATCATCACTGGTGGACCGAATGCTCTGAAAATGCTCTTTGGTTACTTTAAGAACTGGTCCGTGACCGCAAACACGTTTGTCTCGATTTTTGCAACGATTGCCGTTGTGGCTGTTTTTGTGGCGATCATTGCCCTGGTCGTCTTTGTCCAAAGTGCTGAACGTCGCATTCCGGTCCAATACGCCAAGAAAGTGGTTGGTCGCAAGATGTATGGTGGCCAGAACACCTACCTGCCAATCAAAGTCAACCAGGCGGGTGTCATCCCGGTCATCTTTGCGATCTCGATCGTCTCTTTACCATCCACACTGGTTTCCCTGTTTGGCAGTACTGGACCGGTCGCCCAGTGGTTCATGAACTTCTCGGGTAACCCGTTCTACTACATTTTCTACGCGTTGCTGATCCTGGGCTTTACCTTTTTCTACTCGATGATTCAATTCAATCCCATTGAAATTGCCAACAATCTGCAGAAGAACGGTGGCTTCATCCCCGGCATTCGTCCGGGCCGGCCGACTTCGGACTTCATCGCCCGCACCGCTCGCCGCCTGAACTGGATTGATGGACTTTTCCTGATCGTCATTGTCCTGTTCCCGGTTCTTCTGTCAGCAGTGACTAAAGCACAAGGGATCTGGTTTGGTGGTACGGCAGTCCTGATCGTCGTCGGTGTTGCCATCGACCTTGTCAACCAGCTTGAATCCCAGATGGTTATGCGCCATTACAAAGGATTCCTCGACTAATCACACGCGATGCTAACTTGCAAAAGGGTGTCCGGCTTAGACCGGATGCCCTTGTTGCAAGTCACGCAGGAGGACTAGAAGACATGAGACTGATTCTACTGGGAGCGCCTGGTTCCGGCAAAGGTACAATGGCGGCTGACCTGGCACGGGAATACCAGATTCCCCACATTTCGACCGGCGATATCTTTCGCCAGAACATCAAGGCCAACACGCCACTGGGGCAGGAAGCCAATCAGTACATCCAGAGTGGCGCCCTCGTCCCTGATTCTCTGACCATCGCCATGGTGACAGACCGCCTGGAGCAGGCAGATTGCCAGCGTGGATTTCTGCTCGATGGTTTTCCGCGCACAGTCGCCCAGGCTGAGGCGTTGGCTGAACTCCTGGAAAAGCGCCAGATAAGACTCAATGCCGTGATCGAACTCGAACTTTCTGACGAATCTATTCTAGCGCGGCTCACAAGCCGCCGTGTCTGTGCAACGTGTGGCCGGACCTACAACATCGACTCTTATCGTCCCAAGCAGGATGGTGTGTGCGATGCCTGTGGTGGAACCCTGTACCAGCGAGACGATGATAAACCGGAAACCATCCGGCAGCGCCTGGCGAATTATTACCGCCAGACACTGCCGTTGTCAGATTATTACGAGCAGAAGAAAATGCTGGTCCGGATCAACAACGAAGGTGAAGTGGGCTCATCTTTGCCCGCGGTGCTTTCTGCTCTCAAAGAACGGTCCTGACACCCATGGTCAGCTTGAAAACAAAAGAAGATATCGCGCGCATCCGCAATGCCGGCCGAATCGTCGCCGAGGTCCTGGAAGTGATGGCGAACATGGTCCGGCCTGGCATATCAACCCTCGACTTGGACAGGGAAGCAGAAGCGATCATTCGCCAGGCGGGTGCCGTTCCGTCTTTCAAAGGCTATGGTGAACCTCCGTTTCCAGCGAGTATCTGTGCATCCATTGATGCTGAAGTTGTCCACGGTATTCCGCAGGCAAACAGGATCCTTAAGTCCGGCGAAATCATATCTGTTGATGTGGGTGCTTGCCTGGACGGCTTCCATGCCGATGCAGCCCGGACTTTTGCCGTTGGTGAAATATCCGCTGAAAAAGCGGAATTGGTGCGCGTCACAGAAGCATCCTTCTGGGCTGGACTTGACAAAGCTGTGATCGGTAATCGGCTGGGAGATGTTTCGGCCGCCGTCCAGCAGGTAGCCGAATCACATGGTTACGGTGTCGTCCGCGAGCTGACTGGCCATGGGGTAGGCCGCCGGTTGCATGAAGATCCGGATGTGCCCAATTTCGGCCATGCCGGGCGTGGCCTGCGGCTGGAAGAAGGGCTTGTTCTGGCTATGGAACCCATGATCACCCTGGGCAGCCGGCGCATTGTGATGCTCGATGATGGCTGGACGATCGTCACTACAGATCGCAAACCAGCGGCCCATTACGAGAACACCTTTGCCATCACAGCTGAAGGCCCGGTCATCCTGACTGCACGATGAGTCAGACTGGGACGGTGTACCAGGCCTTGCAGAATCGGGGTCTAGCCAGGGGCCAGCTTGCTGTTTCAACCGCCGGACACGACACTGGCAGAGTCTACCTGATCATTGATGTCATGGAGAACTTCGTTTTGTGTGTCGATGGCGATCTGCGTGGACTCGACAAACCCAAGCGCAAACGCTGGCGCCATGTCAGACCTCTGGGCGCGTTGGAACCAGGCTGGGAGGACCGGCTGGCAGCGCTCAAGGACCTGGGGCAAAAAAATGCGCTGGTCCGAAACCTGATTGCTGACCATTCTGGCTGGATTGCAACCAACAGCACCCGCTCAGAGCCGTAACCACCCCATACCAGGCCTTGCGAGCACACAGCCCGACCCTACGGGAGACCCTACAGGAGGAAAATATCCATGAGCAAGGAAGAAGCCATTGAAGTTGAGGGCATCGTCGTAGATGTTTTGCCGAACGCAGTCTTCAAAGTCCGTCTCGAAAACGGACATGAAGTGACAGCACACATATCCGGCAAGCTGCGCCAGCATTACATCAAGATTCTGACCGGCGACCGTGTCACCGTCGAACTATCCCCTTATGATGTCACACGCGGCCGGATCACTTGGCGAGCCAAATAAACTTTGTAAAATTGCGGCCAGACCCTTGATTTATTGAATCAATCTGGTACACTATTTTAGCATGCGCCCTCATGACGTCTACTTATGATGTATCCAGTGGGCAAGATCCAGGAGGAAACCACCATGAAAGTCAGACCGTCCGTCAAACCGATCTGCGAAAAGTGCAAAGTCATTAAGCGCAAAGGCCGTGTCATGGTCATCTGCGAAGACCCCAAGCACAAGCAGAAACAAGGCTGATCCGGTTAACGGATTAGCCAGCAGTCAACCGCACGTGCTAAGGGATGCGGCTGCCGACTGAGCCCTAGGGTTCTTTCGGTCATCCTGATCGTGTTTACTAGATAAAGATTCTTTGAGAGCCTTTCACTTTATGGAGGTAAGAAAATGGCACGTATTGCCGGAGTCGATCTGCCGAACGATAAGCGCGTTGAAATCGCGCTTTGCTATATTTTTGGTGTCGGCAGAACACTTTCGAACAAGATTCTTGCAACATGCGGCATCGATCCCGATACCCGTGTCAAGAACCTGACAGAAACAGAAGTATCCAAAATCAGGGACACCATTGAAAATGGCTATACCGTCGAGGGTGACTTGCGGCGTGAAATCGCCATGAATATCAAACGCCTGACGGAAATCGGCTGCTATCGCGGCCGTCGCCACAGGATGGGCCTGCCGGTCCGCGGCCAGCGTACGAAAACCAACGCCCGCACCCGCAAGGGACCGAAGCGCACCATGGCTAACAAGAAAAAGTAAGGAGGACAGAACATGGCTAAAGCGTCTGCTAAGAAAACGGCTGTTCGGCCGAAAAAAAGAGAACGCAAGAACATTGACCGTGGCTCTGCCCACATTCACTCTTCGTTCAACAACACGATTGTCACCATCACCGACCCCAATGGCAACGCCATTTCCTGGGCCAGTGCCGGTGGCATGGGCATGAAAGGTTCCCGTAAAGGCACACCCTTTGCCGCCCAGATGGCAGCTGAATCTGCTGCCAAGACCGCTGTCGACCATGGCATGCGCACGGTAGAAGTCTTTGTCAAAGGTCCGGGTGCCGGCCGCGAAGCTGCGATTCGTTCGCTGCAGGCCGCCGGTCTTGATGTCACGATGATCAAAGACGTCACACCGATCCCGCACAATGGTTGCAGACCGCCCAAAAGAAGAAGAGTCTGATCCCGGAGGAATAGAGAATGGCTAGATATACAGAAGCAGCCTGCCGGCTCTGCCGCCGCGAAGGCGAAAAGCTTTTCCTTAAAGGGCAGCGTTGCTACACCGGCAAATGTGCCATCGCCCGGCGGAGCTTTGCTCCCGGCCAGCATGGCCAAGGCCGCAAGAAGATTTCCGAATATGGTTCCCAGTTGCGTGAGAAACAGAAGGCCAAGCGTTTCTACGGCGTCCTTGAAGGCCAGTTCCGCAAGACTTTTGATTCCGCCAGCCGTATGAAGGGCAAATCCGGTGAGAACCTGCTGCAACTCCTTGAATTGCGTTTTGACAATGTTGTCTACCGCATGGGCTTTGCAGCCTCCCGCGCCCAGGCCCGTCAGCTGGTTACCCATGGCCACTTCACCATCAATGGCAAGAAGGCCGATATCCCATCGATGACCCTGCATGCCGGCGATACGGTCGCTGTCTGCGAAGCATCCCGTAAATTACCGAAATTCCAGGATCTTGCGACCCGCCCGGTTCCACCCTGGCTGACGTTCAATCCGGAACAGCTCACAGGTACTGTTGCCCAGATTCCGGCCCGCGCAGACGTTGATATCGATGTCCGCGAGACGCTCATCGTCGAACTTTATTCGAAGTAATCCTCACCAGGCTGCTTTCATACCCCGCAGCTTTTGTGAATGAGCGTTGAGTCGAAATTAGGAGGAACAGAATGATTGAGATCAAAAAGCCAGTGATCGAATGTCTGGAATTGAATGAAGAACGTTCCTATGGCAAATTCGTGATCGAACCGCTCGAGCGGGGCTATGGCATCACATTGGGCAATTCCCTGCGTCGTGTGCTGCTTTCATCGTTGCCTGGTGCGGCGGTGACGGCGATTCGAGTAGAGGGTGTTTTCCATGAATTTTCAACGGTCAAGGGTGTCGTTGAAGACATGACCGAAATCATCCTCAATGTCAAAGGCATCCGGGCTGATCTGCATGTTGATGGACCGAAAACGGTCTACATCAGCACGGAAGAAGGCCGGACAGGTGTCGTGACGGCAGGTGATATCGTCCATGACGATGAAGTCGAAGTGATGAACCCGGATCATCCGATTGCCACGTTGAACGGCGAAGGCCGCCTTTTCATGGAACTGACCTTCAACGGTGGTCGTGGTTACAACACCGCCGACCGCAACAAATGGGTCAGCCAGCCGATTGGTGTCATTCCGATTGACTCGATTTTCACGCCAGTCAAAAAGGTCAACTATTCGGTCGAAAACACCCGCGTCGGCCAGTTTACGGACTATGACAAGCTGACCATCGAAGTCTGGACCGATGCAACCATCGGGGCATCCGAGGCGTTGAGCCTTGGTGCCAGCATCCTAACAGAACATCTCAACTTGTTTGTTGCTTTGACCAGCAGTATGAGCAGCACGAATTTTTCCAACCAAGAATTCGATGGGAAGGCTCCGACCGTCCTGGGCACCGCAATCGAAGATCTTGACTTCTCTGTCCGCACCTATAACTGCCTCAAGCGCGCTGGCATCAATTCGATCGGCGATCTCGTGGCCCGTTCAGAAGAGGACATGATGAAAGTCAGAAACCTCGGCAAGAAATCGCTTGAGGAAGTCATCCAGAAACTTGAAGAAATGGGCCTGTCACTCGCCGCACTTGACGAGTGAGCGGACCGTTCCTGATCATTAGGAGGGTATTAACATGCCTGCACGTAGAAAACTTGGACGCGCCCATGACATGCGTCTGTCGATGCTGCGGGGGATGGTCACCACGCTGATCCTTACCGGCAAAATCGAAACCACCGAGGCTCGCGCCAAGGAAGTCAAACGGATCGCTGAACAGCTGATCACCATGGCCATCAAGGAGAAGGATAACTTCACCACTAAGGAAGTGACCATCTCTGCCGCCAAGCTTGACTCCAAGGGCAAGAAGGTCCTCAAATCCGCCACTTCTAAAAATGGCAATAAATATGACGTGGTCGAACGCGAGACGAAAAAGGCAATGGTCCAGGTGGATAGCCCGGATCGCCTGGCCGTCCGGCGCCAGTTGATGTTGTGGCTGAACAAGAGCCATGACGAAAAAGGCAACACCGTCAATCCGGTCAATTTCCTGTTCGATACGGTCGCTCCGAAATACGTCGGACGCACCGGTGGCTATGCTCGCATCATCAAGCTCGGCACTCGCCGTGGCGATGCTTCAGAAATGGCGATTCTCGAGCTTCTCTGAGCCAGCTTCGCGAAGACCTGCCGCCCTATCAAAACCATATGCCATTTCGGGGACAGGATTATCCTGTTCCCGTTTTCTTTTGAAGGGATTATTTGACCATGGACCTGGAAAACCGCGCCGGAAGTCCGCCTTTTGCCAGCATCAATCATGTTAGTTTCATGTACCAGCAGCATGGACATGATCCGATCCAGGCTTTGTCACACGTTTCGCTGGATTTTAAAAAGGGTAGTCACACGGCCATATTGGGCCGCAATGGTTCAGGCAAGTCCACCCTGGCCCGACTGATCAATGCGCTCGAATTGCCTTCTGAAGGAACCATCATCGTCTCTGGCCACACTACTCAAGATGAACAGAATATCTGGGAAGTCCGGCGTCTGTGCGGCATGGTGTTCCAGAACCCGGACAACCAGATCGTCGGCACCACCGTTGAGGAGGATGTGGCTTTCGGGCCGGAGAACCTGGGATTTCCCCAGCCTGAGATCCGATTGGCTGTAGACAAGGCTCTGGCCCGGGTCAATATGCTGGCCATGGCTGAGCGTCCGCCCCATTTGCTATCGGGCGGTCAGAAGCAGAAGCTGGCGATTGCCGGGATTCTGGCCATGCAGCCGTCCTGCCTGATCCTGGATGAGGCAACTTCCATGCTGGATCCTGCGACCCGGGCTGACTTTATGGCTCTGGTTGCCGAACTGATCCAGGAACAGGACTTGACGGTTATCAACATCACGCACCATATGGAAGAGGCCTTGCTGGCAGACCGCGTAGTGATCATGAACGAGGGTCATGTGGTTTTGTCTGGCTCCCCGGCAGAAGTTTTCGACCGTGTCCAGCTGGTCAAAAGCCAGGGTCTGGATGTGCCTGTCCATGGTGAAATCCTCAACCGGATTGCGGAATTGACCTCACAAAAACTCAAGCCATTTGAGAGCACCGAATGGGAATCAGCAAAAAATGGAGTGGTCAGACTGCTGCATGCCGCTGCTCCTGACAAGCTCATGTCAGTGCTCCGGGAGCATCAGCGCCGCCAGATTACTGCTCATCCCTTTGTGTCTGTGGGTGAACCTGTGATCCGAGTCGAAAACGTCTCCTTTACGTATGGTTCTGGTACAACACTAGAATCCAAAGCCTTGCGCAATGTCAGTTTTGATGTTCGCAAAGGAGAGTTGCTCGGGATCATTGGCCATAGTGGTTCTGGAAAATCAACCTTGATCCAGCATCTGAATGGCCTGTTGCGCGCGCAATCGGGCAAGGTAACCGTGCTAGGCTTCGATGCATCGGAAAACCAGGCGATCCGGCGTATCCGGCGCCATGTCGGTCTCCTGTTCCAATATCCGGAACACCAGCTGTTTGAAGAAACCGTATTCCTGGATATCGCTTTCGGTCCGCGCCGGCTTGGTCTCGACGCGGAAGAAGTGGAGAAAAGAGTCCTCTGGGCGGCCCGGATTGTCGGACTGACGGATGAAGAGCTTGAACGTTCACCCTTTGAGCTGTCAGGGGGCCAACGTCGCCGGGCAGCCATTGCGGGCGTGATTGCCATGCGGCCGGAAGTCCTGATCCTGGATGAACCCGCTGCTGGCCTGGATCCAGCCGGGCGAGAAGAAATCCTCGGCTATGCATCCCGATTGCGCGATGAGGGATCGACGGTCATCCTGGTTTCACACAGCATGGAAGATATTGCCCGTCTTTCGGACCGCGTCCTGGCGCTCAAAGATGGTGCAGTCCTGCTCTTCGGCACCCCGGCGGAAGTTTTTGCCCAGACGGAGACACTCGTTGCGGCTGACCTGTCTGTACCCCGGACGGCCGTTTTCCTGCGTGACATGAAAGCGGATTTCCCGGATGTATCGGACCAGTTCTACACGGTGGAATCTGCAGCTATTGAATTGATCCGGGCTGCGGTGGGGAGGAATGATCCATGATCAGTAACATCTCGCTGGGCCGTTATTATCCTGAACAATCCATCCTGCATCGTCTGGATCCACGGACCAAGATCCTGTCTGCCATCCTGATGATGGCGGTGATCTTCCTGTCCCGGGATTTGCTGTCAATGGCTTTCCTGGGTCTTGTGACCCTGGCTTTGATCTTCCTGTCCCGGGTACCTGTCAAACAAGTCCTGATCAGTCTGCGACCGATGCTCTTTATCCTCCTGTTTGCGGTTGTGCTCAATATCCTGACCATCAGCGGAGATCCGCTGGTGACGATCGGACCGGTCACCATCAGCGAACAAGGGCTGACCACCGCTTTGCGCATGGGATCACGCCTGATCTTGCTGATTCTGAACACCACGTTGCTTCTGACGCTGACCACGACCCCAATCCACATTTCCGACGCATTGGAAAACTTGCTCGGCCCTTTCCGGAAAATAGGTTTCCCTGCCCATGAAATGGCTATGATGATGTCGATTGCCTTGCGTTTTGTGCCAACTTTGCTCGAAGAAACCGATAAGATCATGAAAGCCCAGTCGTCACGCGGTGCTGATTACGACACGGGCGGCCTCATCGCCCGGGCACGCGGCCTGGTCTCAGTCCTGATCCCGCTTTTTGTCAGTGCTTTCAAAAGAGCCGAGGACTTGGCAGTGGCGATGGAAGCCCGCTGTTACCGGGGCGGTGAATCCAGAACCCGCCTACGCGTGATGAAATACCAGACCCGGGATGTCCTGTTCGGAATCGGAATCAGCCTGTCTTCGCTGGCCATCCTGAGTTTGCGCTTCAGGCCTCGCTGAACCCGGGCTAGATTCAAGACTGGTTATGCAACCGGTTGCCGGTTATAATAAGGGACACAGAATTTCCAGAAAAATTGGAGGATGCGCCATGAAATATTATATTGGCATTGACTTGGGTGGAACCAATATCAAAGTCGGACTGGTGGATGAGACTGGCACCATGATCCTTAAAAAAAGCATCAAAACCCAGGCAGAACGCACAGGCGAAGCGATTGTTGCCGACATGGCCCGCGTCACTCTGGAAGTCATCGCCGAAGCTGGCTACAAGGAAAGTGATGTCGAATCGATCGGCATCGGCTCTCCGGGTACACCCAACAACAGGACGGGCGAACTGGTTGTGGCCTACAATTTACCTTTCCGGCACATGCCGATGCGCCGCGAAATGAAAAAGATCGTCACCCTGCCGGTTTATATTGATAATGATGCCAACGTTGCTGCACTGGCAGAGAGCGAATTTGGCGCCGCACGGGGCAGCTCCTCCAGCGTGACCATCACCCTCGGAACAGGTGTGGGAGGTGGCATTGTCATCAATAATCGTATTTTCAGCGGCTTTAACAATGCCGGTTCCGAGATCGGCCATATGGTCATCAAAAGTGGAGGCGAAGCTTGCACCTGTGGGCGCAAAGGCTGCTTTGAAGCCTATGCCTCTGCCTCCGCCCTGATCCGAGACACCGAACGGGCGGCCGCACAAAATCCCAGTTCGATCCTCAATGCTATGATCGCTGACAATGGTGGTAAGGCCAGTGGACGCTCGGCTTTCGATGCCATGCGCCAGGGTGATGCAGTCGCCGCGTCTGTGGTGGACAACTACATCGAAATGCTCTCAGAGGGCTTGGCCAATGTGATTAACACCTTCATGCCTGAAATCATCGTCATTGGAGGCGGTGTCTGCAATGAAGGCGACGCCCTGATGGTTCCCTTGCTGGAAAAAACTTTTGCCAAAGCCCAATCATTCCTGGCAGAAGGAGTCCCGGCTCCAAAGATTCGTATTGCTGAAATGGGCAATGATGCCGGCATTGTCGGGGCAGCCATGATGGGGCGCCGCTGCCTCGAAGACGGGCTTTCAGGCTGACTCACGTGCCGGACAGCCGCCGCATCGCACTGTTATTGGAGTACGATGGTTATGACTTTCATGGCTTCCAAGACCAGGGTGGCTTGAGAACCGTCCAGCAGGTTGTCCAGCATGCCCTGCGCGACCTGAGTGGTGAGACCGATCTCCAGATTGTCAGCAGCAGCCGGACAGACCAGGGCGTACACGCCCGTGGCCTGGTCTGTCACTTGGATACCGCTCTGAATGTTCCGCTGGATCGTCTGCCGCTGGCTCTGAACAACCGCTTGCCCGACGATGTCGCCTTGCTTGCCGCCACAGAGGCCCCATCCGGTTTCCATGCCCGCTATGCAGCGGTCGGCAAGATCTACACCTACCGCTACTATCTATCGCCAACCCGGCCAGTTCTCGCCCGCCATCAGGCACTCCATGTCTTTGGACCGGTTGATCTGGATCGTATGCGCAAAGCTTTGCCTTACCTGTGTGGCACCCATGACTTCTACGCATTCATGGACCAGAACAACAATCCCAAACACACAACCATCCGCACCATCCAGCAGCTGGACCTGGTATTTGAGCCACCTTTCCTGACGTTGCACGTGCGCGGCAATGGCTTTCTCTACCACATGGTCAGGATCCTGGCGGGAACTGTACTGGCTGTCGGTCAAGGCAAAATCGAGCCGCAGGCCATCCCGCAGATCCTGAGCTCGCGCGATCGCAAACTGGCCGGCAAGACCGTGCCTCCCCAGGGCTTGTGTCTGGAGTCCGTCCTGTACCCATTCCCCCTGTTTGAACCAATGGAGGCACACGTATGACAAAGATTCGCTGGACCGACCGGACCAACATGACTCTGCTGACCGATTTCTACGAACTGACCATGTCGAAAGGCTATCTCGACCATGATATGGCCGAAACCGTGGCATATTTCGATTTGTTTTTCCGCCAGGTTCCTCAGGATGGTGGATTTGCCATCATGGCCGGTGTGGAACAGATGATCGAATATTTAAGAGGCCTGGCGTTTACAGAGGAGGACCTCACCTATCTGGGCAGCCATGAGGAATTCGATGACCGGTTCATCGAATTCTTACGCCAGTTCAAATTCACCTGTGATGTCTGGGCCATCCCGGAGGGAACGCCGATCTTCCCTCATGAGCCGATTGTCAAGGTGCGCGGTCCGATCATCCAAGCCCAGATGATCGAAACCATGCTCCTGGTTACCATCAACCACCAGAGCCTGATCGCCACCAAAACCGCCCGGATCGTACGCGCAGCCAAAGGCCGCCCCGTGCTCGAATTTGGCGCGCGCCGAGCTCAAGGCTATGATGCTGCCGTACTCGGGGCCAGAGCTGCTTACATCGCCGGCGCAGCAGGCACTTCCTGCACCCTGTGTGGCGAGCATTTCAATATTCCTGTCCTTGGGACCATGGCTCACAGCTGGATTCAGGCTTTCCCGGATGAATTCACGGCTTTTGCCGCTTATGCCCGCTCGTTTCCGTCCGATACGGTTCTTTTAGTCGATACCTATAACACCCTGCATTCAGGGATCCCCAATGCCATCCGAACAGCCCATGAAGTGCTCGAACCGTTGGGACATCGTTTGCGCGGTATCCGGATCGACAGTGGTGACTTGGCTTACCTGACCGTCAAAGCTCGGGAAATGCTGGACCAGGCCGGCCTTTCGGACTGCAAGATCACCGTTAGCAATGCCCTGGATGAATACATCATTCGTGACCTGATCGTGCAGGGTGCGGCGGTCGATTCTTTTGGCGTCGGCGAACGCCTGATCACCTCCCGGGCTGAACCTGTCTTTGGCGGCGTGTACAAACTGGCTGCCATCGAGGACCATGGGCAGGTCATCCCACGGATGAAGTTCTCGGAAAATGCCTCCAAGATCACCAACCCCGGAAACAAATCGGTCTGGCGCTTCTATGACAAAAGCAGTGGCAAAGCCATCGCCGACGTCATCAGCTTGGCTGATGAAACCATCACCGAAGACCATCCGTATGAAATATTTGACCCCCTCCATACCTGGAAACGCAAGACCCTGACAAACTTCACCGTCCGCTCCCTGCTGGAACCCGTTTTCATCGCTGGCGAACTGGTCTATCCGCACCGCTCGATTGAAGAGATCCGCACAGACTGTGCCCATGAGCTGGATCGGCTCTGGGAATCCCTCAAACGGTTTGAAAACCCGCAGAGTTACTATGTTGACCTGACCTTGGCACTGTGGGAAACCCGCAATCACCTGCTCGTCCAGGGGGAGAACCCATCCTGACAGATTCGTGCCCAGTCCACGGCTCTGTGCTAAAATGATAAAACCAAAACGAAAGGACACACCAATGGCTATTTACGCAAACATCACGATGGAGTCCGGTAAGAAAATCCGGCTCAAGCTCGACCCTGACAATGCACCCAAGACGGTCAAAAACTTCACTGATCTGGCCGAAGCAGGCTTCTATAATGGTTTGATTTTCCACCGAGTCATCAGCGGGTTCATGATCCAGGGTGGTTGCCCTCAGGGCACAGGCACAGGAGGTCCCGGTTACCAGATCAAAGGCGAATTCTCCAGCAATGGCGTACCAAACCAGATCCGCCACACGCGCGGTGTTATTTCGATGGCCCGATCCATGCATCCTGATTCAGCCGGTTCGCAGTTTTTCATTATGCATGCAGCAGCCCCCCATCTCGATGGCCAATATGCCGCTTTCGGCCAGGTTGTCGATGGAATCGAGGTCGTTGACGAGATCGCTGCGGTCAAGACAGACCGGGGGGATCGCCCACAAATTGAACAGAAAATGGCTGCAATAGAGATCGAACGGGACGATACATGAGGGAAAGTGCACAAAAAATAGCCTGAGAATCGTCAGATTGCCAGACTATTGCGTGCCAAATCTGATATGCTTGCCAGAAGACATGAGCTATGGTACTATGGCCCCAGGTCATGCTCTAATCTGTACGCACAAGGATCCCATAGCCTGCTTTGAACCATCGGACAGGTCAATTGGCGAGAACCTTCAAGGTCGTCGATAGAAAATGCCCGAAAAATTTGAAGGAGGCATGCCATTATGCCAGACAAAACACTCAATTGCAAAGACTGCGGAGTCGAATTCATCTTCAGCGAAGGCGAACAGGCTTTCTACGCTGAAAAGGGCTTCACCAATGAGCCACTCCGCTGCCCCGATTGCCGCAGAGCCAGGAAGCAGCAGCGCAACAACGAGCGCTACAACAACAACAGCTGGTAATCTGCCGAAGCAGCGCTTCACCCAGGACCGTCTCCCGCAAGGGGGACGGTCTTTTTTTATCCAGTTATCTGAATTCCATTGAACCATTTCGTGTCAAATGGAATATTCGATAAAATTTGTGGAATTCCGTGTAAAGACAAGAAGCAGACAAGCTTGCTAAGCTTACGCCATGAGAACAGTCGCACGTATTAAATCCATCCTGCTGGTCGTCTTGCTGGCCATGATGCCATCGCTGGTATTAACCGGTTGTTCGGAGCAAGGTAAGCCGCGCTATGCCCTTTGCATGAGCCACCTGACCAATCATTTCACCAATACCCTCGCCTCGGCTGCACGCGCCCGGGCCAGTGAACGGGATGTGGAACTGATCGTGATGGATGCGCAGCAAAACGCAGCTCGTCAGGCCGGGCAGATCGAAACCTTGCTGCAGGATGGCATCGACGGACTCATGATCGAGCCTGTGGTTGCAACTGGACTGGAGTCTGTCCTCAGGCAGGCGATGACCAGTGGAATGCCGGTCGTTCTCGTCACCCAGCGAGTGAACGACCCGGAACTTTACGACTGCTATGTCGGGACCGATGCACGTGCCAATGGCCAGCTCGAAATGACCGCCTGTCTCGAAGCCATCGGGCATCGCGGGGATCTGGCCGTCTTGCTCGGGCCTGTCGGCTCCCAGGCTACTGATGCACGGTATCTAGGCTACCAAGCTGCGCTGGCAGACCAGCCGAACGTTCGGATTGTCGCCGAACTCAATGCCGACTGGAGCGCAGACCGGGCAGAAACCATTGTCTCCAGTTGGCTTCTCGCTGGCAAACAGATGGATGCCATCGTCGCCCAGAATGACGAGATGGCGATCGGCGCGATCAATGCCCTGCGTACAACCGGCCAGACTGGTTCCATTCAGGTGTTTGGCATTGATGCATCTGACAAGGCGCTACAGGCCATCCGTCAGGGTGAAATGACCGCAACGATTTCCCAGCAGACTGCCCTCCAGGGCAGCAAGGCCCTGGACATCTGCATCGGTCTCTCCCGCAAAGAGTCATTTCCGGCCGAGATTCTGGTCCCGCAAGTTGTCATCACCAAAGAAAACATCGATATGAACTGGAACTAAGGAGGAGCTTGCCATGCCTGCCATCAAATACCGCGTGAACCTTTCCCCAGTCGAACGGACCAGACTGGAAAACATGCTGACTTATGGTCAATATGATCGCCGAGCCAGCATGCATATGCGCGTCCTGCTTCTGGCAGATGAATGTCGTCCCGGCAAGAAACTGAGTGAACATGCCATTGCACAAGAAATCGGCATCAACTCCCAGACCGTCCACACCATTCGGCGCCGTTACTCCTTGCTGGGCCTGGATGCAGCCATCAATCGTAAACCACGGTCCAGAATGACTACTGGCAAGAGGATTACGCCCGATGTCCGCACCCAGATCATCGCTCTCAGCCAGACGGTCCCGCCTGCCGGCAAAAACCGCTGGACCTTGCGCCTCCTGGCCCACCATGCCATCGACCAGCATATTGTCGATCGCATTTCCCACGAGACCGTCGGTAAAGTCTTAAAAAGTGCCGGGCAACAAGGTATAATCTGATCATCCGGTCTTGGAAAGGCATAACGGCATGCGCAACAGCATCAAGAACCGATTGCTGAAAACCTTCGCCTTGATGGTCGTTCTGCCTGTTTTTGCGCTATTCATCCTGTTGAACTTCATTTACTGGGTCACCTCATACTCGACCCTTGTCGATCAGGCAGAGCTGGTCCTTGATGAAGCAGAAAATGCCATCACGGCCAACTTCGATCGCTATGAGGCCTTGCTTTCTTTTCTGGAAAAAGATCTGGATTTGATCGCAGCCGGAGATTTCGATTCCGGCCAGCTCGTTCCACAGGCTGACTTGAGAAACCTCCAGACCCTGCTTGGCGGGTATGCATCCTCGATAGACAGCATCAGTCATTTGACCATGCTGTATCAGAACGGTCTGTTCCTGTGTACCCGCGCACATTCCCAGTCACCAGAGCTGGCACGGCGGGCTGACTGGTATGCGGCCTCTCTGGCTCAGCCGGAGCAAACGCACTATTTTATCTATAGAGCGGGGGAAAACCCACTGCTGGCGGGTGAAGCGCACTATACCAGCAGCCTGGCGGTCAGCAAAGCCATCTGTGACCCGGAGGGCAAACCTGTCGCAGTGGCCAACCTGACCATCCAGGGTGAGGAACTGGGCAAACTATTAACAGCCGCCTATGGCCAGCAGGGCGGCCAGACCTACCTGGTCATGATTGACGGCACGCTGGTCAATTCACCCCTGCGCTATGATGAACTCGCTGGAACCGACAACCGCAACTACCTGAAAACCGAGCGCAATTTGACGGGTATCCCCCTGAAAATCATCAATTTCATGCCTCTGCGCCCCTTTTACTCTCAGCAATACCTGACCCTGACCCTGAGCATCCTGATTAGCCTGGTTTTCATGCTGTTCTTTGTGGCCCACTCCAGACATATGATCCAGCAATTCGTCAAGCCGATCGAAGATTTACGCAGGTTGATGTCTGAGGCCCAGCATGGGAATCTCATGGTTTCCTTTCAGCCGGATACTCAGGACGAATTCCAAGATCTGGCGGAGAGTTTCAACCAGATGGTTGCCGAGCTCAGGCGCCTGATTGACCAGGTCTACATCGAACAGTCCAGCAAGCGCAAAGCAGAAGTCAAAGCCCTCCAGGCTTCGATCAAGCCCCATTTCCTGTACAATACGCTGGAGACCATCCATTGGATGGCACGGCGTTACGGAGCCAATGACATCGTCGAAGCCGTGGATGCTTTGTCAGACCTGTTCCGGGCCGGATTTTCCGCCAATCACGAACTGGGTACGGTGGAAACAGAATTTTCGCACGTTGAAAGCTACCTCAAAATCCAAAAATTGCGTTACCGGGACATCCTCGATTACCATCTGGAGATAGATCCGGACGTGCGCCAGTTGCCGGTCATGCAGACCATTTTGCAGCCGATCGTAGAGAATGCCTTGTACCATGGCATCAAGGAAAGTGGTAATCCCGGCCAGATCGTTATTCGTGCCAGGATGGAAGCAGATTCCCTGCAGATCGTCGTCCGCGACAATGGCCGGGGCATGACCAAGGAAAAGCTCGAACAGCTCGTAGTGTCTCTGCAGCAGAAGGGCGACCTCGATCCAGAACGCGGGCATGGACTGCGCAACGTCCAGCAGCGCCTGACCATAAGCTATGGCAGCAGCTACGGCATGACCATCGAGAGTGAGCCAAACCAGGGCACCGAAGTGACGCTCCGTCTGCCTGTTTTACCTTTTAGAGACGATCCAGCCAGCCAGCGATTCCACCCGGGAGGAGACGACACCGATGCCCTATAAAGTCCTGATTGCCGATGATGAACGGGTGATCCGTGAAGGCATGGCCACGCTGATCGACTGGAACCAGCATGAATTTGAGGTCTGCGGACTGGCTGCCAATGGTCTGGAAGCTCTGGATATGATTGCAAAAACCAGGCCCGACCTGATGCTGGTGGACATTCAGATGCCCCAGCTTTCCGGTCTGCTGCTGATCGAAAAAGCCAAGGTGATTGCACCAGATTTGGAATTCATCATCATCACCGGATATGATGAGTTTGACTTTGCCCGGCAAGCGATCAACCTGGGCGTGCGTGATTATTTGCTCAAACCCATCAAAGAGCATCGCCTGCTCGAATCAGTTGAGCGCATCCGCAAGGAGATGGACCGCCAGCGGCGCAGCAAGGAACAATACGATTTTGCGATAACCCAGCTCGAGAAAAACATGACGGTGCTCAGGGAGCAATTTCTCCAGCAGTTGATTCATGGCCAGCTGGTCCAGGAAGAAATCGACGAAATGCTCGGATTTCACAAGCTGCAGGCAGGTTACGACCATTTTTGCCTGCTGCGCCAGCGCCGGCAGAGCAGACTGGGGAGTAACGGCGAATGGGATCGCCAGCTGTTGCGATTTGCGATCCAGAATATTTTTGAGGAAAAATTGGCGGAGTGTGGGCCCTTTGTTTGCAGCGCCGATAGCCAGTACCATTTGTTCGCCCTCGTCAAAGTGGAGAAGCCAGGTGCCTGGCAGCAGCTGCCCCGGGTCGTGGCAGAAGCTATGCGCCAGACGCTCGACCTGGACATCATGCTGGACCAGGATTGTTTTGGCCGGGACTGGACGCTGATTCCGGTTCGCTATGATCATTGGACCCATGAACAACTCCGCCCTGTCAATCCACTGACAGAGCGGGCGATCACGTACATAGCCGACCATTACAGCGATCCCGATTTGTCTTTTCGCCGAATCTGCGAGGCACTTTTTGTCAGCTCAAGCTATTTGAGTAAAGTTTTCAAGCAGGACACCCACGAAACCTTTGTTGATTACCTGGCCAAGTACCGGATCCAGAAATCACTCCAGTTGCTGGCCAAACCGGAGATCCGGATGTATGAGATCGCGAGCCAGGTTGGCTACAAATCTCAACAGTACTTCTCCGCC
The DNA here is from genome assembly GCA_002419145.1 of Mageeibacillus sp. UBA5747. Lineage (GTDB taxonomy): Bacteria > Bacillota > Clostridia > Saccharofermentanales > UBA5734 > UBA5734. The sequence goes on along the minus strand of DIFN01000075.1, from coordinate 3,239 downwards.
GCTTTCAAGAAAATCCTGGGAGTATCCCCCTCAGAATACCGCACCCGCGAATTTGGCACGGGTAATTGACCAGCTCGGTTATGTGAATCAGTTCGGATATGTGGGCCAGCTCGGTTATGTGGGCCAGCCAGCCTTACGGATTGTAAGTCAGGTGGTCGCCACGCGAGAGGTCAATGTCGAAGCCGACGCTGCGGATCCGGCCTTCGATGCAGACGCGACATTCGGCAGCTTCATCCCCGGTGCAAATTTTCCCATCATAGAGGCTATAATCTTTGCGGTTGATCGTTGGTGTCAGATTGGGCATGACAACATTGGCCCCCGCCTTAAGGCCTTTTTCCCGTCCCTTGTGATCGAGAGAGCCAAGTGCGGTGGTGGCTGGAATCAAGGCTGCAGGCAGGGTCAGGCGCGTGAGGGCGACCATGATCAGGGTGTCCTCGACGCTGCCAGCCGGTTCAGTGGCAAAAGGTGTGTTGCTGGCTGGCAGGAAGGGCCCGATGCCGACCATATGTGGCTGGAGTTCACGCAGGAAGATCAGGTCATTGGCCAAGTGCTCGGCAGTCTGGCCGGGTGGTCCGACCATGAAACCAGCACCGGTCTGGTAGCCAATGTCCATGAGATCATACAGACAGCGTTTGCGGTTCAAAAGGTCGAGCTCAGATGGGTGAAGCATGGCATAATGCTCGGGTGTCGCACTTTCATGGCGCAACAGATAACGGTTGGCCCCGGCGTCAAAGAAACGCTGGTAGCTGGCCCGGTCTTTTTCACCGATGGACAGCGTGATCGCACAATCCGGATAACGATGGTGGATCTCCTGGATGATTGCGACCATGCGGTCATCCGTGAAATAGGGATCTTCGCCGCTCTGCAGGACAAACGTCCGGTAGCCAAGTTCATAACCAGCCTGGCAGCTCGAGAGGATATCCTCGAGGCTGAGACGATAGCGATTAACGGTGTTATTTCCGGCCCGGATGCCACAATAAAAGCAATCGTTGGCGCAATAATTTGAAAATTCGATCAGCCCGCGGAAAAAGACACGCCGGCCATAGATCCGGTCGCGCAGGTCTGATGCCATCTGGCAGAGGGTTTCGCGCAGCTCGCCGTCGGCCCGCGCTGTTGCGATGATTTGCACCAGTTCAGGAGCGTCGAGAGCAGAACCGGAGGTCAGCTCGGTAATCGCGTGCAGAAAATCCGGAGCGGACAGGAGCGACCCTGAACGGGTGCTTGTTGAAGGGCTGGGCGCCGAGAGATGGGTCGCTGGCAGGCTCATAAATATTTGTCCCGTTCTCCCAGCTTGATTTTAGCGATGTTCTTTTTCGTCAATTCCTGGATATCCGGGCGCGTGATCCGTCCCATCTCCTTGTCAATCAAGTCAAAACCCTGTGCACGAAGGTCATCGTCGCCATAATCCAGCAGGTATTCAGCCAGCGTCGCCAGAGCATTGGGCTGACAGACATTTTTGATCTGGCCGCTTTTGGCCAGCTGCATGAAGCGATCGCCTGTCCGGCTCATCCGGTAGCAAGCTGTGCAATAGCTGGGAATCAGTCCTTCACTGATCATCCAGCCGATGATTTCACTAGCGCTGCGCTCATCGCTGAGAGAAAACTGGATGGCCGCCGATTTTTTCTTGATCTTATTGACCGCATATCCACCTACTCCGACGGCCGATTCAGCGCTCATCTGGGTGATACCGCAGTCAATCAGGTCCTTGCGCATGTTGGCGGACTCACGCGTGGAAATGATAATGCCTGTGTAAGGAACGGCAATGCGGATGATCGCTACGAGCTTTTTGAACAGTTCATCAGCGATCGCATAGGGATAGGTCTGATTTTCGGTTCCTTTGGCCGGACGGATGCGCGGCACGGAAATGGTGTGGAAACCGACTTTCCAGGTTTTTTCGAGGTGTTCGTTGTGCAGCATCAGCGCCAGCGTCTCGAAAAGTGGGTCGCCGAGACCAAACAGCACACCGCCGCCGACATCATCGATACCGCCCTGCTGGGCACGATCAAACGCGGTGGTGTGCCAGACATAGTCGCTCTTGGGTCCGGATGGGTGGTAATAGGCATAAACCTCAGGATCGTAGGATTCCTGGAACAAGATGTAAGTGCCAATATGGGCTGCCTTGAGTTTCTTGTAGTTTTCTACCGTGGTGGCCGCGATGTTGACGTTGATCCGGCGGATTTCGCCATTGTCCACTTTGGCATCATAAACGGTTTTGATGCTGTCGAGAATGTAGTTGATGTCGCACTTTTCATCATCTTCTCCTGCTTCGAGGGCAATGCGCTTGTGGCCAAGCCGGATGATGGCTTCGGCCTCGGTACGGACCTCCTCCTGGGACAACTGGCGGCGATTGAAGTCATTGCCACACTGGTAGCCACAGTAGCGGCATTCATTGACACAATGGTCACTGACATACAGCGGGGCAAAAATGACGATGCGCTGGCCGTAAATGGTTTCCTTGATTTTGCGGGCAATGTGGAACAGCCGCTCTTCGTGTTCTGGTTGGGTCAATTTCAAAAGCACGGCTACTTCGTGATGGGTCAGCCCAGCAAAAGAAGCCGCTTTTTCAAAGATTCGGTTGATCTCTTGCTCACTGGCGGTCTCTGCATCCTGAAGTGTCTTTCTGATGTAATCCGGATCAATGAAGCTGACGGTCTGCACTTTGTTTTCCTCAACTGGCATGGTACTCCTCTTTCAAATCAAACAGATTTACGGGAAATGGCAGCTTTGACCTGAACGCCGGGGATCGACCCCAATTTGCCCGTCAGGCTGTTGATGCGATCAACTGGACCGACAAGGGTCAGGCTGATCACGGCCATCTGATGCTCGTCAAACGGGATCCCCATCCGCCCGCGCACAATGTCGTGGTAGGCGGAGACAACATCATTGAACAGATGCTGGCTGGACCCCGGATTTTCCAAAATGGCGCTGATCACGGCGATGCGATTCACGGTTCGACCTCCTGGTAGCTGGCTTTCGGCCTTTTAAGTTCTTTTCAATCTGGTGCATCCTGAGTGGAGGCATCAAAAAAGCCCTTCCTGCTGTGGCTATGCAAAAGACGCCAAAGCAAAAAGGGCCCCGTATGCCCTGTTTTCGATGAGCGTCCCCTTCTGCCTGAAGCACCAGAGCGGTCCTTACAGCATCAGGTTTCGATTTGTGAATCAATTCGCCGGGATGGCATGGCGCCAATCCGGAAAATTCAATCGGATATGTTTATAAATCCTGCTGTCATGATGGACCAT
>DIFN01000023.1:11349-29426 GCA_002419145.1 Mageeibacillus sp. UBA5747 | reverse complement strand
TCCTAATCGAGCGAGTCTGCCTCAGTTTTTTCACACGGTTCACAATATTCGATCCTTATCCGTTCCTGCGACTTATGTTCCAGGCGGCCCAGAAGTAGCAGATACAAAACCAGGCTGATCAGGAAAATGGCAGTTGCTATCAGGAAAAACACCGTATAGCCCCAATACTGCGAAACCAGTCCCATAGCAATGCTGCCGGTGCCTACCGCAATGTCCATGGCGGCGAAAAAGGTGGCATTGGCAGCACCACGCCGGGCGGGCGGGGCCAGTCGAATCAGGATGGCACTCAGGATGGGGAATGCCAGGCCCGTACCTGCCCCATAGAAAGCTGCGGCCAGCAGCAGGATTGCTTCGCTGCGGGCAAATGCCAGCAGCAGCGTCGACGTGATGGCCAGAAGCAAACTCGGGATAAACACGACGTTAGAGCCGTGTTCATCAGCCAGTCGCCCAGTCATAAAACGGGCCAGGATCAACGCAATCGCATAAACCGTGAAAAACAGACCGATGTTGGAAAATCCGCGATCCTGGCCGTACAAGGGCAGGAAAGCCATGATCGAGCCCACTGAGATCATCATGAAAAAGGCCACAGCAGAGGGGCGAAGCGCTGTTTTTTCCAGCATGCCGCGGACAACGGCCCGCGTGGTCTGGTGGAACTTGTTAACGGGCTGCGCTGTGCCTGGCAGGGGGTGGTCCGCCCCTTCCTGGTGTTCATGATAGCGATTTTTGCCAGAACCGTCTATCCAGAAGACCAGGGCCAGACTCATCACCATCAATCCACTGATCACAAAAAACAGCCGCGTGTAGCCCTTACTGACCAATGCCAGGCCCATCGAAGGGCCTACGGCCATGCTGATCGTATTAGCGAGGGCAAACACCCCCAGGCCCTCCGACATCCGACTTTCGGGAATGATATCAGCAGCCATGGTTGACGAAGCCGTGCTGTAGGCTGAAAATCCCAAGCCATGCAGGAATCTCAGGAGCATCAAGCCAGTCAGAAGGGTCAGGAAAGGATAGACAAACGAAACAGCGGTCGCCAGCAGCGTACCAGCCAAAAGCACGTTGCGGCGATCCCAGCGATCGAGCAATACGCCACTGACAGGCCGGAACAGCAGCGCAGCATAGGAAAAAAGGCCGACCAGAACGCCGGTCTGGGCTGCCGTACCACCAATCGTCAGGACATACCCTGGCAGGATGGTCGTGAACATGTTCATGGCAACCCAGAACAGCAGATTCTGGAGCATGAGAAAGACAAAGGGCCGGGTCCACAGCGGGTCCCGGCCATTGGCTCTCCAAGTGTTGTCAAATATCTGTTGAGTCATCAGAGTTGTCCTTTGTTCACAGCCTCATTGCACTGGTCGACCAGAGTCTGGAGCAGATTCTCCTTTACATGTCCCATCGAAAGCAGGACAAATGCCCGCAAAGGCAAATGGGCTTCCATCTCGGCCAGCATCACAGCAAATGAATCATTCGCATCACTGGCAGGTCCTGCTGCAACAGCTGTCTCTTGCGGCGCAGTTTCAATATCCTTATCTTCTGCACTGCTCTCATCCTTGCTTGCGCTGACCAAGCCAAACAATGTTCCGATCTGGGTGAAGAACGGTGCGGCGATGACAGCAGCGGCAGGATGAGCCATCAGGTCGTGTCGGGTGGAATTCAGGTCAAAAACGGCCGGTGCCAGGCGTTCGGCCTGGATCTGGACCACGGTTTTTACCCGGATGTCGCGCGAAGAAGCACCCACCCGGATCTCAACCGGCCCAGTCTCAACCAACCAGTCCCTGGCTCTGACATCATAATAGGCCCAGCTGCGCCGGTCAAGCAGCATTGAGACCGTGCGGGTTTCACCCGGCAGGAGATCGACCTTGGCAAAGCCTTTCAGCTCCTGAGGCACCCGGTTGATCCTGGCAGCTGGATAGGCCAGATAGAGCTGGACCACTTCCCTGCCGGCCGCGGTTCCGGTATTCTGGATGGTCACAGTCACAGTCAGAGGATCGTTTTCGCCGATGCGATCGCTGCTGACAGACAGATCGCTGTAGGCGAACTGCGTATAGCTCAGGCCGTGGCCAAAGGGGAACAGGACATCCATCTTCCGTTTATCATAGTAACGATACCCAACATAGATCCCTTCACCGTATTCAACCCGGTCGGCGTAACCCGGAAAACTGAGGTAACTTGGATTGTCCTCAAGTCGCAGGGGGAACGACTCAGATAGTTTGCCGCTGGGATTGACCTTGCCAAAAAGGATGTCGGCCAATGCACCTCCACCCGCCTGACCAGGCAAATAACCCTCGAGAATCGCCTCGACTTGGCTAGCCCACGGCATTTCGATCGGAGACCCATTGGCCAGGACCACAATGGTCCGCGGACAGATCGTCGCGACAGCAGCAATCACAGCCTCCTGGTTGGGCGGCAGATGCAGATGCTTTCGATCGTAGCCTTCTGATTCGTAGTGATCCGGCAAACCAGCAAAAATCACGGCCGTTCCGGCTGCCTGAGCAGCCGCGACCGCAGCAGCAAATTCATCCTGGTCAATCCCATCGGCATCCAGACGGAACCCGGGCTGGTACACGGCAGCAGTACTGTAAGCCTGGATTTCGCCGAGAGCTGAGGTTAGTCGGGTCGGGTTGATGTGCGAGCTGCCGCCACCCTGATAGCGCGGATTCTCAGCAAAACGGCCAATGATGGCGATTGGTTGGTCTTTTTGCAGGGGCAAGACTGCCTGATCGTTTTTCAGCAGGACCGCACACTGGCCAGCCACAGCCCGAGCCCGGGCATCGTGATCAGCCACGTCAAAGGTCGCCGCATTTTTCAAGGTGTCCAATTTGGTATAGACCAGATCGAGAATCCGACCAACCAAAGCATCCACATCCGCCTCAGCCAAACGTCCCTCATGCACGGCTGTCACGACTTTGCGATCGTTCATGCCGCCAGAAGAAGGCATCTCCAGGTCCAGGCCGGCTGATACCGCGGCAACCCGGTCATTGACCGCACCCCAGTCGGACACCACAATCCCTTGGTACCCCCATTCATCGCGCAGGATCTCGGTGAGCAGACGATGGTTATCTGATAGATAGGTGCCATTGACTTTGTTGTATGAGCACATCACCGTCGCTGGCTGGGCCTCACGGATCGCGGTCTCAAAGCTAGCCAGGTAGATCTCGCGCAGAGTCCTTTCGTCGACGATCGTATCGACCGTCATACGCCGCGACTCCTGGTTGTTGGCACAGAAATGCTTGATCGAAGTGCCAACACCTTGGCTTTGCACGCCCTGGATATAGCTTTTAGCCATCTGGGATGACAGATATGGATCTTCGGAAAGGTACTCGAAGTTGCGGCCGCACAGGGGGGATCTTTTAATGTTGCATGCTGGACCGAGGACGACTGAAACGCCCTGGGCCTGGGCTTCGGCACCAATCAGGCTGCCAACCTCAGCGATCAAGGCACGATCCCAGGATGAGCCTAGTCCGACGCCGGAAGGGAAGCACGTCGCCGGCACACTGGCCAGAAGACCGAGATGGTCGCCCTCGTCGGCCTGGCGCCGCAGGCCGTGAGGTCCATCTGAGACCATGATCGCAGGCAAACCGAGTCGTTCGATCGCCTGAGTATGCCAGAAATCCTGGCCTGAAAGCAGCGAGCATTTCTCTTCGAGGGTCATCTGGGCAAGCAGCTGTTCCGAACGCGGGTCCATCATCAAATCTCCTTAGAAGTGTTTTTAGTCGCAGACAGACGCTGCGGATGATCATGCTTTGAGCTCGGCAGCGATTTCATAAGCCAAGGCTTCCGCCTGGGGTAACAGTCCGACCACATCGATAAAGGCGTGACCGACACCGTTGTAACGGATTGTCCTGGTCATGACACCGGCAGCCTGCAGTTGGCGGCCAAATAATTCGCCTTGGACGCGCAGGCCGTCATACTCGGCCGTAGCAATCAAAGTCCGGGGAAAAACGGTGCAGTCAGGTGCCAGCAGGGGGCTGACCAGTGGATTTTGACAATCCTCGGGCACCTCGGTGTAGAGAGCTTCAAAACTGGGTGCCTCGTCTTCTGTGGGGGCAAACCCCAGCACCATCGGTTCGAGCACGGTCCGGTATTCTTCGCAGAGGTTGAAATCGGACAGTTGCCAGGTGAAGTCAGGGGTGCGAGCCGTGCCAATCAACATGACCGGATAAATCAGGACCTGTGCTTGGATGATGGGGCGGTCCGAAGCCCGGTCAAGCTGACAGCATGCTGCAGCCAAATTGCCACCGGCACTGTCGCCACCGACTGTGATTTTGGCCGGATCGATGCCGTAGTCTGTCGCATGGTCGTGCACGTGGCAGACGGCCGCATAGCAGTCATCAAGGCCCTGGGGGAATTTGTGTTCCGGAGCCAGAGCATAATCGATGTTGAAAACAACCGCATCGGCCAGCTCAGCGACCAGACGACAGAAATTTTCGACCGCAAAAGGTGAGCCACCGATGAAACCGCCACCATGGAAAAAGATCAGAGCCGGTCGGTCCGTTTTGGCAAAAGGCTTCCTGGGGTAATAGCGCCAGAGACCTGCCGTGCGGCCTTCAACGGCAATCGTTTCGAATCCAGTGTAGATTTCGATGGTATTCAGATTGCGATTAGGCGAGCCCATGAAACGGCGCATCTGCTCAACGGTCAGGTTAGCCACATCAAAGGCTTCGTCCGTTTGTGGCCGCTCCAGGAGCGATCGGATGAAGCGGGGGTCAGGATAACCCGTGCGCGGCTCATCCGGCACTTTTTTGACGGTCAGGGAGAGGCCGTTGCTGCTTTCCATCGTCTGGTCATCCAGCAACGCCTGAACACATGTAAAATCATAGTTGCGCATGCTGTCCTCCATGCTTTCTGTCTGGTGCATGGTACCAGTTTACCGTTTTCCAACCGCGAAATTATGACTTCTGTTGTGGTTTTTATGACATAAATGCTTGGCGGACTTCTTACACGCTCCCTATGATAGGCAGCTCGAACCAGAAGGTGCTGCCCTCTCCTGGCTGAGACTCAACGCCAAAACGGGCGTCGTGCTGCTCGAGGATGCTTTTGACGATCGACAGGCCGAGGCCATTGCCCATGACGGCACGGCGATGGAGCTTGTCTGATTTGTAATAGCGCTCCCAGATATATGGCAGCTGATCGGCCGGGATGCCTTCACCATGGTCGACCACTTCGATCCGCACCCAGCCTGCCCGGATGACCTGGCGGACCTCGATTTGGTGATCGGGACCGGTGTAATGGATGGCGTTGGTCAGGAAGTTGTACACGACTTGCTCGATCCGGGATGCATCGGCATGGACCTCGACCCGCTCGTCTGCAGTAAACGTGATCTGGTAGCCTTCCGCCTCAGTCAGTTTACTGATCCGGCCGATGATGTCCCTGATCGAGCAAGTCAGGTCAAAGTCGGTGGGTTCGAACTGGCTGGCCCCGGACTGTAGTTTGGACAAGTCGAGGATGCTGTTGACCAGGCTGGTCAGGCGGTTGGATTCATCGATGATAACCTGGACGTTTTCCGGATTGTTCTCGCCGGGCAGGTCGCGCATGACTTCGGCATAGCCGCGGATCATGGTCAGTGGGGTGCGCAAGTCATGGGAGATATTGGCAATCAGTTCGCGGCGCAAGGTTTCGACACGCCCCAGCTCAACCACCGTATGGTTGAGGGTTTCAGCCAATTCGCCGATTTCCCGGTAATCCCCGGCGCCAAACCGGACTGAATAATCACCCGCAGCCATCTGTTTGGACTGCTCATTGATCTGGACGATCGGCCGGGCGATCCGGCGCGACAAGAACAAGGCCAGGCCGAGGGAGAGGGCAATCAGGATCAGGGAGACATAGATCAGCTGGATGCGCAGGGTGTCCACCGTGGCCGTGACCGGAGACAGCATCGTATTCAAGAGGATCACCGCCGACGTGCCATTGTCCAGGGTCACTTGGCGGCAGAAAATCAGGGATGTCATCTGGTTGTCTGTCGGCGGCGGGACATTGCCGACAAATTTCCTTTCATCATAGCGGTCATTGTCAAAAGAAGACCGGTTATAGAACTCCAGATATTCGCCGCCAGCCGCCACGGTCTTGTCGTACAGGTTGAACAGATCGGTCAGAGCCAAGTGGTTGATCAGGCTGGCTGGGCCGATTTCGATCGAGGCCAGGTCACTGCCGGACACTGTGAAAATCCGGATGCTAAGGTCACCTTGCTCGGCGATGCGATTGATCAGGGTGTCGAGCTCACTGTGGTTGATGTTATCGGCAACCGTAGCCGCAATGCGGCGGATCTGAGCGGTCTTGACAGCCCGGTAGAAACGGCCGAGAAACACGATCTGAAACATCCAGAGCAAGGCCACCAGGATCAGGGAAAAGGCCAGGAATGAGGCAAACAGAGACCATTTGATCCCTGGCCGGCGCAAAAACCTGTTTTTCCTGTCATGCTTCAAAACGGTACCCCACCCCACGCAAGGTCACAATGAACCGGCGATAGTCACCCAAGCTGTTGCGCAGTAATTTGATGTGGGTGTCCAGCGTCCGGTCGTCGCCAAAAAAATCATAGCCCCAGACCTCGCTGATCAGCTTTTCTCGGGTCAGGGCAATGCCACGGTTGCGGACCAGATAGAACAGCAATTCGCATTCCTTGGGTGACAAGTCAACCACCTGGCCGTCGATGGTGACAATCCGGCCGGTGAAATCGACTGTCAGGCCCTCAAACGTGAGGATCTCGTGCTCAAGCGAATTCCCCTCCGGCTTCTGGTTGCGCCGGATCAGGACCTCGAGGCGCAGCATGACTTCCTTGGGTGAAAAGGGTTTGACGACATAGTCATCGATCCCCAGCTCAAAGCCATGGATCTTGTCATATTCTTCCCCACGGGCTGACAGCATGAGCACGGGCACGCGCTTAATTTTGAAAATTTCCCTGCAGGCAGAAAATCCATCCAGTTCGGGCATCATCACATCCATGACAATGGCATCGAAATCCTGTTCACGGCAAAGGCGCACAGCCGCCATGCCGTCGGCTGCCTCCACGACCTGGTGACCATCGAACTCTGCGTATTTACGCAGCAACTGGCGGATTTTCTCTTCGTCATCGACAATCAATAAGCGGCTCATGATTGCTCAAGTCCTCCTGCTTTATGCTCACGCCCCATGGTCAAGCCTGAAGCTCATAGGGCATACCCTCAGGGTCTACACTAACCCGGTTATGTGATGGTTAGATGAAAACAGTCTGAAAAAACGCTGGTTTTATACGAATCCCGGGCGCAGGACAGGTTGATCGGTCCTCAGCGACGCCCAGCCGGCATGTCCGGCTGGCAGACGAGCTTTTGTAAATAACCCAGCGCCTCGAGTTTTCCCCGCACCTGGCCGATATCCTCCCAGAGGCGGATCCGCTCGCGGTTGTTGCGCAGGATGAAAGCAGGATGGAAGGTCGGCAGGATCAGGTAGCCATTTTTCTCGATCCACTGACCTCGCACCTTGCTGATGCCTTCGGTGCTGCCAGTAAAATATTTGAAGGCTGTCGCACCCAGCAAGACAATGATTTTGGGCTTGACCAGATTGAACTGGCGCGCCAGCAAAGGCCGGCAAGCCCGCGCTTCAGCTTCCGTCGGCACACGGTTTTCCGGCGGACGACATTTGACAATATTGCCGATATGATAAACCGACTCGTCGAGTCCGTAGGCAGTCAGCAGCAAGTCCAGAAGCCGGCCGGCAGCACCAACAAAAGGTTCACCACGGGCGTCTTCTTCGGCACCAGGTCCTTCGCCGATGAACATCAGGGGCGCTGACAAGGACCCACGCCAGATAACCGCCTGTTTCCTGGTCTGACCCAGACTGCACTGGCGACAATTCTGGCACTGCTCGACAAAGTGCTGCCAGGCTGGCGGCAGGGAACGGGATGAGTTGGGACAGGTCATAAGATCATGGCCTCCGGGCTTTTAAATCGCAAGTTCGACGATGAACGTCGCCCCCTGGCCTATTTTACTCTCAACCCGGGCTGTTCCGCCATAGAGCTGGGCGATATGTTTGACAATAGACAAGCCCAGGCCCGTGCCGCCGAGCTCGCGTGACCGACTGGTGTCGACCCGGTAGAAACGTTCAAAGATCCGTTCCTGGTTTTCCGGTGCGATGCCTGGGCCTGTGTCGCTGACCCGGAGCTCAAGTTTTCCGTTTGCAAGCCTTCTGGTGCAGATTTCCACCCGGCCACCATCCCGGTTGTACTTGATCGCATTTTCGATCAGATTGATCAGGATCTGCTTGATCCGGTGCGGGTTAGCCGAAACCATCAGGGCAGATTCATCCGTTTCCGGCACCAAACTGATCTTGCGGCTGCTGGCCATGTCATCGAGCAGCACAACGACATCATCAATCAGGGCGTGCAAGTCAAACGTTTGCCGGTCTTTGTCTTCCTTGAGTTCTTCGATTTCCGACAGAGCCAAGATGTCGCTGATCAGCTGATGCAGACGTTCGGCCTCAATGTCGATGATGTCGAGGAAACGGCGAGCCACGGCTGGATTGTCGATCGCCCCATGGCGCAAGGTCTCGATAAAGCCGCGGATCGAGGTCAGGGGCGTTTTGAGCTCATGGGTGACATTGGCAACAAACTCGCTCCGGAGACGCTGCAGCTGGCGGCTCTGGCTGATGTCGAGAAAAGTCAGGATCACGTTATCCTGGTTGGTGTAGCGGATGGGCGATGCAGTCACTTGGAAATCGCGTGGTCCACGCACGGTGGTGATGGTCAACTCGCGGCTGACGGGGCTGTTGTTCTGGAGACACAGGTCGATCAGAAGCTCGGTCTGAGCATGATGGGTAACCAAAACCAGCGGGAAACGAGCCTGCTCCGGATCCAAATGTCGGTCAAACAAATCCTGGGCGGTTCGGTTGACGAATATTACATCATGCGACTGTGCGGCTACAATCAGCGGGACTACCAGCGAATTGAGGATCACATCCAGGCGCATGTTGCGTTCCTCCAGCGCCTTGATGGTCTGGGAGAGCTGTTTGGCCATGGCATTGAAGGCATTGCCGAGGTCAGTCAGCTCACTTTTGTCATCGAGCAAGGATCCGACGCGGATCTGGTAATCTCCTTGCTGGACCTGGTTGGCAGCCTGCTTGAGTTCAACGAGTGGGCGCGTGATCTGGCGCAAGGCCAGGTAGCCAATCACGAGCAGGGCCACCAGGGAAAGGCTTGCCACAATCAGAAGCGTCGTCAGAAGGTCCAGATAGCCCGATCGCTCTATGTCATAGGGAATGGACGTCCGGACCACCAGATTCAGTTCAGGATCATAGATAGCCAGATAAAGCATCGCCTGACCAAGAGTTTCACTGGTGCGACTGGTAAATCCGACCCCCTGGCTTTGCAAGGCAGCCTTGATTTCCGGTCGGTAGAGATGATTCTCCATGTGTGTGCTGTCACTGAAATTGTCAAAAACAACCGTGCCATCAGGCTGGATAAGCGTGACTCGGATCATTTCGCCATCGCGCTTGAACACTGAGCTGATGTCCTTAACAGCCTGTTCATAAGGATCGCCTGCGCTCAGACGCTGCTCAATCAGCTGGGCTGCATTGAGCAGATATTCCTGGCTGACCTCGCTGTGGTAGGATTTGATCACAAAAAAAGCCGATGCGCCAGATGCAACAATCGCAACCACCACAACAGCCAGGATCAGGACATAAATCCTTCTGAGCATGTCTTACCTCAGTCTTCGCGGAAACGGTAACCCCGCCCGCGCACAGTCTCGATCAGCTGCGGGTTGGCGTCATCTTCTTCAATTTTACGCCGGAGCTGCCGGATGTGGACATCAACCGTCCGGGTTTCTCCGGAATATTCATAGCCCCAGACATAATTGAGCAGGTCGTCGCGGCTGTAAGCCACACCGCGGTGGAGCATAAGGAATTTGAGCAATTCGTATTCACGGTGGGTCATCTCGAGCTCTTGCCCGTCCCGGTAGATTCGGTGGCGGGTGTCATCGAGAAGGATGGGACCACTGCTGATGCGTTCGGCCGTCGTCACGACTGTGGGGCGCGGTTCAGGTTCCGCTGCCAGATGCTCGCGCTGCTCAGGATCCCGCATGGAACTAAGCTTCCTGTAGCGGCGGATCAGGGCCTGGACACGGGCCAGGAATTCCCGGATGCCAAAGGGTTTGGTCAGGTAATCATCCGCGCCGGCCTCCAGCCCGCGAACCTTGTCAGACTCGGCACTGCGGGCAGTCAGCATCAGGATCGGAATCCAGTCCATGTCTTCGGACCGGCGCAGACGGGCACAGATCTCAAAACCATCCATGTCCGGCAGCATCAGGTCCAGAATGAACAAAGCGACTGGCAAGATATTGCCCAAGTCGGCAAAAAGACTTTTACCATCGCGATAACTGCGTGTGGCATAGCCTTCGTTTTGCAGGTTAAATTCGATCATTTCAGCGATGCCTGCGTCGTCCTCAACAAGCACGACGAGGGGCCGTGGTGATTCCTCAGTCATTGTAATTCATATGCCGGCCCTTGATGAAAAACAGCACCCATTCCGCGACATTCTGGGCATGGTCAGAAATCCGTTCGAAATATTTGCAAATCATGAGCAGCTCAACCAGCTGCTCGACATTCTCCGAATCCACTGCCATCAGGTGGATCAGGTATTTCTTGAGCTTGCTGTAGAGCTCATCGACCCGGTCATCCATCCGGATGACCTCGCTGGCTGCGGCTTCGTTGCGGGTGACATAGGCATCGAGGGCTCCGCGCAACATCTGCTTGGAGACATCGGCGATCGTGATGATGTCATGCGGGACAACGATCCGGTTGGGGAGGGCATTGATCGCGACGATCCGCTCACTGATGTCACTGGCATGGTCGGCAATCCGCTCCAGATCCGTGATCAGTTTCAGAGTCGAGGTCAGGTCGCGCAAATCGCGGGCAACCGGCTGCTGGCGGGCGATGATTTCGACGCAGCTGCGGTCGATCTGACGTTCCATCTCGTCGATGACGTCATCGTTGGCAATGACCTTCTCCGCACGATCAGAATCAAGATCCGTCAAGGCCTGGACAGCCTCGTTGATTGCCTGCTCCACATAGGCGCCCATCCGGATGATCTCCTGATGCAAATTGGATAATTCTTTTTCAAACTCAATTCGAACCATGGGTCGTCATGCCTCCTGATCAGCCAAACCGGCCGGTAACGTAGTCTTCTGTTCTCTTGTTCTGGGGATGGTTGAAAATGCCATTGGTGTCATTATACTCGATCACTTCGCCTAACATGAAAAATGCGGTCCAGTCACTGATCCGGGCGGCCTGCTGCATATTATGGGTGACGATGATGATGGTGTAGTTTTGCTTCAGTTCGGTCATCAGGTCTTCGATCTTTGCTGTCGAAGCGGGATCGAGGGCGCTGGTCGACTCATCCATTAGGAGGATCTCGGGCTCGACCGCCAGCGCCCGGGCAATACACAAGCGTTGCTGCTGGCCACCGGATAAACCGAGCGCACTCTTCTTCAGGCGATCTTTGACCTCATTCCAGAGGGCGGCATCCTTGAGGCTCTTCTCGACGATCTCATCCAGCTCCCGGCGGTTAGAAAGGCCATGAATCCGGGGACCATAAGCGATGTTGTCATAGATCGACATCGGGAACGGATTGGGTTTCTGGAACACCATGCCGACTTTTTTGCGCAACAAATTGACATCTGATTCCGGTGAGTAAATATTGTCACCATCCACAAAAACATCGCCGGTGATCTGAACGCCCGGCACCAGGTCATTCATGCGGTTGATCGTCTTTAAAAAGGTGGACTTGCCACAGCCTGAAGGACCGATCAGAGCCGTGATTCTCTGCTCGGTTATGTCCAGGGAAATTTGCTTCAAAGCCTGGAAGGTCCCATAGTACAGATCTAGGTTACGGGTAGAAACAATGGTGTGTGCAGAATTCCGGTCCATTACTGGCATTCTCCCTGCCGGAAATGAAAACACCGGCGTCATCTAGGTCAGAAGTCTTTTCTTCGATGATAACAACCGGGGTTTAGGATCAGATTATGATTATGTAAGGAACAGGTAAAATCAATCCGCCTGCTCGTGTCATCTGGTGTTGTCATCGCAAAACGACGAGGGTCACACCATCGTTGCGAGTACCCCAGTCGGTATCCTTACGCAGGGAAGGGGCCAGATGAACGATGTTGCGGCCTGAATTCTCAAATGGGCTGAAAGCCTCGCCGGCGCAGTAGGCCTTGATCTTACCCTCCTTGAGCTGCTCGCTCAAAAACTGGCGGGTCGCAGTACGGATGGCCCCGCCGGTACCAGATGAGCCGTAGCCGTGGATGATCTTGATCGTGGTAATTCCAGTGCGGCGCAGCGTTGATAACTCCAAGCGCAGTCGCATCAAGGCGGCTTCAACAGTTGGCATGTCCTTCTCGAGATTGATGATGTTAGCTGCCATGTATGGGGGTAGTCCTCCTTGACAAAAATAACCGATACAACCATTGTAACACTAAAGTGGGGTGTACAGCATGGAATCAATGAGACTTGATCGCTGCCTGGCCAATGCTGGTCTAGGCTCGCGGACCGAAGTCCGGGATCTGGTGAAAAAGGGACGGGTGACGGTT
This sequence comes from Mageeibacillus sp. UBA5747, assembly GCA_002419145.1. Classification (GTDB taxonomy): domain Bacteria; phylum Bacillota; class Clostridia; order Saccharofermentanales; family UBA5734; genus UBA5734. Next base: position 16,872 of record DIFN01000023.1, on the reverse strand, counting down.
TGCGGGCAGGTTGTGCGGGATCCGGGATATCGCGTCCAACCTGATCAGACGGATGCTGTCTATGTCAATGGCCAAAGCATCCTGGTGCGGCACCAGATCCATCTGATGCTTCACAAGCCAGCAGGCCTGGTGACAGCGCTGGATGACAAGCATCTGCCGACCATTGCCAGCCTGGTCCCGCAACAGCTGTGGCGGCGCGGCTTATTTCCTGTCGGTCGGCTCGACCGGGACACCACTGGACTTTTGATCCTGACCACTGACGGGACCTTGGGGCATCGTCTGGCCAGTCCAAACTGGGAAGTCTGGAAAAAATATGAGCTGACCGTCGAAGGAGCTGCCTTCACGGCAGCTGATCCGGAACGTTTTGCTCACGGCCTGATCTTGCCGGATGGCCTCCAGTGCCAGCCAGCCAGACTTGAAATACTCGATAGCCACAAAGCCAGCCTGACCCTTCATGAGGGGAAATACCACCAGGTCAAACGCATGATGCTGGCGACCGGGCGGACCGTTACCCGGCTGCATCGCCACTCAGTCGGCAGCTTGGTACTCGACCCTGCGCTGCTGCCGGGGCAATGGCGTGAATTGACCGGGGAGGAAATCGATACGCTGTACCGGCTGGTCGACCTTAGTCCTGACAAGGGGTCCTGACAAGGGGTAACGAAAGCCATTCAAAACTAAATCACCTGGCGGCACACCATAGGCGGCACATCAGGGTCTGGGGTCAGGGGTCAGGGGGGTCAGGGGGATCAAGGGTCAGGGGTNNAGCCACTCCGTTAGCCAGGCAACTGCCAAATCTGGATGCTGGCTGCGCGGCCCGATGGTGACCACCAGGGGTTCACCCTCAAGGGATAGCTGGGACAGCGGTTCCAATGCGGTCACATCCAGTCCGGTGATCGCCGTTTCAGCCGACTCAGCCGGATGAAGTGCCAGATCCTGCACCTGGGCCAGAGTTTCTGGCGTCAGTCGCACAGACAGGTGTTCCAGCAAAGGTGACAGATCGGTAAAATCTGTTTGAGCGGCGTAGTTGGCATAGGCGCCCCGGCTCAGGAGAATCACATCGAAATCCTCAGAACTCAGCTGGGCCAGCACTTTCATCAGGTTAGCCTGTTGGAACTGGACATCAGCCGTCTCTTTCAGGCTGCCATCAGCTTCATAACCCAGCTGGATCCAGTCCAGACTGGCTTTTTTAATTTCTGGATCCAGCGGTTGCAACACCTCGACTACCGAAGCTTCAAACTGCTCAAAAATGTCATCCTGGGACAGGTTTTCATCCATCAGGCTGTATTCACCCACCAGCAGGATCTTGAAATCTGCCGGTTGGTTGGTCACCATGGTCGCGATCAGGTAGATCACAAAAGCCAGCCCAGCCACTGCTGCCAGGAGGGTCCAGCGTGTGTAGTAAAACCAGTTTCTCCAGTAAGCCCAGGATTTGCCGAAAATCAATCGCTGGCCCGGCTGGTTCTGCCAGGCCACAGGTGTGGGCTGGGGATTGAGGCACGCATAGGCAGCATTGATCCGGGCCAAGTTCTCCTTGGCGACCGGATCTGTGGCATGGCGGTACCGTCGGATCAGAAGTTCGTAGCGTTTCTCGATCTGTTCCTTTTTGGCATCTGGTTCCAGGTCAAGGATTGCCAGAGCCTCCTGTCGAGTCAGCGTCATCGCGTCCGATTCAGTCACGTTGTCTTGATTCATCGCTGCATCCTGCTTGTCCATTGTACTCACTTAATCGGTTTCATCGTTGGGAACAGCAGAATGTCCCGGATCGAGAAGGAGTCGGTCAAGAGCATGACCAGGCGGTCAATTCCTATCCCAAGACCGCCTGTCGGCGGCATGCCGTACTCGAGCGACTGACAGAAATCTTCGTCGATCAGGTTGGCTTCTTCGTCGCCGGCCTCACGCTTTTCCAACTGCATGGCAAAGCGTTCGCGCTGGTCGAGTGGGTCATTGAGCTCCGAATAGGCATTGGCGTGTTCGCGGCCATTGATGAAAAGCTCAAAGCGTTCGGTCAGTTCGGGATGGCCAGGTTTTTTCTTGGTCAGTGGTGAAATCTCGAGTGGATAGTCGATGATGAAGGTCGGCTGGATCAGCTTATCTTCGCAGTAGGTCTCAAAGAATAGATTCATGATGTCGCCGCGGGTCATCCCAGGCTTGTATTCGGCCAGTTCGTGTTCGCTCGCCAGGCGGGCGGCGGCTTCACGGTCGGGGACATTTGAGAAATCAACACCGGAATATTCGAGAATGGCATCGTTCATGGTCAGGCGCCTGAACGGCGGGGTCAGATCAATCTCCTGGCCCTGATAGACGACCTGAGTCGTGCCATTGACGGCCAGCGCGCATTCGGCAATCAGTTTTTCGGTCAGTTCCATCATACCCTTGTAATCGGTGTAAGCCTGGTAGACCTCAAGCAGGGTGAATTCCGGGTTGTGCTTGATCGACATGCCTTCGTTCCGGAAGGTGCGGCCGATCTCGTAAACCCGCTCGAAGCCGCCAACGATCAGGCGTTTGAGGTACAGCTCCGGCGCGATACGCAGGAACAGGTCGATGTCGAGGGCATTGTGATGGGTGACGAACGGCCGGGCTGTTGCGCCGCCTGGGATATTGTTGAGGATCGGGGTTTCGACTTCGATGAAATCCATGCCATCAAGCTGGCTTCTGAGCGTCCGAATGATCTTGCTCCGCTTCTCGAAGTTGGTCTTGACCTCCGGGTTAACGATCAGGTCGAGGTAGCGCTGGCGGTAGCGCGTGTCCATGTCTTTGAGGCCATGGTATTTTTCCGGCAGCGGGCGCAAAGACTTGGCCAGTAGTTTATAGTGCTTGGTTTTGACCGAAATTTCGCCGCGCTGGGTGCGGAATGCGATGCCATGGACACCGACCAGATCGCCAATGTCGAGCTTTTGCCATTCGGCATAAGCTTCCTCACCGAGTTCGTCGATTTTGGTAAAGAGCTGGATGCGGCCGCGGCGGTCAACCAGGTCGCAGAAGTTGACCTTGCCCATGCCGCGCTTGCTCATCAGGCGGCCTGCTATGGTGACAGGTTGGCCTTCCATCGCTTCGAATTGGTCCAGGATGTCGCTGGTATGGCAGGTGACCGGGAAAGTCACTTCTGCAAATGGGTCCTTGCCGGCGGCGGTGAGCTCTCTGAGCTTGCCGAGGCGGACCCGCATCTGCTCGTTCATCTCGCTTTCAGACAGTGGCAGCCCGTCCTCCTGGTTGATATTGATGGTTGTCTTGTCTTCCTGCATGGTCTGTCGTTACCCCTTTCACGTGCAAAAGAAAAGCACCGAGCACGCTTGTTTTCGCGGTCCGGTGCTTGCTTTTTCAAGCAAACAGCTTCTGAACCGCCAGCGGCTCAGGACGGTTTGTCGATTTTGACGATCTTGTAGCGCAAGATGCCGGCCGGCGTATGGACGTCGACAATCTGGCCTTTTTTCTTGCCGATGATCGCGGCACCAACGGGTGAGTCACTGGAAATCTTGTTGCTGAAGATGTCTTCTTCTTTGGCACCGACGAGGATGTATTCCATCTCTTCGCGGGTCTCCTCGTCACGGATCGTGATCTGGGCACCGAGGGTGACCTTGGTCCGGCTGATCTCGTCATCCTCGATCAGACGGGCATTTTTCAGGATGGCCTCGATCTCCATGATGCGGACTTCATTTTCCGCCTGTGCTTCCTTGGCGTCATCGTATTCAGAGTTTTCCGAAAGATCGCCGAGGGCGCGAGCTTCTTTCAAGCGTTCGGCAATCTCAGCAGCAATGGTTGTTTTACGATTGTCCAGTTCGTCCTGGAGTTTCTTGATGCCGTCATAAGTCATTTCAAAGACTTTTTCTACCATGAGCGACACTCCTTTCGCATATCAGAGCAATATTATATCAGGTGCGTCAAGGGCTGGCCAGGGTTTTTTCACACTGAGGCCACCCAGGTAACCAGGTTGGTCTGCCAAGCCTTAGCCGTGGCGATCGTTTTCCTTCTGGATGACATCGTGGGCGCCGCCCTCGACGATGCTGGTGGCTGAGACCACGACCAGGCGCGCTTTCTGCTGCAGTTCTTCGATGGAGATGGATCCACAGGCACACATGGTGGCGCGGACCTTGGCCATCGAGACATCGAGGTTGTCCTTGAGTTTGCCAGCGTAGGGGACATAGGAATCAACGCCTTCTTCAAACGCCATCTTGCCAGCTTCGCCACCATCGTCATAGCGCTGCCAGTTGCGGGCCCGGTTGGAGCCCTCGCCCCAGTATTCCTTGACATAGGTTCCATTGACCAGCAGTTTGCGGGTCGGGCTTTCGTCAAAGCGGGCAAAGTAGCGGCCGAGCATGATGAAATCGGCGCCCATGGCTAAGGCCAGGGACATGTGGTAGTCATAGACGATGCCGCCGTCCGAGCAAATCGGGACGTAGAGGCCTGTTTCGGCAAAATAGGCATCACGGGCTTTGGCAACCTCGAGCACAGCCGAAGCTTGCCCGCGACCGATGCCCTTTTGTTCCCGGGTGATGCAGATCGATCCACCGCCGATACCGACTTTGACAAAATCCGCGCCGGCCTCGACCAGATAGCGGAAGCCCTCTTCGTCGACGACATTGCCAGCGCCGACCTTGATCTCCGGGTTGTGCTGCTTGATCCACTGCAGGGTCTCTGCCTGGTATTCGGAAAAACCGTCCGAGGAATCGATAACCAGGACATCTGCACCGGCCTCGACCAGCGCTGGAACACGTTCTGCGTAGTCGCGGGTATTGATGCCGGCCCCGACCATCAGACGCTTTTGCTGGTCCAACAGCTCGTCGGGGTTTTCCTTGTGATCATCGTAGTCCTTACGGAATACCATGCCGACCAGGCGGCCATCTGCGGAGAGGATCGGCAGCTGGTTGATCTTGTGATCCCAAATAATGTTATTGGCCTCGCTGAGTGAAATGCCCTCTCTGCCAGTCACGAGGTGATCCAAAGGGGTCATGAAGGATTTGACTGGGGTGTCGGTTGGAGTACGGGTCATGCGATAGTCACGGCTGGTGACAATACCGATCAAGCGACCATTGGCGGTGCCATCGTCCGTGACTGCTACGGTCGAATGGCCCGTGCGGGACTTGACCGCGAGCACATCGGACAGCGTCGCGTCCGGGCCGACATTGCTGTCACTCTGGACCAGACCCGCCTTGTATTTTTTAACGCGGCGGACCATTTCCGCTTGGCTGGCGATCGACTGTGACCCGAAAATAAACGAAAGGCCACCCGTGCGGGCCAGAGCGATGGCCAGTCCGGAGTCCGAAACAGCCTGCATAACAGCCGAAGTCACGGGCAGATTGATCCTGAGCGGGCACGTTTCCACACCTTTGCGATATTTGACAATACCAGTCGTCATATCGACCCGGTCCGGGGTGCAAATACGGGTCGTCAAATTCGGAATCAGGAGATATTCACTGAACGTGCGTGATTCCTGTTCAAAAATAATGGCCATCTGGGATGATCCTCCAACTATCTGGAAAAAGCTTACCCGGAACATCAGGCAAGCACGAAAGAATATAGGTATTT
>DIFN01000023.1:0-11249 GCA_002419145.1 Mageeibacillus sp. UBA5747 | reverse complement strand
GTTGTAGTTTTGTGGTTTTTCTGGGCATTTTTGCCAAATATTTCCGTGTTTATGAAACTTCTTATTTTTCATCTTGCAAAGTTTGTGCTTGCATGCTAATCTTGCAGCAACTGAATATTCAGACGGACAAAGGCGTTCAGACTCCCGCGGGGTTTGNNGCTATTTTATTGAACAAGGGCGTTCGAGTCACATCGACTTGACGCTTTTTTTGTTTAATTGAGAATCGATGGAGGGGTATTATGGACACCCAACTTGTGTTGGATACCATCTGGGTTTTGCTCACAGCCATGCTGGTCTTTTTCATGAACTTGGGCTTTGCGCTCGTCGAGAGCGGGTTTGCCCGCTCAAAAAACACCGTCAATATTTTGTCAAAGAACTTTGTTGTTTTTGCAGTTGCCTCCTTTGGTTTTCTTTTGGTTGGCTGGGGCCTGATGTTCGGTGATGGCAACCCCTTTATTGGTCTCAAGGGCATTTTCATGGCATCCGGTGCGGACAACTCGCCGAATGTCGGGGATGCCTACCAAGGTGTGTATGGTTCGATCGCCTGGGCTGGCGTGCCTTTCTGGGCCAAATTCTTCTTCCAGCTGGTCTTTTGCGGCACAGCAGCCACGATCGTATCTGGCGCGGTTGCAGAGCGGATCAAGTATCTCTCATTCATCCTTTTCTCATTCATCCTGACCTTGTTTATTTACCCGATCGTTGGCCACTGGATCTGGGGTGGTGGTTTCCTGTCCAGCCTTGGTTTCTGGGATTTTGCCGGATCAACGGTCGTACACTCGGTCGGTGGCTGGGCTGCCCTGGCCGGCATCATCGTCCTCGGTCCCCGCTTTGGCAAATACGGCCCTGGCAAAAAAGTCAATGCCATCCCCGGCCACAGCCTGCCTCTAGCCACAATTGGAGCCTTCGTCCTCTGGCTCGGCTGGTTTGGTTTCAACCCGGGCTCGACCATGGCCGCTGACCCTGGTGCCATTTCCCACATCCTGATGACCACCAACACCGCTGGCATTGCCGGCATCCTGACTTCAACCATCACCGCCTGGATCCTGATGGGTAAGCCTGACCTCGGCATGAGCATCAACGGCTTACTGGCCGGCCTAGTCGCCGTCACCGCCAGTTGCGCCTTCATCAGTATCCCCAGCTCGATCCTCATTGGTGCCATTGGCGGTATCATTGTCGTAATCGCTGTCATGTTCTTTGACCGTGCCAAACTGGATGATCCGGTCGGCGCCCTCTCCGTTCATCTGGTCAATGGCATCTTCGGCACCCTGGCAGTCGGGCTCTTTGCTGAAGACGCCATCACCGGTGTCGCGACTGGCAACGGCCTATTCTTTGGTGGCGGCACAGCCCTGCTCGCAACTCAGCTGATTGGCATTCTTTCAGTCGCAGCCTTTGTCTTCCCCACCTCCCTCCTGGTCTGGTATTTGATCAAAATCACCATTGGCATCCGAGTCGGTCTCAAAGAAGAAATCCAGGGCCTGGACATTGGCGAGCATGGTAACGTTGCCTATCCCGAATTTGTTGTCCATCGCCAGACCTATCACTCACACGTCCGCCACGAAGATTCGTAACAGGAGGCAAATCCGATGAAACATATCAAAGCAGTCATCCGACCAGAAAAGCTCAATGACGTTCGCGATGCCCTGGAAAAGGCCGGCGTGTGCAAAGGCGTCATGATTACTGACATCGTCGGCAACGGCAACCAGAAAGGCATCGAGCAGGTCTGGCGCGGTGAACGCTACACTCTCGACCTGATCCCGAAAGTCGTTATGGACATGGTTGTCAATGATTCTGATGTCGCCATCATCAAAAAAATTCTCCTTGAAGTCGCCCCCATCGGAGAATTCGGCGACGGCAAAATCTTCATCTACCCCGTCGAAGAAGTCATCCGCATCCGCACCGGCGAGTCCGGCGAAAAGGCCCTGTAAAAAAGGGGGGGTGCCCAATTTGGGACGGCGTCCCAAATTGGGCACCCCTAGAAAAAAACCGGCTTCAGCCTTAGAGCTGAGCCGGTTTCTTGTATCTTGTCAGATTTGTGTCTTGTCAGATTGGGGTGGGATTTTGCCTTGTGACTTGGGCTTTTAGTTCAATTTGCTCGTCTTACTGATGCGTTCGGCGACGGGCAGCAGCATGGTTGCGACGAGGGTGCAGACGCCGGCCTGGATCAGGTTGAAGGTGAGGTCGAACAGGGCGATGGCCGGGCCAAGCAAAAAGAGTTCGAAAGCAAGATATCCGGCGACCATCGCGAGTTCAGCCAAGGCCATGCCGATCATTTTAAGTGGCAGCCCGACGTTCAGCTTGCGCAGGAACAGTCCAGCGATGAGGGCAACCAAGCCCTTGATCACGAACGTCGCGGGCGCATACTGGACATAACCTGCCCAGAGATCAGCCAGAGCTGAGCCAATTGCGGCAGGAATGGCAGCAGCAGGCCCCAGGATGGCGGCGGCAAACAGGATCGTGACGTCGCCGAGGTTAAGGTAGCCTTGGCCATTCATGATCGGAATGGCACTGAAACGAGTGACGACCATGATCAGGGCTGCCAGCATGCCGCCATAGGCGACCGTCCGGGATACATTGGTATTGGGCATGAGGTTTAGTTACCTTTCTTGCGGAATACAGCGGCCAGCGGGACGAGGATGATCAGGGTGATCACGGCCTCCGGCACCATGTAAGACAGATTATAGACCAAAGAGTAGATCAACGGGTTCTGGCCACCGGCATATGAGGCATAAAATATGATTCCTGAGATCACATGACTGATGGTTCGCCCGAGCATGCCAACCAGAACAGCTACGATGATCATCGGCCAGCGAATACCACCGAGGCGGCGCAGAATCTGGCGTTCCTCCAGGCGTTTCGATTTGGGCAGAGCGAAAAAGCCGGCCAGGCCAAGCAGTGCAAAAGCCAGGGGATAATCGAGGATGATCGAAGCCCAGTGAGCCGAATAGGGCTCGATCACAAACTGCAACAGGCCATAGACAGCACCGATCCCCATGCCCCAGGCCGGGCCAAAGGCTAAGGCTATAAACAGGATCGGCAGCATCGAGGCTGCTGTGATGGATCCACCCTGCGGCATGGCAAAAAGTTTCACCAGAGACAGGACGGACGACAAGGCGATGGCCATGCCGCCAGCGGCGGTGGCCAGGATGGTCTCGCGCATTTGGTTGGTTGACTGATTTTGCAAATTGTTACTGGACACACTAACCCTCCTGAAAATGAAAATCGTGCAAATGAAAAGACCTTCCGCCGGCGGTTAGACTGGCGAAAGGTCCCAAAGGCCCATGCTATCGTCCCTCCGCCGGCATTACCCGGATCAGGTTAAAGGGTCGGCACCAGTAAGATACCCTCTCAGCCAGCTTCCNNCCCTCATTTGTTAGACTGATTATGAATCATTCTTCTGCTTTTGTAAAGGACCAAGTTTAATCCATTTTCAACTATTCATCAAAGCTTCGATTTCGTCAGCTTCACGCGGAATCGCCGCCGAGAGAACCTGGCAGCCGTCTTCGGTTACGACGACATCGTCTTCCAGACGCATGCCAAAGCCCCATTCCGTGACATAGACACCTGGCTCAACCGTCAGGACCATGCCCGGCTTGAGCAATGCTTCCTTGAAGCTGACGTCGTGGACATCAAGACCCAGGTGGTGCGAAACACCATGCCAGAAGTAATCCTTGACCGGTTGGTCCGGCTGTAAAAGGCCCAGCGCCAGCAGCCCTTCCCGGGCCACCTCCTGACAAGCCTCGTTGATCTGGGCCAAGCGGATGCCCGGCCGGATCGTGGCAAACGCTTTCTCCTGACACTGGCGCACAAGATCATAAATCGCACGTTGACGTTCACTGAACTTGCCATTGGCCGGCAATGCACGAGAAATGTCAGCACACAAGCCACCATAGGTCGCACCGACATCCAACTGGATCAGGTCACCATCCTGCACAGTGGCCTGCGGATCCATATGATGCAGGCACAACGAGTTCTTTCCGGTGGCAATGATCGAGTTGAAAGCAGGCTCAAGGCATCCGGTCTGACTGAGCGTATACGAGAACTCACTCCAGAGATGGTATTCTTTCAGCCCGGGACGGCAGGCCCGCATCACAGCCAGAATGCCTTCGCCGGTCAGCATGGCAGCCTCACGGATCAGGTCAATCTCCTCCTGATGCTTGACCATGCGCAACGAGATGAGCAGCGGGGCCAGGTCTGCAGTTTCCAGCAGAGGATGATCCTGCGTCATCTGGTCTTTCAAATAGCGGGCTTGAGCGTTATCCGCCGAAAAATCGAGCCACAGTTTCTGCGTCCGGCTGGCAATCATGTCTGCGAGCTGGCCTTCAAAGCCTTCGACGTATGCCACATCCGTCAGTCCGGAACGATCCGTCGCTTCCGCGCGAGTCAGTCGCTTGCCATTCCACCGTTCATACATCGCATCAGTGCCTGGAATGAACAAGGTGCACTTGATCACCCCATATTCCTTGATCAGGACCAGGATGCAACCCTCCTGCTCAATACCTGTCAAATAGAAAAAATTGCGGTTGGCCAGGAAACGGTAATGTTCATCGGACGTACGCACAGGTGGACGGCCGGAAACCAGAATCGCCAGAGAGCCATCGGTCAGGAGCTGGCCAAAGGCCTGTCGGTTTTCCCGGAAATAGTGTGTTGAAAGAGCTTTGATTTTCATGTTGTCACTCACTGAAGCTGCCAATGCAGCGGAATTTGCCATAGCGTTCATCTTGTAGCTGTCCTTCATCTTTGATCAACTGGCGAGCCAGCGCTGCGGCCAGATAGTTGCGCAGATTGACCGCTGTCTGGGACAAATTGGTATGGGCGCCGTCGCCGGGTTCTTCGATGATCGCATCGCAAATTCCCAGCGCAGTCAGGTCCTCGGCTGTGATCTTGATCGAATCGGCCGCTTCGCGTTCGCGGGTCGGATCTTTCCAGAGCAGCGAAGCAAAGCCGCGCGGCGAAATGACCGAATACAGCGTGTTCGATAACATCGCCAGCTCATTGCCGACCCCGATCGCCAGCGCACCACCACTGCCACCTTCACCCATGACCACACAAATTACCGGCACCCTGAGCTGGGACATTTCCAGCAGATTGCGGGCAATCGCCTCGCCCTGGCCGCGTTCTTCGGCCCCGACGCCGCAGTAGGCACCGGACGTGTCGATCAGGCAGATGATCGGGCGCTTGAACTTTTCCGCCTGCTTCATCAAGCGCAGCGCCTTACGGTAGCCTTCCGGATGGGGCATGCCGAAATTGGCTTTGGTGTTTTCGTCCAGGGTGCGGCCTTTGCGGTGGCCAACAACCGTAACCGGCTGGCCGGAAAGACTGGCCAGGCCGCACCAGAGGGCGGTGTCGTCCTTGAAGCAGCGATCGCCGTGCAACTCGAGCGTCAGGTCAAAGACCAGCGGCAAGTAGTCGGTGATGACCGGGCGGTTTTTCTGGCGGATGATATCAAGGCGGGCCGAACCGGGCAAGGTGCTGGCCACGCGTTCGCGCAGGCCACTTTCCCACTCCAGGCGCGCCTTTTCCAGGTTTTCAAACGAACCTTCGGCCGCATCCGGGGCATGGAAGGCCAGAAGCGTGGCCAGAGTCTCCTTCATCTGGTTGCGCGGCACGATCAGGTCGAGAAAGCCGTGTTCGAGCAGAAACTCAGCGCGCTGGAAGGTATCCGGCAGTGCTTCGGCAATCGTGCCTTCGATGACCCGGCGGCCGGCAAAGCCAATCAGGGTGCCTGGCTCTGAGAGGATGATGTCGCCCAGGCTGGCAAAGCTGGCCGTAACCCCTCCGGTGGTCGGGTCGGTCATAACCGAAATGTACAAAAGGCCAGCCGCCTGGAAACGGCCAACCGCAGCGGAGGTCTTGGCCATCTGCATCAAAGAGACGATCCCTTCTTGCATACGCGCTCCACCCGAGACTGAAAACGTCACGACTGGCAGGCGCAGCTCGAGGCCACGCTCAAAGAGGCGGGTAATCTTCTCGCCAACAACCGAGCCCATCGAGCCCATCATGAACCGGCTGTCCATGATCGCAACCAGGCAGTCCTGGCCATGGATCTTGCCGCGGCCAGTGATGACTGCATCGCGCAAGCCGGTCTCTGCCTGGAGTTTTTTCAGTTTCTCCGGGTAGCCTTTGAACTCAATCGGGTTTCGGCTCTCCATCGTGGGATCAAACTCGACAAAAGAACCTTCATCGACGATCTGCGCGAGGCGCTGGCGGCTGTCAAGACGGTAATGATGGCCGCAGATCGTACAGACCTGGAGGTTTTTTTCAAAATCATCACGGAACATGACGCCATTGCAGGTCGGACATTTGATCCACAAGTCATCCGGGATCGGCTTGGTGTAGGCGTAGACCTTGGCCTTGCTGTCTGCGGTGGCCTGCATCTCCGGCGTGGCCTCCAGGGCCTGCCGGCGCAAAGTTTCCTGCGCGAGACGCTCGCGCATCTGTTTGAGCACGTCAACGGCCATCGGTTAGCCTTCCTTTCGATAATGGTTGAGCTCACCCAGGAGCGTTTCAGTCTTCTGGCCAAGATAGCCAATGTTGTAGGTGCCGGCGATGAAATCCGGGTCGCGCAGGATGGCCAGGTGGAAATCAATATTGGTTTCCACTCCGGAAATCATGAATTCCATCAGAGCGCGGCGCATGCGAGCGATCGCCTGCGGCCGGCTGGGCGCATAGACAATCAGCTTGGCCAGGAGTGAATCATAATAGGGTGGGATCGAATACCCTTGGTAAATGGCACTGTCGACTCTCACGCCAGCACCACCGGGGACATGGAGGCTCTGGATCGTGCCAGGGCTGGGACGGAAATTGTGATGTGGATCTTCGGCATTGATCCGGCATTCGATCGCATGGCCAGTAAACGAAATGTCTTCCTGGCGCAGCTTGAGCACCTCGCCGGCAGCGGACCGGATCTGCTCCTGGATCAGGTTGAGACCGGTGACCGCCTCGGTGACGGGATGCTCAACTTGGATCCGCGTGTTCATTTCCATAAAATAGAAATTGCGATCCGTATCAACGAGGAATTCAATCGTTCCGACGCCGGTGTAGTCAACATGCTGGGCCAGGCGGACAGCAGCTTCGCCCATCGCCTGGCGCAGTTCAGGCGTGGCAAAAGGCGATGTGGCCTCCTCAAGGATTTTCTGGTTGCGACGCTGGATCGAGCAGTCACGTTCGCCGAGATGAATCACATGGCCATGCTCGTCAGCCAGAAGCTGGATCTCGATGTGGCGTGGATCTTTGACAAAACGTTCCAGGTAGACGCGGTCATCGCCAAAGCAGGCCATGGCTTCGGCCCGGGCGGTCTGGAAAGCTCCTGGCAGGTCTTCGTGGTTCAGGGCAATGCGCATGCCACGTCCGCCTCCACCGGAAGAGGCTTTGATCATGACCGGATAACCGATCTCATTGGCCGCTTTCAAGGCATCCGTGACGTTGGCCACGATGCCATGTGTTCCCGGGATGACCGGGACACCAGCCTCGACAGCTGTCTGGCGGGCGGTGGACTTGTCACCCATTTTTTCGATCACGACATCGGACGGGCCGATGAACTTAATGCCACTTTTGGCACACATGCGGGAAAACGAGGCATTTTCCGACAGGAAGCCGAACCCGGGGTGGATCGCATCGCTGCCGGTGATGGTGGCAGCAGTCAGGATTGCCTGGGCATTGAGGTAGCTGTCCTTGGATGCCGCCGGACCGATGCACAGACATTCGTCAGCCAGTTGCGTGTGCAAGGCATCCTTGTCCGCTTCGGAGCAAATCGCAACCGACTGGATGCCCATTTCGCGACAAGCCCGGATGATCGTGACAGCGATTTCACCGCGGTTGGCAATCAGAATTTTCTTAAACATCGGATCAGCCTCCGATCACGCAGATGATGTCGGCCGAAACGGCCAATTCATCGCCGACGGTGGCTTTGCCAGTGGCAAAACCGACATTGCCGCGCATCCGGGTCAAGGTAACCTCGAGGCGCAGCCGGTCACCTGGCACCACCTGGCGTTTGAAACGGACCTTGTCGATGCCACCGAAAAAGGCGATCTTGCCCCGGAATTTTTCTTTGGAGAGGATGCTGATCGCCCCAGCCTGAGCCAGAGCCTCGACAATCAGGACGCCCGGCATGACCGGATAATGTGGGAAATGACCACGGAAGAAATCTTCCGCCCCGGTCACATTCTTGTAGGCGACAATCGTTTCCCCTTCCATGCTCTCAACCTCATCGACCAGGATGAAGGGTTCTCGGTGCGGGATGATCTGTTTGATTTCTTCCTGATTCATCAGCATGGCTTAAATGCCTCCAATCCGGAACAGCGGCTGGCCATATTCGACCCGCTGGCCATTTTCGGCCAGGATCTCAAGAACCACACCTGACCAGGGACTGGTGACCTCGTTCATCAGTTTCATTGCTTCAATAATGCACAGAGGGGCGCCCTTCTCCACCGTCGAGCCGATTCTGATGAAAGGATCACTATCCGGGGACGGAGCTGCATAGTAGATGCCGACCACCGGGCTGGTGACCAGCTGGCCTGCAGGCTCAGCAGGGGTTGCTTCTTCAGCTGGAGCAGCAGGAGCGGCAGAATCAGGGGCTGATGCCGCGGCATTCAGGCTGCTCAGATGGCTCAGAGCCTGGAGCAGGGTCGAAGTATCTCCAGGAGTCTCGCCCACGATGGGAGCGAGGGCTGGCTTGCGTTCCAGACGGATTTTTTCAGTTTCGGTAGACCATTCGAATTCGGTCAGGCCGGTCTGGGCCATGGATTCCATCAATTTGCGGATGTCTGAGACATTCATCTCACTGTCCCTCCCATTTCTTGATGCACAGAGTGCCATTATGGCCGCCAAACCCAAGTGAATTGCTCAGGACATAGCGGACGGTCGCTTTCCTGGCCTGGTTGGGTACATAGTCGAGGTCGCAGTCCGGATCGGGTTCACGGTAGCCAATGGTCGGTGGGATGATATCATCGCGAGTCGCAAGAGCCGATGCGATCGCCTCGACAGCGCCAGCCGCACCGAGCAAATGGCCGGTCATTGATTTGGTCGAGCTGATCGCGACAGTCCTGGCAGCATCACCCATGGCTTTCTTGATGGCGATGGTCTCATATTTGTCATTCAAGGGCGTGCTGGTGCCGTGGGCATTGATGTAATCCACCATTGCCGGTTCGATGCCAGCTTCTTGCATCGCAAGCTTCATCGACATTGCGGCACCTTCACCCTCCGGATCCGGGCTGGTGATGTGATAGGCATCTGCCGTCGCACCATAGCCGACCAGTTCGGCGATGATGTTGGCTCCGCGCGCCTGGGCCGTCTCGAGGCTTTCCAAGATCACGACCGCGCCACCTTCACCGATGACAAAGCCACTGCGGCGGGCGTCAAAGGGCACCGAAGCCTGACTAGGGTCCTTTTCCTTGGTCAGGGCCGTCATATTATTGAAACCGGCCAGGGCAATCCGCGTGATCGGAGCCTCTGCCCCACCGGCGATGCAGGCATCGAGGTGGCCATACTTGATGGAACGGAAAGCTTCACCAATCGCGTGGGTCGCTGTTGCGCAAGCAGTCACAACTGAGAAATTCGCCCCCTTGGCCCCATAGATCATGGAGATTTTACCGGCAGCCATATTCGAAATCATCATGGGAATGAAAAGCGGCGATATTCTTGCGGCGCCACCGGAATAGAGCTTGGCGTATTCGGTTTCCAGTGTTTCCAGACCACCAACACCACTGCCGACAATCGTACCCACCCGGTATGGATCCATCGCCTGGATATCGAGACCGCTCATTTTCATCGCCTCATCAGCCGCGGCCAGCGCAAACTGGGTGAAATGGTCCATCCGGCGTGCTTCTTTGCGGTCCATGTATCGCAAAGGGTCAAATCCTTTGACTTGGGCACCGACTGAGACTTCCTGGCCGTTGAGGTCGATGTTTTCTAAAGGTGCAATACCGGACTGGCCTTGAACCAGTGCATTCCAAAAAGTTTTGGTATTCAGCCCGACGGGCGAAACGACTCCTGTGCCCGTGATGACGACACGGCGGCCCTGCATGATTCCTGTGCTCATTTGGATTCCTCCCTGGGTACGATCTTGTTGGGTACAATCTTGTTGATCATGATTTGTATTATAAACGAAGACCACCGGATACTTCGATAACCTGCCCGGTGATGTAAGCCGCTGCATCGGAGGCCAGGAAACTGACCACTCCGGCGATCTCTTCTGCTTTGCCAAATCGGCCAAGGACGATTCGTTCGCGGGCGCCTTCCTTGAGCGCATCTGACAGATTGGCGGTCATGTCCGTCTCAATGAAACCAGGGGCGATCGCATTAACGGTGATGCCGCGGCTACCGACCTCTTTGGCCAGAGTCTGGGTCAGGCCGATCACGCCTGCCTTGGCTGCTGAGTAGTTGGCCTGCCCGGCATTGCCATACAGGCCAGCCACCGAGGTCAAATTGATGATCCTCCCAGCGCGAGCCTTCAAAAGGTCAGGCAAGATCGCCCGGCACATCAGGAATGTACCCGTCAGATTGGTTGTGATGATCTGGTCCCATTGTTCGAGCGACATGCGCATGGCCAGGCCATCTCTGGTCTGGCCGGCATTGTTGACCAGAACCGCAACTGGACCGAGCGCGGCCTTGGCCTCAGCCAGCAGACGCTTGCAGTCATCTTCACGGCTGACATCAGCCTGGATGGCCACCGCCCTGACCCCCATCTGCTCACACTCCGCAACGACAGCCTGGGCCTTTTCAGTCGATCCCAGATAGGAAATCGCAACATCCTGACCCCTCTGGGCAAATTCGCGGGCAATCGCGGCGCCGATGCCGCGTGAGCCGCCCGTTATCAAAACACTCATAGTCTCCGAGGTCCTCCTGGAAAGGTGCAGTCAACTGCACGCAATGGTTCTAAGCACAGATCAATAGACAAAAATGGCTGCCCCGTACGTCAGTCCTCCGCCAAAGCCGCAGATCGCGACCTTGTCGCCGCGCTTGAGCTTGCCGTCGCGGATCATTTCATCCAGGCAGATCGGAATGCTGGCTGACGAGGTATTGCCAAAGTCCTGCATGCGCTGGATCATAATCGCTGGGTCCACTTTCATGCGCCGGGTCGCCGCTTCAACGATGCGCGAATTAGCCTGGTGAGGCACGATGTAATGCAGTTCATCCAACGAAATGTTGGCTTTTTCAGCGGCCTGGATGATAGAATCTGACATCGACCGGACCGCGAATTTGTAGACTTCCTGACCGGCCATGGCGATGAAACGGCCTGCCGTGTGATTGAA
>DIFN01000008.1 GCA_002419145.1 Mageeibacillus sp. UBA5747 | reverse complement strand
AAAACAAATAGGATTTTTGGTTATGATTGATCTGCTGTTGAATGTACTGGTACAAGTCGATTTCATTTTTGATGAATGAAAAGGCAAGATCTTCAAAGTTCAACTCGATGATCTGCGATTGCGCCACACCACGCGAGAGTAATTCCGCTTGAATCTGCCTGAGCAGGACCGATTTCCCACACCGGCGAATGCCGACGACGACCTTGATCAAATCAGAATCATAGAAAGGGCGAATCCGATTCAAATACAGTTCCCTGATGATCATGATTCAGCCCCTTTCATTTCAATCGATCTCTGTTATGCTTTTCATTTTATTTTGTTTCATCGAAATAATTATTATTTTATCACTTTTATTTCGCTCAAACAAAAGATCTCTTGAATTTAACGGTTTATTTCGCTCTGTCAAAATCAGAATCCATAGAATTCCTGATAAAAATCAGCCACGTCTTGCTCAAAATCAGCTTGGCTATACTGGTCCGGATAGAGGATGCTGGCCAGGTAGAGTTGGCCGAGGACACCGGATGGGACAGGAGAGTCCCAGGCTTCGTAGACCTTCGGCATCTGGTAGACGTGTTTGTTTTTCACAGCAGTCAGATCGGCCAAGGCAGGATCAGCGAGAACCTCATCTACCGAATAAACGGCCTCCGGTACGAGCACGATCAGGTCTGGTTGCCAGGCCAGAAGCTGTTCATAGGAAATCTCAGCCCAATAATTGTCCTTGAGCTCAGAGGCAACATTGTCCGCGCCGACTGAGGTCAACAGCGTGGACTGGTACATGGCAGGTCCAGCGGTGGATAGCATGGCACTGTTACCGGCCAGATAAACGCGCTTGGCCGGGCTTTCGGCGGCAGCCGCAAACGACTGGGCTTTTTGCGCCAGCACGTCACTTTGGGCCAGAAGTGCCTCTGCACGTTCAGTGGTACCGGTCGCATGGCCAACCAGGCGGATGGTTTCAGCGAGCAGGTCGCCATTTTCCGGGTTAACCGCCAGGACAGTCAGCCCCATACCGGACAACGTCTCAATTGCGTCTTTGAGCCGGGCTGGCAGGATAACCAGATCAGGCTCAAGAGCTAGCGTACCTTCAATCGAAAAGTCCTTCGCCGTACCAACAGTGGGCAGATCCAAAAGCTCCGGTGCGCTCTTGGCATAGATTGGGCGTTGGCTGGCCTTGGCTTCGATGCCAACCAACTGATCTTCGAGGCCGAGGGCGATCAGGAGCGAGGATGAGATGTAGTATCCGCTGACCAGGCGCTGCGGCTTTTGTTCCAAAGTCACGCTGCGGCCAAGCTGGTCCGTCACGGTGACGGGGAAGGCAGCTGGCTGGGATGATCCAGGTGCAATGGCTGTTTCTGCAGGTGTCTTGGCAGCAATCGTGGTGGATGCAGCACTCGTTGGATCAGTCGAACGGGTGGGTGCAGCAGTACAAGCTGTCATCAAGGCCAAGATCAAGATCAGGGATAGAAGTACAGATGAAAATTTTTGCACGCGGACAAGATCTCCTTCAATCAGTCAGGTGACGGTTTAGCATCACCATCCTACTGATTTTATAGGCCGCGCTATGATAAAGTAAAGATGTATATTCTTGCCAGGGTCTTTGTGTACCAAGTTACAAATGAGGTGTTTTGGGATGTTTGAAATTCGCCAGGTGGTGACACCTGAGTCCGTAGAGGATGCTTTTTCTGCCCTGATGGCCAATCGCAACAATCGAATTCTGGGTGGCTGTGCCTTTCTGAAAATGGGCCAGAAGCTGATCAACCAGGGGATCAGCCTGGAAAAACTGGAGTTGGATTTTATCCGGCAGCAAGATGGCTGGATCGACATCGGAGCAGCCTGCACCTATGGCCAGCTGTCAGACAACGCCCTGATCCAGGCCTATGCGGATGGTGTCATCGTCAAAGCGCTGCAACCCATCGTCGGCGTCCAGCTGCGGAACCGGGTCCAGGTGGGTGCTTCTGTTTTTTCCCGCTATGGCTTTTCCGATTTTCTCCCGGTCCTTCTGGCACTCGGCGCTGAGGTGACCTTGCACCAGGGTGGCCGGATGCCTCTTGAAACCTTTCTGGAGCAACCTCTGACACGCGATGTTTTGCTCGCCGTCCACCTGCCGGATCGTCCGCAGACGGCAGCCTGCCAGAGCCTTCGCTATACGGCCAGCGATTTGCCGGTCGTCAATTGTGCTGTGGCCCGCGATGAGGTGAGCAGAAGCTGGCGTATTGCCATCGGCGCCAGGCCGGGTCGCGCCCAACTGGTCCCGGCGGCCAGCAGCCTGCTGACTGGAAAAGCCCTCTCTGAAGCAGCGATCCAGCACGTTTTAGAAGCCATCGCCCTATTGACTTTTGGCAGCAATGCCCGGGCCAGTGCAGACTACCGCCAGGCCATGGCCAAAGTCCTGGCCCAGCGAGCAATCCAGGAGGTGGCATCATGCTGATCCAACTAACCGTCAACCAGAAAAAGCACGCGGTCGAAGTGGACCCCGCTGACGTCCTGCTCGACGTTCTGCGCAATCTGGGATATAAATCTGTCCAGCGTGGCTGCGACACCAGCAATTGCGGCCTCTGTTCCGTCCTTGCCGACGGCGAGCCGATCCTGTCCTGCTCCACCCTGGCCTGGCAAGCCGAAGGCAAGCGCATCCAGACGATCGAGGGCTTGCACGACGAGGTCGAACAGGTAGCCAGCTGCCTGGCTGGCGAAGGATCCGACCAGTGCGGCTACTGCAGTCCCGGCCTGATCCTGTCCACCATCGCCCTGAAAAACAAGCTCCTGACGCGTTCCGCCGATGCTGTCCAGACGGTCAGCGATGACGAGATCAACTCATTTCTTTTAGGCAACCTCTGCCGCTGTACCGGTTATGTCGGCCAGTTGCGTGCGATTCGCCGCTATCTGGCTGGTCGGGATGCCCAGCCAGCCGACACGGTCGCCATCAACCCTGCTCCACACAAAAGCCTGGCCCATGCAGCAGATCTGCATGGCAAGCTCAGGGGGACCTCAGTCGGCAAAGCGGTCGAAAAGCTCGACAGCCGCTCGATCCTGCATGGCAAAGCCGTCTACACCGACGACCTCGCTGCTCCGGATGCCCTCGTGATCAAGATCCTGCGTTCACCCCATGCCCATGCCCGCATACGCAGCATCGACACCAGCAAGGCGCACAAGGTACCAGGAGTCGAACTGATCCTGACCTGGGAGGACGTGCCCCAGACCCGTTTCACGCTGGCCGGCCAGTCCTACCCCGAACCATCCCCCTATGATCGCCTGATCCTCGATCGCGAGGTGCGCTATGCCGGAGACGAGGTCGCGATCATCGCTGCTGATTCGGAACGGACCGCCCTCAAAGCGATGCGCCTGATCAAGGTCGACTATGAGATCTTGCCCGCTGTCCTGACCATAGAGGATGCTCTCAAAGGCGAAACACTCGTCCACGAGCCGGACCACATGGTGTTCCATTTGCCGGACACGGTCGGCAAACCCGACATCAGCCACAACATCATGGGCGCTCACGATTACACCTTTGGTGCGCGCGACGCATCTGTATTTGATGATTGCGACGTCGTGCTGGAGCGGACCTACCAGACTCAGGCCCAAGCCCAGTCGATGATGGAGACCTTCCGCAGCTACTCCTATCTTGACCAGTGGAACCGGCTCGTCGTCATTTCCTCAACCCAGGTCCCCTTCCACATCAAGCGTCAGCTCTCCCTGGCCCTCGGACTGCCCTCCGGCCGGATCCGCGTGATCAAGCCCCGCGTCGGCGGTGGGTTTGGTGCCAAGCAGACCTCGGTCACAGAAATTTTCCCCGCGATCGTCACCCTGAAAACAGGCAAGCCGGCCAAGATCGTCTATACGCGCCAGGAAACCTATACGGCGTCTAACAGCCGCCACGCCATGAAAGCAACCGTCAAGATCGGAGCCAACCGTGATGGCACGATCCGGGCTCTGACCGTCGATGCCCTCTCGGACCAGGGCGCGTACAGCCTGCACGGCTGGACCACCCTCGGTTTGGTCGGTGAGAAGTCCTTGCCGTTATACAACAAACTCGAGCACGCCCGCTTTTCGGCCAAGGTCATCTACACCCACAAAATGCCCGCCGGCGCTTTCCGCGGTTACGGGGCCACCCAAGGGGCCTTCTTTGTTGAATCGATTGTCAATGAGCTGGCAGATACGCTCGATATTGACCCGGCCGAGCTCAGGCTAATGAACATCGTCCGCGAGGGTGAAAAGACCGTCGCCTACAACAAGCATATCCTGAGCAGTGCGCTCGACCGCTGCATTGAGAAAGGCAAAGAACTGATCGGCTGGGAACGCGAGCCGCGCCGTGAAGTGCTGTCCGACGGCAAGATCCGTGCCACTGGCATGGCGATCACCATGCAAGGTTCTGGCATCGCCCATGTCGACGTCTCCACAGTCAAAGTCCAGCTCAATGAAAGCGGCGATTTCTCCCTGCTGATGAGTCCAACCGACATTGGAACCGGAGCCGACACCATCCTGACCCAGATGGCGGCCGAAGTATTGAACACATCGCTTGGCACCATCATCCCGATCGTGGCTGACACCGACATCACGCCCTACGATCCCGGTTCCTATGCCTCAAGTGGCACCTATGTCACCGGCCGAGCGGTCGTTGCAGCCTGTGAAGACCTGAAAAAACAGATTCTTGCCGAAGCAGCCAGCCGCTATCAGCTGGATGTAAACAATCTTGATCTTGGCGATGGTATGATCCTTGTCCTCGATGGTGAACCGATCGAGTTGCGCGACCTGGCGGAGAAGCTTTCCTCCGGACCGCAAGGCAAGACGCTCTCCGGCTCGGGCAGCTTTGGCAGCCCGACCAGTCCCCCACCTTACATGGCCGGATTTGCGCGGATCGAGCTTGACCCGGCGACTGGCCAGGTCCGGGTGCTCGATTATGCGGGCGTCGTCGACTGTGGCAAGGTCATCAATCCCAACCTGGCCCGCATCCAGGCAGAAGGCGGCATCGTCCAGGGCATCGGCCTCGCTCTCTATGAGGAAGTCCGCTACGGTAAAAATGGCCAGATCGCAACAAACTCATTTCTACAGTATAAAATCCCGACTCGAGCCGATATCGGGCGCATCCAGATCGCTTTTGAAGAATCGAGCGAGCCAACCGGACCTTTCGGAGCCAAATCGATCGGTGAGGTCGTGATCAATACACCCGCCCCTGCGATTGCCGAGGCCATCTACCAGGCTAGCGGGGTTCGCCTGAATCATCTGCCGATGCGCCCGGAAGACGTCTGGCGCGGGATGCAGAACTAAACGCCAGGAGGCGGTCCATCAACAGGACTTTCAGGCCAACCAAAGCAAGAATGGCCAGGCCGCAGGCTGATGAATTGGTTGTTGTCCATTCAAGGTCGAGACAAAGCTTGTTGAAATGGGGTATAAATAAATCATGACAAGCTTCAATATGTCGGGAAATCGAAAGACGATGAACAAGACCCTTGCGGACCGGCCCTATGTTTTGTGGGGAGTCCCTGCGGTCTTCATGCTGATACACTCTCTCCAGGCCTGGCTCGGCTTGGAATGGGTGGGTGATCTTATAGCACCCCTGATGATCAGCTGGGCGCTGCTCTTAATGGTCCCGGTTCTTCTGCTCAAAACGGCCAACCATCGTGCGGCGATTTTCTATACGGCAGGCGTCTTTTGCTTCGCGCTTCTGGAAACTGCCTGGAGCATCATGAACCAGATCTTTCAAATCGACCCTGCTGACAGCGCGGTCATGACCGCACTTTATCTGCTGACCAATCTGTGCTTTTTGGTTGCTATAGTCCTCTTTGCGCTCAGCAATCTTCACCGTTGGCCCACCGTCCAGTTTATTCTCAATCTGGCCACAGTTAGTCTGATTGCGATCGGCGTTGTTTCGTACTTGTTTTTTAAGCGGGAATTCATCTCTGATTTCGAACACATCATTGCATTTGTTTATCTGATCATCGATACCATCTCCCTGGCCATCCTGCTGGCTATCGTCATTTCTGCCCTGCCACAGCAAAATGACAGTGGTCACTGGCTGTCCTTTGTGGCCCTGATCCAGTTTTACGCAGCTGATTACCTGTACATCATCCAGATACTCAATGACCAGTATGTGCCCAACGGACTCGCAGACTGGCTCTACCTGGCTTCCCTGCTCTTATTGGCCAACAGCTTGCGGACCAGCTACCAGCATGTTGCGTTCGGCAAACCAGATGCAGCCGCGTTTTCGCTCTCGAATGCCCAGTCCATCAGCCTTGTGATCCTGATCCTTTCTTTGCCCATTGTGGCACTGGTCATTCAGGGCATCCGATCGATCGAGCTTTTGTATTTTTCCGCGATCCTGATCATCTACCTGTTGGCCAGCCTGGGAAACCAGACAAGACTGTCGCTGGAAAAACTGCTGGCAGAACGGACCGAGTACAACGACAGCTTGCAGAAGCGCATCCTGGAGCGAACCCGTCAGCTTCAGGATCTAAATGATGAGCTCAGCCACACTTTGTGTCATGATACCCTGACAGGGCTTTTCAGCCGGAACCATTTTCTGGCTCTGGTCGACCGAGAGATTCTCAAAGCGACCTCTGACCACCCGGTCTATCTGGCCATTATTGATTTGACTCGGTTCAGGGCAGTCAATGATTTGTACACGCAGGAAACCGGCGACCAGGTTTTACAGGAAATTGCCCGCCGCCTGAATCGCTTTCAAGAGGATCCCAGCACGATCTCAGCTCGCCTGGGCGGGGATGAATTTGCACTTCTATGCAGTTGCAGCCCGGACCTCCGGGCTATCCGTGAAAAGCTGGAGCAGCTGTTGATCGTACTGGAAGCGCCCATCGAAGTTGGACCGTTCACACTGCACGTCGGGATCCGGATCGGCATCGCAGCCTATCCGGAAAATGCCTCAGACCGGACGGATCTGCTCAAATGCGCCAAAACAGCTGTCGAGCAAGCCAAAGACAAAAAATCCAGTGCCTATTCTTTTTACAGTCAGTCGACTCATGTTGCCGTCCGTCGACGCAACGATATCGAGATGGCTCTGCGCAATGCTGTATTGGCCAAGGAATTTTCGTTGGATTTTCAACCGCAATACTCTGCAGATGGTCAGGTCCTGATCGGGCTTGAGGCTCTGCTGCGCTGGCATTCGCCCTCGCTGGGATTTGTCAGTCCAGCCGAATTTATCCCGGCAGCTGAAGAAACGGGGGGAATTCTCCGTCTGGGACAGTTTGCCATGTTGGAAGCCATGCACCAGATCACTATCTGGAACAAACGGCATGGTTTGAATTTACACATGGGAATCAATATCTCTCCCCTGCAACTGGAAAATGGCGATTTTCTGGCGTGTGTCCAGTCAGCGATCACCCACACCGGTGTCGATCCAGCCTGGCTCATTTTTGAAATCACGGAAGGTTTAGCCATGCTGGCACCCGAGACCTGCAGTGAAATTTTCAGAGAACTGAAAAAGATCGGCATCGCCATCGCCATTGACGATTTTGGTACAGGGTACTCCACCTATGCCTACCTCAAGCTTTTCCAAGTTGATTTCCTGAAAATCGACAAGAAACTGATCGACACGTTGTCTACCGATGCCCGTGATGCTGAAATCATCCAGGGTATGATCGCCATGGCCCGCGCTTTAGGAATCATAACAGTCGCTGAAGGAGTCGAGGAAATTGGACAGGCCAATTTGCTGGTCCATCTGGGTTGCGATGCAATCCAGGGTTATCTGTACGGACGCCCGATGCCAGCTGCTCAAATCGAAGCGTTCCTGAGGCAGCTTGATCGAGACGTTTCCGGAGTCAATCACAATGGATAATGAAGCGCTTTGGTCGTATTTCGAGAAATTGGACCGGACTTTGTTCCTGGACGAGGAATACAAGCCCTTGGCTTCGGTCGATGGCCCTTTGCCGATCGGCTATGGCCAGACCATCTCCCAGCCCAGCCTGGTGGCTGAAATGACGCGGATCCTCGATGTCGGCCCAGATTGCACCGTACTTGAGATTGGCACGGGATCTGGTTATCAGACTGCACTACTGGCCCATTTTGCCCAAAAAGTCTGCACCATCGAGCGCATCGCCGAGCTGTCGATCGCAGCAAAAGCCCGGCTGGAGCAGCTCGGATTTTCCAATATCCAGTACAAAATTGGAGATGGCAGCCTGGGCTGGCCCGAGCACGCTCCTTATGACCGGATCATGGTCACAGCTGCTGCCGCCAGAATCCCGGACGAGCTATTTACCCAGCTTAAACCCGGCGGACGGATGATCATCCCGGTTGGCCCACCGTCGTGGCAGCAGCTGCTTCTGATCACCAAAGACGCCCAGGGCCTGATGCACCAGCATCCGGTCGAGGACGTCCGTTTTGTCGAGCTCCATGGCAAATACGGCTGGGGTCACGATTAATGGCAGCTATCCTGCTTCTAGGTGGTCGCTTCGGCCAGGATGACAGGAATCTCCATCTTTTCTCCATCACGAATGATGGTCAAAGTCATGGTGTCGCCTGCCTGGAGGGTGTTTTTCACAGCATTGATGGCAGCGGTGGTCAGGGTCTCCTGGCCATTGATGGCGATGATCACGTCACCGCGCTGGATGCCAGCTGCAGCAGCGGGGCTGCCCTCTCCTACCTGTACGACATAGACGCCTTCAGGCAGATCGTATTGCTGCGCCATCTCAGCAGAAACATCCTGGGTATAGATGCCAATCCGGGGTGCTTCGGGCACCGAGCCTCTTTCAATCAGCTGCTCAATAATCGGTTCGGCATGGTCGATCGGGATCGCAAAGCCGAGGCCTTCAATACCTGAACCCGAGTTTTTGGCTGTATTGATGCCAATCACTTCGCCAAAAGAGTTGAACAGCGCACCGCCGGAATTACCAGCATTGATTGCCGCATCGGTCTGGAGCAAGGTCATATCCTGGCCATCGACTGTAATGGTCCGGTCCAGAGCACTGATGATGCCAGCTGTCACGGTCCCACTGAGTTCACCCAGAGGATTGCCGATCGCCACAGCCAGCTCGCCGACCTCCAGGTCTGAGGATTCACCCAGCTGGACAGTAGGCAAATCCTTACCATCGATTTTAAGCACTGCGATGTCATTAGCCGGATCAGAACCGGCCAAGGAAGCCTCATAGGTATCCCCATTGTCCAGGGTCACCCGGATACTCTGGGCACCACTGATGACATGGTGGTTGGTCACCACATAGCCATCCGCCGAAATAATAAAACCTGATCCAGCAGAGGGGATGATGCTGTTGCGGCCAAAAGGAGTTGCCACTGTCGTCTCTGTATCGATGGCAACGACCGCCGGCTTGCCCTGGGCGACAATTTCCGTGATGGACAGGGCATCCCTGCCGGTGTCTGTCCTGGCAGCCGAAGATTCGAGGCTGAAGGACTTGCCCGATCTTTCTGTGGCAGTATCCTGTTTATTCTCGGTGTTCACTTCAGGGTTTGCAGCTGTGGCTTCGGACGTTGGAACCATAAGGCCTAACCTTTCCGGCGTCAGGCGGTTGATCCCGTAATAAACACCCACACCAGTCGCTGCTGTCAGAATCAAAGCGACGGTAACAAAGGCTGCGATCAGTCCGGTCCGGCGTTTGGCTTGGTTGTTGGTTTCACTGGATTCTGTCATATGAGTCACCTTCCTTACATTAAAGGTTTTGCAGGTATGTATGCTTGGCTTCCAATAGAACACGCTGGCCCCATCCTGTTGAGGACAGGGTTTTTCGCCATCTTTATTAAAACCGATCGATGTGATGAAAATGTGAAGGCTGATTGAAAATAAGATGTCTGGATGATCTACACAGTGACAATTAGGTCAAGATGAAAAAACCAGCTGGTCAGGCTGGTTCTTTCACAAATCACTTGATGCTAGCAATTCAGTCTGATGACAGGTGAAAAACTGGTTGGATTTGCACTCAACTTTACTTTTTAACCTGGCCTGGAGCTTGCTGTGACTCGGCTTTTTTCTCCACAGCCGGANNCCGGACTGGTCGCTGCCGGGGTCTCAGCTTTCTTCTCTACAGCAGGACTGGTCGCAGCCGGGGTCTCGGCTTTCTTCTCTACTGCCGGACTGGTCGCAGCCGGGGTCTCGGCTTTTTTCTCCACAGCCGGACTGGTCGCAGCCGGGGTCTCGGCTTTTTTCTCTACAGCCGGACTGGTCGCAGCCGGGGTCTGATCCTTCTTATCATCTCCTGCTTCAAGCAAAGTGGCTGTAACTGGTGCGGGTTCCGGATTTCCGCGGTCAATTTCAGAAAGCAGTTTTTGCGATGGGTTGACTTGGGGTTTAACTTTCAAGAGTTGTCCACCCGTTGTCTTGGCCTCGAGTGATTGTGCATGCTCAGGGTTTGCAAAAAAGGATTTGATGGTCTCGCCTGAGGTGGCAAGACCGGTCTGCTCCGTAATCGCGATCAGACCCAGTGGTATGGATGCTGTTCTGGCCTGATCCAGTTCAGACGCATCTGCCTCAGTCAGGATCAGATTGACCGCAGAAAGGGTCTGGTTCTGGATGGCTGCCTGGTCAAGTAAGCCTGCCAGGTCCTCCAGCGTCTCGTCATGGTCACCGAGGTCTACCGTGGTCACAACAACATAGTCCAGAACACCGTCTGCAGGATCGATGATCCCCGCGTCTGTCACTTGGCGGACCACAGACTCCAGTGCAGCAGCAAAGGGCTGGCCAGGCAGAGCACCGAGCTTGAGCTTCTGGGCATCCTGGTTTTGAGCCGTGGCAGAAACGACCGTTCCATCTGCTGCTACCGAAAACAGGACGATCGGATTGATGTCAACCGTCACCAGAACAGCCGGTGGTGGCAGGAAGAATCCAGCCAGCATGCTCTGCAAAAAATACAAAAGGACCGCCAGGCTTAGCATCACACCAGCCAGGATCGTCCCTATCTGACGGTAGGAAAGGACCGACGGACGGCCTTGGGGTCCTTGAATCAAATCGTCCGGGGTAAAACGGATCTTGTCACCGATTGAAAAATGGGGTTGTTTCCTGACTCGGACCAGAAAATTGTCCGAGGTCCAGATCATCGCCATGTTCCGTTCCAGATGATAGACGGTTCCTTGCATAGCTGAAGCCCCCCCTTTGTTTTACACGGTCATTTTTATTATAAATGTTTCATTAATGATTACCAGTCTTACGTATTAAACGACACGTTTTTTGTCATAATCAGCCGCAAGATGGCAGGAGAGGCCGTGTTGTGTTGCCACTATTAAGAAAGCAGGGTGATGCTTCTGGAATCAAACTGCACCAGTCCATCGTCTCTCATTTTAGCCAGTTCCCGACTCAGGGACGTGCGTTCGATTCCCAGCTGCTCAGCCAGGATCTTTTTACTCACTGGGAGTCGAACCGTGCGGCTATCCTGGAGAATCCTTTCATATTCCAGATAATCCAGCAAAGCTTTTCGAATGCTGCGGTGAGCCATGGCCTGGATCCGGCCGGTCAAGACCAGAGATCGGTCGGAAATGGCACGCATGATCCCTGACATGAAATCAGGGTTTTCCTGGCAAAACGCATGGATCCAGTCACCAGGAACCTGGGCAACCAGAGATTTCCGGTCCGCGATGGCTGTCATCGGGTATCTGTTCCGGCTTGCAAAAAGCAGATTGACCCCTAGAAGATCCCGGGTCGCAAACAAATTGATTGTCAGGACATCCCCCTCCTGACCGATGTTCTGAATAGAAACTTGACCCTCAAGAATCACATCGAGGGAGGTGCAAGGCTCTTGCTGGAGGTGGATCGGCGCCCCCTTTTCAAAGGTTAGAAAACGGACCGAACCAGATTGCTCCAGTCTCTGCCATTGTCGTTCACTCAAGGTGTCGAAAGGAGTGATCAGGGATAAAGCTTGCCAAAGGTGAGACTGGGGCGAAGTATCTGCCATGTGAATATTCCTGTCTTTTGCCATTGTATCGGACGAAAAAGTTTCCATGGCAACTCATTTTTATGGTCAGGTCCCATTATACTCGACAGGTAGCTAACTGTCAGGAGGACCTTTATGATTGAATCCGTTCACACACCGATCCAGCAGGATTCCCGAACGATTGAGACTGTGGTCAGTGCAGAATCGATCTTGATCAACCACATGATCATGCCTACCGGGGAAGGACTGCCGGAACATTTTACCAACGCTCATGTCAATCTGGTGATTCTGCGCGGGACGATGAATTTACGTCTGGGTGATCAAGAATCTGTCAATTACGCAACAGGCCAGATCATTGAAATTCCACAGGATACCAGGATGAACGTCAACAACTTCTCTGATGGCATGCTGGAATTCTATGTAGTCAAGACACCCAATCCGTCTTTTACAAGGAAAGGTGATTAAGAAAATGACCAGGAAAATTCAGACGACGCTGCAAATCCTGTTTCTCGCGCTGTTTTTGTTCTTGCTCGCCAAAGGCAAGGTCCAGATCTGGATGTTTGTTTTTCTCGGCAGTGCTCTGGCAGGCTTGTTCTTCGGCCGCTTCTATTGTGGCTGGGTCTGCCCGATGAACACCGTGATGCGCTTCGAGACTTGGCTAAAGAAGAAACTTCATATCAAAAGTCTGGCGACGCCGGCATGGTTGACCAAACCTTGGGTTCGGATCGTTATCCTTGTCTCGTTTCTCGGCCTTGCTGCCCTGGGGATCGTCGGGCAAAAGCCGCTGCCCGTATTGCCAGCACTTTTTTTTCTGGGGATTGGTCTGACCTTGTTCTTCCCTGAACTGCTCTGGCATCGCCACTTGTGTCCTTATGGCACGATTCTCAGCCTGCCCGGCCGTCTTTCCAAAAAGAAAATGACCATCGAGGCAAGTGCCTGTGTCAACTGTGGCGCCTGCGCCAGAGTATGTCCGACAGCAACCATCCGCAAACCCGAAGGTGGCAAACACCAGATTGATCCTGCAGAGTGCTTGGTTTGCCGCAAGTGTGTCGACGTATGCAAGTTCGACGCCATTTCCTACCGCTGACCCGAGCCAATTTTCTGCTGACTGGACGAGGGGCTGGGGATCTAGCCTCAAAGGTGAAGATATCATCACCTGGACAGAAGATCACCAGCTCCTTTGATCCATAACAGCATATCTGCACCATAAACAAACCGGTCTCACATCTTTGGGATGATCCAAGTGATGTGAAACCGGTTTTTGTTTTTCGAAGGGACAGGATTGCCACCAGATGGATCTAGCCTTCAGATAGCCCCCTTGAAATCAGAGGAAATCAAAGTCTGAACTGGCGGATATCTTCTTTCAAACGTTCGATGTCAGCAATAAAGTCCTCGATGTCGTGCTCATGCTCAAGCTCTTCGTTGAGGATCGTGATCGCCATCTGATACGTCGCATAGTCCTTGCCATCGGTCATGGCAGCCAGGGACTGGTAGCGCTGGATCGCACAACGCTCTCCACGCAAGTTCTGCTCCAGGATCACTTCGATGTATGGATCAGACGGCTCTTCATAATCACAGCGGGCCAGGTCTTTCCATTTGTTGGGGTTGAGAACGGGGATACCGCCGAGCTGGATGATGCGGTTGAGGACGAGCTCTGCGTGACCAAGCTCTTGCGTGGCGTGTAACAGCAATTCGGGTTCGACTTCACTGCGCATCGGACCGACCATCAGGCGTGAGCCGACCCAATACTGGTAATAGGCAAGCCATTCTTCAGACAAGGCTTCATTGAGGACAGCGATGATCTCTTTGTTATCGACGTTGGATATTTCTACAGCAGTTCTTCCCATGATCAGATACCTCCAGTTTGAATGTCACTGGGTCCAGTCAATGATGTGCCCCAGTTCCTTGTTGAAACGAACGATCAGAAATTCATCGCGGCCATTTCGAAATACTCACGTGGATGTTTGCAGGCCGGGCAAATCTGCGGGGCTTCCAGACCTTCCACGATGTAGCCACAGTTGCGGCATTTCCATAGAACTGGCGCAGCTTTGGCAAAAACTTTACCGTTGGCAACATTGTCAGCCAGCTTGAGATAGCGGGCTTCATGCTCTTTTTCAACATCAGCGATCTTGCGGAAGCTGGCTGCAATGTCTTTGAAGCCTTCTTGTGCCGCGACATCTGCAAAATGGTTGTACAACTCGGTCCATTCTTCATGTTCGCCAGCCGCAGCAGAGAGCAGGTTCTTGTGCGTATCTCCCAGTCCTGCGGGATACGTTGCGCTGATGTCAACCGGGACCGCAGACTCAGCGTCCAAGCCAGCCACGACATACTTGTAGAAAACTTTGGCATGTTCTTTTTCGTTGTCGGCAGTTTCCAGGAAAATGGCTTCAATCTGATGGTAGCCTTCTTTCCGGGCAACTGACGCAAAATACGTGTAGCGATTCCGGGCCTGGGATTCTCCAGCAAATGCTTTCATCAAGTTCTCAAGAGTTTTGGTACCTTCCAGTTTGGACATGTGTCATCCTCCTTACGTTTAACTATTATCAAGAATAGTTCTTATTAGGCTAACCGTCAAGGTCCATGGATGAATGCCTTGTCATAGACGCCTGTTTTAATGATAACGCAGTTTGACTCAATCAGCCAATCACAAAACGGGTTTCTTTTCCTTATCCAGATACATGAGCTGATCCACTTGGATCAGGAAATCATGAAAGGAATCTACCTTTTCAGTTGGATAGACAGCACTGCCGATGGCAATCGAGAAGGGGTAGTCCACTTCCCTGCTGATCATCTGGATTTGTTCCTGGAAGAGTTCCAGATTTTGCTGGAATAGTTCCGGCTGATCCGGCTGGATCAGGCAGGAAAATTCATCGCCCCCCAGACGATAGCAGCGGCCCAAAGGAGCAAAGTGTTGTTTCAGGCAGTGACTGGCCAGCCGGATTGCTTCATCACCGGCAGCATGTCCCTTGTGGTCATTGATCCATTTGAGATTATTGAGATCCATGGAAACCAGTCTTATTGCTGATAATTTCGGTTCAGTCAGGTTGAAATTAGCTGTATCACGTTCAAAGGCTGCGCGGTTGCCAAGTCCAGTTAAAATATCCTCGTAGGCCATTTTCTCATAGATCAGAGCAGATTGGTTTTGAAGCACAATCTGCCGAGCATTGCGCAAGGACTGGAAAGCCAGAATCAGCAGGAAATTGACAAAGCCGAGGCGCAAGAAGAAAGATGTGCCAGAAAAATCATTTCGGAAAAAGTTGGCTAGCTCCAAAAAAGCAAAGAAAGCCAGAATGGAAAACGCGGTCAGAAATCGGGCGATTTCCTTGCTCCTGCTGGAAAGCCAGCCTTTCACCAGCATAACAAGAATCAGGCTCATGGACAGAGCAATCAGAAGATTGGTATACATGACAGTCGTAAAAAAATCTGCCCAGCCAACTATCTGAAGCAGCTGGATCAGGATAGAAATCATGCTGAACAGAACGACCAGGCGGTTGATTAAAATCCGTTTGTCCGGCAAAACGGTGTCGGATACCAGAATCAAGAATGGGATCGGACAAAGTGTCAGAGAAACATAGGCCAGGCTGCCGATCATCAGATCATTGGGCAGAAAGAATTGCATCATTCTGGATTCCGCCAGAAACCAAGTACCCATCAAGATAGCAAAGGTTCCGAGTGCACAAATGCTTTTCCGGGATCTCGACGGCATAAAAAAGGCAACGACCAGCAGAGTCACTCCAACCAGGATCTGAAGAACACTCAATAACAAACCTGGACCATAGATCGTGGCAAGCCAAAACATCAGACTCGCTTTGTTGCCATAGTGGATATCATTAATCTGGCCTGACATGCTTTCATAGGAAGATGTGACAACAATTTCCAGCGTTTTACCATCACTGTGGGATGGAATGCGAACCAGGTGCCAAGCACTGGCAAGAGGCGATCGAGGCGCTTCTTGTGTTAGACGATCATAGGAGTGAATGATTTCCCCGTCCAGCAGGACCAGCAAGGTCTGGAGAGAAGATCGGATCAAGAGTGTCTGCTGTTCTTGAAATGCCATCGGAAGTTCGGTTTGGACCGCAAGAGGCTTGCCTGCAGGCCATTCCAGATTGGCTGGGAGGCTGACCGGCTGGCCTTCCCATTCCGGATGAGCCAAATACCACTCGACATCAAGGGGCTGTGCCTGTTCCAGCTCAAGATCCAGACGCTGCCCAGGAAGAACAAGTAAAAAGGAAACATACAGGATCACGGGTAGCAGGAGCCAGAAGAAGGATCCTGGTAGTCGTTTGTGCCAGAATTTCTGATCGAACAATGAAGGTATCCCCGATTTACTCATCTGAAAAGATTCCATCCCTTTTCAGATCAAAAAAGAACTCATCTTCAAGCAGGTATTCCAGTCCGTAGACAAGGACCGGAATGGCTGAACCTTCGGATAAAACCATTCGCCCTGTGGCTCCATCGACACTGATGTCAAACTTGCTGCCTCTAAAGGACAGTCGCAGCGTATATCCCTGCCAGTCATCCGGTAGAACAGGGGCAAACGAGAGTTCTTCATCATCGATCTTCAGACGTGCGATCTGTGTCGCCAGGACGGCCAGAACACCTGCTTCTTCTCCATTGTGCCAATCTGCAGGAGACAAGAGATATCCTGTTTGGACCAGCCCTGCCAAATAAGCTGCAGCCTCCTGTGTTTGGCTGGATTGAGTTCGGACGGTGGAATGCTCGGGCAGTTGAACGGGTAATTCGGCAAGTTGGAGGACTTCCTGCTCAGATAAGCCAAGCCGTGCTGCCACGTCCTGCTGCTTTCCGGCGCGTCCCAGCATCGTCCAGATTCGGTTAGTCCAGTTCAAATTGAGATGGATCAAGGGTTCCAAGGCTGGCCATTCGCTGGTATCGGATGCAGAGCCAAATGTCTGGATGGACTGCCACAGGCGTGCGGTTTCGAAAACCACATCCGCACCACCAGCGAGCAGGAACTGAAAATCAAGGCTGGTCCGGTAGTAATCGATCAGCAAGCGTGACAAGCTGAAACTAGGCAGCAGATGGAGCGGTGTCTCCGGGGGATCATCCGGATGACAGGGATGTTTTTTCGGATCGAGTCCGCAATAGAGGGCGCCCTGCTTAAGACCGCCAGCCCTTGCTTTGCGCCGTGCCATGTCAAGGCTGAGTGGAAAAATCGCCAGCTCTTCCCGGGCAATTTTTGGATCGCTCAAGATAAAGCCGTAAATCCGGGTTTGCTTGTCCACTTCTGGAAGTCCTGCGGACACAGGCTGATTTTGAAAATCAGCCTTGTCAGTCAGCTGGATGGACATCCGGTAAGTTTTGTATTCCACGGCAACGAACCTCCTGGCTTTTTATCACTCTATCACTAAATCTTGTAGCGCTTCAACGTATAAAGTTACTTCGTTCAACTCAGTTTTTTCCAAAATGACGATGTATAATAAAAGTAGATCTTTGCTGCAGCGAGATGAATGGAGATGATGCGTATGCTACGTTTTGATCGCGATACTTTGCAGACCCTGGTTTTTGTCCAGGAATTCCCCTGTGTTTCCATTTACCTGCCGATCCTGCGCGAGGGCAATGATGTCAAGATGTCCCAGATCCGACTGCGCACGTTGTTGCGCCAAGCCGAGGATCATCTCAAGGGCAATGGCCTGACTGTCCCCAAAATCCAGAACATCCTCAAACCAGCCAGTGAGCTCCTGGAGCAACCGCTTTTCTGGGCGGTCGCACCCACTGCTTTGGCCATGTTCATGAGTGACAGCCAGTCCGTGATCTATTCACTGGAACAGCCTGTGGACGAAGCCATCGTCATCGACGACCATTTCACGGTACGGCCTCTGCTGGAGCTCGACGTCCAGAATACAGAGTACCTTTTGCTGGCTATCGGCAGAGGTGCGGTGCGAGTCTACCGCGGCAGCCGCAATCGGCTGGTTCAGATCCCAGTCCAGGATCTGCCGGAATCTTTGGAAACCATTGTCTCCGCCTACTCTTTTGAAAAACAGCGGCGGCAATATGGCGGCGCTATTGGTGCGAAACACGGTGCTGTAGCCGGTGCTGTCAGCCACGGCTTTGAAAACAGCAAAGACCGCGACCGCTTGATGGTCGAGGATTATTGCCGGGCGGTTGATGCAAAGATCCTTGAACATTGGCAGAAGGAAAACCTGCCTCTGGTGATGGCAAGCGTCGATTATCTGTTCGCCGCATTCCAGAAGGTCAGCAAAAACCCCAACCTGCTGCCGGAAAATATCTCTGGTTCACCTGACCATCTCACTGAGACGGAGCTAAGAGACCGGGCCTGGTCGATCGTACAAGCTCATTTGCCGGACAAAGCCAGCGAAGATTGGGCAATAGCCCAGAATTTTTTTGGCAGTGAGCGGATCCGCCAGAACATCCGCCAGATCATCGAAGCCGCGGAACATGGCCGGGTCGACAAGCTCTTTATCCCTCGGGGCAAGGTGTTACCAGGACGGTTTGTGCCCGAGACTCGCGAAATCCGCCGCCCACTGCCGGAAAGCCCCGTCCATCCGTTCGAGCACCAGGATTTGCTCGAATATGCTGCAATCCAGGCGCTGTCACATGGGGCGCAGGTCCACTCGATCCATCCAGACCAGATCCCGGACGGAGCCGATGCCGTTGCCCTGATGCGGTTTTAAAACAGCCAAAGCAGCATAATCTTAAAACAAATCCCCGATTCCCACCCAAATCTGAGATAATACAGCCAGAAAACCGCGGTTTTTACAACGAAATCCGCGGTTTTTTCGCGGTTTTTTCGATTCTGCCGAAAATGGGACGCCGTCCCATTTTCGGCACTTGATCCGTGATGAGGGGCTCAAACCCTTTACCGGGCTCGAGATCTCTTACAAGCAACACCGGTTCAAGATTTATTCCATGAAGGATCTGGAAATCGATGCCATAGAAGTTATTCCTTTAACCAGCAGAAAAGAAGTTAAACCGTTCTGGCGCCGAATGATTCTACCAACATCGGACGGTCAGACGAAAATTTGATCCGGTACCCTGCTCCGCAGTCCGGCTGCCAGTCCAAAAGGTCTCTGTCGCCGGGGAACCAGTCGTTCATCAGAACCGCAATCACGCCGCCGTGGGTGACCAGGGCGGCTTTTTCTATGACCTGGCGCTCCCTGGTCTGGTTGCTTTTAGGCTGGCTGGTCCACAAAGAATAGAGTGCCTGCCATCCAATTCGGACCCGACGGATGAATTCTGGGCGGCTTTCGCCATGAGGGCAGGCCATCGTCTCGAATTCCATCAACCAGCGGATGTAGTCAGGATGGTGCTGCAAATCCTCGTGAGTTAACGCTTCGAATTCACCGAAATCAAATTCAGAAAGAGCCGGGGCAGATTGCAGCGGCACCCCCGGAAAGAGGCGCTCGGCTGTTTGCAGAGTGCGTAACAGGCCCGTGTGACAAGCGATTTCAACCACCGGCAGCGCTCCTGACTGGACCATTGGGTCGAGGGCTCGATAAGCCTCTGGTAGCAAGGGCCAGTCAGTCCGGCCACAAAATCGGTGTTCGAGGTTAGCCCGGGTCAAACCATGCCGGAGCAACAGCAGTTCCATACCCGTCTCAGGCTTTCAGGTCTGTCGCCAGTCCGCAGAAAACCCGGACCACCCGGTCTGCTTCCCTGGCCAGCCAGACGGAGCTGCGGCCCACTTGCTCCCGCCAGAGGCGAGTTTCGCGATCGATTGGCACCACCCCGGACGAAAGGTCATCGCAGATGACAATCTTGTCAGTCAGTTGCACGCGGTGCTGACTGAGGTATGCTTGGGGATCCAGTCCAGCTTGCTGGCGAGCCCAGATCAGAAGATGGATTTTATCGATCACCTGGCACGACCAGTCGATTTCCAGAGTCGTTTCTGCGCATGAAAATATTGCGGCTCCCGGTTCAGCCAGGTTCGCTCGGGCAAAGTCGAGTTTGCCCTGATAGGCACCGCCGATGACAAAAACCATGTCAGAACACCTCCGGTAGAATGGCCCAGGTCAGCAAGGCCACCGTTTCACTGACCACCAGGATAAATCCGGCCAGATCACCTGAAATACCCCCGAAACTGCGTTGCAAAGTCATCCAGGCGCTGGCAGCTGCAACAGACAGCAGGCTGGCCAGAGTCAATCCAGCCCAGCCGCCCAGAAAAAATGCCAGCACAGACAGCCCGGCCAGGGCAGCCAGAGGAATCAGAACGAAACGAATTTGGAGAACACTGCGAAACTGGCTGGCATATCCATCGGTCAGGACTTGGGGAGTCAGCAGGACCGCCAAGCCAGCCCAGGAGCGGGACAGGACAGGGATCACCAGCCAGGGCCAGAGGGCAAAAGACTGGCTTGTGAGGGTTTCCAGAGCTGCTACCTGAAGCAAAAGTACGACCCCTAGGGCGATCACGGCAAAAGAACCGACATGGGGATCTTTGAGAATGGCCAGACGCTTGTCCCGGCCGGTCCGGGAAAACAGGGCATCCGATGTATCCATCAGGCCGTCGACATGGATAAAGCCTGTACCAAAATGCCAGGCCAGGAGCACAAGCACGGACTCCAGCAAAGGGCTGAAGTCCACTTGAGCAGCAAGCCAGGCTACTCCAGCCGCCAGACATCCTGGAAAAAGCCCTGCCAAAGGGAGCAGAGGCACGACCCAGGGTTTTGCATCCTCATCCCAGACTGGGGGTACCGGCACGATGGTGAACATGCCCAAGGTCATCCACCACGCCTTCATCAGTTTCATCGAACACCCCCTGCACCCGATGTGAGTGAAGGCAATGGATCTGACAGAAAATAGTCCTGCCCCTTGTGGATGATCGGCTGGCCGGCACAAATCTCAACCACCGCATCACATATCTGAGCCAACATCCGGTCAAGCTGGGCTAGGGAGCGACGAAAAGCCTCCGTCAGAGGGTCGTAGAAAAAGGCATCCGAGCCCAGGTAATCGCTGACGATGGTAATTTCTTCCAGCTGGTTCAACAGGGCCGCGAGATCGGCGCCCACGGTGTCCCCTGCAGCCAGATTGACCGAGCCGTCAGGCAAGAACATGGCATTTTCGAGCAAGGCTGTCGTACTATCGAGCAGAAAGCACCCTTGCGGATCGCAAGACTGCAGCACCTGCAAGATGTTGCCAGGGATTTCCACCGTCTGGAAAGAGCGATCGGCGCGTTGTTGGCGATGGCGCCAGATGCGTTCCTGATCTTCCTGATCCTTGGGCAACAGGGTGGCCAGATAATACAAAGGCTGCCCTGGCTTCACACGCGCGGCTGTCCATGTCTCGGCCAAGGAAGACTTGCCATTTTTGCAACCACCGCTGACAAACAGCTGCATCAGAAAGTAATCTCCTCGGTGTATGCGAGATCGATACCTCCGGAGCTGAACGTGCCCATGTTGTGATAGATGGCTGCTGCCGCATCCATCAGGGCAAACAGGAGCGGACAGCCGCTGCCTTCGCCCAGGCGCATATCAAGCTGGAGCGGTGTGGGCAAGTTCAGCTCACGGATAGCCACAGCATAGCCACGTTCATAGGATTGATGAGATGCAAAAAGGTAGTCCCGCACAGAAGGGGCCAGACGGACAGCACACAGAGCCGCCACCACGGAAATAAACCCATCCATCACGACTGGCAGACGACTGGCTGCTGCACCCAGATAAACACCGGTCATGGTCGCCAAGTCAAGGCCACCCACCTTGGCCAGCACATCGAGCACATCGTTCTGGTCTGGCTGATGCAGCTGCAAAGCCTGTTCAATGACAGACACTTTGTGACAGAAATCTGCGTCACTCAGGCCGGCACCTCGTCCGACCAGCAGTTCAACCTGACCGGGACCAAGCCCCAGAAG
Source organism: Mageeibacillus sp. UBA5747 (assembly GCA_002419145.1). Classification (GTDB taxonomy): domain Bacteria; phylum Bacillota; class Clostridia; order Saccharofermentanales; family UBA5734; genus UBA5734. Next base: position 22,613 of record DIFN01000008.1, on the reverse strand, counting down.
GCCTGCCAAGACAGCGCTGCTGGTCGTGGTATTGCCGATACCCATCTCACCCACACCCAGGACCTTGTAGCCCTGGTCTCTGGCTTCACGGACCAAGTCCAGTCCCGTTTCCAATGCCTTGATCACCTCATCACGGGTCAGGGCAGGTTCACGGGCAATGTTGCCTGTCGAAGCCCTGATTTTGCGCTGGATCAGATTCGGGTGGACCAAGTCACTGGCGACACCAACGTCCACCACCATCAGGTCGGACGAAAATTGCCGGGCCAGAACCGAAACTCCAGCCAAGCCATTGAGAATGTTGATGGTCTGCAGTGCCGTCACCGTCTGAGGGGCGCTGGAGACGCCTTCGGCTACCACGCCGTTGTCAGCTGCCAGAACGATCACGCAGCGCTTATCGACGGAGATGACCGGCTGCTGTTGGATGGCCATCAGGCGAGCGGCGATCGTTTCCAGATGGCCAAGACTCTGAGGCGGTTTGACCAGAGCATCGAGCCGCTGAGTGGCGACCTTGTGATAGTCCGCAGCAGCGGGAACAATCTCTTGCAGCACGCGCTCCAGCGGAGAAGCTTGAAAAGACATGGTCCATCCTCCATCCAGATGCAAACTAAAAAATCGGGCAAGCGATAAAACAAGACAGGCCTTGTGCCAAGACCTGTCTCGAATTATAGCTTGGGCGAAGACACGCGACAAGAAAATCGCCTGTCTGGCTTTTGTATTCTTTTGTGATCAGCTTTCAGCCAAACATTGCGAGCAGGAATCCAGCCGCAACTGCTGAGCCGATGACACCAGCCACGTTCGGACCCATGGCATGCATCAGCAGGTAGTTCTTGGGATTGGCTTTCTGGCCTTCAATCTGGGAAACGCGGGCAGCCATCGGAACGGCTGAGACGCCGGCCGATCCGATCAGCGGATTGACCTTGCCGCCGGTCACGGCGTACATCAGCTTGCCAAACAACACGCCACCGATCGTGCTGAAGATAAAGGCAAACAGGCCCAGGGCAACGATCTTAAGCGTCTCCAGCTGCAGGAAGCGGTCCGCATTAGCCGTCGCGCCGACCGTAATGCCGAGGAAGATCGTGACGATGTTGATCAGCTCGTTCTGGGCGGTCTGGGAAATGCGGTCGACGACACCCGATTCACGGAACAGGTTACCCAGCATCAACATCCCAATTAAAGGTGCAACCGAGGGCAGGAGCAACACGGTGACGATCGTGACGATGATCGGGAAGACGACCTTCTCGGTTTTCGAAACAGGACGAAGCTGCGACATCACAGTCTGGCGTTCCTTCTTAGTGGTCAGGGCGCGCATGATCGGCGGCTGGATCAGCGGGATCAGGGCCATGTACGAGTAGGCCGCGATCGCAATCGCAGGTAGCAGTTCCGGAGCCAGACGGGTGGTCAGAAAGATCGCGGTCGGGCCATCGGCACCGCCGATGATGCCGATCGAGGCCGCTTCCTGGACCGTGAAGCCAAGCATCCGGGCCACGGTGAAGGCGACATAGATGCCAAGCTGGGCAGCCGCACCCAGGAACAGGCTCGAGGGTCGGGCGATGAGTGGGCCAAAGTCAGTCATAGCCCCGATGCCAAGAAAAATCAGCGACGGGTAGATGCCGAGCTTGACGCCCTGGTACAGGTAGTACAGCAGACCGCCGGGTCCGCCGTCTGTCGGTCCATCCATCAGACCGGTGATCGGTAAATTGGCCAGCAGCATGCCAAAAGCTATGGGCAGCAGCAGCAAAGGTTCGAATTTTTTCACAATCGCCAGATAGATCAGGACCAAGGCAACGACGATCATGATGCAATGACGCAAGTCGAGTGCGGCAAATCCTGAGTCACTCCAAAGTTTGCCCAGGGTATCGATCAGCATCCTGCTCCTCCGTCAATGGATCAAGACCAGCGGATCGCCGGTCTTGACCACAGAGCCCTTGGTCACAAGGACTTGGCCAACCGTGCCGGATATCGCCGCCACGACTTCGTTTTCCATTTTCATGGCCTCGAGGATGCAGACGACTTCGCCTTCGGCCACTTTATCGCCAACTTTCTTCGAGACGGCAATGATTGTACCGGGCATCGGAGCGGTCAGTACCTCTCCCGCCACTGCCTGGATATGCGGGGTCGCCGGGGTGGCTGACGGGTTAGCCGCTGGCGCCGGGGCAGCAGCTGGCGCTGCCGGGGTGACTGCGTCATAGGTGGCGACCAAATTAGCCTCGCCCCGTTCGACTTCCACTTCATAGGTTTTATTGTTGATGGTCACTTGATATTTCATGCAGCATCTCCTCGTCGAATCACTCAGGCGATTTCACGGATGGATTTAAAAATCAGTTCATTGGCAGGGATTCCGCTTTCTTCACACACGATCGCCATGACCATGGCTGCGGTTTTTTCGTCGATCCCGATCAACTCCAGCTTACCGGGCGCAGCACGCACAGTTGCTGCTTCGGCAACGGAGGCTGAGGCAGTCTGGTTGGGTGCAACACTGGTTGCAGGTTCGACAGGTTGATCCCTGCGCATCTTTTTCATGACCAGGGTTTGTCCATAAATCAGTAAGATCAGACTGGCAAGTACGGCAAAAACCACACCGATGCCGAACAAACTGGTGAACAGGCTGTTGACGATGTCCATGTTTCCTCCTAGACCTGGCGGATCGAGTAGGATACGCGGTTGATCCGCTTCTCGGCCCGGTTGGCAAAGAATTTCTCGGCGATCTGCGGGAAAGCCAGGTAGCTGAGGACATCCTCATCACTCTCGGCGATTCCAGCCAGTTTGGTCTTGGCAGCTTCGAATTCTGGCGCCAAGGTCTCAGCGTAGCGGCCAGTGATCGGCTGCTCATCGCCGAGGACCTTTTTGATCAGGTCCGGATCGATCGGGCCCGGGGTTTTGCCGTATTCGCCGCGGATGTAAGCCTTGACTTCCTTGGAAATGTTCTTGTAGCGTTCGCCGGCCAGGACATTGGTTACAGCCTGAACGCCGACCATCTGGCTCATCGGGGTGACCAGCGGCGGGTAGCCCAGGTCAGCCCGGACCCGCGGGGTCTCAGCGAGCACCTCGGGCAGGCGATCGATCGCATTCTGCTGCTTGAGCTGGGAGACGAGGTTGGACAGCATGCCGCCCGGGATCTGGTAGATCAGGGCGTCGGTGTCCGTGCTCAGCACATAGGGATCGAGAAGGCCTGAGGCGACGTATTTGTCCTTGACCGGCTTGAAGAAGTCGTTGATTTTCTTGATCACGTCTTCCTTGAGTCCGGAATCGTAGCCCATCTGCTTGAGGGCATAGTTCAGCGACTCAGTCGCCGGCTGGGACGTGCCGCCGGAGAAGGAAGAGATGGCACAGTCGATGCAGTCGGCGCCGGCCTCGACGGCCTTCATGTAGGTCATCGGGCCCAGGCCGGTGGTCGAGTGGGTGTGGACGACGATCGGCAGGCTGACATTGGCCTTGAGGGCGGTCACGAGGTCAAAGGCCTCCTGCGGGCTCATGATGCCCGCCATGTCCTTGATGCAGATCGAATGGACGCCCATCCGCTCGAGGTCCTTGCCCATCTTCACATACGACTCGAGGTCGTGGATCGGGCTGATCGTGTAGCAGATCGTACCCTGGGCATGGCCGCCGCATTTCAAGGTCTCATCGACTGCGACCTCGATGTTGCGGAAATCGTTGAGCGCGTCGAAGATGCGCAGAATGTCAATCCCGTTCTGGATCGAGTGGCGGACAAACAGGCGGACCACCTCGTCAGGATAGTGGCGGTAACCGAGGATGTTCTGGCCTCTGAGCAGCATCTGGAGCTTGGTATCGGGGATGTGTTTTTTGATCAGGCGCAGGCGCTCCCAGGGATCTTCATCCAAAAAACGCAGGCAGGAGTCAAATGTCGCGCCGCCCCAGCACTCAACCGAGTAGTAACCCGCTTCGTTGATGGTGTCCAGGATATCAATGAAATCCTTTTGCGGCATGCGGGTCGCCACCAGAGACTGGTTGGCATCGCGCAGGACAGTTTCGGTTATTTTAATCTGCATCGGTAACCTCCTTATGTCAGGTAAGCTTGATTATGCTTCGATCGCATGAATAGCGCTGCGTTCATTTAGCATATTTAACAAAATTATAGCGACCATCTGCCAGACAAGCAAGCAAAAATGTCAGACTTCTTCCGTGAAGAAAATGAAAGCTTCCCCAGAGCGGGAGATTGGCGGATCAGGGGAAAAAATTTGATATCCTGGCTGTGAAGATGGTCCAGGCTGATCACCAGGAACAACTTAGCGATGGATCAAGCCTAAAGGAGCAGGGCTAAAAGCCTCCGTTCAGGTATCCATTCTGTCATTACCACAAGGTGTTGTACCGGCTCACCGGCTCAGGACCACGGATGATCTTCCGGGAGATGTGCAGGCTGCCTTCTTTGTCAGCCCGGACTCGCCATTCGACGAGCATGATCTGGCCTTCGAATATCTCGATCCCGGTGATGCCCCGGGCGTGGATGCAGCAGCCGGTGTTGAAGTACGGCAGGTCTTGGCTTTTGGGGAATTTGGGCCGGTGGGTATGGCCACAGATCAGCATTTTGCGATTGGCTTCGATCCACCGGTTGTACATTTTCTCGATCTTGTGCCGCTTATTGACATTCTTGGCCGGGCTGGACGGATTCTGGAACCCAATGATATGCATCAGGCGCCAGAAATAGCGCATCAGCAGCATCGAGACAATCCAGAGCTGGTCATTCATCAGATCACCCTGGTGGCCATGGACGATCAGGATTTCCTGGCCAGTCTCCCGATAGCGCAAAACCAGCGCTTCGCACGGTTCAAGGTTTTCGAACAGGACTTTCTCCTCATCGGTGTATTCATCAAAATAGTAATGAAAGTTCTTCCTGACGTAGTCTTTATTTTTCAGGACCATGTTGTGATTGCCATACAGCATGATCATGCGGTCTTCTTCGTGGAAATGCTGCAGAGTACGGAAGATGTCGCTGTGAGCTGTCCGGATGTGTTCGAAATGGGTGTATTCCCAGAGCTCGTCGCCATCGCCAGCTTCGACATAGATGTAGCCGTTAAAATAATAATAGGCCATCGCATACTGGTAGATGGCCTGGTTGCGGGCAAATTCATCGGACAGGCTGTTGTCGCCCCGATGGCAGTCGGAAAAGAAAATCAGGCGCGATGTATCGTCGAACTCCAGAACCTTGGCATTCTGGTAAGCCTGATTCAGACGTTTATCGGAAAACATATGCATCGCCTCGCTTTATCGGTCTAACTCGATTATAACCCCAGCTCCGGACGATGACACCAGGCGCTTGCGATTCATCTGAATTTTCAGGAGGCATTCAGTTGCTGGGCACTCGGTTCGTTCGGATTGTGCACATGGGGGTCATGACCTCCGATGTTCAAGGCAGCCATATCCAAAAGGATCTGGTCGTACTGCTCCAGAAGCTCCAGGAACACATCGACGACCTTGCTATCAAATTGGGTTCCCTTCCCTTGGACCAGCTGGCTTTTGGCATGTTCGACATCCATCTTGGACCGATACTGCCGGTCGGAGGTCATGGCATCAAACGCATCGACTACGGATATGATCCGGGCCAGGAACGGAATCTGCTCACCCTTGAGACCTTGAGGATATCCCAGGCCGTCGATTCGTTCATGGTGATACTGGACGATCGGCACAACCTCCTTGAACATGAAAACAGCTGACAGGATCTGGGCCCCTTTGAGTGGATGCTTCTTCACTTCCTCGTATTCAGCATCGTTCAGGCGATCGGTTTTGGCCAGGATGTCATCGCCGGTGCCAATCTTGCCTACATCGTGGAAAAACCCGCTGATCCGGAGCAGCTCGATCTGGTCCGGCGGCAAATTGAGCGCCTTGCCGATCAGGGTTGAAAAATAGGAGACCCGGTCAGAATGGCCGCGGGTGTAGATATCCTTGGCATCAACAGCCAGGCGCAGCGCCTCGATCGTATCCATGTAGCCGTTCCTAAGCTGGTCATAAGTACGGTTGAGCTCTTCGTTTTTCATATGGACCATCGAGTGCAGGAAGGCGTTGCTCAGGGACGAAGCTGCCTGGCTGGCATAAATTTCCATGAGTTTGATGCCATCATCCATCTGTGAACCGCCAAAATCAAGGCTTTCCACATAGATGACCCCGATGGACTGCATCAGTTCATTGCTCAGCGGCAAAATGACGCCTTCGTCAAAGCGGACCGTTTTCTGGTTGAGGCGAGCGTAACCGATCTCCTCCATGAGACTAGGCTGGAGCATGTCGACAAAAATATCGACGTCCTGATGATAGCGTCCAATCCCCTTGAAAATGCTTTTTCTCGCATCATCCGGACCTGTGGCATCGTCAACAAGAATAAAGGCGTGTTCGCTGTTAACCAGTGGCAGCAGCTCGGACAGGATGTCCTCGAGAATGCTGCCCAGCGGCTGGAGCTGGTAGATTTTGGGCACTGCCTGGAGGATTTTGTTCAGGCCGTCCTGGAATTTCTTGATCATCCGAAGCATGGAGATGGATTTGATGCCAGACTCGACCAGAAGGATCAACTGGTCAAATTTGTCGCTTTTTTCGCAATAGCCTTGGATGTCAAGGGCGCGAATCGTTTCCAGCGGCGGCGCCAGATCGCGATACCCGGTCAGCAGGAGAATGTAAAGCTCCTTGTTGAACATCCGGATCTGCTCGACCACTTCATCCCCATGTAAAGGGAACATCAGGTAGTCGAGGATCAACAGATCAAAATGTTCGTTTTTGATCCGTTCGATCGCTTTCATGGGGTCTGTTTCTCCGACAGTCTCATATCCGCCTCGGTTCAGAACAACCGAGAGCGATTCGATGATTCCGACTTCATCATCCACAACAATGATCCGGTAATTGCTCATTTCATTACGTTTGCGTTTGCGCATAACGGGGCACCCCATTTCCTTGTGTACTTGTTAAAACGGGTTTGGGATAGCTGCGAGCGATGGGGAGTTCTATGTAAAAACAGGTCCCCTTGCCCAGTTCACTCTCAAACCACATCCGGCCACCAAATTTACCTTTGATGGTCGCGTGGGACATATACAGGCCCAGGCCAGTACCCTGTTTTCCTTTGGTGGTCACCATTTCCCGGAAAAGCCTGTCCCGAACCGATGGCGGAATACCTTTGCCGCAGTCTTTGCATTCAAACAAGATCAGGTCCCCTTTTTCTGAAATCGTCAGGTCTACCTGGCCTTGACGACCATCATAGGATTGCAGAGCATTGATGATCAAGTTGTCAAAAATCTGGACCAGGCTGTTAATCTCACCTTTCATCTCGATCTGATTGTTGGACAAGCAGTTAATATTGAGCATGCAGTGATAGCGCTTCAGTTCATGCTTCATCAGAAGTTCGATCCGGTGAATCAGCTCCGAGAGGGTAAATTTTATCTCGTCTGTTGCGTTGAACTGGGCGGCCTGGCCTTTGACCGTGGATATGATATCCGACATATAAGAACAATGCGGCAAGATCTTGTCAATCCAGTCGCGCATTTCCCGGGCAATTTCGTGATGGTCAGCGCTGGTCACACTGCTGTCTCCAATCGAGTCCTCATATTCTTCAATCAGGTCGCGAAGACCTTCGATGCCGCCTGAGATGGACATGATCGGGGTCTTGAGATTGTGGGCGATTCCGCCGATCAGCTGGCCCAATGAAGCCAGGCGCTCCTTTTCCATCAGGATTTCCTGGTTGCGTTGCAAGGATTCGAGTGCTTCCCGAATGTCGGTGATGTCCTTGAGGAGAATAATGGTGCAGACAAAACGGCCCTTGTCGTAAACAGGGGTCGCTTCGATGGAGAAATGGCGCGGCTGACCCTTAATCATGATGCGCTCCTCGAGTGTCAACCTCATCCGACGTTTGACCACCGCCCGGAATTTTCGCAACAGATTGTACATGGATGGATTGCCTTTGACTCGGTTCCCTAATGTGTCAATCGAGATTTTCCGGGTGATATCGGCTTCAGACTGGAAAGTATCAATAAAGGTCTTGTTGAAATCAATCAAGTTGTCGTTGGCATCAAAGACCATAAAACTGTCTGAGATATGATCAACCACTCGTTGCAGTGCAATAGGTACGATGCTGAGAAAATCATATTTGAAAATGGCAAAATAGAAAAGAATGTAGGACAGCGACATCACAATAACGGTGTAGTGGAATTTGGCTGAAATGAGCTGGAAAGTCACTGCTGCATTGAAGCCAAAAGACAATATGACACCCGTCAAAATAAGGATTGATTGTTTTGAGAAAAATCCGGCATTCTTGATTGAGAAGAAGGCCAGGAAAGACAGACCTGCTGTAATACAGATGTACGAATAGGCTGTGTGGATGACAAAATACCAGCCCAGGGCATCAGCAGAAGTCAGGTGCGCATAATCGTAGTATGTATAAAAAGCTCCATGATGCTCGTTGGTGAACAGCAGAATCAGGGAGATGGCCGGTATCAGCAGGGACAACAGGTGGAAATATCTGAGTTTGACCGTATTGTGCGCGAATACTAAACCGAGATACAAAGCAGCCACTGGAGTCAAAATCACACCTATATAAGTGAGATTGACTGCCCAGATTCGGATGGGTTGCCCTTGTAAATAGTCCTGAAGCAAAATCAGGGCACCCATCGCCCAGATAAACAAACAAGCCATCAAACCCAGGAAGACATAATGGATCAGCTGCTTGTTTTTCATCCGCCAGACAATCGCTGCCAGGGAAATAACAAACCCGATCGAAAGAAGGACAAGCAAAAAGTCTGGATTGAGAATCAGGTCAATCATGTTGTTCACCAGTCGAAACACCAATTTGGGCCAGGATCCATTGGCCAAGTTCCTCGGGATGTGTATGGAGGAAATAATGACCTGCCTCCTTAATAACGGTCAAATCAACCTGATCTGAAAATTGCCTCCAGCGGCGATGGTGTTTGGCAGCTCCCATCGTAACCGGATCTTTGTCACCGACCACACAGTGGATTGGAGCAGATAGTTTGCTGTTTGTTCGTGCAAGGTCATTTTCCTGCTGCAGCCGCATAAAAAAGGCAAAAAACTCGTTAGTATCCTGACGGAATACCTGCAGCATGCCTTCCATTTGACCTGGTTGGTATTCGCCTTGGCGCAGGCCGATGAACTGCAAGATTTTTAACAGTGCCCGATCACTAAAAAAGCGCCAGGGATTTCCTACCTGACGATAAAGGCGCAGCAGGAGCGGATGCCCAACTCGGCTCCGGGATGAATGGGCTTTTTGCACAACCGTTGGCACAGGTGGCAACGAGGCGGCCACCAAAACGGAAGCAACCGGTCGCCCCATCTTTTCGAGAGCCATAGCAGTTTCCAAGGCCAGACTCGAGCCGGCGCAATGGCTGTAGAAGTGTAATTCACCCTGGAGTTCTCGACTTATCGCTTCAGATAGAATTTCAGCCATTTGCTTTTGCGGCAGGCGCTGCGCGGGCAAGTTGACCGCAATCACATTCAAGCCATGCGTTAAGTGACCCAACTTCTGGCTGATGCTCAGGTATGATGCAGCTGAGCCGCCGGCATAGGGGAAAACAATCAAATGCTGCCGGGCCGTGGATGGCTGGAGCACCAGAAGATGTTCTGACCGGGGTGCTGTCTGCCCGGCCATGAATTGTGCCAGTTCCTGAACGGTAGGATGACTGTACAGGTCAGCAAAGGTCACCGGCTCGCCCAAGAGCGCAACCAGCCGGGCTGCACTCAGCGAATCGCCTCCCAAGTGGAAGAAATTGTCGCTGCGGCCAATCCCAGTACATTCCAGAATTTCGGAAAAAGCCTGGGCGACTTTGATTTCATGTTCCGTCTCCGGCTGGACAACCTCTGGTCCTGCAGAATTGCCCATGTCTGGACGGGGCAGCTTTTCCCGGGCAATTTTGCCATTGCTGGTGAGCGGAATATGATCCAGAGCGACGAAAAAAGCCGGGATCATATAGTCCGGCAGCAGTTTGGCCAAAAAAGCTCGCAATTCATAGCCAAGGATCGGTTGAGCGGGAACAAAATAGGCGACCAACTGTTTGTTGCCCTGACCATTTTCGAGGGTCAGAACACGAACAGCCTTGACACGATTAGTCTCAAGGATTGCGGATTCGATTTCCCCCAGTTCAATCCGGTGACCACGGATTTTGACCTGATGATCGATCCGCCCTAGGTATTCGATGTCACCCTCCGGGAAAAAACGGCCTAAGTCGCCAGACCGGTAGAGCGTTTCCCCCGGTTCGAAGGGGCTGGGTAAGAAGCGAACCGCAGTCAGTTCCGGGTTGTTCAGGTAGCCTCGGCCCACACCGGCTCCACTGACAAAGATTTCTCCGGGCGCTCCGATCGGCATCGGGTTGAGGTTTTGATCCAGAATATAGACGCGCATGGTTGGAATCGGTCGGCCAACATTGGAAGTTCCACTCATCAAGTCCTTTTCTTTGAGTTCAATGTACGTGACATGAACAGTCGTTTCCGTGATTCCGTACATGTTGATCAGCCGCGTCTGTGGGTATTGGGTATGGAACGATCGCAGCAATTGGGGTTTCAAGGCGTCGCCGCCAAAAATGACTACGCGAACGGACAGATCATGACCAGGTTGACGAGTCTCCAGGTCAGCCAAGTTGTAAAAGGCCGCCGGAGTCTGGTTCAGGATTGTGACTTTGTGATCCGTCAGCAGCTTGCGGAAAGCTTGGGTATCCCGAGCGACAGGCTTGGGGACCAGGACCAGACGGCCACCATACAGCAGTGCGCCATACATTTCCCAGACAGAAAAGTCAAAGCAATAGGAATGGAACAGGGTCCAGCAATCCTGTGGACCGAAATCAAAGGGGGTGGCATCATTATGGAGCAATCGGACCACATTGCGGTGTTCGATCATGACCCCTTTGGGTCGTCCAGTCGAGCCTGATGTATAGATCACATACAGTAGATCAGCCGGGTCACTGGATAATACGTGCCTGGGCAGGCGCAAGCCACGAGATTTCTGCCGCAAGGCGTCTGTTGTGATCGCAGTCGCATCCAAGACAATCCCTTCAAAGTGGGCTGGTCCTGGTTTGCCTGTGCCTTTCAGGAGAACTCTGGCGCCTGAATTTTCCAGCATATATTGGACTCGATCACTGGGATATTCCGGGTCGATCGGCAAATAAGCTGCCCCTGCCTTGATTACACCCAGGATCGAGGCAATCATGGACAGGGACGGGTGCATGTACAAAGCCACGATCATTTCCCGTCCAACCCCATTTTGGCGCAATTCACGGGCAATTCTTTCTGCAAGCTGGTCCAAAGTGTCATAGGTGTAAGATCTGCTGCCCAGTTCCACAGCAACCGCTTGAGGTGAACGATCCACTTGCAATTCGAACAAGCTTGTCACCGTCTGCTGCCTGGGATATTCTGCCTCGGTCTGATTAAATTGCTTCAGAACTTTGAATTGTTCTTTTTCCGATAACATATGGATCTGGCTGATTGGCTTTTGCGGGTTGTCCAAGGCATGCCAGAGCAAGCGCAACATATGGTCGTGAATGTAGTCGATTTCCTTGGCGTAGAACAAATCGACCAGGTAATCATAGTTGAGGAGAATCTGGCTCTCCCCTTCCCGCTCATTGATGTGTAAGTATAAGCCTTCGGTCTGATGCTCAGTGAAATGCCAGCGTACTTCGGCATTGCCAGCCAGCCCCTCCTGGTCACGGTTGATTTTGCCATTCTGGTAAGAAATAGCAATGTCAAACAGTTTCTCGACATCTGGGAAAGACTCACGAACATCTCTCAGGAGCAAGTCATAGGGGTATTTCTGATGTTTGAGCACGGAAAACCACAAAGTATCCAGCTGGTGTGAAAATTCCTGGAAAGTCAAATGATTATCCAGCCTGATCCTGAGTGGGACTGTGCTGATGAACATCCCGATGGTCCGTTTTTCCCTGGCATTGGAGCGGTTCAGGACAGGGGTTCCGATCACGATGTCTTCCTGGTCCTTGATCCGGTTGATATAAATACTCATCGCCGCAAAGAACAGAGCAAAGATGGAGGTCCGGTTGGCATGGCAGTAATCCCGGATTTTTTGGGTCAGCTTTTCCGGCAATGCAAAACTGCGTCTTTTGGCGTTCAGGCCGACCCGGTCTGTCGTGCGCGACTTTAATGTCGTCAGCGTGGGTACCGTTGAAAACTGTGCGTGCCAGAAGTTCTTGTCTAGCTGATAGCGTTCGGATCCGATGTAATTTTGTTCAGCTAAGATGAAATCCCGATAAGGTGGATTATCGGGTTCGCTCACACCACGCCCATCGCTCAGTCGGTCATAATAGGACATCAAGTCGTTGCCAATCTGGACAAATGACCAGGCATCTGCGATCAGATGGTGAAAGCGCATGAAAAGGGCGGAAGACTGGTGATCAATTTTCACATAGGCGAAATAGAAGAGGTTCTGATTGAGTTCAAAGGGGCGGCGCACTTCTGCACGATCCCACTGGTAAAGCATTTCCTTGTCGACCAGGCTAAAGTCAAATCGCGGCATGGTGTATGGTTCATATGGCGCGAAATATTGCGTTGCCTCACCGTCCGGGTGCTCCAGGATTCTGATCCTGAAACCCTCATTCTGAGCCAAAAGTAAATTGACAGCCTGATTGGCAGTCGCATAATCGATGACCTGTTTAAATTTCAAAGTCACCGCCAAGTTGCCGATTCCAGTATCCGGATTGATTTTCTCAAGAAACCAGACTCCACGCTGTGGATAGGTCAATGGGTATGTCCGTTCGCAGGATTGAAGAAATTCTTCATTTTCCTGAGCTAGACCTTCTTTTTCAGTTTTCACGTTTCTGTCTCCAGTCTTTTCTCTCCAATCTGCCTGGGCGACAGACTGGCAGGAACTTCACTCCAGTCTGCCTGGGCGACAGACGGGCAGTGGTTCGGATCCATGAAGTCACTCTCATCATAAAACGAGCAGGGATAAAATTATATGACAGAAAAACTAATTATTCATGACAATTTAAATGGACAAATTTTACAAAACCAGCCAAGTTAACAAAAAAACGCTGCTTGTATCCTCCTTTAGACCAAAAACATTGTTACAACCACGGCGGCGGCGAGGCCGGAGAGGACAGGGATGAGGTTTTTTCGAGCAAGGTCAGCGGGTTTGACGTTGCAGATGGCGGCGACTGGGATGACGCCCCAGGGAATAATGGTACCGCCGCCGACCCAGATGGTGACGACTTGGCCAAGAGCTGCCAGACTGGAGATATTGGCCCCGGTGGCAACGGAGAAGGTCTGGGCGAGTGAGCCCACAAGGGGCAGGCCGGAGAAGCCGGAACCGTCGAGGCCTGTGACAACAGCGATCAAAGCCTGGATGATAACGACCGGAGATTTGGCCAGCGGGGCGATTCCGGCCAGATACATACCATAGTCATTCAGGATATTAGGGGCGCCTTCGCCCATGATTCTGGCTGCGATTTCACCACTGCCGAGGAAGAAAAAGCCACCGATGACAATGACAGGAGCGAAAATCTTGATGGCGAAAATGAATCCTTCCTTGAATTTGTCAGTGATTTCGTCGAGCGAATCCATCAAATTGCCTTTGCCGATCAGGATGATGGTCATGATCAGGATCGCGGTGCCGCCGACGAGAGCTGTTGCGTCACCGCCGACAATGTTAAGTGTGATCATGAAAAAAACATCAAGGACAAAGGCCAGGGGGGTGACCACAGCCATGATAGAGGAGAAGGTCGTGATCTTGACTTTGGATTCGGTTGCGTTGGCAGCCAGGTCGGCGACCGCAATCTGGGGATTTTTCTTCAGATCCTGCTGAAACATAAAAAAGGCCACGGTAATGGTGACAACGGACATGGTCAGCCAGATTGGGATGCTGGCCACCATGATGTCGGTTGGTTCTAAACCGGCGGATTTGGCGGTGATCGAGGGGGCGCCCTGGATAAAAAAGTCACTCGAGAGGCCTATGCCGTGGCCAAACAGGTTCATGGCAACGGCAGCCCAGATCGCAGGCAGCCCGGCGCGCAGGGCAAAAGGCAGAAGCAAGGCACCGACGAGGGCTACGGCTGGAGAGGGCCAGATGAACCATGAGGCGACGAGCATGACGGCTCCGACGATGAAAAAAGCGACTTTGTTGGAATGAATCGCGTTTTTCAGGGGCCGGATCATCAGTTCATCGGCCCCGATGGTAGCCAGGGTTTTGGTCATGGAGACAACCAGGGCAATGACCACGATGACGCCGAGGAATTCGCCTCCAGCGACTACCAGGGCATTATACAGAATTTGGATCGCCTTGATTGGATGGCCCGTGAAAAAGAGGCCCATCAAGAAAATGCCGACAACGGAAGGCAGGACGATTTCCTTCTTGAACAGAAGGGCGGTGATGATCAGAAGGGTCATCCCGAGATAGACGAGATGCAAGGTACCGATTGTGGCCATAGAAACCTCCGGAAGAAAGATTTACGCAAAAACGCCGGTCAGACCTGCCTGCTCGACGCGTTGGCGGATCGTGGGAATGTCGGTCGTATAGGTATTTTGTTCTTTCATGCGCTCGAACAGGACCGAACCGGAGAAGGTGTACTTCAGGCCGAGGCCTTTTTCAGTCTGCATCTGTTCGCGTACAAAAGCGATGGCATCTCCGATGACCAGGCTTCCAGGCAGCTCGATCGGTTCAAGCCCCTTAGCTAAACGGGCAGCGTTGTAGCCTGCCAGGGTACCCGTTACGATGGCCTCGGTGTGACCGACCAGCAACCCAGCCTTTTCACCGGCACAGAACAGATTGTTGATGCCTTGGACAGCGAGGGTATTGTCGCGAGGTGCCATGGCAAAAAAGCGCATGGAATTGCCCTGGCCGCCGGAATAGGGATCCTCGTAGCGGGCTTTTTCCAGGCCGGGAATCTGCTGCAGGCGGTGAATATCAAAATAGGGCGACATCAGCTTGGCATGGCCTGTGTCCAAAAGGACCATGTTGTCACGGAATTCAGCGAGCGCGTATTGTTGGCAGGCCTTGATATTGAGATGATCTTCGATCAGGGATTGCGGGACAGGGACCAGGGCGACACCTTTTTCGTTGAGCTCGGCGACGATCTCGGGCGATAAGGATTCTTTGAACAGCTTGCAGGAGCCACTCATGGCCCCGACGGCACCTGAGCTCTTTTTTCCGACCAGCTCGGTCACTCCGGCAAGGTTGGTCAGGCTGACACGGCCACCGAAGCTCGGGCAGCGCAGGATGCACATCGCACAGCCGTTGCCGTATTTTTTGCAGTTGGCCATCGGCCCGGCAGTGCCTGTTGCATCGACAAACACATCACCGGCGTAGGTTATGTCATTTTTACTGCCGATGGCATGGATAGTCTGGTTGGTCATGACCACCTTTTCGATCCGGGATTGGTAGACGATTTTGACCCCGATCGAGAGCAGATAATCGGTCACGGCTGGCGGCGTCGTAGAAATATCGTAAAGCGTCGCGTGCTTGTGGCCGGGGAATTCAATGTCGCGGTGGCGGGCATTGCGATCAGTGATATCAAACAATTCACCACCACCCAGGGCGATGGCTTCTTCCGTCGCGGTGAAGCGGCCGTTGTTGCGCATGATGCCGCCCACCAAGCCGGTTCCAAGCAGCAAGTCGGTCCGTTCATGTAAAGTGACGGAAACGCCCTGTTTCCTGGCTGCGATGGCTGCGGCGCAGCCGGACCAGCCGCCACCAACAATCTGTACATTCATGATCTGTGATCTCCTTGGGAAATGGTCTTTCCTTAACTTAACGTTTATTGCCCAACCGTTCAAGACTTGCGGCAAGATCCGTGCGGATTCATGCAGAATTTTCTCCAGGAATCAAGCCCAGATGGGCCAGATGGGTAAAACGAGGACGGTCACAAGACCGCATAGGAGGATCACTGGAATCGGATGCAATTTGAAGCGTACCTGCAAGAGGATGGTCAAAGCGAACAAGACGATGGAGATGGGGCTCAGAAGGCTCAGCGGTGCCATTTTCAGCTGCTCAAGCCACCCTTCGGCCAGAGGCCGGATCAGCGAAGTCTGGACAAAGAACCAGGTCGCTGAGGCCAACAGGGCCACGACCGTCGGGCGCAGGCCATGGAAGGTCATGCGGGTCAGGGGGTGATGCCAGACCCGGTCGAGCCAGTGGGTCAGGGTCAGGATCAGAATCAGTGATGGCAGCATGACGCCAAGGGTGGCCGCCGCACTGCCTGCCACCCCGGCGATGACAGTGCCAACATAGGTTGCGGTATTGATCGCCAGCGGACCAGGCGTGATCTGGGAAATCGCCAGGATGTCGCTAAACTGTTGGGCTGAAAGCCACTGATGACTGGTCATTTCGCGCTGGATCAGGGGCACCATGGCGTACCCGCCCCCAAAGGTGAACAACCCGATCCGGAAAAAGACGTAAAAGAGCTGCCAGAGGATCATGTGGGTTCACCGCCCTTTCCTTTGGGCTGGATGACGTGCTGCGTATATGCTGGTGCCAGCCAGTAAAGGGCCATGCCAGCTGTCGCTCCCCCCAGGACAGTCAGGATCGGGTGCAAGTCGATGACCATGACCAGAAGCCAGGCGACAAGGGCGATGACAGCCGTCACTTTGTCTTTTACGATCTGGCGGCCCATCTTCAGCGTAGCCAGCAGGATCTGAGCTGTGACAGCAGCACGCACACCGATAAAAAAATGCTGGACCACAGCCAGATTCTGGAATCGGGCCAGTCCTGCGGCAATGGCCAGGATGACCAGAAAGGATGGCAGCGCGCAACCCAGAGCACTGGCGATGGCACCCAACCGGCCGCGCTGGCGCTGGCCGATGAAGGTTGAGAGGTTGATCGCAAAAACTCCCGGCAGCGACTGCGAAAGCGCAATCAGGTCTACCAGGTCCTTTTCGCCGATCCACTGGCGTTTTTCGACGATTTCGCGCTCGATCAGCGGAATCATCGCGTAGCCGCCACCGAAGGTGAACAGACCGATTTTGAAAAAAGCGGCCATCAAACTGAAATAAGAAGGGCGTTGAACCGACACTTTGCACGATCCTTTCCATTTTTCATTTCATGTATTGAGCCCTTGTCAGGGTCCCATGGGGACGCCTGCCTCAAGGAGATCTGACCATGCTGGGAAAACAATTCATTCAAATACTACCACAAGATACCGTGGCTATATCCATCTCTGACTGTTCAGCCGGGACATCGGTGTGCTGATTGTGCTGATGCATCTGGCCGTCGCCTCGCGATGTGGCCAGATGCCGAAAAATGCCTTATGCTGAACAATACAACCTGGCCAATGACCTGTGCCTTTTCAACCCAGCCCCGATTACCTGAGCTCGCCCGATGGCACCGGACGGGAGGGCACGGGCGAGGCCAACTTTTAGGAGAACTTATGCAACTGGATCTGCCTCATACGAACATCCTCGTCACGATCCCCATGACCCTGGACCAGCGCAAAGAACTGGAAAACCAGGCTCCCGTCAGCACCTTCAATTACACCAGCCGCGAAGCCTTGCAGGCGGCAGATGTCGCAAGAGCCGATATCATTCTCGGCAATGTTCCGCCTGCCCTGCTTGTGGGCGCCCAGCGATTGCGCTGGATCCAGCTCAATTCGGCTGGTTCCAACGACTATGCCCAACCCGGTTTATTACCCCAAGATACCCAGCTGACCAATGCCAGTGGCTCGTATGGCCTGGCGATTTCCGAACACATGCTGGGCCTGTGCCTGCTGCTGATCAAAAAGCTGCATCTGTACCGAGATAACCAGAACCGAGCTGTGTGGCATGACGAAGGGGCTGTGACATCGATCGCAGGCTCGACCACCCTGGTGGTCGGCCTGGGCGACATCGGCAGCCAGTTTGCCTGCCGGATGCAAGCTCTGGGCAGCACCGTGCTGGGCATCCGGCGGGTGCCAACGGCCGGCAAGCCGGATTTCGTGGCCTCAATCCATGGCCTCGATGAGCTCGATGAGCTGCTACCCCAGGCTGACTTTGTCGCCCTGACGCTGCCAGAAACGCCCCAGACCGTCCATCTGATCAACCGCGAACGACTGGCCTGGATGAAGCGTGGTGCTATTCTGGTCAATGTTGGCCGCGGTAATGCGATCGAGACCGAAGCACTCTGTGACGCCCTGGTGGCTGACCATCTGGGCGGTGCCGGTCTTGACGTCACCGATCCGGAGCCCTTGCCCGCCAATCACCGCCTGTGGTCGCTGCCCAACGCCATGATCACGCCCCATGTGTCCGGTTTCTACCATCTCCAGGCAACCCTCGACGCAATCGTCGCCCTGACAATCCGCAATCTGGGGCATTTCATGCGCGGCGAGCAGCTGGAAAATATCGTTGACCGCTCCACCGGCTATCGGATAACCCAGGTTACCGCCAACGCTTCTGATCGTCAGCCGGACGCGGACTCCGGTTCTTCGTCATGAAAGCCCTGCGTCAGCTGGCGCTCCTGCTGCTGTTTGTCTTCCTGGGAGATTTTCTCAACCGCGGCCTGGGCATTCCTTTGCCTGGCAATATTCTGGGCCTGATCCTGCTTCTTGTTGCGTTGTTGTCCGGTCTGGTCAAGCTTGAGCAGGTCGATGGCGTGGGACAATTCCTTTTGAGCCACATGACGGTTCTGTTTATCCCGGCTGGGGTTGGCTTACTGGCTATTCTCGGTGTCATCCAAGACACCTGGCTGGTCCTGGTCTTGATTGCCCTGGTTACAACCATCCTTGTCCTGGCTCTGACGGGGTTGATCGTGCAGAAACTGAGGAAACGCGTATGATGAATGTTCTCGCCACACCGGTGTTCGGGGTCCTCGTTTCATTGCTGGCCTTCGAAATCGGCCTCTGGCTCAACCGTAAAACGCGGTTCTCGCTGCTCAATCCGCTCCTGGTCGCCGTCGCCCTGGTCATCCTCCTGATCCAGCTGACGCCCCTGACACTGGAAGACTACAATCGTGGCGGCCAGATCATCAGTTTCCTCCTGGCCCCGGCGACGGTCGCGCTGGCCATCCCACTCTACAAAAGCATCCGCTTGCTCAAGGAAAATCCCGGGCCGATCCTCACTGGAGTTGTGGCGGGGAGCATGGTGAGCCTTGTGGCGATCATCTTCCTGTCCAAGCTGTTTCACCTGTCGCAGGAACTGCTGTTCTCGATGTTGCCCAAATCTGTGACGACACCGATCGGCATCGCCCTGTCCGAGCAGTTGGGCGGCCTGCCGCAAGTCACCGTCGCCGCGATCGTCGTGACAGGTATTTTCGGAGCGATGCTGGCTCAGCCCCTGTTCAGGATTTTGAAAATCACCGACCCCGTCGCTCAAGGCATCGCCATTGGCACCGCTTCACACGTGCTGGGCACCGCCAAGGCTCTGGAAATTGGCGAAGTCGAGGGTGCAATGAGCGGGCTGTCGATCAGCCTGGCCGGACTGGCCACGGTCCTGATGGCGCCGATTTTGAGCAGCTGGCTGGTTTGAGCATCATCTGTCATCATCATGGGCTTGCCGCCATACAATTCTTTCAGTCTGATTAAGGCGCTTTCGGCCAGCCACCACGGCAAGGCGCCCCTGCCGTCCCCTATAATGGTGTTGAGGTGGAACCCATGAAAAAATGTGTAATAATGCCCGATTCATTCAAAGGCACGATGAGCTCGCTCGATGTGTGCCAGATCATCGCCGAACGTGTCCAGGCGTTCTATCCTGCGTGTGAAACGGTCACCATCCCGGTCGCGGACGGCGGCGAGGGCACCATCGATTGTTTTGTCGCGGCCAGCGCAGCCGAACTGGTCGACGTTGTCGTCAAAGGACCTTATTTCGAGCCTCTGACCGCACGCTATGCCAGGCACGGCCAGACCGCGATCATCGAAATGGCCCAGACCGCTGGGCTTCCCCTGGTTGAAGGTCGGCGCAACCCTGCCCTGACGACAACTTTCGGCACGGGCGAGCTGATCCTGCACGCCATCCAGGCAGACTGCACCGAGATTGTGATCGGTCTGGGCGGCAGCTGCACCAACGACGCTGGCACCGGCGCAGCCGCAGCCCTCGGCGTGCGTTTCCTGGACCAGGCCGGCGAAGCCTTCATCCCCACGGGTGGTACCCTCTCGCAGATTCATGCGATCGATGTCAGCGCGGCACGCTCCTTGCTGGCAAACTGTCGCGTGACCGCCATGTGCGACATCGATAATCCCATGTATGGTCCCGAAGGCGCAGCTCATGTTTTTTCGCCGCAAAAAGGAGCCAACCCAGATCAGGTCGCAGAGCTCGACCGCAATCTCCAGCACCTGGCCGCAGTCATCGAACGTGATCTCGGCCTTGATGTCTCGAATCTGCCGGGAGCCGGCGCGGCCGGAGCGATGGGCGCAGGTATCGTCGCGTTCTTTGGCGGCGAGCTGAAATCAGGCATCCAGTCGGTGCTCGATCTGGTCGAGTTTGAAAAGCAGCTCGAGGGAACTGATTTGGTGATCACTGGAGAAGGCAAGATCGATGGCCAGAGCCTGCGCGGCAAAGTCGTCGCCGGTATTGCCGAGCGTGCCAAAAAGCAGGCGGTCCCGGTTCTGGTCATCGTCGGTGCCATTGGCGCAGAAGCCGAAAAGGCGTATGATCTGGGTGTCAGCGCGATTTTCTCAATTAATCGCGCGGCCATCCCTTTCGAAGAATCCCGCCACCACAGCAAAGAGAACCTGGCCCTGACGATCGACTCCCTGATGCGTTACCAGCGCCTGTTTGACTAATGACCATCTAGACCGTCTTGTACAAGGTCCGATCGACCGGCTGGCGAAACCAAGGCCGGACCAGGTTGATCCATTTCTGGTAGTGCTCGGTTTGCATGTGCGCAGTGGTCGCTTCACGCGTCCGGTACTTTTCGTGCTGCAGGAAGCGCGTCTCATCGTCCTCTTTGATAAACAGCGGATCCACTTCCTTTCCGTTCACCCGCAAAGTCCGGTCAGCGGTTTTCGTAGACCAGCTTAGAGACCGTGGCAATTTTATCGCTGGGATACGTCAGGCCTTCAGAAAAGACCGTCAGAATATAGGGCTTGTCACCGTCAAAGATAATGCCGATGTCATGGTAGACCGTATTGAAGAAGCCGACCTTGTGGGCGACGATGCCCTGGGGCAGGAAACGGGGCAGCATGTCGTTGAACTGGGTCTGGCGCATGACATCCAGCATGTGCTGGAAATTGGCGGAATCTGATGTGTATAGTTCGTTCAACAGGGCAGCTCCATCCGCGGCGCCCATCGAGGTGCTGGTCCGGTTGGTCGGGTGGCCGATGATCGACTCATAGTAATCAAAGGTCTCCTGGCGGCCGACAAAGCGCCGGATCATGTTGAAGGCAATGTTGTCCGAGTAGATGACGGCATAATCAGCCAGGGTGCTGAGGGCATAGGGGACCTTGAGGTCCATGCCTTGCAGGATGCCGGTGCCGCTTTCAAAGTCGGAGGACTCATACTGGATCTTCTGGTCCAGCGAATAGACCCCGCGGTCGATCGCATCATAGAGGGCCATGTTGACAAAAACTTTGGCTGTGCTGGCTGAGCGATACTGGTTGTCCGGATTGATCATGAATCCATCGCCGGTTGTCAGGTCCTGGTAGACAATACCCATGAAACGGATATCCTGGTCGAGATAGTCCAACACGGCGTGCAGCGGCTTGCTGGCACCGGAGCCTGTCATTGTAATGACATTGGCGCCGCGCAAATGGCTAAAGGGATCGCTGACGGTGATGGTCCGGACCATGCGGGCTTCGTTGCCGGAGGAATCGGCTACCGTGTAGGTCATAGTGAAGGCACCCGTCCGGCTGGTGTCCACATCGCCGGAGAACTGGATGTCCTGTGTCAGGTCGCCATCAATCTCATCCACAGCGGCTACACCTGCCAGCGGGTCAAAGGACTGGCCGACGTCGAGCTGGACGGCATCCACGCCGGTAAACTGAGGCGGATTCTGGTCAGCCTCGACCACCTTGATCTGCAAAGGCAACGTGGTCTGGTTGCCAGAGGCATCGGTCAGATAGACATTCAGGTCAAAATTGCCCAAATCAGCAGGTTGGTAGGCATCCACGACTTCCTTGGGATCAAACGACACAGTCACTTCGGCCGCATCCTCGATATCTTGGACCAGGCTGGCCGCAGACAATGATTTGCCCAAGACCGTGATGACCGGCTGGCGACGCAGGGTCGCCTGAGGGGCGACAGTATCGGCAATGACAAGGGTCACCTTGCGCCGGCGGCCTTCATAATCCAGCTCGACCCGATAGTTCCCGGCTTTGACCGCATCCACTGCAGACGTATCGACCACAACTTTCCCTAATTCAGAGTCCTTGCCATCGAGGTAGTCGGACGCAGCAGTCGGGATCTCAGAACCCAGTTCAATCGTCTGGGTTTTGGCCGACACTTTGAGGGGGAAATGGAAAAGGCGGAAATAGGCCAAGATCCCTGCCGTCACGAGAATCACCAGAAACAGGAACAGGATGAACGGGGACATGGCAGTGCGCCTGCGGCGCTGGTGGTAAACATTCATGGTCAATGGACTCCTCCTTGCCTTTATGGCAGGCAAATTCCTTGCCTCAGGGCAAGCAATAATAGTGGTAGACGGCTTCGGCGATACCGGCGGCCAGCTGTTGCTGGCTGGCTGAATCAGTAAGCAGGGCGCGATCCTGAGCATTGGAGATAAATCCAAGCTCGATCAGGACACTGGTCAGATTCAATTCGCGCAAAACGGCATA
>DIFN01000057.1:11884-57259 GCA_002419145.1 Mageeibacillus sp. UBA5747 | reverse complement strand
CCGAATCCACCACCCGACGTCGCTCGAAGGCTAACCCCAAAATCGGCAATTGCCGAATTCACCACCCGACGTCGCTCGAAGGCTAACCCCAAAATCGGCAATTGCCGAATCCACCACCCGGCGTCGCGAGTCAATCCGGCGTCACCACCCGGCGTCGCGCGAAGGCTAACCCCAAAATCGGCAATTGCCGAATCCACCACCCGGCGTCGCGAGTCAATCCGGCGTCGCGCCCGGCGTCGCGAGTCAATCCGATCGATGAGAATGATCAAATCCTCTTCAACTATTGTTTTCAACCGTTCCGGTGCACCAGTACCGGACACTGCGGGGACTGACTTTGAGCACGGCTGCGATTTCACTGACGGAATATCCTTGGGCGCGCGTTGTTCGAGCAAAATCCTGACGGATTTTGACGATTGCCGGCGTGCGTTTTCCGGATTGGATTTGGTCGATGGTCGCTGGATTTGAAAGGCTTTGAAGGTACGTGGCCAACAGGTTTTCCAAGATGTTGATTTTTCGTTTGAAATGGTATTCTCTGGGGTTCAATTTGCTTTTCGGATCTTTGTGAGCGCTCTGGATAAGTTCTTGATAGACGAGTCGTCCTTTTTCGGGTGTACCCCCCAGAATTTCGAACAAGCGCTGATTGTTGACGTAAACTGGGCGTTTCTGGGCAAGGTCGAGATGGGCGCTCCAACGGTATTCAGTCATTTTTTCATTCAAGCCTGCTCGGGCAGGATTTAATATCATGTATTTGATCACGGCGTGTAAATATTTGAGGCCATCAACCTCTTGAGCCTGGTAGCGGTTTTCGAATACTGCACCGGATGTTTGGTGTTTGTGTGAATAGTAGCGGCCATAGCCTGTGTTAAGGCGATGCATGATCTGATCGATCGGTGTCGTTTGCATCTCAAGCAGGATGTGATAGTGGTTATTCATCAGGACATAATAAAGCAAGTGGCCTGAATGCTCACTTAAGATTTTCTTGAGCTTGTCAAGGAAGATGGCTTTGTCGATATCGTCCGCGAGGATAAATTGATGATTATGTCCGCGATGGGTGATGTGGTAAATGCCGCCCTCTTTGAAATTGCGTGATTTTTTGCTCATAGCAGTGGTTCTCCTCCATTTCATGGTCCTGTGCATGCCCGACGGAGTCTCATGGTGGTCACTGCACAGATGGTGTTGAAAAATGAACTGAAGGAACCGAGATCAATGGTTTAAGTCTAACGGAATAGGGTCAACTTATAAAGTCATTTTTAGCGGCGGCGATCTGAATTTTTTAGCGGCGGCGATCTGAATTTACAATCGTGCTTGTTAGCAAGGGTACCTCGCTCTAGCATTTTCTTGCGGCAAGAAAGTCCAGATCTTTTTAGTGTGTGAGGGATTTCACATAAAATATGAAAGATTTGTGACAAGCAAGTGAAGATTGTGTTGTGTTAAGCTTTGAGTGCAGGGTCGGGGAATGCCCCTGACCAAAACATGAGGAGGAAAGAAAAATCATGAAATTCGTCAAGAAATCAGCTGCATTCGTTCTGGTTCTGACTCTGATGCTTGCCCTGTTCGCGGTTACAGGCTGTGCATCGACTTCCACCACTGCGGCTCCGGCCGGTGAAACCACTGCGGCTCCGGCCGGTGAAACCACCGTTGCCCCTGCTGAAGGTAGCCTCGACGTTGGTATCGTTCTGCCAACCAAAGATGAACCCCGCTGGGTCCAGGATGAAGGCCGTTTCACTGCTGCTCTCAAAGAAGCTGGCTTCACCTCTGAGGTTCTTTTCAGCCAGGGTTCTTCGGCAACAGAAAAAGCAAATGTCGAAGCTTTGATCACCAAAGGTATCAAAGTCCTGATCATCTGCCCGCAGGACGGTGACGCTGCTGCTGCTGCCGCTGATGCTGCCGCTGCCGCTGGTGTCAAGGTTATCTCCTATGACCGTCTGATCACTTCCACAGAGAATGTCAACTACTATGTGACGTTCGACAGCATCGCCGTCGGTGCCGCTCAGGGCCAATACCTGATTGACAAAGCCACCGCCGCTGGCGCCAAGGGTGCTCCGCTGTACCTGTATGCTGGTGCTTCCTCTGACAACAATGCCTTTCTGTTCTTCGAAGGTGCCTGGAACGTGCTGCAGCCCAAAATCGCTGACGGTACCTTCGTGATCAAGAACTCCGAAGAAGCTGTCAAACTGCAGTCCAAAGCCACTCTGACCCGTGACGAAATGGCCGCTATCATTGGCCAGGTCACCACCAACTGGGACTTCAACGAAGCTAAGAACAAAGCTGAAGCTCACCTGACCAATGCTTCCGCTGCCGACAAGGGCGATGTCTACATTCTCGCTCCGAACGACGGTACCGCCCGTTCCATCGCCGACACCTTCGCCGCTGACAAAGATGTCACCAGCTATGTCATCACCGGCCAGGATGCAGAAAAAGCCTCTGTCCAGTACATCATCGATGGCAAGCAAAGCATGACCGTTTTCAAAGACGTCCGCAGCCTCGTTACTGACTCCATCTCCATGGCAGTCTCTATCCTGAATGGTGAAGAGCCTGAGACCACTGGTTCCTACAACAACAAGAAGGTTGACGTCAAAGCCAAGCAGACTGAAGTCATCGTCGTCGATCAGGCCAATGTCAAGTCTGTTCTGATTGATTCCGGCTACTATGCCGCTTCTGATTTCACTGGCCTGAACTAATCCCTTTAAACCCCCTCTTAATCTCATAACCAGCAGAACATCTCCCTCTGGTTTGACCCCTCGGATTTTGACAGCAGGATCGTGGCAGCCGCAAGGTTGCTGCGATTCTGCCCTGTCAGGGGGGGTATTTTCACAAAATCTTTATGTCACGACGCACAAATTGTTATACAATTTAGATAACCGGCCGGTCTGTTCTGTTTTCAGCGACCAGATCATTCATTACGAAGGGAAGTGTTGAAAGAAGTGTCACAATCAACCGACTACATTCTGGAAATGCGCAACATCACCAAGGAATTTCCTGGCGTCAAAGCCCTGAGCAACGTCAACTTCCGCGTCAAGCGGGGCGAAATCCATTGTCTGGTTGGTGAAAACGGCGCAGGCAAATCGACTTTGATGAAGGTCCTCTCCGGCGTCTATCCACACGGCGACTACACGGGGGACATCGTCCTCAATGGCCAGGTGCAAACGTACCGCGGCATTGCCGATTCCGAAAAAGCGGGCATCGCGATCATTTACCAGGAACTGGCCCTGGTTCCGGACATGACCATCTATGAAAACATCTACCTCGGTCATGAAATCAAAAAAGGGCGCACGGTTGACTGGAATGAAACGATTGTCCAGGCGACCAAGATGTTGGAAAAAGTCAAGCTCAAGGTTAATCCCGAAACGAAAGTCAAGGATTTGGGCGTCGGCAAGCAGCAGCTGGTTGAAATCGCAAAGGCGTTCAGCAAGAACATCAAGTTGCTGATCCTCGACGAACCAACCGCTGCCTTGAACGAAGACGACTCGGAGAACCTCCTGAGTCTTTTAAAAGAGCTGCGCGAAGAAGGGATCACCTCGATCATGATCTCGCACAAGCTCAAGGAGGTCATATCCATCGCCGATACGGTCACGGTCCTGCGCGATGGCCAGACCATCTGCTCACTCGATGCCGCCAAAGGCGAAGTGGCCGAGCCGATCCTGATCAAAAACATGGTTGGCCGGGCGATCGATGACATTTACCCGAAACGGCTGAAGAAGCAAAAAGGGGATAAGGTTCTCGAGGTCAAGGACTGGTCTGCTTTTGATCCGGCTGTAGGCCGCACCATCCTCAAGGACATCAATTTCCATGTCCGGCGTGGCGAAGTTATCGGACTTTCGGGTCTGATGGGAGCCGGTCGTACCGAGCTGGCTTTATCGATTTTCGGCAATCCACGTGAATATAAGATCGATGGGCAGCTGCAAATTGAAGGCAAAAGCGTGACTTTGCAGCAACCAGGTGCAGCCATTGAGCATGGCATTGCCTACGTGACCGAAGATCGCAAGGGCGATGGTCTGATTCTGATTGATGATATCAAGCAAAACATCACACTCGCGAATCTCAAAGCGCTGGCCAGAAATGGCGTCATCGATGAAAACGAAGAAATCAAGGTAGCCAACAAATTCAAGGATGACTTGACGATCAAGGCACCCAGCATCGAGATGAAAGCCGGCAAATTGTCCGGCGGTAACCAGCAGAAGGTTTCGCTCGCCAAATGGTTGTTCACCAATCCCAAAATCCTGATTCTCGATGAGCCGACCCGCGGCATCGACGTCGGTGCCAAGTTTGAAATTTATACGATCATGAATCAGCTGATTGAACAGGGTATGAGCATCATTATGATTTCGTCCGAGCTGCCGGAGATTCTTGGCATGAGCGACCGGGTCTATGTCGTGGCGGAAGGCCGCATCACCGGCGAACTGCCCATTGAAGAAGCCACTCAGGACGCCATCATGGCACTTGCCACCATCTGATCAGCCAACAGCAACTTGGCCACCTGCGCCAATCGAAGGGAGAATTAACGCATGGGTTTTGCAACTGAACTCAAAGACCTGCTTAAAAAGAATATCCGTGAATACGGCATGTACATTGCCCTGGTTATCATCATGGTCATTTTCTCCGTCCTGACCAAAGGGACTTTCATCTCTGCCCGCAACATCAGCAAACTGATTGATGCCACAGGCTACATCGCAGTCCTTGCGGTCGGTATGACTTTGATCCTCGTCATCCGCCACATCGATCTCTCCGTCGGCTACGTCGCCGGATTCCTCGGCGCTGTTGCCGCCATTCTCCTGACCCAGTTCAAATTGCCGGTCATCGTAACCATTCCGATCATCTTGCTGATAGGTGTCGTGATTGGTATATGCTATGGCTTCCTGGTTGCCAAGCTCAATATGCCAGCTTTCGTCGTGTCCCTCGCTGGTATGTTGATCTTCCGCGGCGCCTTGCTGCAAGCAACCCTGAAATCGGGCACGATCATTATCCCCAATGCTGGTTTTAATGCAATCGGCAATGGCTACATCCCTGACCTGCCCATTTTGCCGGATCTTCATTTCATTACCCTGCTGCTCGGCGCGATCGCGATTGTTGCCCTGGTCATCAGCGAAGGCAGGACTCGGGCCAACAAAATCCGTTATAATTTCGAGGTGGTATCGACTAAGATCCATATTGCCAAGCTGATCTTGATGTCCCTGATTATCGCCTACATAGCTTTCATCCTCGCCCAGTTTAATGGTCTTTCCTGGACAGTTGTCATTGTGATCGTCATCACAGGTATCTACCACTTCATGACCACTCGGACGGTGCTTGGCCGCCATATCTACGCAGTTGGCGGCAATCCTGAAGCAGCCAAACTGAGCGGTATCAGTGTCCGACACATCACTTACTTCGTTTTCGGCTCGATGAGCATGCTGGCTGCCCTGTCCGGTATCCTCTTCACCGCCCGTCTGCAATCCGCCACCACCACCGCAGGTGTCGGTTTCGAACTCGATGCCATCGCTGCTGCTTATGTCGGTGGCGTCTCAACCTCCGGCGGCATCGGCAAGGTTACCGGCTCGATTATCGGTGCTTTCGTCATGGCCTCGCTGACCAACGGCATGAACTTGATGGGTATTGACATCTCCTGGCAATACATCATCCGTGGCATCGTCCTGATCCTCGCCGTGCTCTTTGACGTCACCACCCGCAACAGGAAATAACAAACCATCCCCCTCCAGAAAAAAACCTGTCTCCATCAGAAAGCCAGTTGTCGTGTATATTGACAACTGGCTTTCGCTTTTTTGTGGTGTATCATGGCATTTCGCTTATAACCCCACAAAATGTTCATAATTTTTGTTGTCTTTGCCAATTGTATAATATAAATCCAGTCTTTACGATGATAGAGGATCAGGTGATTTCCTGGGCAGGATGCCAAGGCCAGATTACAAGAACTGATTTTTACCAAGTAACCCTCAAGGCGGGTTCCGGTTGTCCAACAGGAGGAACGGTTATGCCTTTTACACAAGATAAGAATAAAAAAACGTTTGATATGATCCGTGAGCTTAAGTCGGTGCAAAGCCAGCTGCTGGCACATGATTTACCCCTTTTAGACCAATTAACCACACTGGTGCTGCGCAATGCGACCGAGGACCAGGGCGAGCTGCACGAGATCCGTTCTCTCTTCGTCAAGCTCTTTTCCATGCTTTCAGCCCATATCCAGCGCGAAACCAGATGGGTCTACCCAGTGTTGCTGCGACACCAGGCTGATACAGCGCCGCTGAGTCTGGCGGTCGAGCATGTCACCGACTCGCTCAAGGAGCACAACCAGATCATGGATGTTTTCCGCCAGCTACGCCAGATGACCAATCAGTATCGCCCTGATTACCGCGCCAGCAGCGAGATCAGACTGACTTACGAAAAATTGCAGGCAATCGAAAAAACGACCCTTGAGCTGTTCCATTTCGAAAATACAAAGGCTTACGACGGCTACACCGCCTGAACGGACGACGGCTACACCGCCTGACGGGCATTGTATCTCCAGCTACTTCGCGTAGCAGCGATCCTGCGCTATACTGGTGAACGGATTGCCTGGTTGCACCAGTTGGAGGTTGGCCTATGCGCATCGAACGCGATATTCACGGCGATAGGATGTTGGATGATTCGTGCTATTATGGTTTGCAAACCGCACGAGCCGTGGACAATTTTCCTATTTTGCGCCAGCCGGTGCATCCGGACTTGGTCCGGGCTCTGGTGCAAATTAAAAAGGCCGCTGTTCTCACCAATCTCCAGCATGCGTTCATTGACCCAGCCATCGGCCGTGCCATCGACCAAGCCTGTGACGAAGTGCTCGCAGGCGCCCTCCAGGACCAGTTTGTGGTCGATGCCTTGCAAGGCGGCGCTGGAACCTCTGCCAATATGAATGTCAACGAGGTCCTGGCTAACAGGGCGCTCGAGATTCTCGGTGCTGCGAAGGGCGATTATGGCCGCGTCCACCCGATCGACCATGTCAATCTTTTCCAATCCACCAATGATGTCTTCCCCACTGCCGTGCGCATGGCTGCGATCAAACGACTCAAGTCGGTCAGCGAGCACTTTGCCCGCCTGCAGACCGCGCTACAGGAAAAAGAGCAAGCGTTTGCCGCGATCTTGAAGGTCGGGCGTACACAGCTCCAGGACGCCGTGCCAGTCACACTCGGCCAGGAGTTTGGCGCCTGGGCCCAAGCGATTGCGCGCGACCGCTGGCGCCTGTACAAGGTCGAAGAGCGCCTGCGCCAGGTCAACATCGGCGGCACAGCTGTCGGAACCGGGATCAACGCGCCCCGCAAGTATCTGTTCACCATGATTGACAAGCTGCGCGAAGTCACGGGGCTCGGCCTGGCCCGCGCGGAGTCTTTGATGGACCCGACCCAGAACAACGACGTTTTTGTCGAGGTTTCCGGTCTGTTGAAAACGGCAGCCGTCAATCTCAGCAAAATTGCCAACGACTTGCGCTTGCTGTCATCCGGGCCGCGAGCCGGTCTGGGCGAGATTCGCTTGCCGGCCTTGCAATCGGGCTCGTCGATCATGCCGGGCAAGGTCAATCCGGTCCTGCCAGAGGCGGTCAACCAGGTCGCCTATCAGGTCATGGCCAATGATCTGGCGATCACGCTCGCAGCTCAGGGGGGCCAGCTCGAGCTCAATGCTTTCCTGCCGCTGATCGCCCACAATTTGCTGCAAGCACTGGACCTGCTCGATCACGTCGTGCCTCTGTTCATCGATAAATGCATTACCGGTATCGAGGCCGACGAGGTGCGCTGCCGCGATCTGCTCGAGCGCTCGACGGCGTTCGTTACAGCTTTGACAGGCCATATTGGCTACGACCAGGCTGCAGAAATCGCTGCCGAGTGTCTGGCCAGCGGTGAACCTGTGCGCACCCGCCTGATTCAGCGCGGCCTTCTGAGCGCCGAGCAGCTGGATAAAATCCTTGCCCCCGAAATGATGACCAGCCCGGGAATCCCGGGCAGCAAATAATCCCGGGCAGATCCTGCCTGGCAGCTTGCGATGGGCAGATCCTGTCCCATAATCAAACTTGGAGGCCCCTGTGACATGTCGTTGAACAATACCCCCATGGCCAACCGTCTGGCGATTTCGATTTTCGGCAAGCGCAATGCCGGCAAATCTTCCCTGATCAATGCGCTGACCGGCCAGAGCTTTGCCATCACCTCCCCGGTGGCCGGAACAACAACGGACCCGGTCTACAAAACGATGGAACTTTTGCCAATCGGCCCGGTGGTGATCACCGATACAGCCGGTCTCGATGACGACGGTGAGCTGGGTGCACAGCGGATCGAAAAGACCTATGAGGTCTTGAGGAAGACGCATTTGGCGATTGTGGTTATCAGCGCCGAAACAGGCATCACCGATTTTGAGCGTGATTTCCTGGCTGACCTGAAAAAGCGCCAGACCCCGACAGTGGTTGTTTTCAACAAAACCGACCTGGCGCCCATGGCGGAGGGTCTGCTCAAGGAACAAAAAAAGGCTCTGGCCCTGCCCGTGGTCCAGGTCAGCGCCGCGACCGGCGCAGGCATCGCCGCGCTCAAAGAGCTGATAATCGAAAATGCCCGTTTCGACGCGGAAGAACTTGGTCTGGTCGGTGATCTGGTCCGGCCGGGGGAAATTGCCGTCCTGGTCACGCCAATCGACAAAGCCGCACCGAAAGGCCGTCTGATTCTGCCGCAGCAACAGGTGATCCGCGATCTGCTCGAAATCGACGCGATTGTGATGGTCACCAAAGAGCACGAACTCAAGCAGACCCTGGAGAGTCTCAGGCAGAAGCCCGCCATCGTGATCACCGACTCCCAGGCTTTTCTCAAGGTCTCCGCCGATACCCCGAACGACATCCCGCTGACATCCTTCTCGATCTTGTTTGCCCGCCAGAAAGGTGATCTCGCCGCAATGGTTGAAGGGCTGCGGCGGATTGAGCAGCTGACGCCGCAGGACAAGGTCCTGATCGTCGAAGGCTGCACCCACCATCGCCAGTCGGACGATATCGGCACGGTCAAAATACCGCGCTGGATCCGCCAGATCGTCGGCGGCGATGTCCAGTTTGAATGGATCTCCGGCGTGCAATACCCGAAAAACATCGGCGATTACGCCGTGATCGTCCATTGTGGCGGCTGCATGCTCAACCGCAAGGAAATGCAGTATCGCATCGCTCTGGCCCGTGAGTACGGCGTCGCAATCACCAACTATGGCATGCTGATCGCCTACACCATGGGCATCCTGCCGCGGGCCTTGAAGCCCTTCCCTGCCGCCATGCTGGCGTTAGAAGAGGTAGCGCAGCCAGACTGACTCCGACCACTCAGCTAAACAGGTCACCGGTCATCGACAGGCTGCTTGTTTTATGCTATGATTGGTCGATTTTGTTGACAAATCGTGCGGTGTACTCAGAGGCGATGCGATTCTCTGGGTTGAATTTGCAGCCATGGCAGCGGGCAGGCCTTTTTTGCCCAGAGAAAGTAGAGATAGTTTGGACACAGTAGCTTTTAAAGATTTACCTTTATCGTATGAAATCCAGCACGCGGTTGCGGATATGGGCTTTGAGGAGGCGACGCCGATTCAGAGCGAATCGATTCCACACATCCTGGGCGGGGCTGATATGCTCGGCCAGGCCCAGACTGGGACAGGGAAAACCTGCGCCTTTGGTATTCCTGTCATTGAACGGGTGGATCGTGACGACAATCGCGTCCAGTTCCTGATCCTGGCCCCAACGCGTGAGCTGGCGATCCAGATCGCTGATGAAATGCATGAGGTGGCCAAGTACAAGGAAGGCATCCGGATTCTGGCAGTCTATGGTGGACAGCCGATCGACCGGCAGATTCTGGCCTTGAAAAAGCGGCCGCAGATCATTGTTGGTACGCCGGGGCGTGTCATGGACCATATGCGCCGCCGAACGCTGCGCCTGGATAGTCTGACCGGGGTCATTCTCGATGAGGCCGATGAAATGCTCAACATGGGTTTCAAGGAAGATATCGACACGATCCTCGAATCGACACCTGATGAGATCCAGAAAGTCTTTTTCTCGGCCACGATGCCAAAGTCGATCCTGGAATTGACCGATAAATACCTGCGTAATCCAGTTCACGTCCGGATCGCACCCAAGCAACTGGCAGTGGCGAACATCAGCCAGTTTTACATCGAGGTCCGGGAGTCAACCAAGCTCGAGGTGCTGTGCCGCCTGATCGAGTCTGAGCGTATCAAACTGGCACTGGTCTTTTGCAATACAAAGCGCAAAGTGGATGAGGTCTGTGAAAAGCTCGCAACGCGTGGCTATTCGGCGGAAGCTCTGCACGGCGATATGAAACAGCCGTTGCGGACTCGGGTCATGAATCGGTTCCGTTCAGGCGAGGTCGATTTGCTGGTGGCGACGGATGTCGCAGCTCGCGGCATCGATGTAGACGACATCGAGGTCGTCATCAACTATGATCTGCCCCAGGATGAAGAATATTACGTGCACCGGATCGGCCGCACAGGTCGCGCCGGACGTTCGGGCAAGGCCTACACGTTTGTGGTCGGCCGTGAAATCATCGAACTGAAAAACATCCAGCATTATGCCAAGGCTAACATTGTGTGTGCTCAGCCACCGAGCCTGACGGAGGTCACGCAGAGTCGGGTGAGCTCGATCCTGGCCGGTCTGAAAGACAGCCTTGGGGCCGATGACCTGACCTATTATGTGGAGGCAGTTGAGCAATACCTCGAAGACCTCAACATCGAGAGCCCGTCAGATTCATTCTATACGACAGCGGACTTGGCCGCAGCACTGCTCCGCCTGGCCATGGGTGAGCAGTTTCACCAGGCCGAGGAGATCGAGCCGGTTGTGCCGTATCTCGAGCACGTCGCGCGCAACAACCGCTACCAGTCCAGCTACAACAACTCCAATGCTGGCTTTTTCACGGCAGATAACGATCGCACCGACAACAAAAGAGACCCCTCTGACAAGAAAAGCCGCGGTGGCAAGAAAATCGAAGCCGGCATGTCGCGCCTGTTCCTCAACGTCGGGTCCGATGATAACATTCTGCCGCAACACATCGTCAAAGCCGTCTGCTCCCACTCGTCCCTGACCGGCAAGCAGATCGGCGCCATCGCCATCTACGGCCGCTACACCTTCGTCGACGTTCCCAGAGAATCCGCCGACGAAGTCGTCAAAAATCTCACCGGACGCAAGATCGGCAACCGGCCTGTGCGCGCTGAAAAGCAAAAGTAACCAATAAAGACCCGATCCAATAAAGACCCAATCAAATAGAGACCCGATCCGATTTTTGTCAAAAGGACGTTTCATGCAACCACGTGTGCTCATCCCTGCCTATCGACCTGATGACAAGCTCCTGACATTGGTACGCGATTTGCGTGCGGCCGGGCTGGATCGGATTGTTGTGGTGGATGATGGCAGTGAGGATCAATCGGCTGCCATTTTTGCCGATGTCCGGATACATCAGGTGCCGGTCGTCACGCATGTGGTCAATCAGGGCAAGGGCCGGGCTTTGAAGTCTGGTTTGAACTATATCCTGGAACATGCTCTGGGGGATGCTGGTGTGATCACGGCGGATGCTGATGGCCAGCACAAACTCGAGGACATCCTCAAAATCGCCCAGGCCATGGCTCTGGATCCGGAGGCATTTGTCTTGGGCGTGCGTAAATTCACCGGGGATGTGCCTTGGCGCAGCAAATTTGGCAACCGACTGACGCGGCTGGTCTACACGGCGGTCAACGGCATCGATATCCGCGACACTCAGACGGGGCTGAGAGGTCTGCCAGTCGGGCATCTGCGCCTTTTTTTGCAGTTGAAGGGCGAACGGTATGAGTATGAGATGAACCAGCTTCTGGCGATTCGCACGCACGGGATCAAGGTTTTGCAGGTGCCGATCGAAACGGTCTACATCGAAGCGAACCGATCGTCACATTTCAATCCGGTCACGGACTCGCTGAAAATCTATGGTCTGCTTTTGCGTTTCATTGCCTCGTCTTCGGCGGCCGGCCTGATCGATCTTGGGATTTTCTATGGTCTGTCGCGTCTGATCCCGGGCTATCTGCTGGCCACGGTCATCGCCGCGCGCATCGTCAGCTCCCTGGTCAATTATTTTCTCAACCATGCGCTGGTTTTTGCCCGGGGCAGCCGTCACCGGCAGTCACTGGCCCGCTATTATCTGCTGGCCACGGTCATCATGCTGTTGAGCTACAGCCTGATCCGCCTGTTCAACCAAGTCCTGGGCTGGCCGCTGCTGCTGGCCAAAATAAGCGGTGACGGTCTGCTGTATGTCCTGAGTTTCTATGCGCAGCGGGAGTTTGTCTACCGCACGCCGCATCGCTGACCGCACGCCGCATCGCTGACCGCACGCGGGCGCGGCGCTAGTCGCCCGCCGAGCGCTCTGATTCTTCCGTACCTTCAACCAACACAGGTTCCAGTCGCTCGGGGTCAAATGGCGTCAGCGGCGTTTTTGTGAAGCGCACGATCTCATCGAGGCGGATTTTCTCGAGGAAGGCGTAGAATGTGTAAGCCACCCCTGGATGGTGTGCCCGGCCGGTCCGGCCAATGCGGTGGGTGTAGCTTTCATTTTCGAGCGGTACATCATAATTGAAAACTGCATCGACGCCGAAAATATCGATCCCGCGGGCGGCTACGTCGGTGCAGACAATGGCAGGCAGATGT
Source organism: Mageeibacillus sp. UBA5747 (assembly GCA_002419145.1). GTDB lineage: Bacteria > Bacillota > Clostridia > Saccharofermentanales > UBA5734 > UBA5734. The sequence goes on along the minus strand of DIFN01000057.1, from coordinate 44,616 downwards.
CCTTTGCGGAAACTGGCGAGGACTTTCTCACGCTGGGACTGGCGAATATCGCCGTGAATGCAATCTGCTTTGCAGCCGGCCTGGTTCAGGCGCTTAGTGACACCCTGGACCATGCCTTTCGTATTGCAGAAAACCATGACCTTTTCATACTGGAATTTCTTGACGATGTGGGCAATGGTTTCAACCCGGGCATGGCCACCGAGGTTGATGCTGTACTGCGTGATCGGAGGCTTGTTGTCCTCGTCCTCCTGGACGGTGACTTCAACTGGATCGCGCTGGTAGATCCAGGAGATGTCCATGACAGCGCGGGAAAGGGTGGCCGAGAACATGGCAATCTGGCCGACGCGGGGCATTTTGTCGAGGATCTTGCGGACATCTCGGACAAAGCCCATGTCGAGCATGCGGTCCGCTTCGTCGAGGACAACGGTCTGGACCTTGTCGAGATGGATCGTGCGCCGGCCGAGATGGTCGATCAGGCGTCCCGGCGTGGCGACGATGATCTGGGGATTTTGACGCAGGTCTTCGATCTGCTGGCCAATGCTGGCACCGCCATAAATGGCCATCGATCGGACATGGGGCATAAATGCCGACAGCTTTTTGAGTTCCTCGACGGTCTGGAGGACGAGCTCGCGGGTCGGGGCCAGGATCAGGGCTTGGGGCGACTGGATGGACAGGTCGAGGTGTTCGATGATCGGAATCCCGAAAGCCAGGGTTTTCCCGGTGCCGGTTGGGGCCTTGCCGATGACGTCATACCAATCGATCATGGACAGGATGGTCTGGGCTTGGATCGGAGTCGGGGTCGCGATGTTGGCCTGGGCCAGAGCGGCCAAGGTGGCTTCAGACAGGTTCATTTTAGAAAAAGAGTCGGCAATTTGCATGGTCTGTTTCCTTTTTTAGGTCTGGTTGGGGGATCTGTGAGTCACCTGCACGTCAGGAGAGTTCAACCCTCGTCTCAGCAGGTTTGAAAAGATTTTCGATTTCGTCAGCAACTTTCAGGTAGGCTTCGACGAGAGGAGGGGCAAAAGCCCGACCTTTTTCCAGTTCGATCCAAGCCCGGACGGCCTTGATCTTGTCGATTTCACTTGTTGGTTCAGGAAGAAGCGGCTGGTCCAGTGCATTGAGCGAGCGGCAGGCTGTGCCGCCCAGAGCTTCGGCATAGCGATAGTCCAGGGTGTCGGCGAGGGCCAGGATCTGGGCGGAGAGTGGGATGGCGTCCCCTTTGAGTCCATCAGGATAGCCCGTGCCGTCCCACCGCTCATGGTGACTGCGGGCCATGTCAATCCCCATGTCGATAAAGGCAAAGCCGGGAAACTGGTTTGAATCCTCGGCCAGAGTGGCTGCTCCGATCCGGGTGTGTTCGGCCAGGATTGCTGCTTCTTTTGCGTCGAGCGGGGAGGTTTTGTTCAAGATCAGGTCAGGAACACTGATTTTTCCAATGTCGTGCAGAGGGCAGGCCTTGATCAGCTGGTCGGTGTACCAGGCATCGACGATGTGGCTATAGTGGGGTTCGTGCGCCAGAACAGGTGCCAGGACTGAGAGGATGTCGCGGACACGCTCAACATGGCCCCCGGCACTGGGATCACGCAGGGTGACCAGGTTGGACAGCGCGAAAATCAGTTCAATCTGAGTGTCTGAAATGGCCTGGATCTTAGTCTTGACCAGCGCTTCGAGCTGGCGGTTCGACTCGGCCACGGTCTGGTTGAGGTGGCGCAACTTCAAATGGATATCGATGCGGGCCTGGATCTCCTTGAAATTGTATGGCTTGGTGACATAATCCACACCTCCGATCTGCAGACCGTTGATTTTGCTCTGGACGTCTGCCACAGCACTGACAAAAATGACTGGAATATCCCGGTAACGGGCGTCCTGCTTCAGTCTCCGGCACACTTCATACCCATCCAGGTCAGGCATCATGAGATCCAGCAGGATCAGATCCGGAGTGAAAGCGGTCCGGTGCAGGAGATCGAGCGCCTCCGTTCCGCTGAGCGCAGTCCTGATATCATAAGTCTCTGGCAAAGCCTGGCAAAGGATGTCGATATTGCCCGGATAATCGTCGACGATCAAGATTTTGGCCGCAGAAAATGGCTTATTTTCATCTGATTTCGTTCCATCTAATGATTTTATCATATCCTGGACCAACACGAGGGCCTGGTCGAAATCGAATTGGTCAATCGCTGTCACCAGGGCTTGGAGTCCATCATCCAGCTCGGAATACGACCGGCCGTCAATGATCCGCGCAAGCTCGTCGGCGGCTTGGAAATCTCCGCTGGCCAGAAGCTGCTGCTCACGCTCAAGAAAGGTTTGCCACTGGCGGCGGGTGAGCCACACGGGTGTATGCTCGGCTGGGATCGGGCGACGCGGCGTGATGACCGGATTGAGAGGATCAATCTGAGCTGCCGTGCGCTGACTGTCCATGGCAAGGGTAAAAGGCAACAACAAAGTGAAGACACTGCCCCGCCCGCGTTCGCTCTGGACAAGCAGCCGGCCTTGCATCAGCTGGGCCAGATCATGGCTGATCGCCAAGCCCAGGCCAGTGCCACCATACCGGCGCGGCATGGTGCTGTCTTCCTGGGCAAAGGGCTCGAAAATGTGTGCGAGGAATTCCGGGGCAATGCCGGGTCCGGAATCGGTTACAGACAAATCAATCTGAACCGTGTCTTCTGTCTGTCCGGACACACGGGCTAATACCCGGATAAAACCAGAGTCCGTAAATTTGATGGCATTGCTGCACAGGTTGTTGACGATCTGGCGCAGGCGCAACGGATCGCCCTGGACTTCGCGAGGAATATCGTCAGCCAGTTCCAGGGAGAAATTGAGCCCCTTTTCTCGGGCCGCAAACGCAAAGGGTTCTGTTATCGCCCTTAGAGTAGGTGCAAGATGGAACGGAATCTGTTCCAGATGAAGCTTGCCTGCTTCGATTTTCGAGACATCCAGGATGTCATTGATGACCTTGAGCAGGGAGTCAGCCGAGTCGGACATCTGGGCGATCAGCTGCTGCTTGGCCGGGTCGGCTTCATTTTGCTCGAGCAGCTGGAGGTAGCCCATGACAGCATTGAGCGGAGTCCGGATCTCATGGCTCATGTTGGCCAGAAACTGGCTTTTCGTGCGACTGGCCATTTCGGCTTGTTCTTTGGTCGCTTTCAAGCACAGCTCCTGCTCCTGGCGGTTGCGCATATTGACCAGCATCTCGCAAAACAGGCTGAGCAGGCCGATCTCATCATTGTTGTAGATTCGGATGTGGCGGCAGGAGTCAAATCCGACAAAGCCGATGCAGTCGCTGCCAGACATCAGGGGTAGCGTCAGGAGGCTTTTAACCGACTGAGGTTCCAGGATCTGGCGCACGCCGTTCTCTGGCGGTAAAGCCAGCACATCGTCGATTTTCAGCTTCATGCCGTTTTTATGGGCACTGACCCAATCCGGGATTTCTGCCAGAGGGAGATCCTGGAGATTGTCTATTTCCGGATTGACGTCTGTGTTACACCATTCATACGTATTGGAACAGGTCTGGCGCCGGAAATCGTAATCAAAAATATAGACCCGGTCGGCGTCGACAAACTGGCCGATGTCACGCAGGGCTTTGCTGATGGCATCCGGGACATGGTCCAGTGGCACATTGATGTACTCGGTGGCGATTTTCATCAGCATGTTGTTGAACTGGGCCTGGTAGCGCAAGCTATCCTCGGCTTTTTTGATGGCAGTCAGGTCGTTCATGACTGTCAGGCGCAGATCCTCCGCCTGGGTTTTAACGACCTCACCGGAGATCTGGCCAATCAGGATCTGGCCTGACCGGGTGCGTACAGACAGCTCGTACTGGACCAGAGGCTCGGTCGAAGCCAGGTAGGCCTGAGCGAGGGCAGCATCTTCTTCACGTGTGAAAAAATTCATCTCTGCCACCAGGCAACCGATCGCCTCGAGCCGTCGGTAGCCAAAGGTGGCTATGAACGCATCATTGACATCGATGATTCTGCCCTCCGGAATGGTGGTGATCATCATCGGGGTCGGATTGACCTGGAAAATCTTGTTGAAGCGCTGCAGAGCCTCCTGCTCGCCACTGAGGTCTTTGCAGATGCCAAAAAGACAGTCCTGGTTATCCCAGTGGCCCATCCAAGCCCGGGTTTCGACTGGGACGCGCAACCCATCTTTCCTGGCCAGGGGCAGTGGGCAGACGTCTGTCAGACCGGCCAGCATGTCGGCAAAGATCTGCTCGGCGTCCGCACGCAATTCCGGTGGATGCAAGTCCAAAAGGTGTATGTTCTGCATGTCCGCCAAGGTAATCCCCAGTTTGGCCGTCACCGCTGGATTGATGTAGAGGGCACGGCCGTTGAGGTCTGTGATGAAAATCATGTCGTTAATGGTTTCGATGAACATGCTGAAATTGGCCAGCGTCGTTTCGAGTTCTTGCTTGACGTGTTCCTGGATGGTGATGTCCCGGGCGATGCCCATGATTCCCAGAACCTGGCCCTCGTAGTCCCGCATCGGGGCCTTGAGGGTATCAAACAGGATTCGGCGGCCATCCGGGTACGTGACCCACTCCTGGTTATAGCTCGGATCGCCTGATTCCAGCATGGCCTGGTCAAACGAAACAAAGGACTGGGCCAGGTCCGCCGGGAACAGATCATGGTCCGTCTTGCCTACGATATCTGTTATTTCGCGGCCAGCGAATGCTGCAAAGGCTCGATTGCACCCCTGATATACGCCCTGGAGGTCCTTGTAGAACACCGGATCGGGAATGGAATCGAGGACTTGGTTGAATGCACGTTCTTTTGCCATGAGAGTTACTCCGATTAACTTCATTTTTGATTTCATGAGTGAATGAGTCTATACCCTGACAGTCCAGCCAGGGCCAAGCATCCGTACTAGTGGGAACTCCAGCCTGCTGCTGGATAGAGATTTTCCAGTTCAGACTCAATCGAGAGGAAGGCATCGACAACGTCCGGATCAAAATGACTGCCCCGGCCCTCGCGAATGACTGCCACACTGTCTTTGTGCGGTATGGGCTTTTTGTACGGTCGCACCATGCGCAAGGCGTCAAAGACATCTGCTACGGCCATGATCCGGGCGCTCAAGGGAATCGCCTCACCAGATAGCCCCTCGGGATATCCCTGGCCATCCCAGCGTTCATGATGATAGCGGGCAATTTCGACACCCATCCGAATCAGCAGGTTGTCAGGGAATTTTTGCAGAACCTTTTCGAGTGTCTGAGCTCCAATCTGGGTATGATGTTGCATCGTGGCAAACTCTTCAGGGGTCAGGCGGCCAGGCTTGAGGTAAATATGGTCCGGAATGCCAACTTTGCCGATGTCATGCAAGGGTGCGGCTTTGAAGAGACTGCTGATGAAAGCCTCATCGATGCGATTCTGAAACTTGGGTGTTTCGGACAGTTTCCTGGCCAGGCTGGCACAGAGAAGCTGGGTTCGCTCGAGGTGCCCCCCGATCTTGTCATCGCGTCGATCAGTCAGGCGGACCAGGGCAAATATGGTCGCCAGCTGCATGTCGGTCACTTCTTTGGCTTTGGCCTCGACCAGGTCCTCCAGATCGTGTTGGCGCCGCTTCAATTCCTGTTGTAAATTGAAGATCTTGAGATGGACATCGACCCGGGACAAGACCTCACCGGGGTCGAATGGCTTGGTGATGAAATCGACTGCGCCCCTTTCCAGGCCAGCGACCTTTTCTTTGATCTCGTTCGAGCTGGAGATGAAGATGACTGGAATATCCTGGTAGCGCGGATCGGTTTGCAACTGGCTGCAGATTGCATAACCATCCAGCTGCGGCATGTGGGTCTCAAGTAAAATCAGGCTGGGCAGCTCGGGTGCGGCTGACAGCAAGTCAAAGGCTTTGGCGCCGCTGGTCGCCACCAGTTTGGTAAACTGGGCCGGCAACGCATTTGCCAGAGAACGGATCGCGTCCGGATTGTTGTCGATGATCAGGATTTTATCACGCTTATGAATAAACTCATTCATGCTTTTCCCCAATTTCTCAGTCCTGCGGTATAATACCGGCATGGAACCTTGCAGCAACATCATTCTGATTGGCATGCCCGGCAGTGGCAAAAGCACCGTCGGCCGGATTCTGGCCGAGCTTTTGGGCTGGCCTTGCATCGACACAGACAAGCTGATCGAAGCTCGCCGGCAAAAGGACCTGCAGGCCATCCTGGACCAGGACGGGATCGGCGCGTTCATCCGGCTGGAGTCCCAGGTCGTGCGCGCCCTGAAGCTTTCGCACCACGTCATCGCCACTGGTGGCAGTGTCGTGCTCGACCAGGTCACGATGCAGCATCTGCGTGACCTCGGCTGCGTCGTCTACCTCGACGTCCCCCTGCCCAAAATCGAGCGCCGGCTCTGGAACATCAAAACCCGTGGCATCGTGATCAAAAAGCACCAGTCGATCCGGGATATTTACCGCATCAGGCGTCCGCTTTACGAACGCTACGCCGACCTGATCCAGCCAACAACCGGCTTGTCAGCCCAGCAGATTGCCATGGCGATCTGTGACTGGTATCGGCAGCAGGGCAAGCCGAAATGATCCAAGATGGCGCATGGGGTTGGAACAGACCAGCAGTTTGCCTGATGTTCTCAACATTGAGTATAATGTAATTTTCATATGGCCTCAACGTTTTGTGGGGATTTTCATGGTTCGCATGTCTACTTGAATCATGCTCAGCTTGAATGATGAGAAAAGAGGTCTATCATGCCTGATTTTGAAACAGTCTGGATCACAGCCGCCACTGCTTTTCGCCTGAAAAAGGCTCGGGTCGACAAAGGGATCTCGCAGTCCGAGCTGGCTCAGCGCGTCGCAGCCTCTGTGAATCAGATCGAACACTATGAGCGCGGCGAGGTCGACATGCCTATGGACCGGTTGTTCGACTTGGCCCGGGTCCTTGATTTGCCAGTGAGTGATCTGCTCGCTGAATAAGCCAGGACGTCCACGATAAAATGTCCCGCCAGAGAAAGGAATGGATCATGCAGGAATTTGATTTGATTGTGGTTGGCAGCGGAGCAGCCTTGATCGTGCTCGAAGCTGCCCTGGCGCAGGGCAAAGCCTGTGCCCTCGTCGAGCGGCACAAATTTGGCGGTACGTGCCTGAATCGCGGCTGCATTCCGTCAAAGATTCTGGTCCATCCGGCTGATGCGATCCGCGAATGTGAACGGGGCGAAAAGATCGGTCTGGAGATTGCTCCGCCCAAGGTCAACTGGAAGAAGCTGGGCCAGCGGATGTGGGACAAGATCGGGGAGAATCAACAGATTCTGGAAGCCTACCGGGCCTGGCCGGGCCTGACTGTTTTTCAGGGTACGGCTCGTTTCACAAAGCCTCATGTGCTCGAGGTTCTGGATGCCCAGGGCGAGGTCACAGACACCATCCGCTCCGAGACGATCGTCATTGGTGTGGGTGGCCGGGCCAAAAATCCCGCCATCGAAGGACTTTTCGAGACAGGATTTGTCAATTTCGAGAGCTTTTTCGGGGACAAGTTCCCCGCCGAACCTTACAAGCGCCTCCTGATCATCGGTGGCGGCATCATCGGCACCGAGTTTGCCCACATTTTCTCGGCCTACGGCGCCGAAGTCACGATCATGGACCACAATCCGCGTCTGGCCAAACACGAAGAGCCTGAGGTCAGCGCCTTGCTGGAAAAAGAGTTTCGCCGGGTCGGAATCCGTGTCCGGACGGGCGTCGAGCCAATCCGGGCGGAGAAAGTGGCCGGGGAGAAACACGTTACCCTGCGCGACAAGGTGACTGGTTCAAAAGAAGTGATTGCCACCGACGAGATTTTCATCGCCACGGGTTTTGTCAGCAACAGTGATTGGCTCCAGGCAGACCGGTGCGGTCTTCTGATGGACGAGCGCGGCTACATTCTGACCGATGACCATCTGCGCACCAATGTCCCGGGAATCTATGCGCTTGGTGACATCAACGGCAAGTTCCAGTACCGCCACAAGGCAAACTACGAAGCCTACATACTGGCCAACAATCTCTACGAGCCGGAAAAACCGGAACGGACAGCCTGCTATGACCGCGTACCCTGGGCTATTTTCACCCATCCCCAAATCGCTCACGTCGGTCTGACTGAGCAGCAAGCCCGCGCGGCGGGGTATGAACTGCTGACCGGGATGAATTACTATTCTTCGGTCGCCAAAGGCTATGCCATGGGCTATTTGCCTGGCGATGAAGACGATGGTTTCGTCAAACTAGTCGTCAGCAAGGACCACACCATCCTCGGCGTCCACATCATCGGCCCCCAGGCTGCAATTCTGATCCAGCCCTTCGTCTATCTGATGAACCAAGGCCTCCACGTCCGCGCCGAAGACTGCGATCAGCTGGAAACCTCGCTCCATGCGCATGATCCAGGCCGGACCATGCTGCGGCCGCACCTCGCCTTTTGCCCCGACTCCACCGCTGCCATCGACCAGGCGATGGTCATCCACCCAGCCCTCTCGGAAGTCGCCGCCTGGGCAACCGGGACACTCAAAGAGCCCGGCCAGTAACCCCCCGCCTCAGGGCTCACGGCGCGCGGCAATTTCCGCCTTTTGAGGGCTCTCCTTCTCGTGCTGTTTTACGAATGCAAAAGGAGTCCGGCTCGGCCGAACTCCTTTTGCGCCTTGCCCCTGCGTGGCGTACCACGTGGCGCATCACATCAAAGCCCCGGTACCATAACTGGCATCGGGGCTTTGTTGGAGCATTCAACAGGCTCGCTGCAGATCGAGGCAGCTTGTGCGCTTAAATCTTTTCGCGGGCGACGTAGTGGGTATGCAGGAGTTCGTGGGCCTTTTCACCGTAGAACTCGCCCAGGAACTCTTCGTAGAGTTTTAAGACGTCTTTGTTCTCGTGCGACTTGCGCAGGGCTTTGCCCTGGTCTTCACGATAGATGGCTTCGGTACGCTTCTTGATGATGGTGTCATCACCATGGTGGTAGGGCTGACCACCACCACCGACACAGCCGCCGGGGCAGGCCATGATTTCGATGGCATGGTACTTCGATTCGCCGCGGCGGATGGCTTCGAGGAGCTTTCTCGCATTGCCGAGGCCATGGGCGACGCCGATCTTGACTTCCGTACCGCCGATATCGATGGTGGCTTCGCGGATACCCTGGATACCACGCAAGGCATGGAAATCGACGAATTCGAGGGTTTCGCCAGTCAGCCATTCATAGGCGGTGCGGACAGCAGCCTCGATAACGCCACCGGTGGCACCGAAGATCACGCCGGCACCTGTGGATTCACCGAGCGGATTGTCAAAGTCTTCGTCCGGCAGAGAGACGAAATTAATACCGGTTTCTCTGATCATCATCGCCAGCTCACGGGTGGAGAGAACATAGTCGACGTTTTTCAGGGATTCGCCAGAGAGCTCCGGACGAGCAGCCTCGTTCTTCTTGGAGAGGCAGGGCATGACTGAAACGACAACCATCTTGGCCGGATCGATGCCCATCTTCTGGGCATAGTAGGTCTTGGCCACGGCGCCGAACATTTCGTGGGGGGATTTGCAGGATGAAGGAATGTCCAGAAGATCTGGGAACTGATGTTCGAAGAACTTGACCCAGGCTGGGCAACAGCTGGTCAGGATCGGCAGGGTGCCGCCATGCTGGAGGCGGTGGATCAGCTCGGAGGCTTCCTCGATGATGGTCAAATCTGCAGCAAAGTCGGTGTCAAAGACGTTGTTGAAACCGAGGCGGCGCAGAGCGGCAGCCATTTTGCCCGTGACGATCGTGCCGGGTTCCATGCCGAATTCCTCGCCGAGGGCGACGCGGACAGCCGGAGCGGTCTGGACGATGACGTACTTGTCCGGGTCGTTGAGGGAATTCCAGACATTGCGGATGTCATTCATCTCGGTCAGGGCGCCAGTCGGGCAGACGGCGACGCACTGGCCACAGAAGGTGCACATGGTGTCGATCATCGGCAGGTTGAAGGCCGGGGCGACGACGGTGTCAAAGCCGCGGCCGACTGCGGACAGGATGCCGCAGGTCTGGACGGTGTTGCACATGGTTTCGCAGCGGCGGCAAAGGATGCACTTGTCGAGATCGCGGTAGATGGCAAAGCTGGAGTCGTCATCGGTGTAGCTGGACATGGCGCCTTCGTAGCGAATCTGGCCGCGCACACCGAGGTCGGAGGCGAGCTTTTGCAGGTCGCAGGACTGGTTCTTTGCGCAGTTGAGGCATTCCTTCGGGTGGTCAGACAGGAGCAGCTCGACCATGGTGCGGCGGGCTTTGACAACACGCGGGGTGGTTGTGCGGATGTTCATGCCTTCTGTGACGTAGGTGGCACAGGCTGGAGCCAGGTTGCGGCGGCCATCGATTTCGACCATGCAGACGCGGCAGGAAGCGGCCTGATTGACGGCCTTAAGGTCGTGAAGGTTCAGATGGCAGAGGGTGGGGATCTTGACGTTGACTTGTCTGGCTGCTTCGAGAACCGTCATGGTATCCGGTACATTCAGCTCGACGTCATTAATTTTGATTTTTACTTCGCGCATATGCTTAACTTCAGGCCTCCTTATTTCTTATCGACTGCGTCAAACGCGCAGGCTTTGAGGCAGGCACCGCACTTGATGCACTTGCTCTGCTCAATGACATGCGGCTTTTTGACGGAACCAGAGATGCACTTGGTCGGGCAGGCACGGGCGCAAGCGGTGCAGCCGATGCACTTGTCTTCGATGATGGTGTAGACCGACAGAGCCTGGCAGACACCGGCCGGGCAGCGTTTCTCGTAGACGTGGGCTTTGTACTCGTCCAGGAAGTGGTTGATCGTGGACAGGACCGGGTTTGGCGAGGTCTGGCCGAGACCACACAAGGCGGTGTCCTTGATGATCAGGGAGAGTTCCTTGAGCTCTTCGATGCAGTCCGGGGTGGCTTTGCCTTCGGTGATGCGGGTGAGCATCTCGTGCAGGCGCTTGTTGCCGATACGGCAGGCGGTGCACTTGCCGCAGGACTCGTCCATGGTGAACTCGAGGTAGAACTTGGCGATGTTGACCATGCAGTCGTCTTCGTCCATGACGATCATGCCGCCGGAGCCCATCATGGAGCCGATGGCGATCAGGTTGTCATAGTCGATCGGGGTGTCGAGGTTGGCTTTGGTGATGCAGCCGCCGGAAGGACCGCCGGTCTGGACCGCCTTGAATTCTTTGCCACCCTTGATGCCGCCGCCGATGTCATAAATGATCTCACGCAGGGTCATGCCCATCGGGACTTCAACCAGGCCGACGTTGTTGACCTTGCCGGCGAGGGCAAAGACTTTGGTACCCTTGCTCTTGGTGGTGCCAATCGAGGAGAACCATTCGGGGCCTTTGAGGAAGATGACCGGGACATTGGCCAGGGTCTCGACGTTGTTGACGATGGTCGGTTTCTGCCACAAGCCTTTTTCAGCCGGGAACGGCGGCTTATTGGTCGGTTCACCGCGCAGGCCTTCGATCGACTTGATCAGAGCCGTTTCCTCGCCACAGACAAAGGCACCGGCACCGAAGCGCAGCTGGATGTCGAAGTCGAAACCGGAATCAAAGAGGTCTTTGCCCAAAAGGCCGTAGTCATAGGCCTGCTTGATGGCGATCTGGAGGCGCTTGATGGCCAGCGGGTACTCCGCGCGGATGTAGATGTAGCCCTTGCTGGCGCCGATGGCATAGCCGGCGATGGCCATGGCCTCAAGCACGCTGTGCGGGTCGCCTTCGAGGATGGAGCGGTCCATGAACGCGCCCGGGTCACCTTCGTCAGCGTTGCAGATGACGTATTTCTGGTCCGCGGAATAACGGCTGGCGAAATCCCACTTCATGCCGGTGGGGAAGCCGCCGCCGCCTCTGCCCCGCAGGCCGCTTTGCTTGATGGTGTCTATGACCTGGGCGGGGGTCATGTCGGTCAGGATCTTGCCCAGGGCCTGGTAGCCATCGGCAGCGATGTATTCGTTGATGTTTTCCGGGTCGATGGCGCCGCAGTTGCGGAGCGCAATACGCAGCTGCTTTTTGTAGAAGGGCATGTCCTTGTGTTCACTGATGCGCTGCTCGAAGGTCGGTTCGACATACAGCAGACGATCAACGGTACGGCCTTTGATGCAGTGCTCGTTGACAATCTCCTGGGTGTCTTCCGGCTTGACTTCGACATACAGGACATTATCTGGATGGATCTTGACGATCGGGCCTTTTTCACAGAAACCAAAGCAGCCGGTTGCGACAACCTGGACTTCCTCAGACAGCCCTGCGGCCTTGATCTGCTTTTTGAAATTCTCAACAATCTGCATGCTGTCAGATGAGACACAGCCTGTGCCACCGCAAACCAGCACGTGCATTCTAAACTTGCTCATTCACATTCCTCCCAAAAGATTTCGGACTGGTAAGTCGCCGCTCAGGCCTTTTCAAAAGGCTGGCCGATGATCAGGTTTTCGACGAGTTCGCCATTTTTGAGGTGTTTTTCGACGATTTCGACACCTTTGTCGGCGGAAACATAGCCATAGAGGATGGGAGCCTGTCCAGGGATCTGGACTTCGACCGTTGGCTCGGCATAGCAGGATCCCATGCAGCCGGCGGTGACAAATTTGATGTTGTCGAGTCCGAGCTCGGCAGCCTTGCTGGCCATGGCGTTGAAGGTTTCACGGGCGCCGGCAGCGATGCCGCAGGTTGCCATGCCGATGATGACTTTGGTGACGCCTTCGCTTTCATTGCGGACGTTCATGTTGGACTTGAGTTGTTCCTTGATTGCCTTGAGTTCTTCCAAGGATTTCATCTTGGCCATAGTATCAAACCTTTCTCCTTTGCTGTAAGGTCAAGCTCCCTCGCCCTTGTATTCGTTCAGAATGGTGTCGATCTGTTCTTTCTTGACACGGCCATAGACCTTGCCATTGACCATGACAACGGGCGCCAGGCCGCAGGCACCGACGCAACGCAGAGCGTCGAGGGTGAACTTGCCGTCTGGAGTCGTTTCACCGGTTTTGATTTTGAGTTTGTCCTGCAGGTCCTTGAGAAGCTCTTCTGAGCCGCGGACGAAGCAGGCTGTGCCCAGGCAGACATTGATGACAAACTCACCCCGCGGGGTTTCGGTAAAGTAGGAATAGAACGTCACAACGCCATTGACCTTGGCGGCCGGGATGTCGAGTTTGCGCGCGACGTGGAGTTGGATTTCCTTCGGCAGGTAGCCAAAAATCTCCTGAGTCTTGTGCAAAACTGTGATCAACGAGCCTTCTTTTTCTTCGAGTCCATCGATGAATGAATCCAGTTCGACGAACTTCTCGTGCAGTAATTCATTTGTGCACATGAATAAGCTGACCTCCTCTGATTTCAAGCGGGAAGAAAAACCCGCTTTTGGTAACCTATGTTTCAATAACACCCATTTAAGCATACTTTTTTATGCAAATAAAGAGTTCTAAAGGGTCATTTTTGCACATTTTGTCATTTTACATAACAAAAAGTTGCTCATTTCCGCAAACGTTATCGATTTCCGCTATAAACAGAGACAAACGTTTACACCAAGTGATCCAAAATCGTTCGGAATCGTTTTCGTTAGTCGGTCTGACAGGTTTAACCAGTCACACTCTAATAAATTTCGGGACGGCGGTGCAAAAGCAGCGGTAGTTCGCGGCGAACCTTGTCCACCAGGCCAAGGTCGATGGTTGCCAGAAAGCTGCCGGGTGACTGGCCCAGCTGGCGGATGATATTGCCCCAGGGTCCGGTTAGGATGGAATGGCCCCAGGACTGGTAGGACGATTCAGGGTTGCGAGCTGGAGCACAGCCCAGAGCATAGACTTGGTTGTCGATCGCCCGGCTCCGAAACATGACCTCCCAATGGGCCGGCCCGGTCGTCTGGTTGAATGCGCCTGGGACCAGGATTAGCCTGGCCCCATCGAGGACCATGCGGCGTGCCAGTTCAGGGAAACGGAAATCGTAGCAGATGCAGAGGCCAACCCGGCCGAACTCGGTATCAAAAACGGTGGTGGTCTGGCCGGGTGCGAGGGTGTCGGATTCCTTAAAATACTGGCCGCCCTTGATATCGACATCGAAAAGATGGGCTTTGCGGTGGCAGGCGACGGGGTGACCTGTGCGGTCAAACACGAAGGAGGTGTTGTAGACACGTCCTGCTGCATCACGCTCGGGAAGAGAGCCGGCCACAAGCCAGACCTGGTGCCGGGCAGCCAGGCTGGACAGCTGCTGCACAGAAGGTCCGTCGGCCGGTTCGGCATATGTGTGGAACAGATCCGTCTGGTAGGGGCACATAAACATCTCCGGCAAGACGATCAGGTCTGCCCCCATCCCCGCCAGACGGGCGATCGCCCGGGCAGCTGTCTTGAGATTCTGAGCCTTGTTGTCTGTAACGCGCATCTGGACAGCAGCGATTTGAAGTTCCATGCTTTGAAGTTCCATGCTTTGCCTCCATTTAGCTGCCAAAGAGTCGGGCAATCGGACCGATCACGGTGCTAAGGTCCTGGATGGACTGGTTGAGCGTCTCGATATCGATGCTGTCGATCTTGGTGGCGGCTTGTTGCAAGCTCTCCTGGCTTGAATCGACGAGGGTGTTGATGTTTTCGACCATGCCGGTCCAGTCGGCTTGGGCCAGGTCTGCTGTCACAGTCTCGATGTGTTCAATCGTGCGGTTGACCTTGTTGATGGTCGATTCCAGGGCTACGGCCAGGACCGCCAGGGCGATGATCAGGATCAGCGCCAAGATGCGAAACAAACGCAGCTGCTTTTTCATCAAGGTCAATTGTCTGGCATTCTGGCGCTGGATCTCGCTCAGAGTCTCGGCAAGGGCAATCGGATCAGGCAGATGGGGTTCCTGTACAGCCATGTTGTACCTCTCAGTCCGAACGTCACGGGCGCATTTTTCTAAGGATTCTGGGCTGGACAAACCATTGCAGTTGGCCCTGGCCTTTCCAGATGGGCTGGCCATTGCCGAGCGGGTCCCAGGAATAAGGGTCAAAATCAAAGCAGGCAGCGGCGCCTTTTTTGAAGGGCAGCAGACAGCTGCAGAGGCGCTGGCTCCAAGTGCCCCAGTAGGGTTCATGTCCAACCAAAACCAGGCTGGATGCCGGGTCGAGCGTCTTGGCTGCCAGAATAAAACCGTTCCAGTCCCCTGAGGCGATAAACTCATGCTCGGGCAGTACCTTTGGTACACGCAGGCCCTGAGCGGCCAGGCAATCTCTGAGGATCTCGGCTGTCTGGCGAGCTCGGACCAAAGGGCTGGTCCAGATGACCAGCCGTTTCTTGTCGTCCAGCAGCAGGCGCAGCTGGGGCAGCGAGCCAGTCAGTTTCTTCCGCCCGTCATCGGTCAGGCGGCGCTCGGCATCGTCAGCTGGATCAGCTGCATCTTCGGCTTCACCATGACGGAGCAAGATCAAGTCCATGCGTCTCGCTCCTCCTTCCCTCACACCATGAAAGTGTGGTTCCTCTCAGGCTCGATAAACGGTAAAATGAACGTACAGGGGGATCACGCACCATGGGACAGAATCGGACCGGGGCACTTTTTTCCATCGGCAGGGCAGTCATCCGTTGGCGGTACCCCTACCGCTTCACGTTGCCGGAGCAGCGGCCTGAGCCTGCCGTTTACGTGGTGCATCACCAAAACCTCAAAGGACCTCTCCTGAGCATGGCCTGGCTCCCGTTCGCCGTGCGCCCCTGGGTCTTGAATGTTTTTTTCAGCCAGCGAGCGTGCTTTGACCAGTACTATCATTATACCTTCACCCAGCGCCTAAAAATACCTAAAATTCCGGCTGCTATCCTGGCCTGGCCACTTTCTTTTGTCATAGCCAGCGTCATGCACTCGATGCGGGCCATCCCGGTCCATCGCGATTCTGCTGCTGTGATCACAACGTTCCGCGCCAGCCTTGCTGCTCTTCTGGCCGGTGAGAGTCTCTTGCTCGCTCCTGATATCGATTACAGCGATGACCGCACTGAAGTGGGCGACCTGTATGACGGATTTCTCGACCTGGAGCGTTTTTATCAGCGCAAAACCGGTCAGCATCTCCCCTTCATCCCCCTCAGGATCGATCACCCAAACCGGCAGATCACCTGCGGGGAACCGTTGTATTTTCCGGATTTCATTCCATTCAAAAAGGCCAAGCCTGACTTGTACCAGCATCTGAAAGCCAGCCTGCAGCTGGGCCATCAGACGGACATCAGGCCAGGCGCTAAAACAGCCCAGGTATAGGAATAGGAATAGGAATAGGAGGGATTTTCATGGAACAGTCTGACCGTTTCCGGATTCCAGTGGCCAAGCTCAGACGGGTCTGCGATCTGGACACTGAGCTGGATTTTTGCACCTCGAGTGAAGATGTTCCCGGGCTGGAGGGGGTGATCGGCCAGGACCGTGCTGTGCGCTCGATGCAATTTGGCCTGGCGATGGACGCGCCGGGTTACAACATTTTCGTCTCCGGTCTGCCGGGCACGGGCAAGACAACCTATGTCAATGCCAGCGTCACCGAGGCCGCTGCGGGAGGCACGGTTCCGGATGATTGGTGCTATGTCAACAATTTTGCTGATTCGGAAAGCCCGGTTGCCATCTCACTCCCAGCCGGCCAAGGGCGCCAGTTCCAGAAAGACATGGATGAACTGGTGCGCGAGCTGCTTGCCGCGATGCCGAAAGCTTTTGAGAGTCATGATTATGAGCAAAAGAAAAAGGAGCTCGAATCTTCTTTCCAAAACCACATGCAGGAGCGTCTCAGCGCCCTGCAAAAGCAGGCCAGCGAGGTCCACTTCCTGTTCCGCCAGGCGAGCGGCAAGCTGATGATCATGCCTTTGAAGGATGATAAACCCTATTCAAATCAGGAATTTGCCGAGCTGCCGGATGAGCAGCGCCTGGCCCTCGAAGCGACTGGCCACCAGCTGGAAGGCGTCCTGGAGGAGATCTTGCGCGAGGGCAAATCCCTCGAAAAGCAGACGGCTGAGAAAATCGTCGATCTTGAAAAGCAAATCGCCCGGACAGCCGCCGCGCCGTCTTTTGACCGTTTGCGGGAAAGGTACGCCGGTCATGCCAAAGTTCTGGCTTATCTCGATGCCGTCCGCAAGGATGTCGAGGAAAACCGGGCGTTGTTTTTGGAGTCTGAGACTGAACAAGCTGGGGAAACCTCCGAGTCCGGTGGCGAAGAAGAACTGGTTGACCTGTCCCTGATCACTGGTACCGGCGACGGCGAGGAATTCACCCGCTACAAAGTCAATCTGTTCATCAGCCATGAAGGTACAACAGGGGCGCCCGTCATTCTTGAGACCAACCCCAACTATTACAACCTGTTCGGCAAGGTCGAGTACAAGAACCAGCTGATGTCGGTGTCGACCGATTTCACCATGGTCAAGCCCGGGGCGATCCACCGGGCCAACGGCGGCTTCCTGATCCTGCAAGCCCGGGACGCCCTGATCGAGCCTCTGGTCTGGGAGCAGCTCAAGCGGACCTTGAAATATCGCCAGGCGGTGATTGAGAACATCGGCGAGCAGTACCGCAACATCCCGACTGCGACTTTGCGCATGGAGCCTATCCCTTTGCATCTCAAGGTCATCCTGATCGGCAGCCCCCTCTTCTACCTGGTCCTGACCTCGGATGAGGATTTCGCCAAGTTATTCAAGGTCAAGGTCGATTTTGATGTCGAAATGGAGCGTTCGCGTGAAAATATCTGTAAATATGTCTCGTTTGTCAGTTCGCTCTGCCGGCGCGAAAAGCTCCATCATCTGGACCGGACAGCGCTGGCCCAGATAATCGAATACGGTTCGCGTCTGGCCGGTGACCAGACCAAGCTTTCGACCCGATTCAACGAAGTCGGCGAGATCATTTATGAGGCAAGTGCGCTTGCTGCAGCAGATGGGGCTGTTCTGGTCTCGGCTGCCCATATCGATGAAGCGATCCGCCAGCGTCATTTTCGCCGGAGCCGGGTCGAAGAAAAGGTCCAGGAGATGATCCTGACCGGCAAGCTGCTGATCGATACGGCGGGTGAGCGCATCGGCCAGGTCAATGGCTTATCCGTCGTTGAACTGGGCAATTTTGCTTTTGGCCAGCCGACGCGGATCACGGCTGTCACCTTCATGGGCAAGGATGGCGTCATCGCGATCGAGCGTGAAACAGAGATGAGCGGCAGCATCCATAGCAAAGGAGTTCTGACCCTGTCTGGCTACCTGGGGATGCAGTTCGCCCAGGACAAGCCGCTCTCCCTGACGGCTCAGATCACGTTTGAGCAGAATTATGGCGGCATAGAAGGCGACAGCGCCTCCAGCGCCGAGCTCTATGCCATCCTCTCCAGCCTCGCCGATGCCCCCATCCGCCAGTCCCTGGCCGTCACCGGCTCCGTCAACCAGTACGGCGAGATCCAGCCGATCGGCGGCGTCACCGAGAAAATCGAAGGCTTTTACGACATCTGTGTCGCCAAGGGCCTGACCGGCGACCAGGGCGTTATCATCCCACAGAGCAACATGGACAACCTGATGCTCAAAGACGAGGTCCTCGACGCCGTCCGCGCCGGACGCTTCCACCTCTATGCCGTCCAGACCATCGAAGACGGCATCGAAATCCTCACCGGCCTTGCCGCCGGCCAGAAAGATGCAGCCGGAACCTACCCCGAAGGCAGCATCTTCGCCCGCGTCAACCAGAAACTGCAAACATTCCATCAAGCACAACAATGGGACAAAGCTTAATTTTTGCCGAATTTGGGACGGCGTCCCAAATTCGGCACTCCGATCCGAACCGCTGCTATGATTGCATCTCAGGCTAAAGGAGCGTGCCCCCATGGAAATTCAAACAAGACGTGTTTCGACCCGATTGCTGGTCCTGGCTGCGTATCTGGTCATGGTCCTGGTCAATGCCCTGGCCAATATCCTGCCACTCAACGGGGTCACGACCGGTGAAGTGTCTGACTCGTACCCCAATCTGTTCGCCCCCGCCGGGCTGACCTTTGCCATCTGGGGTGTGATTTACCTGGCTCTGGCTGGCTACGTCCTCTATCAGTTCGGGCTGATCCAAAAAAATAAAACGGATGTCCAGCTCGCCAGCGACCAGAAGATCCGTCTTCTATTCATTGCTTCTTCGCTCGCCAATTCCGTTTGGATCTTCGCCTGGCACTTTTACCTGATTCCTCTGACCCTGGTGCTGATGCTCATCTTGCTGGTCTGTCTGGCCGCAATCAACCTGATCACTCGCCGGCAATCCTATGAGGCAGGTGGAAAATTCTTCGTTCGCTTGCCGTTTGCGCTCTATTTCGGCTGGATCACCGTGGCGACGCTTGCCAATGTCACAACCTTACTGGTCGACCTCGAGTGGACGGGTGCCGGGCTGAGTGAACCTGCTTGGACGGTCCTGATCCTGCTGGCTGGTCTCCTGATCGGGTGGATCACCACCGTTTTCCTCAAAAGCATCGCCTATGGTCTGGCCCTGATTTGGGCTTACATTGGGATCCTGCTCAAGCACCTCTCCGCAAGTGGGTTTGCCGGTCAATATCTCTGGATCATCATTACAGTGATCGGTTGCCTGGTTCTGTTTGCGATCGCCTTGATTGTGGTGGTGGTGAAGGAGCGCAAAAAAGCAGCAGTGGAAAAAGGGACCAATCAATCCTGAAGGCCCCTGACCCCATTGCCGATGGCATTGGCAAGTGTCGTCTCGGGGCAAGGCACTTGGTTTTACGCATCTAAATCTCGTGTCAAATCTGAATTTTGTTTTCTCGCGCTGTTTTGCCGAGCCAGAAGGCACTTGGTTTGGGGGTGCGCACCTGGGTTGCGCGATCGACTGCCACCAGGCCGAACTTGGGCCGATAGCCGCTGATCCATTCAAAATTATCCATAAAGGACCAGCTAAAATACCCGCGCACATCGATCCCTGCTGCCATCGCTTCAGCCACACTGCGCACAGCCCGCTGCAGATATTCCACGCGGCGAGAATCATCTTCGCTGGCCACGCCATTTTCTGTGACATAGATCGGGACACCAGCCACTTGGGCCGCCCGCCGAATGGTCCCGCCAATCGCCTCGGGATAATACTCCTCGCCCATCTGGTTCATTTCCGTGCCCTCGGGTGGCGGCACAATTCCGTCCGGACCGATGATCAGGCGCGAATAGGTCTGGACGCCGACAAAGTCATCGCCGCGCACGTGCTCGAGGTACGTGTCCGACAACTCGCGCTGGAATCGCGCCATCATGGCTTCCCCGCCCGGCGCCGCGTGAAAGTCCATCAGCGCCAGAGTCATGCCGACCGGAAAGGAATGCGAACCGGAATGCAGGACATCATAGGCCCGGTGATGAGCGTTAAAAACAATCTCGCTCAGGCGAGGATCCACAACAAACTGGAACAGTCCGAGCCGGTCCGGTGTCACGCCGAAAGCTTGGGCTGCGGTCTGCCAAAAGGGGGTCTCGCTGACTCTGAACGGCATCATTTTGGCCAGGACAACCGGCAGGTTCACTTCGTTGAAGGTGCAGGCGACACCGATCAGGTCGCCCAGGTGCCGGACGACCTGATCACAATAGCGCAGATAACGCTCCGGTGTCCGCTCATCGAGCCAGCCGCCCTTTTCGATCAGCCAACGCGGCGAGGTGAAGTGATGCAGTGTGACCACCGGGGTGATCCCTTGCTCCAGACAGGCAGACAGCATCCGGCGATAATGGTCCAGCTCAGCCCGGGAGAATTCACCTTCCTCCGGCTCGATCCGGGACCACTCCAGTGAAAAGCGATAGGCGTTCAGGCCAAGCTTTCTCATCAGCAAGATGTCCTCACGGTAGCGGTGATAATGATCGCAAGCATCGCCCGATGGTTCGGCGAAAATTGTCCCCGGCAGATGCTCCAGTGTCCACAGCTCGCTGTTGATGGTGTTGCCTTCGACCTGATGCGCAGCCGTGGACGCGCCCCAGAGGAAATTGTGCGGGAAATTAAAAGTCTGCACAGGGTGACCCTCCTTAACGTTCAGTTCAATTCAGTTCATTGACAATAAAAGAATAGGCGCCCGATCCGAGCTCATGGTCTGCGCCAGGCACGTGCACCACCGCATGGGTATCCACGGGTATTGTCAGCGCCAGCTCAATCTGGCCAGCCTGAATCGTCCAGTCAACCCGCAGCATCCCCTGGGGCGTCTCCAGCGCACAATGGGCGTGCGCCAATCCGCAGGAAAAATCCGGCGCAATCCGCACAGCCCGGTAACCCGGCGCAACCGGCGTGATCCCGCCGATCCGGCGGTAGATCCAGTCGCCAACACAGCCAAACGCATAATGGTTGTAGGACGAATCGGTCACCTCACCCGTTTCAGTGATGGCGCGCCAATTCTCCCAGATCGTCGTCGCGCCCCGCTCGATCATGTACAGCCAGGAAGGCGCCCGGGTCTGGAACAGGATCTGATAGGCGATGTCCGGATAACCGTTGTCATAGAGCACATCCAAAAGATAACTGACCGAGGAAAACCCGGTGTCCAGGCAATACTCGTTTTTAATGATCAAATCGACCAGTCTTTGCACGACCTTGACGCGCAAAGATCCAGTAACAGCGCCTGATCGCAGCACCATCACATACAGGCCCTGCAAATCACTGCCACCAGCCGACCCAGCGACCCTGCCATCGTCCCTGACGAATTCAGACCGGATTGCCTGGCGAATCTGATCCAGCAGCGCTGCCTGTTCAAAAGCTTTCTGTTCGTAGCCCAGCCAGCGGCAAATTTGGCCAAAGGCCTCGACGGTGATGGCATAAAAGCAGGCCCCGACGACGTGGGCCGTTTGCTCCGTCCCCAAGGCAACGCCGTTGGGTAGCTGGCGCAGACTCGGGATCAGCCAGTCCCCGAAATGGTAGCCTTGGGTCCACAAAAACAGATTGGCCGCCTGCCGTTCTTCGGAATAGCCGCAAAATCCGTCCGGTTCGAGTGCAGTCTGGCGTTTGACAAAGTCCAGCCAGCGCTCCATGACGGGAAAGCAATCCCGCAGGACACGCGGATCGCCATAGTGCTGATACAGGTAATAAGGCACCAGGACACAGGCATCGCTCCAGCCGGAAGACGAATTCAGGCCCTGTGACAGCTGGCGCTGCAACCGATCCTGGGACGGGTGATTGGGCACCACAACTGGGACTTCCCCGTTGGCCGACTGGTCCGCACGGAGGTTGCACAGCCAGGTTTCGAGGAAGTTCTTCAAGTTGAAATTGAAACACCCGGTCCGGGCAAAGACCTGAATATCCCCGGTCCAGCCGAGCTTTTCGCGCTGCGGACAATCCGTCGGTACCGAAACCATATTGCCCCGGGTGCTCCACTCAATCGCGTGCTGCAGCCGATTGAGCCTTTCATCCGAGCAGGAAAATATGCCCGTTTTTTGCAAAGGTGTACCAAGAACCAGGGCCACGGCATCGACCTGCTCCGGCGGCACCCCCACGACTCTGACATAACGAAACCCATGGTAAGTAAACAAAGGTTCGAAGACTTGCCGGCCAGCTCTGCAAACCAGAACATCTTTCTGATCCTTGTTGCGCCCGATGATGTTGTTTTTGAAATTGCCGTTCTGGTCGAGTACTTCGCCATGTTCGAACGAAACGGTCTGACCCTCTTGTGCTGTGACACAGAAGCGGCAGACGCCCGCGATCACCTGGCCAAAATCAAGGACCAGATCGCCGCAAGGCGTCAGGCTTTTGCCGATGCAGGGGAGTTCCTGGAGGACACGGATACCATCCGTCATTTGCCCGGTCAGGTTGTCAGTCGCAAACGCAGCGGGCAGGCACGCCTGCCAGTTGGCATCGTTAAAACCGGGCAACCGCCATGAACAGTCATCCAGGCGCAGATCTTGCTTTTCGCCAATGAACAGATCGGCAGAGCGGATCATCGCTTCAGCTGATTTGAAGCTGGAATCGCTGGTCACGAATTCCCGGCGACCGTCTTCGTAGAGAATCTCCAGCTGCACGATCAAGCCCAGGCGCTGGCCGTAGTTGCAGCTTTCGCCGGAAATGCCCAGGCGGCCGATCCACCAGCCATCGGCCAAGGTCAGCCCGAGCGCGTTCTCCCCGGACTGGAGCAGCGATGTCAGGTCATACGTCTGGTAATAGAGGATTTTTGCATAGACGCTCGTTTCCGGCGCCAGCCGTTGCTGACCGACGACCTGCCCATTGAGGGAGAGCTGATAGACGCCATGAGCCGAAACATAGGCGCGGGCCCTTTTGACGCCCCGCTGGCAGGTAAAAGTTTTGCGTACGTTTTGGCAGGGCCGCAGTCTGGCCTCCCCGCCCCAGAATTCCGGGCTAGGCACAAACAGCTGATGCAAGGGTAAAGCCTTCTCAAAAATGGCGTTCTCTTGTACCGGCTCGATCCAGCGCGCTTGCCACGGCTGTCCCATCAGACCAGTCTCGAACTGCAAGGATTCACTAAACGGCGAAACCTTATCTTGCTCATCCCAGACCCGGATCTGGGCCGAATAAATGGATCGAGCTGCAAGAGGTGCCCCCTGATAAGGAAGATACGCACGCTCAGGCGGGATGGATTTGCCGCTGTCCCAGATGACCAGTCCGGATTCGTCCTGGACCAGTAGCTGACAGGCAGAGATTGATTTCCCCTGCTCTGCACTTTCGGCCAGATAATGGAATACTGGTGCAGGCTCGTCCAGGCCAAGCGGAAACAGTCGCCCGCTGACATCCGCCAGGCGAACTCTCAGGTCACAATTCATAGGGATGCTCCTTGTGATGCTCCTTGATGCTTTCGGGGTACAAAGGGTTGCAAAGGGATGCAAAGGGATGCGCGAAAGAGTCCGGTCAGCGAGCTGCAGCCTCTGCCCGGGCCAGTTTGCTCCGGTACTGTTTCTGCAGCTGCAGCTTGTAACTGTTGGTGGTAAAGATCAGGAAAGCCATGACGAAGACACCATTGATCAGTGTCTGCAAAGAATTGCTCAGGCCCAGGCTGACCAGGCCAGAAGACAGCATGGCTTGGGTGAAGCTGCCAATGATCACACCTATGATCAGGTTGGAGTAGCGGCTGATGAAACCCCCAATGAAAATCGGCAGGAAGGCGCCCATGAAATAGGCAGAACTTGAAAGGCCTGACTCAGGGGATATCGTGCCATATTTGCTGAGAAAGATCGTCGCAGCAATCGCTATCAAGGCACCGGACAGAACATAGCAGATGACTGCGTTGACTTTTTCATTGATCCCGGTATCGAGTGCGATTTTCTGACCATTGGCCAGGGCGCGGTAATTGTAGCCGAACCGGGTCTTGTAGAGCAGGTACGTATAAACGACCAGGACAATCACGAGCAAGATCCAGAGATAAGGCTGACTGGCAAAGATCAGGACATCAAACTTGCCAATCAGGCGGATGCCTTTGGACTGGTTGACCATCATGGAAAAGGACTCAAAGATCATGGTCATGCCAAGAGAGGTAATCATCGGTGGTAGCCGCAGGGTGACATAGACCAGGCCGGAGATCAGGCCCATCAGCATGCCCACGGCTACGATCGCCAGAAGCAGGCCCCAAGGACCATAGGCCTGGTTTTTGGCAAAATTGCCCCCGATGATGGCACTGCCGACGAGTACCGATCCGATGCTGAAATCAAAGCGTCCGGAAGTCAGGTTGATCGCCATCGCCAGAGCCAGCATGCATGTGTAGATCCCGGTATAGATGATCGTGTCGAGATCCGAGCCCACGGCGAATTTCTGGTCGCCTGCCGTCAGACTCAAGATCTTGAGGATCAGATACAGCGTGACCGGGATGATCAGTGTGCCAAACGCTTTTTTCACGAGACTTTTCATATGCACCTTGTTTAGTTGACGATGTCGATGGTCTTGGCAGCATAGAGATCAGCCAAGGTCTGGTAAGTGGCATCGGGGTTGAAGGCTTTGATGCACTGGGCTACTTCTTCTGCCGTGACATAGTATTCGCTCTTGCTGTGTTTGTCGTAGATGGCATTGATCAGGGCCGGGTCGTTCAAGAGCCAGGGGGTGACCTTGTATTTGGCTGCTTTGCCGTCCATGCGGTTGACCGCATTGTCACCGTTGACAGCATTCAGGATCATCGGGATGGCGCCGCCAAACTGCACTTCTTCATTTTCATAAACGACGGCATTGACTGCTCCCGCATTCATCAGGTCTTTGTAGACTTCATTGGCTGTGCCCACAGTCGCCAGCTTGACCTGGCCGAATTTATTGACCGTCTGCAGCGGCTGGATCCAGACCAAGGCCGAGAATGAATTGCCGATACCATCGATGTCCATATCACAGACTTTCGTCTGGTCGGCGGTGAAGGAATCGGTGCCGGGCCAGCCGGAGACATCATAGACCACTTCAACATTTGGATTCGTTTGCTTGGCTTCTTCCACGGCAGCGTAGAAACCGTCCGAGCGTTCGATGAAAAAGTCCACACCGAAATCACGGCCGCCTGAGGTGTAGACCAGCTTTTCACAACCGGCAGCGATCAAAGATTGGGCGATGTTGTAGCCGGCTTCGTAATTGGAGTTGCCACCGGAATAGGATCCCAGATACTGATCCTGGGCCATCATCTTGTCATAGATAGCTGCCACATCGGCGCCGCCCCAGTAATACATACCCTTGTCGATAGTCAGCTGTGCGGCCTGGGCACCCGAAGCATTGTAGTAGCCGATGATGGCTTTGCAGCCAGCTGCGGCACAGTTTTCGATGAACTTCAGCTCGTCTTCCGGAGAAGCGATCGATTCGGAGCTGATGATTTCGAAATTGAAAAACTGGGCCAGATAGCCATAATACTGCTGGATGGACAGAAACTGCTCATCGGTCGTGTCATAGGCGATGAAGCCAATTTTCACTTTTTCTGCTGGCCAGGTGCCATCGAGCGGAAGCGCCGTTGTCGGAGCTTCGGTTTTTGCTGCAGTTGTTTCAGCTGCAGCGGCGGTCGTGGTGGGGGCGGCAGTCGTGGCGCCACTGCCAGCGCAGGCAACCAGACTCAGCACCATGGCGAACAGAACGATCAGGGCCATTAGCTTTTTCATAGAACTTCCTCCTTGATTTTTGTCATCTTGGCAGCAGCTTCGTGCGATAACTGAAGCTGGCCACCCATACAACCACAATAAAGACAAGACCTCGGACCAACTGGATGATACCGGCAGAAAGGCCCATGATCGCCAACCCACTGTTCAGGATGGTGATCGTAGCCGCACCCACCAGACCGGCGGCGATCCGGGTCTTGGGTCCGCCGGAAATTGGCATGCCACCCAGAACCAGGGCAACCATGACATCGTTGCCAGTGGAAACTGCGGTGGAATAACCCACCGTCCGGACCCGAATCAGGAT
Source organism: Mageeibacillus sp. UBA5747 (assembly GCA_002419145.1). GTDB lineage: Bacteria > Bacillota > Clostridia > Saccharofermentanales > UBA5734 > UBA5734. The sequence continues at coordinate 18,479 of DIFN01000057.1, read as the reverse complement.
CAGGAAGGCAGCCAGGCCGATGCCGACAGCAGAGATCAGGAAGGCAAACACCCGGATCCGAGTCAGGTTCAGACCCGTCTGGCGGGCGGCTTTCTGGTTGCCACCCAGCATCTTGACCTCGATCCCCATGGGTGTGTGATTGAAGATAAACAGGCAGGCCAGGAAATAGCCGCCGAGTACCAGGACATTGATCGCGGTCATCTGGGTGAAGTTAAAGGTCGGAATGGCACGGACCGCATTGTCCAGGTACAGAGTCGTTTCCTTGCCGAGAATGACCAGGACAAAAGCGTTGATCACAACAGCCAAAATGATCGTGAAAATGAAAAAAGGGACTTCGACAAAGGCATTAAACAGGCCTTTGATCAGACCAGCCACGATGGGCACCACCAGGCAAACCAGAAAAACCAGCGCCAGATTGCCCGTCTGGATCGCGACGACCCCGCCGAACACACCGGTCATGGCGACCAGAGACCCCAAGGACAAGTCAAAGCTGCCGATCCCGAACAGGAAGACCGCGCCGATCGACACCAGGGCCGTGATGATGACCTGATTGGTCAGGTTTTGCAGATTGGCCCAGGTCAACAGTTTCCCTCCGGTCAAAAGGCCAAACACACTGGTGCTGGCGATCAGCCCGATGTAGGGGGCGATTTTTGCAAACATTCCTGACCGGACATAGGATTTTAGATCAGCCAATTTTTCCAAGAAAGTACGCTCCCCTCAAATCATGGAGTCAATGATGGTATGTTCAGTCAGACGTTCATTACGCGAGAATTCGCCGGATTTTTCGCCATCTTTGATGATGATGATCCGGTCGCTCATGCCGATCAGCTCCGAAAGCTCTTCCGAAATCATAATCAGAGTCTTGCCAGCCTTGCGCATGTCATTCATCAGCTGGTACATGGCGGCCTTGACCCCGATATCTACGCCGCGGGTCGGACAGTCCAGGATCAGGATGTCGCAATCCCGGCCAACCCACTTGCCAAAAACAACTTTCTGCTTGTTGCCGCCGGACAGATACTGGACCTCCTGCTCAATCGAAGCGCATTTGATCTTCAGGTTGGTCACTTGTCTGGTGACATAATCCAGCTTTTTCTTTTTCTGAATGAAGTTGAAAGAATTGGCGACCCGTTTGAGCCCCGCAGACAAGATGTTGTCCTGGATCGTGGCTGACAGGACCAGGGCCTCCTGATCCCGGTCTTTGGAGACATAGCCAAAACCGAGCTCTACAGCCTGATGAGGATGAACGACAGTCGCGCCACTTTTTACATGCAAGACAGAACCTTTGACGATTTTCTCCTCACCGAAAATGGCCTTGCCCAGCTCGTGCATACCGCAGTCGGACAAGCCGCCGATGCCCAGGATTTCACCTTTGTGGGCTTCCAGGCTGAAATTGGTCAAAAGTCCGGTCCCGGTCGTGATGGTGTCAACTTTCAGGACGACCTCGTCACTGACCGGGGTGCCAAAATCACTGCGGTAGTATTCGCCCTTCATCTCACGGCCGACCATGGAGCGTTTGATGTTGGCTTCGGTCATATCTGCCTGCTCGAGGGTTGCGGTCAAAACCCCATCCCGGAGCACGGTCAGGCGGTCGCAATGGGTGATCATTTCATCGAGGTCGTGCGAGATAAAAATAACCGCCTTGTTATCCTGTCGCATCTTGGCCATGATGTCATAGATGATCTGGCGGCCGCGCTGGGAGAGGGCTGTGGTGCTTTCGTCCACGATCAGGAGCTCCGGTTGGTTGTGCATGACCTTGGCGACTTCGAATAATTTGCGGTCTTGCATGTTGAAGCGATCGATTCGTTCCGAAGGGTCTATGTGGTCAAAGCCAATGGTCCTCAGGATTTCCTTGGCTGCCTTGTTCATCCGGGAGCTGCTGATCATGCCCAGGCGGTGAAAGCGCTGCTCCTGGCCCAGGAACAGATTTTCCGCCACCGTGATCCCGGAAATGGTGCCTTGTTCCTGGACAACCATGCCGATGCCCCTTTTTTGTGCACTCAGCATGGTCTTGGGCTCATAGGGCTCGCCCAAGTAGAACATCTCTCCAGACGTAGCCAGCTGGATCCCGGCGACAATCGACGAGAGCGTCGACTTGCCTGATCCATTTTCACCGATCAGACCCGTGACCTGGCCGCGGAAAATCTGCAGATCGACGTTGTCCAAGGCCACCGTCGGGCCAAAGTGTTTGCAGAGTTTCCTCGTTTCGAAAATCAATTCGTGCGCCATATCGGACTCCTCGCTGCTGTTGCACCCAATTTAACACGGCAGGCCGGCTGTATCGTCCGGTATGTCAAGGCAAGGCATGCTAAAAGCCAAGGGAATCCGCTGACCTTGGACATGCATCATGAATATCACGGATACTTTTTGATCTATTTTCTTTAGATCGAGGAAATAAGTGTTTCGTAATCGTCCAGGATGAAATATAATTCAGTCAGAGCAGCGGAAATTGGCCTTCACAGGTCATCCACCGAGGACACGCCCATGAACCAATCCAGCCAAGAGCTCACTCAGGGATTGCCCTACGAGTTCGCGGTCAAGAACCAGTTCACCAATGAGCTGCAGTGGCACAGTGATTTTTGTGTCTTTTTCATCCTGCAGGGCAAACTCAACGTCAGCTTGTCCGGGCGCGGCCATCTCTTAAACCAGAACGACTTGTTTTTTCTGGAGCCATACCAGACCTTTTCTGTCATCACCCATTCGGACAATCTGCGCCTGCTCCATCTGGTCATCAGCGCCCGGTTCATCCGCGATCTGGTCAGGGACTTCGATGCCATCCAGTTCAAGACTCATTACATCCGTCACAACGATTATTCCGACGAATACAAAGCCATCTGCGAAGGGATCGGTCAGATGACGCTGCACAGCATCAAGGAAGGCTCCTGCGAACATCTGAAAGGTGTAGCCGCAGTGACCAGACTGTTGACCACCTTCATTGAAACTTTGGGCGAGAAAAATGCAATAAAAGCGACGCAGGATGACTCTACGACCGAACGAATCCGCACCATCATCCGCTACATCAACGAAAACTATGACGACAGGATCCCTTTGGACGCCATCGCCGCGGCCGTCGGATTGCACCCCCAGTATTTCACCGCATTTTTCAAGAAGCAGTTCCACCAGACATTCATCGAATTTCTGACCCACTACCGCATCGATCGTTCGCTCACTGCTCTGATCAACAGCGACGAAAACATTCTGGCCATTGCGGTTGCGAATGGCTTTGGCAACCATAAGACTTACAGCGCCGCCTTCAAAAAGCTATTGGGCATGTCACCACAGCGCTACCGGCAAACGCACGCCCAGACACAGTCCCTGTCCGAGACCGATTCCGAAGCGCTCCAGGGCATGTTCCAGTATTTCCAGCAATTCTGGAATCAGCCGCAGCAAACCGAAAGCGGCTCCAGCCAACTGCAGCGCCATCAGACCGTATCGTTCGACCTGTCCCGCCCGCAGCCAGGCGAATTTTACAATGACCGGCCCTTCTTTGTCGATGCCGGGCGAGCCTCCTCCTGCCTTAGAGTCGAAATCCAGGAACTGATCCGGATGGCCAAGGCCGATCTGGGTTTTCATTATCTGCGCATACGCGATATTTTTTCCGATGACCTCTTTGTCTATCATGAAGAAGTCGACAAGCTGCCTGTCTTCAACTGGCAATACATCGACATCATCATTGATTTTCTCAGGTCCATTGCTGTCAAACCGTTTTTTGAAATCGGCTTCATGCCGCGCCAGCTCGCATCCAAAAAGCAATATGCCGGCTGGAATTTCCAGCCCAATGTCAGCTTCCCCAAGTCGATCGAGAAATGGATGATGCTTGTTAGTACATTCGTCCGTCATTGTCTGGCCCGGTATGGCGCCAGTGACGTGCACACCTGGTATTTTGATTTCTGGGTTTGTCCCGATCTTAAGCTTCACAACGGCTACTGGAACGAATCGATGGAGAAATTCTTCGAATTCTACCTGGCTACCTATAGGGCGGTCAAAGGCGTCTCGCCTCTGATCCAGATAGGTTCGCCGACCTTTTCGACACCCGGCGGCTTGTCCTGGTATGAGGCTTTTTTCGACTTTTGCCGCACTCAATCCATTGATCCTGACTTCATTTCGGCCCACATGTACAGCATCAACATCACGACCGAACAGCATGAATTCGTTTCCTATTCCAGTACCCGCACTGCAGACCAGGATGCTTCGGACAAGACAAGCATCCTGCGCCAGGTTTCGGCCATCAAAGCGATCATGGCTGAGCATGGCTATCAGGACAAGCCGCTCCTGCTCTCGCACTGGAACGTTTCCTTCCTGCCCAGAGACCTGTCGCGGGATACCAGTTTCATGGGGCCCTATTTTGCTTACAACCAGTCCGCCTTGCTGCGCGAAGTCAGCGGCATGTGTTTTCGCTCCCTCAGTGATGTCAACGAAGATTTTTTCCCACACAGCAGCCTGTTCCATGGCGGCGCCGGCATGCTCGATTTCTATGGCATCAAAAAACCCGTCTATCACGCGTTTCAGTTTTTCACCCGGCTCGGGCGGACGATTCTGTACCAGTCCGACACGCTCCTGATCGCCAAGTCGGAGCGAGGTTACCAGATCCTGATGTTCTATCTCTCCTACTATGATGCGCTGTATCGCTATTCCGACCAGTCGGCACTCTCCTATATGCAGCGCTACAACATTTATGAAGCGACCGAGCACCTGCAGATGCACCTGATTCTGACCGTCGAGCCGGGACAATACTCGATCAAAAAATCAAGCCTCAACCGCCAGTCCGGATCCGCCTATGATTTGTGGGTGAAAATGGGGGCGCCGGAAAACCCGAGTCCCTCCGTGATCGAATACATCAAAAACAAAAGCAGCCCCGACATTGTGTATGCACACGAGAATGTCGCGGCTACTCTCTACCTCGATGCCAATCTCGAGCCACACGAAGTCTTGTTGATCGAAATCGAACCGGTTTTGTAAAGGAGAATGACCCATGCCAACAGTCAAACGTGTTTTCCTGATCGTCCTGGACAGTTTCGGAATCGGCGCATTGCCCGATGCAGCCTCCTATGGCGACGAGGGCAGCAATACTCTCAAGGCCTGCTTTGACACGGGGGTACTCGCGGTACCGAACCTGACCCGGCTCGGCCTGTTCAACCTCGACGGGGTCACATTTGGCACACCGGTCGCCCGGCCGGCCGGTGCCTTTGCCCGCTTGGCTGAGCAGTCGGCAGGCAAAGATACGACGATTGGGCATTGGGAGATCGCCGGCCTGATTTCACCCCAGGCCATGCCCACCTACCCCAATGGATTTCCGAAGGAGATCATTGCGGCATTCGAGCAGCGAACGGGACGGGGCACGCTGTGCAACCGTCCGTATTCTGGCACCCAAGTGCTGGAGGACTTTGGCGCCGAGCATCTTGCGACCGGCAAATTGATCGTCTACACATCAGCCGACAGCGTTTTTCAATTGGCTGCCCACGAAAGCATCGTTCCGGTTGAGCAACTCTACACCTATTGCCAGATCGCTCGTGATCTTTTGCAGGGCGAGCATGCGGTCGGCCGCGTCATCGCCCGTCCGTTTGAAGGCGAGCCAGGCCAGTTCAGGCGCACCGCCCGGCGCCACGATTTTTCACTGCTCCCACCGCGCCCGACGATCCTCGATGACCTGCAGCAGGCAGGTCTGCAGACGATCAGTATTGGCAAAATCAGCGATATTTTCGCCGGTCAGGGCATCAGCCGTTCGTTGCCAACCGTCAGTAACGAGGATGGCATGGACAAGTTGCTCGCCATCGCCGAGGAAGACTGGCATGGGCTTTGTTTTGTCAATCTGGTCGAATTCGACATGGTCTACGGCCATCGCAACGATGCGGTTGGCTATGCCCAAGCTCTCAATCGTTTCGACCAAAGACTGGGTGATCTGCTGCCTTTGCTGCACGAGAATGATGTCCTGATGATCACCGCGGATCATGGTTGCGATCCAGCCACCCCCAGCACCGACCATTCCCGCGAATATGTGCCGCTCTTGGTCTGGGGCCATCTGATCCCGCCAGGTCTGGCCACAGGAACCCGCGCAACCTTTGCCGATGCCGGCGCCACAGTGACAGCCCTGCTGGGCGTCGCAACACGAACCGCTGGCAAAAGTCTGTTCTGATCGATTCGGCCCTCATCCCTCATCGAAAAAAGAGAAACACGCGCCCTGCATCCAACTCAGAAAGATGTTGCTGGTTTTGGCAAAACTTAACGCTTGTCCGGCGGTCACGATAGTTGTACGTATCGCCCACCCCTGCTTTGCAATCTTTAGGTCCTGCCCTTACAGGAATTAAAAAATACATTTAAGGAACACTGTCTGGCCCAGAAAAATGTTTGACTTTCTCCTGGTCCGGTGCTATTATAACTGAGCACACAACAAGAAACCCTTGCTCGTGTGGCGGAATAGGCAGACGCACCGGACTTAAAATCCGTCGGATTAACCTCCGTGCCGGTTCGAGTCCGGCCACGAGCACCACCTCTTGGGTGCAATGATCCGCCTCCATTTTATACCGCGGAGTGGAGCAGTTGGTAGCTTGTCGGGCTCATAACCCGAAGGTCGCAGGTTCGAATCCTGCCTCCGCAACCA
>DIFN01000057.1:8987-11780 GCA_002419145.1 Mageeibacillus sp. UBA5747 | reverse complement strand
GCCAACCAGACCAAACTCGAAATAACTGTTTCCGTCACCGAATTATTGTGGTATAATCCTTATTCAGTTGCAGAATGATTACAGAAAGAATGTGATAAATTTATTTTAAGCCTTCCATAAACTCATGCTTTCGAACGATAAATCAGGCTTAGCGAAGAATAATTGAATAGTCAGAGGGTGGCTCTTTTCGAAAACCGAAAGTCGCAGGTTTGAATCCTGCCTCCGAAACCAGAAAGTAGCGTCTCGGAGCAACGTCTCCTGAAGTTTTTTCACTTCACAGACGGTTCACAGTCCCCTCAAAGACCTGGCAAGCAAGCCATCATTCCTACCAGGTATTTAAAAGGAGAAACACGAATGGTCAAAATTACAGTCAACAGCCCCGAAAATTTCGAACAGGCGTTGCGCAAATTCAAGCAGACCGTCGCCAAGGAAGGTATCCTGCGCGATTACAAGATCAAGTCTCATTTTGAGAACAGCCGCGAAAAGGACATCCGCCGGCAAGCCGCTGCCCGGAAGCGCAATCGCAAAAAAAGATAAAGCAATCAGGTTCCTTAAAACACCCTGCAGACCACCATTTCGGTTCAAACTAAAGACCGAATGGTGGTTTTTGCTTGACTGCAGAGCGATTTTTTGAAAAAGGAATTGCTAAAGTTTGCATGAAGGTCTCTTGCGCCGATAGGCCGATAGCAGGGTGTGTGGGGTCTTTATAATCCATCTATAATAATTTTTTCGATCTCGCGTTTGAGTCCTGTCATCGTCCCCTGGACGAGCGTGGCATTACCGCCACCTTGGCCAGCAAAGCGTTGATTGAACGTTTTAGCCACTGCCCTTGCATCGTCATGGGTGCTGAACATGGCATAGCGATATTCCATGGGCACCTCTTCTCTGCTGTCAGCTATTTTCGCAGACAGGATGATCGCCCGTCCGGTTTTCTGGCCAAACAATTGACAACACTGCCTGAGATCCTCTGCGTTTAAATCATCCTCAAACCGGATGATCCAGCCGTTGACAGGTTCAGCCTGGTTCAATTCCAGCATCCAGACTTTCGTTTTCAGAGTTTGATTTTTCTTATGAAGCGCCGCCAGTTCCTCTTTCAGGCGCTGTACGCTCTGCACCACGTTGACCGCCGCGGTGGACAATCCAGCCGCGATCGCCTGCACGCGCAGTGCCTGGGTGCGAGCTTCCTGCCAGGCACTCAGACCACACAGCATGCTCACCCGGGTACCGCCCTTGTACGTTTCTGCTTTGATCAGGCGAATGAGGCCGATCTCACCGGTGTGTCGGACGTGAGTGCCACAGCAGGCACACCGGTCTGCTCCCGGAATTGTGACAATCCGGATGTTGCCTTCGAGCGCTTTTTTGCTGCGATAATCCAAGGTTGCCCGTTCCGACTCCTGTGGATAGGCAGCCTCGACTGGCACATTCTGGTAAATCACCTGGTTGGCCAGTCGTTCCACCTCTTCCAGCATGTCAGCACTCAGAGCGCCATTGAAGTCCATGGTCACAGCCGCGCTGCCCATGTGAAAACCGACATTGTCCAAGCCATACCGGTGCTTGACCAGGCCGGAAACAATGTGTTCACCGCTGTGGTGCTGCATGCGCGCAAAGCGAATGTCCCAGTCGATCGCGCCATGTACAAGTGAATCTTTGGCCAGAGGTTTGCTGAGAAAGTGCATCAGCCCCTCCGGCCTTTCCCGGACATCGAGCACCGGTTGACCGCCTAGAATCCCTTGGTCGGCGGGCTGGCCGCCGCCCTCCGGATAAAAGGCGGTCTGGTCGAGGATCACGGCGTATCGGTCACCCGCAGGTTCGCAGCTCAAAACGTGGGCGTCAAATTCGCGCAGATAGGCATGGGGGTCATACAGTCGAAGGGTCCTGTCGTTCATCGGTCACGCCGTCTTACTTGACTTCTTCGTCGAAGACGACGGCGACTTTGCCGCATTTGCCACTGGCCATCAGGGCGTAGGCTGCGTCAGCCTGGTCGAGGGTGAAACGATGGGTGACGAGGTCTTCTGGGTGGATGCCCCAGCGGACGATCTTGGAGACGAGTTCTTCCATTTTCCAGATGCTGGTGACCCAGGAGCCGTAGATGGTCTTCTGATCGTGCAGCATGTCAGGGCTGGGGTTGAACTCGACGGTGCCGCCTTCGCCGACGAAGGCGATCCGGCCCCACTTGCGGGTGGCGCGGATGGCGAGCTGGCGGCCAGTGGTATGGCCGGAGCAGTCGATCGCGCGTTCGACGCCCTGGCCGCCGGTGGCGTCGAGCACAGCCTGGAGGGTATCCGGTCCAGAGACAAAAACAGCATCAGCCAGTCCCTTGTCGAGGGCGAGCTGGCAGCGGTCCGGATTGACATCAACGCCGATCAGCTGGTTGGCGCCGAGTGACTTGGCCAGCATCAGGGTGGCCAGGCCAACGGGGCCGAGGCCGACGACGAGGACGGCATCATTACCGGAGATGCCGATTTTTTCCAGACCTTCGTAGACGGTACCGAATCCGCAGGCGACTTGGGCGCCATCGGTGTAGGTCAGGCTATCTGGCAACGGTATGAGATCTTTTTCATCGGCCAGGATATAGGGGGCCATTCCGCCGTCACGTTGCCAGCCATAGGCCGCGCGCAGAGGGCTGGTGCAGCTGATCATGTAGCCCTGGCGGCAATCCATGCAGACACCGCAACCGCTGATGTGGTAGATGATGACGCGGTCGCCTTCTTTGAAGCGGCGCATGCCGGGGCCACATTTGACAATCTGGCCAGCTGGTTCATGGCCAGCGATCTTGTTCTGGTAGCCTTCCGG
>DIFN01000057.1:5494-8967 GCA_002419145.1 Mageeibacillus sp. UBA5747 | reverse complement strand
CAGATGGTCGAGGACTTGGTCCGGATCAGGACCTGGCCGTGGCCGGGCTCGGGGATGGCAACTTCCCTGAGGTCGACGGTGCTGTTGCCAGGCAGATAGGCGGCGAGCATTTTTTCTGGGATCTGGTTCATGGTTTTGTCTCCTTTTGCACTCTGGGGGATGATTCCCCGGTTTTCTAATCCGCCTTGCAGCGGATTTTATCCGCATGGACGCGGATAGGTCCTGTGGAAAAGCCTTCGATCAATGCGCCGGGCAAAATGACCTCGCGGGCTTCGTATTCTCGACCGCCTACTCCGGACATGCGCTCCAGAATCAACTTGGCAGCTGTCTCGCCAATGTGCCGCACCGGCTGGGCAACGATGGTCAAGCGCGGTTTGAAAATCTGGGCCATACTCAGGCTGTCAAATCCGATCCAGGACAGATCCTGCGGAATGCTCAGCCCCCGTTCATTGATGATCAGGCCAGCGGCGAATGTTGTTTCATAATTGGTGGTGAAAATCGCGGTCGGCCGGTCCGGCTGGTCGAGCAATGCGCCGAAGGCTGCCAGGCCTCCCGCGATCTGGTAGTCGCTGTGCCGGATCAGGCTGGGATCGATTGGGATGCCGGCATCCCGGCAGGCTGCAGCGTAGCCGTCAAAACGCTTGCACGAGGTGTAGAGGTCCTCAGGGCCAAGCACGATGCCGATTCTTCGGTGTCCGCTCTGGATCAGGCGGCTGACAGCCTGGTGGGCCAAAAGGTCATTATCGACCAGGATCGTGTCGAGCGAAACGTTCTTGATTTTACGGTCGATCAGGACAACCGGAACACCCTGGTCGATGGCTTTCTGGACCGGCTCTGCCGAACCGGAGAAAGGCATCATGATGATCCCATCGACCTGCTTTTCCAAAAGGATCTCCATTTTGCGGCTTTCCAGGTCAGCATCGAGCTGGCAGTCACAGACGATGGTGGTAAAGCCAGCTTCTGCAAGTTGTTTTTCAACGGCCGCGATGATTTCCGTGCTGAAGATCTGCTCAATGGAGGGAATCAAGACCCCGACCGTCGTCGTCCGGCGCGTTTTCAGGCCGCGAGCGACGACGTTGACGCGATAGCCAAGCCCATCAATGGCTTGTTCGATCGCCACACGATTGCCATCGAGGACATGGCCGCCATTGATGTATTTGGAGACCGTCGCGATCGACAGTCCAGCGGCGCGGGCGACATCCTTGATGGTTACAGCCACACGATCACCCCTTTGTTTGCTCTGATCCAGCGAGGGTGCCAGCAAGATCCCAGAGATCTTCCCACCCGTGGGCGCCTTCCCAAAGGAAAACCTGGCCCTTGATCAGGCGACACTTCTTGTCCGCAGCAGCAATCGCAGCCATTTCAGCATCACTCAAGGGATCTTCGGTCACGCAGCGGAGATTAGCGCCATAATGGGATTCATGGACGGAAAATGGAATCGGGACCTGGCCATGCTGGACGGCCCATTTGAGACAGACCAGGGCCGGGTGAATGTCATGATTCCGGGCTGCTGCGACGATTTCTGGCAGATCCAGATCGACCACATCGGTCTCGGTCGTATCCCGGGCTGGACGAGCGGGAGAACCAATCGGCGAAAACCCGATCGGAAGGATCTCATGATCAAGGCAATACTGGAACAGCTCAGGCTGCTGGAAACTCGGATGCAGCTCCATCTCGAGCGCAGCCGGCTGGATCCGGCACAGGGGCAGGACAGCCTCGAGCTTGGGAATGGTCATGTTGGACATGCCGATGTGGCGCACAAGGCCTAAGTCCTGGAGCCGCTCCATCTGGCGCCAGGTTGCCATAAAGCGCTCGACAGAAAACGGTACGGCAGTGGCTGAGCGCGCGTCACCAGAGCAACCCGGTGCGTGATAATTGGGAAATGGCCAATGCACAAAATACAAGTCGATCTGATCGAGCTGGAGATCTTTTAACGACTGGGCACAGGATAAAAGAACATCGCCCGGGCCATGCTTGTCATTCCAGACCTTAGAGGTGATAAACAGCTCCTCACGCCTGACGCTGCCTTCTGCAATCGCATCGGCAAAGACTTGGCCGATCTGGGCTTCGTTGCCATAAACCGAAGCGCAGTCAAACAAGCGATAGCCTACCCGGATGGCACCGGCGACAGCATCAGAAATCTGCTGCGCCGTGTAATGATCCGAGCCAAAGGTCCCCATGCCAATACCGGGGATCCATTCGCCTGTGGCCAGACGTCGTTTTGGAACCAGATCAGGATCAACATGTGCTGGCATTGGGTAAGCCTCCCTGCCTTCAAATCTGCGCGAAACGTTTCGCTCTTTGAAGATAACACCGCCAGCAAACTCTGTCAATATATTTTGTAAAATGTCTTTATTTATCTCTGAAACCGCGCCGGTTCCCCTTGCAGACCCTCTTTAGCCGCACTCAAAGTAACCGCGTGGTGATATCTACGGCGAGAATCAGGAGGATTTAACCTGGAATATTGGCAAAGCGCACTGGGGCACTCTCTGGCGAGAGTGCCGCGAAGGCATAGCCATCTGCTTGTAAATCTGCGATCACATCCGGCAGAGCCTGAACGGTTGTCTTCTTGCCGGTTGAATCATGGAAAAGAATCACAAGAGAGTTTTTTCCCTGCCGGGTCTTCCTGACATTTTCCACGATCTTGCTCTTAGAAATGGGCTGCCCTACGGCATCACCGCTGGCAGCGTTCCAGTCAAAGTAGGTGAACCCTTGCCCTGCCACTGCGGCGATCAAATCTGCGGCAATTTTTTCATTGTAGGCATTGACACTGCCGCCGGGGAAACGCAAAACAGATGGCACGACACCGGTGATGGATTCGATCAGAGCAGAATTCTCAGTGATGTCGGTGAGAAAACTGTCAACAGACTGGTAGATTTCGTCATACTTGTGCGAGGCCGAATGCAGTCCGATAGCATGTCCTCGTGCAACCAAGTCGCGGGCAATGTCTGGATAGTCTTCAAGTGCAGGATTGGTGACGAAAAAGGTCGCTTGGACCTGGTAGTCATCCAGGACATCGAGGATCTCTGTCGTACGTGGTGACGGACCATCATCGAAAGTCAGATAAGCTGTCTTAGCGGACAAGAGATTCGGGGTCTGAACAGGTTGTGTTGTCCGATCAACCGTGCTTTCTAAATCCAGGCTGGCGAATTCGCCAGAATTCTGCGCAACACCCCCCGAATAGCCGGGCTGGCCCAGACTGGTGTCTGTGGTCCGGGCCAATGCGACGGATTGAGCGTGCTCAGGTGCAGTGGTCAAACCCGGGTGGAGCCCCATCGAGGACGCGATCTGTGTTTGCAGCTGGTTGATCTGACCTTGCAGCTCCGCTTTCATCTGGATAAACAGGATAGATAAGGTCACCAGGGCAACCAGGCAAAGCGGCAGAATGATGAAGAGCAGCGTCAGGATCAGCTGGCGGAAAAACTGCACGCTGCCAACAGCGGCTATGGTATGGCTCGTTTGAGGGATCTCGA
>DIFN01000057.1:0-5403 GCA_002419145.1 Mageeibacillus sp. UBA5747 | reverse complement strand
ATCTGGATCGTGCTGGCATGGATATCACCCATGACCGACGATTGGGACAGCAAGTGCAAGGTGGCGTTGACACTGATGTTGCCTTTGATCTTGCCATTGATTTCCATTTGCTCGCCCAGCAAATTGCCGACGACCATGGTTTCACCGCGCATGACCAGATGCTTGCTGACCGTGAGCTGACCTTTGATATCGGCGTTATCCAGCTCAAGATTTTCACAGGCGATGTCGCCTTCGACTTTGCCTGTGATACGGATCAGACCTTCACTTTTGACATTGCCAATGATGATGCCCTGAACATCCAGATCGCTTTGGCTGGCAAGGTCACCTTTGACCACCGTTCCTATGGTGATGATGGTTTTAGCGCCGGCATTTTGGCCGGGACGGATCGTCAGATTAGACAAGGATCTGGCTCCAGCCGTGACGGGTCCTTTTTTCACCAGATCAGACTCTTCTGACTGCATTTTTTCTCCAGAAGTAATCGGATTCGATATCTGGACCTGGCCGGCAAACTCCTGACCATTCGCAGCCAGTCCATCCGGAGCAGTCAACTCAGCCGGCCTGGCACCGGTCATATCATCGATAGCCTGGCGAAAATTGTCCCGTATTCCCATCCTATTTTCCTCCGGAAGATTACCTGATTTAAAATAATTGATTTATTTACTTAATAATAATCATTTTATGACTTTTTGACAATATAGCGTCTTTTATTGCATTTATTCAGTTAATATATTGCATATATGTAACTTTTAATCTATTTTAGAGATATTTTTAATATTGAACAGATAGCAATCCTGGAGTGCTTTATGCTTAATAATGCCCAATGGGCTTAAGTTATTTTTGACATAAAAGAAACTTGTTTCATACGAATATCGTCTGAAGGTTTATGCTGATGCTGAATCGTGGCGGCCCGATCCAGTTATGACACCCCGAGCCCGTTTTTCTTTGGCCTGGTGCTGGCCGGGCCGGGTATCCAGCTTCTGGTCTGGTCTGTCATTGACCCTGTCGGTGGGAGGAGTTTTCCGGGCGTTGTACGAGTTTGGCGGCGACACACGGATGGCAATTGATTTTCCATCATTTCTCTGAAAATCTGCCTGTTTCAGGCTACGGTTTATCCACCAAATCGTGTAAAATTAAAGGAGCAGCAGCAGTTGGCTGCCACTATTCCAGCCCAAATGAACGGACGAGGAGCGTGAGTTTTTTGAGAGCTTTTATCGGGATCGATTTCAATGACGAAATTAAGAAAGAGATCCTGGCCATCCAGGACAAACTAAAGCCCCATACCGAATCAGGACGTTGGAAATCTTGGGATGATTTGCACCTGACCTTGAAATTTATGGGCGAAATCGGCACCGGTCCACTGGAACCGATCAATGATGTCATGAAAGCCTTGGCAAATCAGGTCCCGGCTTTCTCCCTCTCTCTGGCAGATTTTTGGACCTACGATGACAGGGATCTGATGCGTTTCCTCTGGCTGGGTCTGGCCGGTGATCTTGACGCCTTGCGCAACTTGCAAGCCATGGTTGACAGAGCCCTCGAGCCACTCGGCTATGCGGCAGAAAAACGCGGTTTTGCCCCGCATGTGACACTGGGACAGGATCTGGTTTTCAAAACTGATTTTGACCAAGTCAAAGCGGCCATCGGACCGGTCCAGCTCAAAGATATGATCGTCCACTGGCTGGTCCTCTTTGTCAGCGAAGAAACTGAAGGACGGCGCAGCTACCGCAAAATCGCTGAGTACCCCTTGGCGAGCGGCCACTGACCGGAATCCAGGAGGCAAGGATTGCCCTGCCAGGCTAAGTCATGGTTTCGCAGTGCTTATGCAGGCAGCCGCGAATTCGCCAGGAAGATTGAGGAAAACCAGCTGGTGTCCTACGCCAACCAGCTGACCCTCAGCCTGATTCTGGCTTTTTTCCCGTTTGTCATATTCTTGTTCACCCTGTTGGGCTTTTTACGCCTGGACCCTACGTCCCTTCTGGAGCAGCTGGCCCAGATCCTGCCACTCTCAGTCTATCGCACGATATCCGGAATCATTGAGGATGTCCTGGGTCGCCAGCATGGCGAGCTGCTGTCGATCTCGATCGTAGTCGCGATCCATGCAGCATCACGGGGCTTTCGAGCTCTCACAAAGGGCAGCAACCACATTCTGGGACTTGTCGATCGGCGCAATTTCATCGTCAATTATTTGATTTCTGTGGCCGGGGTAATCGTGTTTACCCTGACAATCATCATCGTTCTGGTGGCGATGGTCTTTGGCCAGCAGATCATCAACCTCCTGATGCTGCGTTTCCCGCAGTTACCATTGTATACGTTGATCCAGTTTTCGCGTCATATCTTGCCCGTCCTGCTGATTTTTGGCACCCTGACGCTGTTTTACATGTTCATACCAGCCCGCCGGATCCGGTTTCGCGCCGCATTCCCCGGGGCACTGGTCACGACCCTGACCTGGACTGGCCTGACGTTGCTCTTTCAGTACTATGTCGACAATTTTGCCGACTATTCACTGTTTTACGGCGCGCTGGGCACCATGGTCGCCTTGCTGCTGTGGGTCCAGCTGATCTCGACCATCATCCTGCTGGGTGTACAAATCAATGCCTTGCTGTTGCTGCGGCATCTTAAGCCGGCAGACCAGAAATCAGGTTCGCGGGGATAAGGCTAATCCAGCCTGGCCAATCTTGCGAGGCTGCTGCCCGGCCCCTGACCAGGGCAGTAGCGTCGGTTGGCACCGGTCAGGTATCGATATGCTCCATGGCACGTTCACATTCGAGCAGCTCTTCACGAGCTTCGGCCCTGTCGCTGCTGCCGCGATTGATCTGATGAACGGTGGCGTCTTCCAGACAATCGAGCAGCAGCCGGCGCACGAGATCATCCTGAAAAGCTGTATTGATGGCAGACACCAGCTCCGGTTCGGAGCGGATTTCCAGCAACTGGTCAAGCATATTACCCGGACTGTCGCTGCTGGCTGCAGGGTAGTTGACAATCGCCCGCGCCAAGCCCTGCTGGAGAACCATTTCTATGGTGAGTTCCTGGTTTTTTAATTGGTTAATCAGTGAATCCATTGCGACCATCCTTTCGTTTGACAGAGCAGATTTTTACCATGACACCATTTTGAAGTTCGATACCAGTCAGGCTGCCGCCATAGACACAACCGGTGTCAAGGGCAATCCAGCCCGGCCGGCTGACAGGCACATTCTGGCGGTTCAGCATATAGGTAGGTGTGTGGCCAAACACAACCGTGAATGGCCAGTGCTTGCGACTGTTGTAAAATGCTTCGCGAATCCAGAGCAAATCAGATTCCTCTTGCTTTTCGAGTGATTTGTGCGGGTTAAGCCCGGCATGGACGAAAAAGAAGCCGTCCTTTTCATAGGTCAGTGGCAATTGAGCGAAATAATCCAAATCGGACTGGATCGCCGCGCCGTGCTTCTCGTAGCTGGCGCGGGTGAATTCATTGCCATTGAAATTCCACCAGTCACCTGCTCCGGCGAAATATTCCAAGGCCATTTGCTCATGGTTGCCACGCAACACAATCACATGATCCGGACCATAGCGAACCTGCAGCTGGCGAACTTTTTGCACCACTTCATAGCTGTCCGGTCCCCGGTCGATCAAGTCACCCAGGATGACCAGATGATCCTGCGCCAGGTCAGGCGCCAGACAATCCAGCACCTCACAGAATTCCAGATAGCACCCATGGATATCGCCGATGGCCAGCAATCTTCCAGTCCGAGATTCGCTTGAAGGCTGGCGCTTTTCCATGGCCTGAGAGCTCAAAACAAACGGCCTGAGAGCACAAGGGCGGTTAAGCCCATATTCAGCAAAGCCGCCAGGGGCAGCAAGATGCGAAACTGAGTTTTGCGAGTCTTGTGCCGGAAAACATAAGAGCCAGCAAGGCAGCCCAAGCCGCCCATCGCAAAAGCAGCGGTCAGCAGCGTTTTTTCCGGTACACGCCACTGGTTGTGCATCGCCTGGTATTTGTCATAACCCATGAGCAAAAATGTCAGGCTGTTCCAGATGACCAGGGCAATGATCAGATAGTCCATGTAAGAGTCCCTTCAAATCAATTCGTTCACGCCTGCCGTCAGTTCACCACAATCACGCCCTGGTAGTCGACCGTGAAGCTTTCACCTGGTGCCAGTGCGATGTGGCCGGATTCGTACAGATCGCCATCGAGCGTAACCCGGACATGTGACACGTCATAGGCATGGCCGACGGTATTGACAATCGAGCGGATCAGGGCAGCTTCAAGGCCGGAGCCGGCATTCATGTCGGTAACCAGACTGCGCGCAAAATCGATCGCCACAACATCGCGGTCCTGCTGGAGATGAACCGAGTTAATCACAGTCTGTGGGCTCATCAGGGCTGGCAAGTCCGTTTTTGACTCGAGGACCAGGATCTGCCCCGGCTGGATCGTGTAGGGTGCCGGAATGCCGTTGAGAGCTGCGAGGTCTTTGTATTTCTGCCCGTCGCCGAGGTTGTACAGAGCGATCGACCACAGGGTGTCGTGCGGCTTGACGGTGCAGGTCCGCTCAGGGAACGCCTGGGCGGCAGAGCGGAAGAAGCGGTCGAGGATTTCTCGGATACCCGTGTTGGTCTTCATCTCGACCGTCACTTCTTTGGCGACGATCTCAATGTCGGTCTGGGTCATGCGCGGGTAATAAAGGGTCATTCGTTGGCTACGGGTTGCATGGAGTCGACGTTCAGCCAGCTCCTGATGGATGTCGTAGCCATTTTGAGCCGTCATCTGGACCAGGCCAATGCCACGGGCATAATAGTGTTTGGTCACAACATCGGAACTGGTGGTCGTGACCTCGATCGCATTGAACGCTCCTGCCTCCGTGTCGACGGGCACATCGACGGCGGTGATTGTCCGGATCCCATGCTCGACGTTCCAAGTTGTACCCACCTCCAGTGGCTCCATCAAAAGGATTTCGCCATTGGGAAGCGGTGGTAGCTGGGCGAGATCTTCTCGAACATACAGCTCTGACAGTTCCTGCTGGATCTGGACTTTGCCATTGCCCACGGCATAGAGGACATGGATTTCGGTGCCACCATTGTCATAGGCGAGCTGGATCTGGCCCGGCCTTGAATACTCGACATAGACCGTCATTGGGACATATTCGTTGCCCGTGCCTGTATAGCGGGCAAAGACATCTGGCGTCAGGGGGAAATACTGCTCGACAGTCCGTGCAGGCTGCGTCGGCTCGGGCGGAGCGGTCGTGGTTGCCGCGGTTGTGGTCGGAACGGCTGTGCCAGTCGTCTCGGACGGCTGGGTGGTCGGCTGGGTGGTCGGTTCGAGGCTGGTTGTTGTCTGATAGGTCGTTGCGGTCGGCTCGGTCGCAGGCTCGCTCGTGGTCGGGCTCTGGCAGGATGTCAGAGCAAGCGAGGCGGCAAGGATCAGGCACGCCG
>DIFN01000080.1:324-17307 GCA_002419145.1 Mageeibacillus sp. UBA5747 | reverse complement strand
GTTCAAATCCGTCAACAGGCTCCATGAAAAAGCCCAACAGCCACAGTGGTTGTAGGGCTTTTTCAGTTTTTTCAAGACAAGCGGATACTGATTTGAGATGTCACGGATTGTTGTGTCTAATCAAAAATCCGGGGGGCAGTTTGGGTGCTTGGTAATTGCTAGCGTGGCTGTTAAATATCATATGCGGTCCGAGACCTCAAATTATTTCATATCGCAAGCTCGTAGACGATGGATTCATAAGGTCGGAGCATGAATACCTTTAATTCGGTTGGACTGTTATCGTAATTTGATAGCACAACCGATTGAATAGAGTAATCCAGACTGCGTTCAATTGTTTCCGCTGTGAAATTTGATACGACCAGTAGTGCTGCCGATTCATCTTGTCTGATATAGGCAAAGAGAGCTTCATCCTCTGGCAAAATCATAATGGTCTGACCGTAGACAATCGTTGAGCTGTATGGGCTGTTTCGACGCAATCGGATCAGCTTTTGATAGTGAAAGTATACAGAATTGGGATCTTGCAAAGCCTGTTCCGCGTTGATTCTTACTGTATCGGGTGTACAAGCCAGCCAGGGCTTGCCGGTTGTAAAGCCACCATTGGCCGCACAGGACCAGCTCATCGGTACACGGGCGTTATCGCGAGAAAATGGCGTGATTGCCCGCATCGCTTCTTCATTGCTCAGTCCCAGCTCATTGATCAGGATATCATATTTGTGATGATCGTACAGATCGTTATATTCTTCAATGGATTGACGAACTGTATTGATTAGCCCAAGCTCCTCTCCTTGGAATATATATGGTGTACCAAACATCATGTGCAAAGTCGTCCCCAGCATTTTGGCGCTTTGCACACGAAATTGGCCATCATCACCAAAACGAGAAACTGCCCGTGCCTGATCATGATTGGACCAGTAATTGCTGTTCCAGCCATTACCATAAACTTCTGTTTGCCAGCGATTAAGAATTTCTTTTAATTTACTCAGCTTAAAATCGCGCGGGCCGCCAGTTTCAGGATCTTTATCTAAATCCATATGCTCGAATTGAAAAATCATTCCCAATTCATGGCGATCAGGGTGTGAATACAAGATTCCTTCATATGGCGTCACAAGCGGTGTTTCGCCGACCGTCAGAATATCGTATTGAGAAAGTACTTGCTTGTTCATTTCACGCAAGTATTGATGAGTTATAGAATTATTAGCCCAGTGCTCAAAACCATAAACATTTCTTAAAATGGCGGCATCTGGCAGATCAGCAGGTTTTCCGATCATGTTGATGACATCCATTCGGAAACCGCCAATTCCCTTTTTGAGCCAAAAGTGCATCATGTTATAAATGGCCTGTCGTACTTCTGGATTAGCCCAATTAAGATCCGGTTGCTTTTTGCTAAACAAATGCAGGTAGTATTGTCCGGTTGTTTCTTCTAAGTCCCATGCAGAACGGGCAAAATGGGACGCCCAGTTATTCGGCGCAGTACCGTCTGGTCGAGGGTCGCGCCAAATATACCAGTCTCGTTTGGGATTGTCTATCGAACTTTTTGCTTCGATAAACCAAGGATGCTCATCACTCGTGTGATTGACAACCAGGTCCATCACAATTTTGATCCCGAGCTGATCGGCTTTCAGAACCAGTTCATCAAAGTCCTCCATCGTACCGTAGTCGGGATGAATGTCGCAATAATCAGAGATATCGTAGCCGTTGTCGTCATTTGGTGATGGGTAGACTGGGCTCAGCCAGATTACGTTGATTCCAAGCTGCGCGAGATAGTCGAGTTTTGCAATTATACCTTGCAGATCGCCAATCCCATCACCGTTTGAATCGTTGAAACTGCGCGGATAAATTTGGTAGACCACTGCCTGGTGCCACCAGCGTTTATTAAAGTTTTTCATTCTATACCTCGTAAAGTTAATTGATATTTCGCACGGAATTGCGAATTACAAGCTCAACTGGATTCGAAATGATTGGTTGCTCAACACGACCAAATTCAATCAATTGCACGAGCTGTTGCATGGCAAGTATTCCTTTTAACCGGATATCCTGACGCACAGTGGTTAATTGCGGACGAACAATACGGGAACTTTTGGCGTCATCAAAACCAATTATCGATAAGTCTCTGGGGATCATGATGTTGCGGTCTTGAAAGTAATTGACTGCATCCACTGCGTTAGCATCCGCATCAAAAAACATCGCAGTTACTTCATTTCTTCGTTCAAACAAACTCTGAAACGGATTGATCGATCGATCAGGATTGACTCGTAAGGGGACAATGTTTTTTTCAAGCACGGCTATTCCAGCATCAGTTAATGCTTTGCGGTATCCTTCACATCGCTTTTGGCTGACACCAATAAGAGTCGAGTAGTTATGGACATAAAATATTTCCCGGTGCCCTTGTTTAATTAAATATTCTGTGGCAATTTTGCCGCCACCATAGTCATCCAATCCAACATTGACATAGTTGTTAAGGGATTCTTGCCCATGGCAATCGATAAAGACCGTTGGCTTGCCAATGCTGCTTAGAATCTGCTCAATTTCCGGAGGGCTTGTGAATAGAATGATAGATCCTTCGACGTTCCAAGTTTTAGCAACATTTAATATTGAAGCGATATCTTGGGCAATATGCAGCAGTAGGAAAAGACCCAATCGCTGAATTTCGCTTTCCAAAACATCCAACAATTCGCTGATAAAGGGATCTTCCAGTTGCAGGTCAGGGTCACGACTAGAATGCACAAACGTAACACAAATCAATCTTGAACGGCTGTGAGCAAGGTTTCGAGCCTCCATATTGGGCACATATCCGAGCTGATTGACCACTTTCATGACCCGATCTGTGGTTTCTTTCGAGACGCGTTTCGTTTTTCGGTGAATGACATTGGAAACAGTCATCAGACTGACTCCAGCTTGTTCAGCCACATCTTTCATCGTAACCATTGTTTGCATACCCTGTGATCATTATTTTTGTAAATTTTGAGCGGCAGTATTCAAATAAACTGCACTATCTTAACTTTATCATAAATAAATTCAAAGGTTTAGCGCTTACTCCTGTTTAGAAATCATTTGATCGAGCCTTCAACCATGCCTCGAACAATTTGCTTCTGCGCAAATAGGAACAGAACAATCGCCGGCAGCATGGCCATAAGAGCCGAGGTCAGAATGAGATCCCATTTTTTGACATATGAACCAACAAAGCTAGCAACCGCTAAGGGCAGTGTCTGAATTTCTCCACCAGATCCTAAGACAAGTAGCGGAAGCAAATAGTCATTCCAGATCCAGATACCATTGAGGATGACGACGGTTACAAATATGGGCTTTAAGATTGGCAGGACGATCTGAAAAAAGATTTGCGGTCTTGAGCAGCCATCAATCGTTGCGGCTTCTTCCAGTTCAAGCGGGATACCTTTGATAAAACCATGAAACATGAAGATCGAAAGGGATGCACCGAAACCAACGTAGGCTAAAATGATTCCCTGATAAGTCATCAGCAAAGGAATATGGCTAAAAGTGCTGACAGTTCTAAACCATGTCAGCAATGGGAACATCACGACCTGAAACGGGATAACCATTGCGGCAACGAATATCATGAAAATAATCGTTGATACTTTTGATTTATTTCGGACCAATACCCAGGCAGCCATCGCTGAGGTCAGGGCAATCAGAAGCAACGATGCCGCTGTGATGATAATAGAAGAGGCAAATGAATGGATGTAATTGACTGTATCGTTTGTAAAGATGGTTTTAATGTTGACAAACAACTGCATCCAGCTATTAGGCAAGCCTATCGGTGATGCAATGATTTCTGCAGCTGTTTTAGCAGAGTTGATTACAACCATGGCAAATGGGATCATGAAAATAACAAACAGCAAAGCTGTCAGGATTTCAAGAACAATCAGGCTATGTTTTTTATTCATCACATTTCCACTTCCTTCTTTTTATTGTAATAAACCTGAAGCAATGAAAATATGACCAATACAAGGAAGAACAGCACTGCTTTCGCTTGACCTTGTCCCATTTTGTTCTGCACAAAAGCTGTATTGTAGATATTCAGTGCCAAAAACTCTGTGGACAGCATTATTTTATTCATGAAGATACCGGATGGTCCACCGTTGGTCAGTGAAACGTTCACGTCAAATTGTTTGAAAGAATTTACTAAGGTGAGGAATGTTGAAACGGTGAATGCTGGAGCAACCAAGGGAATTAAGATCGCTTTTGTCCGCTGAATGAATCCCGCGCCATCAATTTGAGCCGCTTCCAGGAGAGACTCCGGAACATTTTGGATAGCGGCGACATAAATCATCATGATGTAACCGGCATATTGCCAGGTCGTTACGATGACGATTGCCAGAAGTGCAGTTTTGTCATCTCCTAACATGGAAGAATACAGTGCCTTGATACCGAGTACATGAGCGGCTCCCGTCACTGAATAGTTAAATATAAACTGCCATAAATAACCTAGAACAATGCCTCCAATCAAGTTCGGGGTAAAAAATCCTGAGCGATAAAAATTTTTCAATTTGAGGTCGCTGGTCACGAGTAGGGAGAGTCCTAAAGCGACCAGATTGATGACAAACACATTCAGTACCGTGAAAACTCCCGTCACCAATGATGAATGCAGGAATCTGATGTCTTTTACAATTGACTTGAAATTGTCCAATCCAATGAAGTGAATTTCTTTTTGGAGTGCACCATTCCAATCTGTAAAAGAAAAATAGAGGCCCATAAAAAACGGAATGACAATAACCATCACAAAGGCGATCAGTGACGGTAATAAGAATAGAATGTCCGTCATTAAATGCTTAGGTTTTGAATGAGTGTGCTTCTTCATAATTATCTCCTGGACTGTCACGGCACAATAAGCTAATCCTTTGGGAAGAAAGGCAGGCCTTGCGACCTGCCTTTCCCAAGAAGAGAAATGATTGCGAATTATTTGAGGGCATTGATTTCTGAGGTTACCATTTCTGCAAAAGTTTTTGTGTCAATGTTGCCTGCAGCAAGTTGTTCATAGATCGGGCCCAAGGTGTTCATGCCAAATCCATCAGGCATTTTGCCAAAATGCCAGTCATAGGTTTTGCCAGCGGCTGCCCATTCCATGATGCTCTTGGAGAGTGGCAGGGTAGGTTTCAGCTGGACTGATTTGAAAGCTGGAATCATACCAGCTTCTTCAACCATGTATTTATGGCCCGCCTCGGTTGTGGCAATAGCAGTCAGGAATTTTTTGGCTTCTTCAGCACCTGCGCTTTGGCTATTGACACAGTACCAGGACGGTGGCGCAGCGAGAACACCATCAGTCGGTGTTGAGAAGGGAGCATGAGGAGCGTAAGCCATGTCAAAAGTTGCGCCTAAAGTAACCAGGGTCGGATCGAGCCAGTTGCCCTGATGAATAAAAGCTGTTTTGCCCATGGCAAAAGCTTGAGCCTGAGCGTCATAGTTACCGTTCAACAGGATGTCTTTGTTGGAGTATTGGAACAACAGTGCAACGTAATCCGCATACTGTGCCAAACGATCTGCATCGACTTCGCCGTTGTTCATTTTATCCACAATGGATGTATCGCCAATCGGCAGCCCCGCTGCTAAATAGACGTTGAAGTTGTGAAGACCGGTAACCCAGGTCATACCAGTGCCAGTTGAGGCAGCCATGGAAACAACGGAGTCCAGTCCCAGATCTTCTTTCTGACTGTCAATTTTTTCGAAAGCAGCTTTGTAGCCGTCAATCGTTGTTAAGGTAGCCGGATCCACTCCTGCCTTAGCCAGGATGTCTTTGTTATAAGCCATGCCATAGCCTTCGATAGCGACCGGGAAACCTACAACTTTGCCTTCAGGATTTTTGAATCCGAAGTCAGTGTCGCTGACCCAAGCCTGATCAGAAAGATCAGCGATAGAGTCTTTCCAGAGTTCATATCCGGAAGGGCCATCGATGACAAAAATGTCAGGTGCGGCACCTGAAGCAAATTTAGCCTTCAGGGAGCCGCCGAAGTCAGCGCCTCCACCGACTGTTTCAATGTTGACAGTCACGCCAGCAGTATTGCTGTATTCAGCAGCAAAAGCTTTGAGTTGTTCATCAATTTCAACTTTATTTTGATAGAGCGTGATCGAATCAACTGACGAGGTAGCAGCCGGAGCCGTGGTTTCAGTCGATGATTCTGCCGGCGCAGCTGATGGGGTCGCGGTCGATGCGCAACCAGCGAGCAGTCCGACTGCAAGAGTTATGGACATAACAAAAGACAGCCATTTTTTCATGTTGACCTCCAATTGAGCTGTTGATCAATTTAACAGCACTGCGAATTTTTGAGCATTTAGTGAGAACTAATGCGATATTCAGAAATATATTTAGCGCTAAATCTTCTATGGACGGATATTATCATAGCCCTTTTGCATTCACAATACAGACACCAAAGGTTCTCCCAATGACCTAAGTTTAATCGCTAAACTTTGGAGGTTTAAAATAGTTTAGTCATAGATTTAGGGAACCACTGATTAATATGGGTTCCTCTGCTTGTGTCCTCTGATTGGGCAAATTGCTTCGAGCAAGCAGCAAGTAGTGCCGCTTCTGAGAGCCATTTTTCTTGGTTTTGTGTCCTTTTCTGCAGCTTTGACCGCAAAATGGGCAGACTTATCCCATTTGTTTGTGGTCGCTCAGAGGGTAAGAAACCTGAATATTGCACGGTTAGCATATCGGTTCTGATAAGGTGCCTGGCATTCTCTAAGGCATCCTGGCCTTGACCAGGGTTACAAGTTCATCAACCAGCTGGGGCACGGTTTTTGCTTCGACGCCGGCGATGACGATGTTGCATTTATTCATCGGGACGAGGAGTTTTTGTGCTGGACTGGCGGCGATTGCCTGGGCCATGGTCGGGGAGAGTTCTCCCATCAGAGCATAGGCACTGATGATGCCGATCGGGCCGAGGATCAGGTCGACTTTGCTGCTGTTATAGACGATGGCACTTTCACCGGTAGCCCCTTCGGTTGCACCAGCTTTGAGCATGCTCGCAGTGGCCAGGGAATTGGTGCCGAGGGCCAGGATTTGGGCTTGTGCGCCCAGAGACTGGCGCAGCTTCTCCACAATCAGGCGGCCAATTCCGCCACCTTGGCCATCTATGACTGCAATCCGCATGATTCATATCCCCCTTGTCCCCATTGGTTACGTAATCTGTATCGATCATAGCAAAAGGATTTCTTTCTGTCATGAAAAGGGCCTCGCTTGTGCGCCGGTATTTGTGCGCCGGTTGAACCCGGCCAGAATACCGCTTATACTGGACAAATGATAAAGGATGCAATCAATCGACTGAAAAACTGGCGCGGCCGCTGGTTTGGCTTTTTGACCCTTGTGTGGCTGGGGGTGATGTTCTGGTTCTCCAGTCAGCCAGCGTCCGAGTCCTCGCAGCTGAGTGGCAGTGTCCTGCTATGGCTGGCCGACCAGACGGATGGATTCATTCCTCGGTCCGTTTTTCTCGCCCCGCTGGCTCAGACGATCATCCGCAAGACCGCGCACTTTGCCAATTATCTGATTCTGGGGATTCTTAGCTACTTATCTGATGATCGGCGCTTATCCCTGCGGCTTCTTGTGTTTGGCCTCTTGGCCGCAGATTTTGATGAATCCCACCAGGTTTTTGTTCCGGGTCGGTCAGGAGAGCTGCGTGATGTCCTTATTGATCTGGCAGGCTTTGCAGCCGGGATGTCCCTGATCCATGGCGTACAGCGTTTATTCGGCGATCAGTTGCCAATGGATCCCAAACCGGTCGATGACTCAATCAGGGTTGTTTGATCGCCAGCAACGACGCCGTCTGAATAGTCACCAAAAGAAATCCGGGTTTCTGCGATGGTCCTTCTTGTCAGCAGCGATTCGACCATCACCCTCGTAGAGGAAGCTCTGAGCCAAATCCGGCGTGTGCTCGACCAGCCCTTTGGCACCGGCAACCAGATCCGGATCATGCCGAATGCCCCCGCCGGGGCGGGCTGTACGATCGGCACGACCCTGCATTGACCTACTGCGCCAGCATTTTTGCGCCTCCCAGGCGAGTCTGGACAGGTCGCACCATCATGCCCAATTTTGTCTCTTTTATCGTCATCTTGCTAGTATCGACCTTCACGCCAGGACCCAACAACATTTTGTCCATGACCCGGGCCGCCCAGGTTGGCTTTCGCAACAGTTTTCGCCTGAACCTGGGCATGTATGCCGGTTTTCTGGCCGTCATCGGCCTGGTCACGACGTTCAATTTCTATCTGACGCGTACCTTGCCTGCCATCAAGCCAGTCCTGCAAATCATCGGCACAGCCTATATCTTGTGGCTCGCCTTCACCTTCGTCTGGGGCCATGGGAAAGGAAAAGCCAGCGCTCCTTCTGCTGCGGGCAATTTCCTGACCGGTTTTTCCATGCAATTCATGAATCCCAAAGTGATCATTTTCAGCCTGAGCATCGCCTCGACTTTTAACACGCCCTATCTGATGAACAGCATCCTGGCCGTTCTTCTGGCAGGCAGCGCTCTGTCGCTGTATCTCTGATCCCAGGCCCTTATCGCTGCCAAGTAAACTGCCAAGCAAAGCTAGACCTGGCAGCAAAGACAGCTATGAACCTTAGAAAGCGCGCTCGTAGCCGCCTTGTCCATCCGGAATCACTGGGGCCCAGGCCAGGACCAGCGCTTGGACCTGGATGTTCTGTTTGGTCGGCCGGACCAGCGTCCGGGTGATTTCCAGCTGGTCCGGATCGTAGCGCACCGCAAGTTTGGCGATTTCTGATTCAGCCGCTTGCTGCAGATCCGAAAGGTCCTGGCGGTAGACCTCGACAGATTCCTTGGAGCGGGAGATATCGCCTTGTTCTTTCAGCGCCCGGCTGGCTCCTCTGGCTGCCGTGGTCGCCCGGCCGAGCGAGGATGTGCTGACCTTCTTTTTCCCCATGAAGGCGCTCAACAACGTGGTCCCGATCGAAATCGCTGTCTGCATTTGCTGCTGGTGAGCCTGTTGCTGCTCGCGGTCCACCGCCTGTTCAGCTTTGCGGATTTTTTCCTCGAGCGACGAGATCTTAGCCGCGTATTTCTGGCGCAATGGGTCGATGGCTGCATCCCGGGCTTCGTGGGCCGCCAAAGTCAGGCGGATCCGGAAATCGCGCTCCGACTCGCCGGGTGCGGCTTTCAGTTTCAAGACCGGGCATTGCAAAATTTCCAGTTCGCTGGTCTGGTACAGCCACTGCTTCAGATCACGTTCCCAAGCTGTAAAGCTGGCCGCTTTAGTTGCGGCAGATGGCAACGGGGCAAAAGACAGTCCTGCCTCGGGGGTCTGGTCGAGATCTGACAAGGGGATATCGATCGTTTCTGCCTGGTCCCAGTCGACCGGGACCAAGGCCTCCTGCACAGGGGCCAGGGTGGTTACGTCCCGGGTCTGAACACCGCCTGTTTGGTCGGTCTTGAACAAGACCTGAGATTGGCCGAGCAGCATCGGTCGATAGACCGGACGGTTTGAGCTGTCTGGTCTGATACGCAGAGGTAGAAAGGCTTGCCGGATCCCCTGGGGCAGCAAGGGGGGAACCGCAGCCGGGGCAGCCGGGGCAGCCGGGGTAGTCGGGGCAGCCGGGGCAGCCGGGGCAGCTGAAGCATCAGATAGCGGCGAGGAGGACACGGCCGGAGTCAGAGTGGCCGGCGCTGCGGCAGGGATCTGGGCCAGACGCTGCAGCTGCGGCCGGGTCAACGGACCACAAAGGTAGGACATCGTCCAGCGGGTCTGGAACAGCTGGGGCTCATCATCATGGACATTGTGCAGCAGAAAGGTCCGGTTACCGAGACCGGAAAGAATCTGTTCCATCCGGGCCCGGTCAAAGACTTGGCCTTGGGCAGCCGAAGCACCTTCGAGTCCTTCGAGCACCCGGAGTTTATCGCGCTCAGTCTGCAACCGGCCAATGAACCAGGTCCCGGTATTGGACAGACCTTTGTAATCAAGGTCGACCGGATTCTGGGTTGTCAGGACGACTCCGAGCCCGTAAGCCCGAGCCTGTTTGAGCAAAGTCAGCAGCGGCGCCTTGGCGGGCGGATTGGCCACCGGCGGAAAATAGCCGTAGATCTCATCCATGTACAGGATCGCGCGCAGGCTGGAAGAACCTGATTGGCGGCGCATCCAGCTGATCGTCTGATTCAAAAGCAGCGTGACGAAAAACTGGCGCTCCGTTTCACTGAGATGGGCAATCGAGAAAATGGCCAGCCGCGATTTGCCAGACGCAGTGTATAAGATGCGGTCCAGATCAAGCGGTTCACCCTGGAGCCAACCGGCAAAAGAGGGTGAAGCGAGCAGGTTGTTGAACTGGAGGGCCAAAGTGAGCCGATCCTGGGCCGGATAGAACGCATCAAGTGGCAAAATACCCATCTGGCTGAAGGGTGGGGTCTGAATCCGGGCTATCAAACCCGCAAGATCAAGATCCCGGCCCTGCTGCCAGTCCTGGAGCAAAATCGTGGTCAGCAGGATATGATCGCGGCTCTTGACAGGATCGGCGTCCAGGCCGAGAAGGCCGAGCAAACTGGCCGCAGTCCCGGCGGCTTGTTCGCGCAGCAGCTCATCATCGGCCAGAATCGCAGGCGATGGAGCGGCGAAGGATTTGAGTATCGAGACCGGGGTGGCTGCCGTACTACCCGGGGTATAGAGAGCAAATTCAGCCGCCTGGCGCAGCTGGCGGATCCGCTCGCCATCCTGACCCCAGTCCTGGAGGCCCTGGCGCCAGAATCCGGCCTGATTCTCGGCATAGGCCTCAACTGTCTGGCCCTGGCGCGTGGCATCGGCCTCCTGCACCCAGGGCAAGAAATCTTCTGCCGCCAGATCCGGGAAGGTCAGGAGCAAATTGGCCATGTCACCTTTGGGATCGATGATGATCGCCGGTACCTGATCGAGGGCAGCTTCTTCCAGCAGACTGATGCCCAAACCGGTTTTGCCGCTGCCGGTCATGCCAACACAGACGGCGTGGGTGGTCAAATCCTTGGCATCGTAGAGCAGATAGCCCTCTTGGGGTGCCAGGGTCTCAGGATCACAGGGTCTGCCCAGGTAAAATGCGCCCAATTTCTCAAAAGATTCCATTCGCGACCTCGCTTTCAGACTCTGACCGGCCGGGCCTGTTGCCAGCACAGCAGTGGCAATCACAGCCCAAATATCCAAACCAATCCTTTCTTGATTTTAAACATCCCACTGCGACCGGGCAAGGTTGCTGTGCTATAATCGAGTCATTTATATGCTCAACCGGAGGTCACACGACTCAATGAAAATCGTAAACGATGCAGCTTATGCTGAATACCAGCGCCTGCTTGACCAGGAGAAAAATTTCATTTTTTCCTCATTTTCCCGTGCCGATGTTCTGACGCTGGGGCTTCTGATGCTAGAGCAGGCCAAAGCTTACCCCGATCCCGTCGCAGTTGAAATCACGCTCAACGGCCTGGTGGTTTTCCGCCATTTCACGGATGGATCGCTCCTGGACAGCGAGCTCTGGCTCCAGCGTAAGCGCAATTCGGTCAACTTGATGGCCATGTCATCCCTGCGCTTCATGAAGTGGCTGGAAATGGCCGGTCAAACGCTATCTGACCGCAAACTCGATCCGTCTGATTACGCAGCCAATGGCGGCGGTTTCCCGATTGTGCTCGCAGATACTGGCATGATTGGATCGATTTGCATATCCGGTCTGCCCAACCACACCGACGATCACCAGATCGTGATCGATGCCCTGACAGCCTTGAAAGCCAGGAAGGCAGGGCACTGACGTCATGACCTTGCTGGAACTTTTTCTGATCGCAGTCGGATTGTCCATGGATGCGTTTGCAGTCGCCATGGGCAAGGGAATGTGCATGAAACGGCTCGATTACCGTCAAGGGCTGGTAATTGCTGCCTTTTTTGGCTTGTTCCAGGGCGGTATGCCACTCCTGGGCTGGCTTTTAGGCCGCCAGTTTTCCGTCTACATCACCCGTATCGACCATTGGCTGGCCTTCATCCTGCTCACCCTGATCGGGGTCAAGATGGTCTATGAGTCCTTCAAAAAGGACGACGACGACCCGCATTGCGAAATCAAGCTCGACCTGCGCGAACTGACAGTCCTGGCCATCGCGACCAGCATCGATGCCCTGGCCGTCGGAATCACCTTTGCATTCCTGACCGTTGATATCCTGCCGGCAGTCCATTTCATCGGGTTTACGACGCTGGTCCTATCCTTCCTGGGTGTCGTGATCGGCAACCGTTTCGGCCTGGCTCTGAAAAGCAAGGCCGAAATCGCCGGCGGCAGTGTCCTGGTCCTGATTGGTCTGAAGATCCTGTTCGAGCATTTGGGGATCCTGGTCTTCTGATCGACTAGACAGCAGATTCCTGATCTTGCGCGCCGTGTGCCACTTCGGTGGCCGTGGCGCTTTTTTGTGTGGCCAAACGCATCATTTCCCGTTGCTTCACCCAGTCCCGGATCAGACTGTAGGCCACAGACGTCAGTGGAATGAACAAGATCATGCCCAGCACACCCAGCAGGCCGCCGCCGATCACAACAGCACTCAGAACCCACATGGCAGGCAGGCCGATCGAACTGCCAACCACGCGCGGATAGATCAGGTTGTTTTCCAACTGCTGGATCACAAGGAACAGAATACAAAACGCCAATGCCTGCCAGGGATTGATCAAGAGAATGAGAAAAGTTCCAATGAAAAACGCCACGTAGGCGCCGACCATCGGGATCAGTGCCATGACAGCGATCAGGACCGCAATCAAGAGCGCATAGGGGAACTGAAAGATTGACAGAATCAGGAGAAAAATGGTGCCCAGAATGATGGCTTCCAGGAACTGCCCAGCGAAAAAAGCGCTGAAGATCTGATGGGTCAAGGCCAGAACGGAGCGGATCCGACTGCTGGCCTTGGTGCTCACAAGGGCATCCAGCAATCTTAAGCTCTGCCGCTGCAGCTTTTCCTTGGCCAGCAGCAAATAGGTGGCAAAAATCAGACTCAGGATGAGCGACACAACCCAGCCAAATGCCGAAGCCAGCCAGTTGACGGTCGAGTTGAGCCAGCTGCCCCCCTGCCCTTGCAACAAGGTCAAGGCCCAGTCGACCAGATCGCCTGAACTGAGATGGAGGGTGTTGGCCAAGTCATTGAGCCAGGGATTGTCAGCTGTGGTCTGGTTGACCCAAGCTTGAGTATCAGCCAGAAGGCTGGGCAAGCGACTGGAGAGATCGGCAATGCTGGCAATCACTTGTGGCACAACCAGAGCCAGAATCGCAGCCAGGATCAGCAGGGTCATGAGCAAGGTCAGAGCTAAGCTGACCGGGCGCAGCCAGCGGCCCGGTCGGCTGCGGCCCGGTCGGCCGCGGCCAATAAATCGCTCAATTGCCCGCATCGGCAGGTTTAAAAGATAAGCAAAGGCCATGCCCACAAGCAGGGGCATGGCCACAGCGAGAAATTTTTCCAGATAAGTCACAACGTCTGCCGCACGGTTAAGTACAAAGTAGACCAACACGACAGCAGCCAGGGACAGGGTCAATGAATGGGGTGTAAAACGTCTGGTTTCAGGTTTCTCCATGCTTCCCTCGGAAGGGCGCGGTTGATTTGCCTTTGGAGGCTGCCCGCGCCCTGTGCGGAATCATTATACCTGATGGACGATGGTTTTTTCCTTCTTCAATTTCCGGAGTTCATGCTGGAGCTTGGCATCATCAACTGTCAGGCCATCGAGGGTCATGTAGATGTCCTGGGTCGGGTGATTGCCTTTAAGCCGGATGGCCTTGACATCGATGAAGGAATCCATTTTGTCCTTGGCAACCTGGGCCAGCAGGCTGTTGTATTTGTCACGCGAACCCTTGCCCGCACAGGTATCGCAGAAACAGACGGTCAGCTCATGGGTCATGAAAGCCGAATTGCCCTTGTTTCTGACCATGCTGGTGACACCGTCGCCGAGGCGGGTCTGGTAATGGGTGTGCAGCAGCTCATGGGCCAGCTCGGAATTCGGTTCACCATAGAATTCATCGTACAGACGCAGGATGTCGGGATTTTCCTGGGATTTTCTATAGGTCGAAGTCTTGTCAATGTTGATCAGGACAGCCTGGCGATTGTCGAGCGTGTCGATCTTCTCCGGGACGGGATGGCCGGCGCCGCAAATGCACCCACCCGGGCAAGCCATGACTTCGATCAGGTCATAGCCGACATCGACGCCCTGGATGATCTTGTGGATGATCGGCTCAGCATTGTGCAGACCAGATATGACCGCGACACGGACAGCCGTGCCATCTGCAACGATGGTGGCTTCCTTGACGCCTTCAAAACCGCGGATGGTCTCGAAATCGAGGTGTTCGGTCAGCGGTTTGTTGGTCAGCTTCTCAACTGCCATGCGCAAGGCAGCCTCTGCCACACCGCCAGATGCGCCGAACAGGATACCTGCGCCGGTGACCTGTTTATACGGTTCGTCAAATTCACAAGGCACGATCTCCGAAGCAGCGATGCGGGCCTGGTGTTTCATCTCCAGCAGTTCGGTTGTGGTCAGGATGGCGTCGACATCGCGGTTTTTGCCGACGGCAAATTCAGGCCGGGCTGCCTCATATTTCTTGGCCAGGCAAGGAACGACTGAAACAACAAAAAGATCCTTGCGGTCGATGCCAGCCATCTTGCCAAAGTGGTTCTTGACCGTAGCTCCCATCATCTGCTGCGGGCTCTTGGCTGTTGACAGGTGCGGGATCAGCTCAGGATAACGCCGCTCGACAAAATTGACCCAGCCAGGACAGCAGGAGGTAAACTGGGGCATCACGCCGCCACTGTTGATGCGGTTGAGGAACTCGGTGGTTTCCTCAACAATCGTCAGGTCGGCCGCAAAGGTGAAGTCAAAGACCTTGTCAAAACCGAGACTCTTGAGCATGCCGGCTGTGAACGGAGCTGCTTCGTTGAAAGGTTTGCCATAGTGTTGGGAAATGACGCTGCGCACAGCCGGGGCCACGAAAGCAACGACCGTCTTTTTCGGATTGTGGATAGCACGGAAGACGCGGTCGCGTTCGCGTTTGTAGTCGAGGGCACCGCAGGGGCAAGCATTGACGCACTGACCGCAGCTGACACAGTCGGTCTGGTCCAGGGGCAGGCCACTCTTGGTGCCGACCAGCTGGCGGCCTTGTTTGATGTAGAAGCTCAGAATATCCGGTCCTTCAATTTCGGCGCAGGCAGCGATGCAGCGGCCACAGGAAATGCACTTGTTGTGGTCACGGATGATGAACGGATGATCTTCGACGATCGGAATATAGGGGCGATCGTGCACAGGCTCGCGATATTCGATGCCATGGTTGGTGGCCTCATTGCGGAGGTTGCAGTCATAGCGCTCCGCACAGCCACATTTGAGGCAGCGGCGCGCTTCGGTAACAGCAGTTTCTTCGGACAGGCCAATTTCGACTTCGTCAAAATTATCTTTTCTGGTCGCGACCGGAATCGAGGGCATGACTGCCCGGCGGAATTTCGGCCGTTCCTCGAATTCCCAGCGCGGCAGGTCTTCCATCGAACCACGGCTGCAGCTGTAGTCGACATTGGATTCGCGGACATAACCGATATTGAGGTAGCTGTGCATGGCATCCGCAGCGCGGCGGCCGGCAGCGACTGCCTGAATAACAGTGGCTGGACCCGTGACGCAGTCACCTCCGGCAAAGATGTTATCTTCAGAGGTTTGTGAGGTCTTGCCATTGATTTCGATGTCGCCCCATTTGTTGAGCTTGACCGGCAGATCATTGTAAAGGAACTGGGTGTTGGTGCTCTGGCCAATGGCACCAATGATGGTGTCGGCTTCGATGCTGGTCTCGCTGCCTTCGATCGGAACCGGGCGACGACGTCCGGAACGGTCGGGCTCGCCGAGCTGCATGCGGATGCATTCGAGGTTTTTCTTGCCATTGTCACCCGCGGTGATCTTGGTCGGGGCCATTAAAAAGATCATCTCGACGCCTTCATGCAGGGCTTCTTCGACTTCGTAGGCTTCGGCTGGCATTTCTTCCTGGGTGCGACGATAGACCAGCTTGACCGATTTGGCACCTTTGCGGAGGGCGGTACGGGCACAATCGATGGCGGTGTTGCCGCCGCCGACGATCACAGTGTCGCCGAGGACGATTTCACGGCCGCGGGTGACTTGTTCGAGGTAGTTGATCCCGAGCATGACGCCAGCGAGGTTTTCACCTTCAATCGACATCGGGGTGGCGCGCCAGGAACCGATCGCCAGATAGACCGCATCAAAATCTTTATGCAAATCTTCGAGACTGATGTGAGTGCCGAGGGTTTTGCCGGTAACGATCTTGACCCCGAGCGAACGCATGATGTCAATTTCCTTGTCCAAGGTGGCCTTGGGCAGGCGGTATTCCGGGATGCCATAGCGCATCATGCCGCCGGCAAACTGCTGGCGTTCGAAAACAGTGACTTCATGGCCATTAATCGCGCTGTAGTAGGCGGCTGCCAGACCGGACGGGCCGGCACCGACGACAGCAATTTTCTTGCCCGTCGAATCAGCTTTGGAAGGCAGCCAGGCTTGCTCGCGCGCCATGTCCCAGTCAGCAGCAAAGCGTTTGACATGATTGATGGCGACGGGTGAGTCAACCAGACTGCGGCGGCACTGGGCCTCGCAGGGATGCGGGCAGACACGGCCGCAGACAATCGGGAAGGGGTTTTTGTCCTTGATGATGCGGACAGCAGCCTCATAATTGCCATTACTGACCTGGGCCAGATAGCCCTGGATGTCGATATTGGCCGGACAGGTCTGCACACAAGGGGCAACACAATCGGCATTGTGGTCGCTCAGCAACTGCTCCAGGCGGATCCGGCGGTAGCCTTCCAGCTTGAGGCTGTTGGTGGTGATCACCATGCCATCCTTGATTGGGGTCTGGCAAGCCTTGACATCGCGCTCTTTGCCCTTTTCGCCGAGCTCGACGACGCAAAGACCACAGTTGCCATTGGCCCGGTCCAGGCGGATGTCATAACATAAATGCGGAATATTGACGTTTTCCTGCAGCAGGGACTGCAAGATGGTCAGATTGTCATAGACCTCCATCTC
>DIFN01000080.1:0-218 GCA_002419145.1 Mageeibacillus sp. UBA5747 | reverse complement strand
AAAGGACATTGTATGCAATCCAAATCTGCTCATTCAGGCATTTTTTGAGTATTTAATGCCCGTTTTGCGGGATATTCCAGTTGCTGTTTGGCTATTATGATCAAAACATACTATAAACATAACCAATAGAAGATCTTATATTGGTATAAAATTGGAAACGTTTGCGAGAAGCGGCAGCGAGACCGGCCGGGCGGCCGACAGGCCGACGGACGGGAACG
>DIFN01000067.1 GCA_002419145.1 Mageeibacillus sp. UBA5747 | reverse complement strand
CGATGCCTCCGGACCGATATTTATTAGCCATTTAATTATCACCAAATCCCCGAAAGCGCCTGATACGAGCAATTTCCAGGCATAATAATACCACCTGTTGACAGAAGCGATTCTATCCATAGATGGTACTAGGGTTGGCAAAACTACCACAAAATGATAGAAATGCACACTCCCTCCCTACTGTTTAACGATTACAGGGCTGGGAGTGTGCAATGGGATCTAGAGGTGTGCATTGTTATTCGAATGAAAGTTTAGTGTTAGGGGTGTATAATAATATTGACTACATGTTGTTTTATGAGAAGGACAATCGTTACAGGGCGAGATGAATGCATGATGATTTAGGCCGCGATGAACTTGCCTCAGAACGGACACTATTGGCAGCTGAACGGACATTCTCTGCTTGGATTCGGACTGGGTTGGCGGCGCTGGGCGGTGGCTTGGCAGTTGTGCGTGCTCTCGTCTATAGCAGCTCTATACACAAGGTAGTTTCGTATGTGATTGGCGGATTGCTCGTAATTTGGGGAGCAAGCATCTTTGTTTATGCGCTCATCAGTTATCACCGTACAGAAAGAGACTTTCGCAAAAGGGCCTCTCGAAGAATTCGTTGGGCGCAATGATATTAATAACTGCAGTTCTGCTGATTATCGCTGCTCTGGTGTTTTGGATTACTCTTCAGTAAGGGGAAAGATCATGGAAAGTAAAACATCATTGAACATCATTCAAATGAACGACAGTCACGCCTATTTTGATCTGCATCAGGAACTGTTCTGGCAGGGTGGACGGGCAGTATATCGACCTGCAGGAGGATATGCCCGCATAGCCACCATTGTTAAGCAACTTCGGGCTGAACATCGGGGACGTGTTTTGTTTTGTGATTGCGGGGATACAATCCACGGTACATATCCTGCACTGAAGACGCAAGGCGAAGCGATGATCCCTGTTTTAAACTCATTAGGTCTCGACGCGATGACTGCTCATTGGGAATTTGCGTACGGTCCCAAGATCTTCAAGCAACGTGCTGCTGAGCTTGGTTATCCAATGCTCGCGCTCAATATTTATGATCAAACGACAAGGGGATTGATTTTTCCCCCATATATTGTCAAAGAGATCGGTGGGCTAAGGATTGGTCTGGTGGGTGCCGCTTCAAACATTATTGACAAGACCATGCCACCTTCTTACAGCGAAGGACTAGAATTCACCTTGGGCATCAAAGAACTCCCTCCAATCATTGATGTTCTGCGCAATCAGGAGAAGGCAGACCTGATCATTCTTGTCTCGCATCTGGGTTTTCCCCAGGATATGAAGCTTATTTCGGATGTTTCAGGTATTGATATTTGTCTGAGTGGCCATACCCATAACCGACTTGATCATTTGGTCCTCCAAGGGAAGACACTGGTCATACAATCGGGCTGCCACGGATCCTTCCTAGGGCACTTGGACCTGGAATTGGAGGGTAGCCAGATCGTTGATTATCGGCACCGCTTGATTGAGGTTGAAGCCAATATTTCTCCCGATCCCGAAGTGGAGGATGTCATACGCCAGGTGCTCGCGCCCTATGAAAAGGAATTGTCGACGGTTGTGGGGAGAACGGCGACAGCGCTCAATCGGGCCACCACACTGGAAACGACGATGGACAATTTTCTCTTGCAGGTTTTACTCGAAAACACCGGTGCGCAATTAGCGTTCTCGAATGGTTGGCGTTATGGTGCACCGATAATTCCTGGGGAGATCACGTTGAATGACCTGTACAACATAATCCCCATGAATCCGCCGGTCTCAACCCTAGAACTGACAGGACAAGAACTGTTGGTTATGTTGGAGGAAAACCTCGAAAGAACGTTTTCGTGTGATCCGTACTCGCAGATGGGAGGATATGTTAAACGCTGCCTTGGCCTTAACCTCTACTTCAAGATAGAGAATCCACCGGGACACCGTATCCAAAAACTTTTTATTGGCAATGAAGAAGTGAATCCTGACCGATACTACACAGCAGCATTCGTAACGTCACAAGGAGTTCCTCAAAAATATGGCCGCAATCGTGAAAACCGGCCAGAACGGATCATAGATGCGATGCAGACATACCTGATCAAGAATAGTCTCCTCCATGCGGAACTTAGGGGGACTTTTGTTGCAGTGTAGTTGGAATTGCTAGCAATATTGATCAATCACGACAGTGTATGCTCGGATCAAATCTTGTACCCCACATTCCTCACCCCTAAGAACCCGATTTGAGAGGAATTATCGGCGTACATCGACCGCCAGGGTCTAGAAAGACGGAAGTATCCAGCCCGAGCGCGGCAAGAAGCGCCAAATGCCTCTCTGAGGGCTTTTCAGAAAGAATCGCTGTTTTTTTTCAGCAGCATGACCTGGATGCCCAAAAAGACTGCTGCCAACATAAATGTTGTCGGTTTATCTGTTGGTCTGTTGTCCCAGCCTGGGACAGTCTGATTGTTCTGCTGCAGATAACCTAGATTCCAGATAAATGTAACGATACTTTAACCCTAAAACCCAGTAATAGCAGCGCTTAGAGCCGTTTTTTACTTAACCAGACCTCGTTACAAGATACAATAGAATAACGAGATTCCGGAGGAACGAAAGATGGCGGCTACTGTGAGGCAGACCAATAAGACTACCGGTATCACCTACGTTTATGAATCCGTTTCCTACTGGGACAAGGCCAAGCAGCAGTCCCGGGCCAGGCGGGTTTGCATTGGAAAAGTTGACCCTGAGACC
The DNA here is from genome assembly GCA_002419145.1 of Mageeibacillus sp. UBA5747. Taxonomy (GTDB): domain Bacteria; phylum Bacillota; class Clostridia; order Saccharofermentanales; family UBA5734; genus UBA5734. The sequence continues at coordinate 6,916 of DIFN01000067.1, read as the reverse complement.
GGAAATGTCATTCCCACTCGCAAGACCAAACCCAAGGCTTTCATTCCTGACACCTCGACAAAACCCGGACCGGTGCCGACCACTCAGACGGCCGGATTTTTCGGCGGAGCCACGCATCTGTTTGACGAGATTGGTAAGAATTTGGGAATTACAACCGATCTTAAGCATTGCTTTCCAGAATTCTATCGACAGGTTTTGTCCATTGCCTATTACCTTATTCTGGAAGACAACAATCCGTTGAGCCGGTTTCCCAAGTGGGCTGCGCTGCACAAGCACCCGTTCGGACGGGATATCCCATCGCAGAGAAGCAGCGAATTGTTCGCCTCGATCACCGAAGAAAAGCGCACTCAATTTTTTGAGCGGCAAGGCAAGCGCCGGGTTGAGAAAGAATATTGGGCGTATGACATCACCTCCATTTCGAGCTATTCCAACACACTGGCTCAGTTCAAGTATGGTTTGAACAAAGAACATGACCCGCTGGCCCAGATCAATTTGGCACTTTTGTATGGACAGGAGTCCGGGCTGCCCTTCTACTATCGCAAGCTGGCTGGCAATATCCCGGATGTCAAAACCGTCCGCAACCTGCTGGCTGATCTGGATTATCTGGGCTGCCAGAAGATCAAGCTGGTCATGGATCGGGGATTTTACAGCGAAGAGAACGTCAATGCCCTGTTCCGGGACCATTTGAAGTTCATTATGGCGACCAAGCTGAATTTGACTTATGTCAAACAGGAACTGAATAAAGTCCGGGCAACGATTCGCAACTGGGAAAACTATGACCAGCGATATGAGCTGTACGCCCAAACGTCAAGCATCATTTGGAGATACAAGCAGGAACGGCCGAACAAGGGAGACCCGATCAAGCAGGAACGAAGGATGTACCTTCATTTGTTTTTCAATAGCGAAAAGGCGGTCGAGGATGAAAAGAAGCACAACTTGTTGCTGATTAACTTGCAGCAGGAGCTGGAAAGTGGCAAACCCAAGCCTGAGCACGACGAGGACTACAAGAAGTACTTTGAAGTCACAAAGACGCCAGTCCGTGGTATCAAGATCACCCCCAAACAAGAAGCCATTGATGAGGCTAAAAAAAATTACGGATATTTCGCCTTAATCAGCAATGACATCAAGGATCCTATTCGTGCCCTGGAGATCTATCGAAACAAGGACCTGGTGGAAAAGGCATTTGGCAACCTCAAGGAGCGGCTCAATCTGCGCAGGACCTTGGTTTCTTCCGAACAAAGTCTCGATGGCAAGATGTTTGTAGAGTTTATCGCACTGATCTACCTTTCCTATATCAAGAAAAAGATGCAGGATGCAGACCTGTTCAAGAAGTACACCCTACAGGGGCTGCTGGACGAGTTTGATGTCATCGAATGTTTTGAGCAGAAAGGCAAGGTCAAACGGTGGGGCGAGATGACTAAAAAGCAGATCGAGCTGTTCACGTTGATGGGCGTCAATCCGCCCTCGTTACATGTTTCAGGAATCTAGGATGCTGCTAAGGCTGTAAAGGGCAAAAGTGCTCAGGACTGCCTTTTTGATGCCCGCATGGTCAAGGCTGATAAGAGACGCGATGTGTGGATGATATGTAACTGCCGCAAGAAACAGGTCGAGCTGTTCGAGTCACTGAACACTAAGCTGGCAGTGGAGATCGATCAATATACCTGAATATCCGAAAAGGTGTGATTAGTTCATTCAATCACACGCTGGATCGCCAAGATCTGGTGAAAAAGAAAGTCCAGATCTGCATCCGCAGTGACAATGCAATTCTCAAAAAACGAATGTGCCTGGCGGAACACCGATTTGGGACCGTCAAATGGTACCACGATGCAAGATATCTGCTCTGCCGAGGGATAGAAAAGACCATCGGAAAACGCGAAAAAAGCACTGATTTTCAGTGCTTTTTCGCTTCGTGTCTAACTTTTCAGACAATTTGTGGTGGAGATAAGGGGGATCGAACCCCTGGCCTCCGCATTGCGAACGCGGCGCTCTCCCAGCTGAGCTATATCCCCGAGATGGGTAACATGGCTATTATAGGGGGCTGGCAGGAGACTGTCAACCGGCTTGATGGGGTCATTCCGTGCCGGTTCGGTTCGATTCGGGGCCCATTTCGTGCCGGTTCAGCGCTCATTCCACTGCCGGGATGGTGTTGCTGCTAAACTTGACAAAAATCACTCTAACCAGCTTCAAACCTTGTTTTCCGAGCCTTTGGCAGCTTCCATTTTCGCCAGTTCCTGACGCTCGAGCTCGATAAAATCGATCTTGCCCACCTTGGTGCGCGGCAGGTCATCACGGAACTCAAATTCCTTAGGGATGGCGTAGGGGATCAGGGCTTGCTCGCATTTTTGCAGGATCTGGGTGCGCAGCTGCTCCGTGTCGGCATGAGAATGTTCCGGCACAACGAAGGCTTTGACGATCTGCATCTTGTAGGGGTGTGGGATTCCGATGGCGCAGGCCAGGCGGACACCGGGCACACTGGAGATGACGTCTTCGACCTGGGATGGGAAGACCGGCACACCGGAGACTTTGAGGATGCGTTTAATGCGCTGTTTGAAATGAAAATAACCGTCATCGTCCATAAAACCATAGTCGCCGGTATGGACCCAGTCGAGGCCGTCGGCATGGATGCGGATCGTCTGGGCAGTGGCGGCCTCATCATGGAGGTAGCCGATCATCCGGGTCGGAGCGTGGATACAAAATTCACCGTCCTGCCCGTTGGGGACGGTGGCCAGAGTCTGGGGATCGATGACTTTCATCAGGACATCGGACAAGGGCAAGCCGACTGTTTCGGCCCGGGCTTGGAGCTGGGGATTGACAGCACAAACCGTGACCGTCTCGGTCAGGCCATAGCCTTCGCGCAACGAGCAGGCAGCGCCGCGGGCCTGGATGAACGTATCGAAGCGATTCTTGAGATCAGCCGTCAGGGTATCACCCCCACAGAAGACCGCTTTCAGGCAGGACAGGTCGGCATTTTTCAGGTGGTGGTTTCTGAGTATCCCTTCATACAAGGTCGGGACAGCTGCAATAAAGCTGGGTTTTTCCTGTAAAATGACTTGAGCCAGGATGTCAGGCGAGAATTGCGGCACCAGGATGCAGCGTATGCCATTGGCCAGCATCGTGTGCATGCCCATGCAGAGGCCAAAGCCATGAAACATTGGCAGGATCATAACCATCGCCAAGCCCTTGGGATCAAACCGGTCATCATTGGCCTGGCCGCTGATCTGGGGGCCTTGGATCGCCAGGGCATTGAAATTGAATGAGGAGAGCATGATCGTCTTCGGCTCTCCAGTGGTGCCCCCGCTGTGGAGGTAGACAGCGCAGGCTTTGGGGTCGATCATGCGTTCATACGGTTTGCGGTCGGCAAAGACTTGAGAGGGGTCACGCTGGCCGAGAGCAAGGAAGTCCTGCCATTGGATATACGTCGAGTCGCCGGGGACCGGTTTGATCTTGCGTCCCTTAGTCAGTTTGAAAAGTACACGATTCAGCGGTTTCATGTCATCGGCTACCGAGCAGGCAATGACTTTGCGCAGGCCCACCTGGGACAGCATGTTGAGATGCTTGGGCAGCAAGGCGTCGAGAATGATCAGATAATCTGATTCTGCGGTGCGCAGGAAGTGCTGCAATTCCTCCGGCGGCGAGAGGGGGTGGACCATGTTGCAGATTCCACCCAGACGGTTGATCGCATAGAAAATCACGACAGCCTGGGGCACATTGGGCAGGCAGATCGTGGCAACCTGACCGGGCTTGAAACCCAGGACCGTCAGGGCTTCGGCTGCTTCTTCAACTTTCTCATGCACGGCCAGATACGAGAAGCTCCGGCCAAAATAAGTCAGGGCTGGATAATCCGGGAAGCGGTTGGCCGCCTTGAGGAATAGCTCATACAAGGTCAGGTCCGGATAGTCCAGATGGGGCTTGAACCAGGGGTCGTAATGGGCCGTCCAAGGTGTCGGAATCTTCGTTTGGGCAGGATTCATAGGGTCAGCCTTTCTGTTTTTGGCCGTAATAGGCAGTTTTGCCATGTTTTCTCAAGTAATGTTTGTCCAAAAGGTCGCCCAGAATCGGTTGGACTTCCGGCTGGATCATACGGGTATGCCAGGCCATCATAGCACATTCTTCGAGGACGACGGCATTGACGACTGCCTCATCGGCGTCGCGGCCCCAGGAATAGGGGCCATGATCAGCGACCAGAACTGCGGGAACAGTGGTCGGGTCGAGCTGGCGCTCATCAAAGGTCTCGAGAATGACCTTGCCAATATTGCTTTCGTAGTCGGTATGGATTTCTTCGGCGGTCAGAGGCCGGGTACAAGGGATCGTGCCATAGAAATGGTCGGCATGGCTGGTGCCATAAGCTGGCAGGTCTAGTTCGGCCTGGGCCCAGATCGTCGCCCAACGGGAGCGTGTGTGCACGATGCCGCCAATGTCTGGGTAGCGGCGGTACAGGGCCAGGTGGGTAGCGGTATCGCTGCTGGGGCGATACGTGCCGCGCACCACCTTGCCCTCGAGATCGAGGACGACGATGTGGCGGGCTAGAAGCTTTTCATAGGGGATGCCGCTCGGCTTGATCGCGATCAGGCCTTGCTCTCGATCGATGGCACTGACATTGCCCCAGGTATAGAGGACCAGCTGGTGAGCCGGCAGTTCGCGGTTGGCAATAAGGACTTGTTCGATCAGACGTTCCATAAGGTGGATCCTCCTTGATGGGTTTTCTATCCGAGTGCATAACCATTATAATGAAAATACTCTAGACCCGTAAAGGAGATCCCCCGATGACCAAAGCCAAGACCCGCTTTTTTTGTACGGAATGCGGCCACGAAACGAGTGGCTGGCTGGGCAAATGTCCCGGTTGTGGTGCCTGGAATACACTGGTCGAGGAGCGAGTTGTCACAGGTTCTCCTACGACGAAACCGTCACGGCGCACCAGCTGGCTCGGTGATGACAGCACAGCGCATTCCGCTTTGTCTGGCAAAACAGACGTAATCAATCTTGGCCAGGTCGTCGCCGACCGTAAGACCCGCCTCTCCAGCGGTCTTTCCGAACTCGACCGGGTCCTGGGCGGCGGTTTTGTCCGTGGTTCCCTGATCCTTTTGGGCGGGGACCCGGGCATTGGCAAATCGACTTTGCTCTTGCAGGTCCTCGGACTTCTCCCTGCAGAAACGAAGACGCTCTACATTTCCGGCGAAGAATCGCCTGAGCAGATAAGACTGCGTGCCGACCGTCTGGGCACACCAGCCGACCGGGTTCAGCTGCTCGCTGCAACAGATTTTGAAACCGTTGCCGCGGCGCTGGAAAAGAATCGTCCCCAACTGGCGATCGTCGATTCGATCCAGACCCTGTATGTGGAGGAGATCAGCTCCGCGCCCGGCAGTGTCAGTCAGGTCCGTGAAGCTGCGGCCGGTCTTTTGCGCTTGGCCAAGAACCTGGGCATCACGATTGTTCTGGTCGGCCACGTCACCAAAGATGGCGCGATCGCTGGGCCTCGCGTGCTTGAGCATATGGTGGACACGGTCTTGTACTTTGAAGGGGAACGCCACCAGGACATCCGCATGCTGCGCGCGGTCAAGAACCGCTTCGGTGCGACGGATGAGCTGGGACTGTTTGAAATGAGCGATACCGGCCTGACCTGTGTGGCCAATGCCTCGCAAGCCCTGCTCAATGGCCGTCCCCTGTCCGTACCCGGATCGGTGATCACCGCTTGTCTCGAAGGTACACGACCGCTTTTGGTCGAACTGCAGGCACTGCTCAATGCGACCACCTATGCGACGCCCCTGCGCATGGCCCAGGGTATTGAGCGCAACCGTCTCTCCATGCTGCTGGCCGTCGTCGAGAAAAAGCTTGGCCTGGGACTTAACAATCTCGATGCCTACATCAATGTCGTCGGTGGCCTGAAAATTGCTGAGACCGCAGCTGATTTGGCCATCGTCAGTGCGGTCATCTCGAGCGTCAAGAACCGGCCAGTCAAAGCGCAGACAATCATCCTGGGTGAGATCGGCCTGGCGGGCGAAGTGCGGGCAGTCAGCCAGCTCGACCGCCGGATTTCCGAGGCCAGCCGGCTAGGATTTGATAATTTCCTGGTCCCGGCTAGTGGCCGAACCGCCCTGGCCAAAGCCAAACTGCCTGATTCGTGCGAGATCTATTACATCGACCGGATGACGGAAGCACTCGATATTTTGTTTGAATGATGGAGGCACACCCCTATGACCGGACGTACCTTAGAAACTCCGACATCTGCTCAACACGTTCCCGTTTTTGCAGTCATTCCAGCCGCTGGCAGTGGCAGCCGAATGGGAGCCGGCCATAACAAGCAATTTCTCGAAGTCGGTGGCTTGCCTCTGATCATCCGGACCTTGCTGGCTTTTGAGATGAACAGCCAAGTGATGGGGTACGTGGTCGTAACGGCTGCAGAAGAAAGTGAAGCGATGGCCCTGTTGATCCAGCGTTTTGACCTGCGCAAGCTGATCGCTCTGGCCGATGGCGGTGAAACCCGTCAGGCATCGGTGCTTTCTGGCTTGCGCCAGCTCCAGACCATGCGGCCAGATGCAGCAGCAGGCATGGTTCTTGTCCATGATGGGGCGCGCTGTTTTGTCACGGGTGCAATCCTGGATCGCTGCATCGCTGCTATTGTTGAGCAGGGTGGTGCCTGTGGCGCTGCTGTTCCGATCAAAGACACGATCAAGGTTGTCAGTCTGGATGGCAAGATTGAACAGACTCTGGATCGCAGCCGGCTCTGGGCCATGCAGACGCCCCAAGGAGCCTTTTTCACCCAGCTGCTGTCCGCCTATGAGCAGCTCGAAAAAGATGGCCGTCAGGTCACGGATGACCTGGCAGCCATGGAAGCAGTCGGCCAGCCCACCTGGCTGGTGGCAGGTGACTACACCAACATCAAAATGACCACACCAGAAGATCTTGTGATCGGCGAAGC
>DIFN01000043.1 GCA_002419145.1 Mageeibacillus sp. UBA5747 | reverse complement strand
CCGACAAGCGAAAACCAGCCCGTGTTGTAAAACGTGCCAGAGGCTTCCATCCACGCCTGCGCCTCGTCGCCAAATGTAAGAACAAACAAGATTTTGTACGGGATCGCCTTGGCGATGGCGGGGAGAACGTTCTTATCAAGCCCGCGCTGTCTTAAAGCGACCTCGAACACCTGAATTTCTTTTACGGTTTCTCCAGCGGCAACGCCCACCGTGCTGTCAGCCAGCTTGTTGCGCCAGACGACCGATTCTATCTGGTCTTTTATCGCACCTCGCGCCGAAGCGGGCAGGGCCGCGTTGGCATAAAGTTTCTCTTTCGCCACGCGGCGGTTCACCTCAGTGGAACGTGGTAATCCTAACATACGCTACCTCACTACAAGGAAGCAGATCAACTCGAAGTCATCTAGCCCGTCAATGCGGTTGTCGAGAGCGGTCGTGCCGCCCGGACTGAACAAGCTGTCAATGTCGCTTTCCGCTTTAACTTCAACAATGGAGTTAATCGCATCAGTAAGCAAGGTGGACACAGGTCGCATATCCTTGCCGTCTTTTGTCTCAATGTTAAATTCTCGGCACACATCCATTACAGGCGCATCCTTGCCCTTGCACAGAGAGCGGATTTTATCGAGCAGTTCCTTGGGCGAGAGATGATCGCATACCACCGATCCGTCCGTTCCCACATACACCATATAAAACGGATGCAGGCGATTCTGCCTGTCGATGTTCACGCTGTTATTGCGGTTCTTTAGCACGAACACCACGCCCGGCGGGCAATCCTCCGCGGCGGGAACGACGGCGTGAAGTCCGAACGGAACAGTGTCCATATCTCCGTGGCTCTTTACATATTCAAGCAGGTCGAGCCGGAACTCGTTCAGCCCCAAATCCATAATGGAAATACCCGACTGCATATCCTCAATGTCCACGACTTCCTCCTGAAGCCGCTTTAGCTGCGCCTTGCGGTATTCGAGGTCGCCCTTTTCCTCGGCGTTGATCAGGTCGTCGTCACCCGTGGCGGTCATGACGGAAATACGCATCCTCGTTTCAACACGCCCTTTGAGGGAGAGGTACTCGTCCAAATCCACGTCCGGCCAGAAATTCACAAGCTGAATGACGGCGTTGCGGCTGCCGATTCGGTCGATGCGCCCGAAACGCTGGATAATCCGCACGGGATTCCAATGGATATCATAGTTGACGCAATAGTCGCAGTCTTGAAGGTTCTGGCCTTCGGAAATGCAATCCGTGGCAATCAGGACAGAGATGTCGTTCCGATTGCCCGGCATTAACAGGGTCTTGTCCTTTGAAAGCGGCGAGAACAGGGTCAGCACTTCGTTCATTGAAGCCCGCTGGCCCTTGATCGTCGTCTTGCCGTCCACACTGCCGGTGACCATTGCCGAATCAAGTCCGAAGCGAGACTTTACAAATGCACTTACATGGTGATAAAGGTACTCCACCGTATCCGAGAACGCGGAAAAGATGAGGATTTTGCGGTTGCCCGGATTGATCGGGTTTTTCAGCTTTTCATCAATTAAGTCAAAGAGAGTTTGGAGTTTAATGTCGTGTTCCGGCGTGATGTCGTCTATCAGCATTTTCAGCAGTTCAAGCGTTTCGGCGTCTTCCGAGAGCCTGTCCCGCCAAGATTTATAGTCCATATCAGCAAGATCAATCCTGATTCTGTGCTCGGAGGCGAAATAATCCGTGTTGCGGTCGTCATCGTCAAAATCCGCTTCGTCTCCCGCCAGTTCGCGTCCGTCAATAACCGACCCGCCACCGCTCGCAAATGCGTCAATCTCGGCGATTGTATCATCAATCAGCTTCTTGACCCGGCCGACCGTGAGGCGGAAGGACTCCACGGAGCTTTCGAGCCGTTTCAAAAGATTGATGCTCATCAGACGGCGTATGCCCATCTCACGCCCGGCGCGGTTGATGTTCCGCGACGTGTCCACATACTTGGCGAGCTGGCTTGGGAAGATGAAATCGGTTGGAATATAGACAGAAAGGTTCAGCCGCATGAGCTGGTCATAAATTTCGGCATAGTTTATCGCACTCTCCAAATCAGTCAAACGAGGGCGCAGGGAGATGGGCTTCAGCCGTTCCGGGAACGAGCCGATTTCACTCATATTGTAGTATTTTTCAATGTGCTTGCGGGAGCGGGCTATCGTCACGCTGTCAAGCACCTCAAAAAAGTCAAAGTCAAGTGATTTGAGCAGCGAGTCCGTCGTCCGTTCGCCATCTTCCTGCTTATTCCACTGGTTGAATACCTTCTGGGCGTTACGGAATATCTCGTCTATGGTATGCTGCGTCCCCAGCCTCTCATTGATAAGAGCCGGGTTGCCTTCATAGGCGAGTTCAAGCTGATTCCGCAAGTCGATGAAACGGTTGTTCACAGGAGTCGCCGAAAGCATGAGCACCTTCGTCTTCACGCCCGCGCGAATCACGCGGTTCATCAAACGAAGGTAACGGTTTTCGCGGCGGTCATCTCCGTAGATCTCGCCGCCATTTCTGAAATTGTGGCTTTCATCTATGACCACAAGATCGTAGTTGCCCCAGTTAAGCCTGTCCAAATCAAGCCCGTTTGACTTCCCGTGTTCTCTCGAAAGGTCGGTGTGAAACAGCACATCATAACGTAAGCGGTCAGAGGCTATGGGGTTATTCACATAATTATCTTTGAAAGTGTTCCAGTTATCGGACAGCTTCTTTGGACAGAGGACAAGCACGGAGCGGTTACGGTTCTCGTAATACTTAATGACAGCGAGAGCGGTGAAAGTTTTGCCGAGACCGACGCTGTCTGCAAGGATACACCCGTTGAACGTTTCCAATTTGTTGATGATGGCGAGGACGGCGTCCTTCTGGAAGGTGTAGAGCATACTCCAAATCTTGCTCTCTTTGAAGCCGGTCGCCTCATTGGGCAGAACGTCCTCGGAGATGTCTTCCAAGAACTCGTTGAAGATGTTATATATCGCCATGAAGTAGATAAACTCCGGGGCGTTTTCGTTGTAGGCCGCCGTAATGCCGTCAATGACCTGTCCGGTGACGTCCTGCATCAGGGTCTTGTCATTCCATATCTGGTCGAACATACGAATGTATTCGCCCGAAAGCGGTGCGAACAGCTTATTGACCGGGTTGATGATATTGTTTCCCCGTTCACAGCCGATATCCGATGTGGTAAATCCGTTTAGCGGCATATAGGTCGTAACTTCCGTACCAACAACATTCATAAACCCGCTGATATTGCCGCCCGTCAGGTTGGAACGAAACTGCACTTTCTTGCGAATCCAATCGGCGCACTCGCGAGCGATTGCTTTCTGGGTCAGTTCATTGCGAAGTTTTACCTCATATTCCGTGCCGTAGAGCGCACGTTCGCGGTCGAGGCGGGGTATGTAGAATTCCCGCTTTGCTTTGGGAGCCCTCTCCTGCAGGAATGTCGGAGAGGTGAAAATAAAGCGCAACTCTGCAATACCGTCAAGCTGTTTCTTGAGGGCTTGGTATGCGTATATGGAAAAACATGCCGCCGCAACGGACAGCTTGTCACCCTTGGATATTGTCACCGCCAAATCGTCCTTGACGGTTCTGCTCACATTGTCGAGCATCTCTGGCATCTGCATATGGTTGGCTCCTTAGGCTTTCATTGAGGTTCAATCTTTTATCTTGCCGGTTTTTATCCATTCATCTACTTCTGAGATTTTGAACTTGTAGCGTTTGCCGACACGATAGAACGGCAGCTTGCCTTCTTTGACCCAAGTCCGCACGGTGTCCTCACTCATGCTGAGGTGGATGGCGATATCTTCAAGGTTGACCCACTTCTCAGGCGTGGTGTTCTCTGGCTCGTTACTCATAATAGAATTCTCTGTTTCACTGCTCACTCACTTCTATAATTCTAACAAATTTGGTCAGGAATACAGGCTATCATATCGTTTTAGTTTGGTTTGTTATGAATTATGTCGGTACAAGTATCTTCTGAAGGATATTGACTATCTCGTCTCCCCCATGAAGGTGCTGCATATAGTTGTTAAGGCATCCCAAACGTTGGCCGATACATGAGAACTGCGCGAAGAGGTCTTGATGGAACAGGCCTTAGAGGCTTTGATGTATAACACTATCAAAATTGAAGATGACGGTACCCTCTTGATCATGTTTTCGCACAACAAAAAACCGCTAAAGCTTACAGCCTCAACGGTTTTCGTGGTGCCCAGAGCCGGAATCGAACCAGCGACACGGGGATTTTCAGTCCCCTGCTCTACCGACTGAGCTATCTGGGCAAAGTACAACCGGTCCTTGCGGACCGGTTGTTTGGCGACGCAGAAGGGGCTCGAACCCTCGACCTCCAGCGTGACAGGCTGGCATTCTAACCGACTGAACTACTGCGCCGTGTATGGAATTGGTGGGAACTACAGGGCTCGAACCTGTGACCCTCTGCTTGTAAGGCAGATGCTCTCCCAGCTGAGCTAAGCTCCCGAGCGGTGCACTGCTTCGAGCGCAAGACAGAGGATACCAGATCACACCTGCCTTGTCAACAAGGGATTTCAGGGGAGGCTCAGGCCCAGGCCAAACAGTTTCCTGGCATTGGCTGTAGTCTGGGCGGCCACTGCTGCGAGGTCACAGCCCCAGATATCGGCGATTTTGGCGCCAATCAAGGGGATGTATTCCGGAGTGTTGCGATGGCCGCGATACGGGATAGGGGTCAAGTAAGGGCTGTCAGTCTCGAGGACCAGTCGGTCATGTGGGCAGGCTGCGATCACCTCCAGCGCCTTGCGCGCATTCTTGAAGGTGATCGGGCCATCAAAGCCAAGATAAAAGCCATTTTTCAGCAGAATGGCCGCAGTTTCAATGCTTCCGGAATAGCAATGAAAGACACCGGGGACTTCACGCAGAGGCTGCCTGGCGGCCACCTCGGCGATGACCGCCAGGCAATCAGCCGTTGCTTCGCGGTCATGGATGATCACCGGCAGGTCCAATTCCTGGGCTAGTTCAAGCTGGGAGCGGAACACGTCACGTTGGACATCGCGCGGGGAGAAATCATAGTGATAATCGAGTCCGATCTCGCCAATGGCCACGACAGGATGACCCCGATGCTGGATGGCCAGCTGGCGCAGCTGCCGGAGGCCATCTGGGGTCAGGGATTTGGCATCGTGCGGATGGACACCCACTGAGGCTACCAGCCCCTGGCCTGGATAGCGCAGGGCCAGGTCGATTGCGGTCTGGGAGTCTTCCAGATCGGTGCCAGGCAGCAGCACGGTCTGTACCCCGGCGGTGCGGCTGCGCGCCAGGACCTCGGCGAGATCTTGGGTATAGGGATTGCTCTGTAAATGGGCGTGTGAATCAATCCACTCCAGGAGCAGGTGCTGATCAGCTTCGGTTTGTTGAGAACTGCCCGTGGGCTGTTGAAAACTGGCCATGTCAGCCGACTTCTGAGCCGGACGGGACAGGTGCATCCACGGTGAGGACTTTGTAGCCACCATCGGTCGTCGCACAGAGGATCATGCCGTGGGACATGATGCTGCGGATCTTCCTCGGCTTGAGGTTGGTGACGACAATGACCTGCTTGCCGACCATGTCTTCCGGGGCATACGATTGGGCGATGCCGGAAACGATCTGGCGGACTTCATTGCCCATATCGATCTGGGAGCAGAGCAGTTTATCCGAACCAGCGACTTTCTCGCAGGATTTCACCGTGCCGACCTTGAGATTGACTTTGAGGAAATCGTCAAACTCGATCAGGGCGACTCCTTCCGGAGCAGCATTGGTCACAGGGGCCTCAGGCACAGGGGCCTGGAGCATGGCGTCGAGTGCTGCAATTTCCTGAGCGAGGTCGATGCGCGGGAAGATCGGATCAGTCTTGGGCAGCGGCCCCTGTGCCTGATATAGGCCATAGGTCCGGGCAGATTCCCAGGCTGTCTGTTCACCCGCGGGAATTGCCAGGGCGGCCCAAATCTTAGCGGAGGTGTGGGTCAGGAAAGGCTGGATCAGGATCGAGACAACACGGATCGTCTCCGCGAGGTTGTACAGGACAGCTGCCAGGCGATTGGCGTCACTCTCGCTTTTAGCCAGAAGCCAAGGGGCTGTTTCATCGATGTACTTGTTGCTGCGGCCGACGACTTTCCAGATTTCAGCCAGCGCGGTGCTGAACTGGAGCTGGTCCATCGCAGTTTCGACTTTGTCCGGCAGTTCGCGGACCAGGTCGATCAGCTCGCTGTCCGGATGAGCCGCGCGGCGGTCAGAAGGCAGCCCGGAGGGAAAATATTTGCTGATCATGGCTGCGGTCCGGCTGACGAGGTTGCCCAGGTCATTGGCGAGGTCGGAATTGATCCGGCTGATCAGGGCTTCATTGGAAAAAATCCCGTCGGAGCCAAAGGGTACTTCGCGCAACAGGAAATAGCGCACGGCATCGACGCCATACTTTTCACAAAGGACGACCGGATCGATGACATTGCCTTTGGACTTGGACATCTTGCCGTCCTTGAACAACAGCCACCCGTGGCCATAGACCTGCTTGGGCAGGGGAATGTCCAGCGCCATCAACATCGCCGGCCAGATAATTGTGTGGAAACGGACAATCTCCTTGCCGACCAGCTGGACATCGGCCGGCCAGTAGCGGGCCATGTCTCCGGTCAGGGATGGGTAGCCGAGCGCCGTGATGTAGTTGGACAGGGCATCGATCCAAACATAGACCACGTGCTTGGGATCGAATGGCACCGGTACGCCCCAGTCAAAAGTTGTCCGGGATACGCACAGATCTTCGAGGCCGGGGCGCAGGAAATTGTTGAGCATCTCATTGGCGCGGGCCACCGGCTGGATAAAATCCGGATGCTCTTCGAAGAGCCGGATCAGGGCATCCTGATACTTGGAGAGGCGGAAAAAATAGCTCTCTTCTTTGGCCTTTTCGACTGGGCGGTGGCAGTCCGGGCATTTGTGCTCCACGAGCTGGGTTTCGGTCCAGAAGGATTCACAGGGGGTACAATACCAGCCCTCATATTCGCTTTTGTAAATGTCGCCTTTGTCGTAGAGTTTCTGAAAAATGACCTGGATGGCGTGGACATGCTTTTCGTCTGTGGTGCGGATGAAGCGGTCATAGGATATGTCCAGCAACTGCCAGAGATCCTTGATCCCGGCAACGACCTGGTCAACATATGTTTGCGGTGTGACCCCCTTCTCCTCGGCCTTGCGCTGGATTTTCTGGCCGTGCTCATCCGTGCCGGTCAGGAACATGACATCAAACCCTTGCAGGCGTTTGTAGCGAGCCATAGCATCCGCTGCCACAGTCGTATATGAATGTCCGATGTGCAGTTTGTCACTCGGATAGTAGATCGGGGTTGTGATGTAGAACGTCTTGTCCATGTAGGCCTCCTGTCAGGCTGATTCCGGTATTATATCGTCTTTGCCGGACTTTGTGAATTTATTAAAGATGCTGGACCAGGGTCCGGAGCACGTTACTTATTGAGATTCGCCCCGTTCATGCTCCTGAATTTGGATGGCCAGCGCGTAGAGCTCATTTCTCTTGCCACCGGTCTGGGTTGCAGCTTCACGGGCGGCTTCCCTGACGGACAAACCCTGTCCAAGCAACTGTTTGAGCAGGTCAACAGCAGGTGCCGCGCCATCACTTGGGGTGTTGTCTGATCCACAGCGACCTGTCACAGTTGGGTGCTCAGGCAAGCGCCTGCCCAGGGCAGTCAGCCCTTCGAGGACAATGACAAATTCGCCGCGTGGTTCATTGGTATCGTAGTAGTCAGCCAGGCCCTGGACGGTGCCACGCAGAAACTCTTCGTGCTTCTTGGTCAGCTCGCGGCCCAGCGCGACCAGGCGGTCGCCAAATCCGAGCGCAATCAGCTCCTGCAAGGTCTTTTTCAGGCGGTGTGGGGCTTCATAGAGGACCATGGTGCGCAATTCTTTCTGGAGTTCCAACAGACGAGCTTTGCGGGCCTTGCGATCTGCGGGCAAAAATCCCTCGAAGGCATACCGCTCGGTCTCCAGGCCGGATCCTGCCAGTGCGGTAACGGCAGCCGAAGGTCCAGGGATCACCAGCACAGGCAGATCGGCCGCCACACATTCGGCGACCAGACGAGCGCCGGGGTCACTGATGCAGGGCATGCCTGCGTCTGATACCAGGGCAATGGACTGCCCCGAGCGCAATTTCTCGATCAGTTCCTGACCTTTGCCGGCCTGGTTATGTTCATGGTAGCTGGTCAAGGGCTGGTGCAGGCCAAGATAGGACAGCAATTGCCGAGTCCGCCGCGTGTCCTCGGCCGCAATCAGGTCAACTTGGGCCAGCACTTCGATGACCCGGCGCGACAGATCTCCCAGATTGCCTATCGGTGTACCGACGAGAATCAGGGTGCCGCGGGGAAGAGTGCTGGCTGATTCAGACGTTGTTTGCATCATGGGTTTTTTCTCCATAGATTTTGCGCGTTTCCGGGCTGGGCTGGCCGGGAGATTCATTGACGCTGAGGTCTGGCAACAAGCGAAAGGATCCCGGGCGGCCATGCAAGCGGCCTGCGACCAGCACGCTGGTCGGCGCTCGACCGGGCAAAGGGACGATCGCGCGCAGGGCGACCGGTTCGATCCGGGTCTGGCGCATGGCAGTAAGGATGTCCGGGAGATTGACAGGGCGCTGGACGAGAGCAATCAGACCGCCTGGCTTGAGCCAGTAAGCTGCAGAGTGCATCAGGTCATCCAGGGACAATGTCGTCGTCTCGACGGCAACTCGCCATTCTTGCGCCAGGGCAGGGTCGTCTGGCAGCCGGGCTGGCGACAGATGACGCCCGGGGTCACGGTAGGGTGGGTTACTGACCACCAGATCGAGGCTTGCTCTGGGGAGCAAAGTCTGGTCCCGAACGTCCCCAAGCATGGCCGTGCAACGGGAGTCCAGCTGGTTCATAATAAAATTGCGCTGGAGAACCGCACAGGGCCGGGTGCTGATTTCAATCGCAGTCAGCCGGGCCTGAGGCAGCCGTCCTGCCAGCAAGACACTGACTGCGCCACTGCCAGCACCCAGATCAGCAGCCCGCACCTGTTTTTTCAGTTTGACAAGATCAGAGGCAAAAGCGGCCAGGAAGACTGAATCTTCGCCGAACCGGAACCCATTGATTTTTTGAATCAGCCTCAGGCCATCGCGCTGCAGATCTTCCAAAGTCTCATCATCGGCAAGAATAGGGTCATTCACTTATCTACCGTCCCATGAAAACAAAAAGGGAAAGCACTAGGCCTTCCCTCATTTGCCGGGGCATTCCGGATCTGGATCAGCCTGCAGAAATGGCTGAAACGGGGCATGAAGATTCGCAGGCGCCGCAGTCGATGCAGGTTTCTGCGTCGATCACGTACTGGCTGGCGCCAGCAGAAATTGCACCGGTCGGGCACTCGCCTTCACAAGCGCCACAGGAAATACAAGCGTCAGAAATTATATAAGCCATGGTTGAACACCTCCCATTCGAACACGATTTTAGCACCCTGAGGGGGATACGGCAAGTATAAGGCAGGGATTTTCAGATGCAGGCATGTGATGGCTGCCTAGCCTTCAGCCGCTGAAGCGCGCGATTGTGTGGCTGGGGATTTGCCTTTGTTGCCACATCCACCGCACTTTTTGTTCGGCTTGCCACCGACGATCTCCACTTCGGAATTGGGCAAAGTGATCAGGTCTGCTTCACCGCCACGGTCAAGGCGCACAGTAACAGTCTCCTTGAGCAGGTTGATGCCTTCGACGACACCCAGGCCTTCTGCAGTCTTGACCTGGTGGCCAGGCCGCGGCATCCGGGCATGGGCATCTTCGTAGGCATCCTGTTCGTATTTCAGACAGCACATCAAACGCCCGCAGGCGCCTGATATCTTGGCCGGATTCATGGACAAGCTTTGCTCCTTGGCCATTTTAATCGATACAGGCACAAAATCGGTCAGGAAAGAGCAGCAGCACAAGACACGGCCGCAAATCCCGAGGCCACCGACCATCCGCGCTTCATCGCGCACTCCAATCTGGCGCAGTTCGATCCGGGTGCGGAAAATCGCTGCGAGGTCTTTGACCAGTTCGCGGAAATCGACTCGTCCATCCGCTGTGAAAAAAAAGACGATTTTGCGGTTGTCAAAGGTGTACTCCGCACTGACCAGACGCATATCCAGGCCGCGGGAGGCGATCTTGTCGGCGGCGATCCGGAAGGCTTCGCGTTCTTTCTGGCAGTTGGCATCGTAATGATCCATGTCATCGTTCGTTGCCTGGCGCAAGATTGGTTTCAGGGGGGCTGGCAGGCGATCCTCAGGTAATTCGAAAACCTGTTCGGCAACAATACCCAGTTCAACTCCCTGGGATGTTTCAACGATGACCGCGTCGCCAGTCTTCAGGGGCAGACCGGCCGGGTCAAAATGATAGGCTTTACCGGCGCCGTGAAAACGGACTCCGACTACTTTAGGCATGAATGAGCTCCTTTCTGAGCGTCAAGAGAAGATGGCAGGCCAGTCCTTCAAAACTGGCATTCAGAGCCAGGCCGCGCCGGGCCGCGGTGATCGCAGCGGCGGCGCGCATCAGGCCAGGAACAGCGGCCTGGCGCTTTTTTTCATCTGGAATCGCCAGCCGGGTGAGCTGGTCAGGATTGGTCAGGTGACTCGGATCTCCGGTCATGGCGATCACTATCTGGTCTCTGACCAGACTGGCCAGGATGTCCAGCAGGACATCGGCTCTGGCCCGGTTGGCATCAAAAAAGCCAAAACCAGTTGTCAGCGCCTGGGAACGGCTGATCGATCCGAGCTGGTGGTAGAAATCGATGGTCTCCCGGCGTAATTCGGAAAACCAGGGACTGGATATCAGTTTGATGGCAGCTCCGGGTACACCATTGGCATATCGGGCATGAAAAGTGAGGGTTTGGACATCCGGTACAGGCTGGCCACTGTCCTGGCATTCACGTCTCAGGATCTCAATGACCTCTTCATCACTGTAGCGGTGCAAGGTAAGAACAGTCAGACGCGATAGCACCGTCGGTAACAACCGCTCGATACCCGAAGCCATCAGGATGAAGGTGACAAAATCCGGTGGTTCTTCGAGTGATTTCAGCAGCGTGTTCTGGCCCTGCTCATTCAGGAAATCAGCATCAACGAGGTATACTTTGCGCCGGCCAAACTGGGGCCGCAAAGCAATGTCAGCCTGGATCGTCTGGCGCACGCGTTCGACTTTGATCACTTTGTCAGCTGGATCGAGCAGCAAAGTCCTGAAATCCGGATGGGCTTGATGGCTGAAATGGCGGCAAGAATCACAGATCCCGCAGCCACCATCTGGCGTGGGATCCTGGCAGAGCAAGGCCTGGGCCAATGCCTGGGCGAAGGTGGATTTGCCGATGCCCAGCGGACCGCTCAAGATATAAGCATGCCCCGGTTCACTCCTAAAGATTGAACCGAGGCGCACCTTCAAGTCAGGCTGTCCGACAAGGGAAGCAAAACCCATGTCACATCTTCTCGAAATATTCGACGTTGAGGACAAAGACAGTGGCGCCGCCAACCATCACTTCGACTGGGTACGGGATGTAGGATCCACCCATGGACGACGGTGTGACGTTGGTATTGATCGCGGCCTGGCGGCTGCTGGAGAACTTTCTGATGATGCCAAGCACCTCTTCCATCTGGGCTTCCTCGACGACGATCATCAGGGTCGTGTTGCCCGAGCGCAGGAATCCGCCCGATGAATTGAGCTTGGTCACGCGGTAGCCTGCCCGGTTGAGCTCGGCCATCAGGCGCGGGCTGTCCTCGTCATGGACGATTGAGAAAATGAGTTTCATAATGCCAGATCCCCCTTTAAATGACTGATGATGGTGTTGTGGATCTCGGAAACACTGCAGTCTGCATCCATCCGGATCATGCGGTCTGGTTCCTCGAGCAGGATCGCCCGATAACCATCCTGGGTACGAATCATGAAGGCGGTGTCCTCTCCGTCCAGCCGGTCGGCCTTTCCAGGCCGGTTAGCCAGACGCTGCATGGCAACTGGAATGCTGACATCGAGCAGGAACGTCCGATCCGGACGCAATCCACCCGTAGCAATCACCTGCAGCTGCCGGATCATCTCCCGGTCGATCCCCCTGCCATAGCCCTGGTAAGCCGTGGTTGAGTCATAAAACCGGTCACAGATCACAAAAGTCCCTGCAGCCAGTGCCGGTTCTATCACCTCACGGATGATCTGGGCCCTGGCTGCTGCAAACAGCAGCAGCTCTGTCTCCACGCACATCGCTGTGTTGGCCTTGGCCAGGAGAATCGAACGGATCGACTCACCAATGGTTGTGCCGCCGGGCTCTCTCAGGGACAGGACCGAACGGCCCTGGAGCCTGAGCCAATCGGCAGCCAGATGGGCCTGAGTCGACTTGCCAGAACCATCGATCCCCTCGAAAGTGATCAGAAAGCCTCTCGAAGTTGGATGTTGCTGGCTATTTCCAAGTTGCTTGTCGTTATTATACATCATCTGGGCTCCAGAGAAAATCTCAAACGACGACTCGGATGGAATCATGGTCGACGCCGGATAGATTGATTCCATTGTTACGCAAGGCTAATAGCAAATCAAGTCGCGGCCGGTCCATTCGTTCTCCAGGCAGCAGCAAAGGGATCCCAGGTGGATAAGGGGCGATGCTTTGCGCCACAACAGTGTTTGCAGAGTCAGCCAGCGGGATCCAAGCAGTCTCTTGTTGCCCGAGCAGGGCGTCGCCTGGCGCAAGGACACATTCCGGTGCCTGGACCAGCAGGTCTAGCCAGCTCTGCTCCAAGTGTTGCAGCATCGTGGTGTAGCCGGGTTGAGCGCCTGGTGAGTCTGCCAGGCCAATGCGCAAAGCTTGGCGCAATCGTTCAAAGTCGTGACTGGGCTGATCCAGTGAGGGAATCAAGACCAGCCGGGTCAGATCGGATAGCTCGATGTCAATCCCTTGCCTGCTGAGCTCACGGGCTAGTTCCGTAGCTGGTCTGGCCAGAGGATTGCGCGAGCGGATGACAATCCTCAGCGGATCGCGGAACTCACCCCGGACAGGATTAGCTGCAGCAGGCGAAACAAGATAGTCCGGCCACAAGGTTGTGGCCAAGTCCTCGATCGATGCCAGGGTTTTTTGGGCCTGTTCCTGGCCCTCTGTTTCCAGATAGGCGCGGGCAAAATCGAGGCTCGCAGCAATCGCAAAAGAGGGGCTGGACGTCTGGAAGATCTTGAGTGCGGCTGTCATTCGACCTGCAGCCAGAGGCTCGCGGCCAAGCAAAGACTCTGCTAAGTGGAGGTACCCGCCTTGGGTCAGCGCAGGCAAGGTTTTGTGAGCACTTTGAACGCAGGCATCCGCACCGCTGGCCAGAGCTGTCTTGGGAAAAAGGCCAGGGGCAGCTGCAAAGTGGGACCCATGCGCTTCATCGACCAGGAGCAGTAACCCTGCCTGGTGAACGACATGGCTGATGGCAGTCAGATCAGCACAGCGGCCATAATAGTCGGGGCTGGTCAAGAAGACAGCTGCACTGTCCGGATGTAACTGGATGGCTTCTGCAACCATGGTCACGGATACAACCGGGAGAAATCCCAGCGGATCCGGTGGCACAGATTGCGGGAATTCCAGCCAGACCGGCTGGATGTCTAAAAGCGCCATGGCATGACTGACAGCCAGATGACAGGTCCTGGGAAGGATGACTGTCCGGCCGCGCCCGACGAGACCTGCCAGAATCGTCAGGATGCCTCCCGTAGATCCATTGGTTAGAAACCAGGTCTTGCCGGCGCCAAAGCATTGCGCAGCCAGTTCCATGGCTGCCAGGGCTGGGCCGGTCGGCTGGTGCAGATCATCGGTCGAGGCTAACTCCGTTGTGTCCAGGCCAGCCAAGCCAGTCCGGACGGACTCAGGCCAGCTCAGGCCAGAGCGATGGCCAGGCATGTGAAAGGATAATCGTCCGGTTTGTGTATGTTCGAGCAGGGCTGCCAACAAGGGCGTGCTGGTGTCAGAAATCAAGTTTGATGTTGTGGATCGATGCAATTTCGAGCCAGATCTCTTTTTCAAGTCGTTCATTATCCCGGTGGATATCGTCAAAGGTTTCCTCGGCTTTGACCTTTTTCTCCCAGCGATGGCTGCGGTCTGGCGCAGATGCGATCTGGCGCTCCCGGGGCTCCGGACGCTCCCTGGTCTCCTTGCGTTCTTTCACCGGCTCCGGACGTTCTGTCAGCTCGGGCCGTGGCTCCGCTTTTATGTCCGGACGGGCTTCCGGACGGTTGCGAAGCTGCTCACTGGCCGGGATACGCTCCCGGGCGGCTTCAACAGGGCCCTGGCGAGTCTGAGAAGGTTGTCCTGCCGGACGCTGCTCGAAACGTTCTTTAGGAGGACGGCGTTGCTGGCCAGGGGCATTCGCCACAGGGGCAGCGGTTGCCTGGCCTGGTTCGCGATTAGGGTTGGGATTGGGTTGGCGACGCGGTGGACGATTACCATTGCGCGGGTTGTCGCGGCGTGGTTCACGGCCGGTCTGGACCTCCCGGTTATCCCGTGGCTGCTCCCGCCGCGCTTCACGTGGTTCACGCGGCTCACGTGGCTCACGCGGCTCACGTGGCTCGCGATTTTCAGGTCGGGCCTGGCGGGGCTCCGAACGCTCTGAGCGCTGGACAGGGCCGGTGGCTGGCTGACCCCCCGGATTGGATGGTGTTCTGCCCTCCTGAGGACTCTGGGACGGATTTGCCGGGCCAAAATGCCGGAAGTTGCGTTTGCGGTTGCCTGGTCCACCTGAGCCGGGGGCAGGATTATTCATTCGTTTGTATCCTCCAAGATAAAAAGCAGGTCGCTTTTAACATTGTTCGTGCCTATTTTAGTCGTTTTCAGGGGAGCTTACAAGTAAACCTTACCGCTGAGGTTGGCTGGGCGAGTCCAGTTTCCAGCTCACGCAGCGGGATCTGGACGAACTCCCGCTCCTGCATCCTGGGGTGCGGCACAGTCAGTCGCGCCGACTGTGTCATGAGATGTCCATAGGTCAGAAGATCGATGTCAAGCGTCCTGGGGCCCCAGTGAACCAATCTTTCGCGGCCAAACCGGGTTTCGAGTGACTGACAGAAAGACAGCAGGCTGAACGGGTCAAGTGTCGTCCGGATCCGTGCGACCAGGTTCAGGAAATCAGGTTGATCGAGGCGTCCGACGGGCGTGGTCTCGTAGACAGAAGAAGTCCCGACCAGTTCGATGTCCGGATGACCAGACAGATGCAAGACAGCCTGGTGCAAGGTCTCCAGGCGATCACCCTGATTGGTGCCCAAGGACAGGTCCGCCTGGGTCATAAGTCCAAAATCCCCCCGGGACCGGGTGATCGAAATGCCCGCGCTGGCAAATGGCCCTGGCAAGGGAGCCTCCGGTTTACGGATGGTCACCGTCACAGCCATCAAGGTCTCATGGTCTGAAAGCAGCTGCTGCGCGATGCTGCCAGCCAGTCGCTCAACCAGGCCAAACGTTTCTGTCTGGATGATCTGGCTGATTCGCTCATAGGCGGTCGCATAACTGATGGTTTGTTCCAGCCGATCGGTTCGTGACGCCTGGACGGGCATGACGGACATAGACAGATCAACCACAACGGGTTGAGGATGCACCTTTTCGTGCTCCAGCACACCGATGAGCGTCATGAAAGTCATGCCTTCGATGAAAATGCAATCAAAATCCGCCTGGGAACCTACCATGGAATCCTCCTGGTGTTACTGGTCAGAGTGGCGCAGAATGGCATCACTGACACGGACAGCTTCAGCGACCGGTCCTACATCATGGACGCGGACAAAGTCAGCGCCGCGGGCAATCGATGCAACCGAAGCAGCAATCGTACCGTTGAGCCGTTCCGGCACAGGTTTGCCCAGGATGTCCCCAATAAACCGCTTCCGAGACGGGCCAATAAGGACTGGCAGTCGCTCATTCGCATCTACTTGGATCTGTTCCAGAGAATAAATCAGGTTCAATGATTCTTCCGTAGTCAGCCCAAATCCGATGCCTGGGTCCAGGACGATCCGGGACCTGTCTATTCCCAGAGATAAAGCCTGGTCTACGCCCATGCTCAGGAACAATCTGGCTGCCGCCAGAAGATCCAGGCCGGAAAACCGGCCGGCAGTCACCTCATCCAGCCCGGGCATAGTGGTAAAACCTGCTGCAGCCGGATGTTCTTTGCGATAGAGGACCGGATTGTGCATCAGGATAACGCCCGCTCCATGCCAGGCTGCAACCCGGGCCATGGCTGGATCACCTAAAAACCCTGTGACATCATTGATGATGGTCGCACCGGCTGATAAGGCCGCTTCAGCTACCTCAGACTTGAAGGTATCAACAGACAGAGGCACCTGGCAAGTCCGGGACAGGGATGCGATCACCGGAACAATGCGTTTGATTTCATCAGCCGCGGTGACCCGTGTAGAGCCTGGCCGTGTTGATTCACCACCTATGTCCAGGATGTCTGCGCCTGCTGCAATCAGGTGTTCAGCTTGGGCAATAGCGGCAGACAGTGTAGCAAATCGTCCCCCATCCGAAAAAGAATCCGGGGTGACATTCAAGATCCCAACAACATAGGTCCGCAGGCCCAAGGGCAGTTTACAAGGACCAGCCTGGAAAAACGGGCGGGATGCGGTCATGTGTGGTGGATCAAAGCCAAAGCTTCAGCTCGGCTGCGGGCATCTTTTTTGCACAGGCCTCGCAGGGCAGATGTCACTGTCTTAGAGCCCGGCTTTTTGATCCCGCGCATGGTCATGCACAGATGCTCTGCTTCTACGACGACAGCCACACCGAGGGGTGCGACAGCATCGACAATGGTGTCTGCGATCTGGGAGGTCAGGCGCTCTTGCAGCTGCGGCTTTTTGGACATTATGTCCACGATTCGGGCGATTTTTGATAAACCCAGGATTTGGCCATGGCAGGGAATATACACCACATGCGCCTTTCCAATGAAAGGCAGCAAATGGTGTTCACACATCGAATAAAAAGGGATATCCCCGACCAGGATCATCTCATCATGGTCTTTCTCTTGGAAAACCTTGATTGAGTTCTCGATCGGCTCATGCAGGCCGGCAAAAATCTCGCTGTACATGCGGGCAACTCGCTGGGGCGTTTCCACCAGTCCTTCGCGATCCGGATCTTCGCCGATCGCCAGGAGAATTTCACGGACAGCGCGCTCAATCCGCGGCAAGTCCATCGGTTGATTGTTCATGTTTCACCTGTCCATTCATGGCCGGTCTTGTGCCGCAGCACCATCCGGCGATACTCCATCGGGGTCATGCCGATGTGTTTGCGGAATGCCGCATTGAATCGCTGCGGGCTCGAAAAACCCACCTGGTCCGCAACACCGCTGACTTTGATGTCTTTTTGCTCAAGAAGTTTGCAGGCGTTCTCCACCCGGATCTGCATCAGGAATGCCATGGGCGAGAGGCCTGTTTCATCGCGGAAAGCCCGGGTGAAATAGCCCTGGCTCAGGAATACGTACCCGGCTACTTCAGCAACTGAGATGTCCCGGTTATGGTTTTCAATGATGAAATCCCGGGCAATCCGGACCAGTTCCCTGGCTTTGCCCGTGCGGACACGAAGGCTCTCTTCCCATTCTTCGCGCAGGCCTCGGGCCAAGGTGACCAGAAGTTCCATCGCCAGAAGCTGCATCATCAGCTCCTGCCCATAGGACTCCAGTCGGTTCTCCCGCAAAATCCGTTCCACCAGACTGGCAATATCCTGGCGGCTCTTGCCCCGGATCAGGATGAAGGGATCTTGCGCCCGGTCGTCTGTTGCCGGTTCACTCCCAGTCGCAAAGCTGAGGAATTTCTCCAGGCTTCTCGGTTCGATGTCGGTGGTGCGGAACTGGTAGCCCGTCTGGGCTAGCTGATCATGGGGCGGCAGGGGCAAGGTATTGGGCTGGGCGAAACCGAAATAGACGGCAACAGTTTCGACAAATCCATCCAGCACCCTGAGTGAATGGGTGACTCGCGGCCGGATGACCAGTGAGCTGCCCTTGTCGACAACGACTTTGCGGCCCTCCAGGTCAAACTCGGCCCGGCCACTGCGTAAATAAACCAGTTCATGATGGTCATGCCGGCTGGGGGCTGACAAAGAAGCGCCCTTTTCAAAGGAGCGTTCCAAGCCCTTGAAAACAACCGGGATGGCTCCGGCGGCTTCCAGGATACCTCTTTCGACAGCAGGTAGTAGGTCTTCAAACATTGTGCATCACCTGCCATCCAATATACCAGAACAAGCAGGCTTTTCACAGCAGACTGCGGGCAAGGCCTGGCACAAGTCTTGTCAGGTCAAGCTGTCCGGATCATTCGGCAGGTGTCGTTTCATTGATGACTGCAATCTGGATGTCCCTGCGGGTTTTGGCCTCAGCTATTTGCTGGGCTTGCTGCAAACTTACATCCAGGCAAAGCAAGGCCGAGGAAGGGCTGGAAGCAGCCAGAAAGCCGGAAGCAGACGCACTTCCCCCGATCACATCAACAATTTCAATATTGGGGATGGTCATGGTGGTTTCCAATCCGTTGTAATCCTGGCGAGGAACCAGAATCAAATCGATCCGGTTACCTGGTCCAAGAAAGAACCCATTGGCCGCACCAGGTGCCAGTTCGATCGTCATCAGCCTGCGCCCCTGTCCGGGGTTGGGGTATCGGATGCCAGATGGCTGGATGGACAGTTTGCTGCTAATGAGAATTTCGCCGGCGGCCAGCGGTTCTTTGGCCCATTGGCCTATGGTTGCAGGCAAATCCAGGACATAATTGTCCATGATCGCTGTTTCAGGCAATTCCATCAAGGCCAAATCGTCAGCAGACAATTGGTTTCCGGCTGGTACATCCTGTACCAGCCGGACCACCGGTTTCATCACCACAACGGGCTGGTCACGACCAGCCCAGTAGGCCAGGCCAAGCAGGATCACGGTCAATAAGATGGATAAGATCGTTTGCTGGTATTTACGCATCGTTCCCTCCGGGGATCAGGTTATTCCGGGGTTTGCAGCAATTTCACCGATCGAGTCAGCCGGACAGGATCACCTGCCAGTGGCAGAATCCTGATGGTGCAGGAGACAACCGGGATCTGGGCCGGCTGCTGCTCCGCCAGCCAATGATGATCGGAGTTGGGTATGGTCTGCCAACTGACCCTGACAGAAAGGACTTCCAACCGGTCCACCAGAACGGGGGGCAGGGTTACCGCCAGCCGTGAACGAATCTGGGCGTCCACAGCTGCAGCATCCAAAACCAGTTCACCTTCCGCCAGCCTGTCTGGGTCCAGGCACAGGCTGGCGGAAGGGAGGGTCTCATCAAGCAGGGCTCCTGCCCGTAAAACCATCATCTGGCTATAGGCAACGCGGACCAGGCCGGTCAGCAATGGCAGGAGCAGAAAAGCAGCCAGGCTGACCACGATCAGCACAAGACCTACTGAACCATGGGATGCTTGATGCCTCACTCGGTCACAGGTGCAAAACACCCGTTGCCTGGTCATGGTATCCCTGCGGCGGTGACCAGATGCCTGGACAAAATACTGGCGTGGTAAACAAACGCCCGGGTCTCTTGTGTCATCTGCAGGTTTGGCGATAAGCTGCGCACAGGCCGGCTGGCTTCAACATAAAGCGACATTTCCTGGCCATAGGTGATGGAACGGTCGCCATGGACGAGGATATCCTGAAATCCGGCCTGAGCCAGATTGTTTTCCAGGAACAGCTGAATCTCATCCGTCATACCGCCAGACAGATCCATTTGCATCAACCCACGGTGGCAAATGGCATCAAAGGTGATCCGTTGAAAGATCGGAACGGCAAACAGAATCCCCTGCAAGCTGACCCCCACCATGACCACCAGAGACAAGGCCAGGACAATCGCTTGGCCGATCATAGGGCATCCCCCCTTAGCGCGAACGTCGATGAATCATCCGACGCCCCGTCATCTCACCAGACAAGATCATGCCTGTTACAATCAAGCCACCGCAAAGATTTCGGTCGAAATCGTGTCGAACCAAGTTGTCATATCACTTAACACGGTGGTCGCGAATGCTCGGATTCCCGGAGCTACGACCAGCGCTGCCACCATGACCGTGATGGCGATGCCGATCACTTCGTTGAGGCCAAAGCCGGACCGTCTGCGCCATTTCCTTTGCGTTGGCAGTTTGGCTGTGCGGCTGCGAGCTGCACGGTTGATAAGGGCCTGGATCGTGTTTTATGTGCGATAGTACATGGTCAATCCTCCTGATAATCTATTGCCGGCGCCTCAGAGTGTGCGCTACGGTCCGTATAATTGGCCCAGCGAAAGCAACGCCTGGGCGGCCAGTGGGTAGAGATAAAGGATTTCAATCGGTACCAGAGCCAGCAAGGCTATAATGAGCAATTCATTGCGCAACTGTTTACTGCGAGCCCGGACCAAGCTGAGATGACGATTGAATAGCAGACTTTCCATGCGCTGGAAGGTCTGGCCCATCACACCGGTCTGCAAGCTGTTGCGCAGTTGGGAGGCCAGCAGATTCATGTCGGGGCCGGCAAAGGCTGCTTGCAGTTCATCCAATGCCCGGTCCAAATCCTGAGTCAGCTCGAGACGAGCGGAAAATCTCTGGAAATCTTGAAGGATCAACGGCTGATGGATGGCTTCGGGCAGGCCTTTGAGCACATCAAAGGCGTTGACACCTGCAGTCAGCTGCAAGTCCAGAAATCGGTAGATTTTGTACAGACTAAGCTGGAAAGACTGACGCCGTTGCCGGATCCGGTGGGTGACCCAGCCATTGACGAGGATGGCGATCAGACAACCAGACAGGAAATACAGATGAATCGGACCGCGGAGGATCGTTGCCAGCAACACCAGCAGGATTGCTGGTCCAGACAGGGCCAGGAGATAAATGGCAACTGATCGTCGTTCGCGAAAGCCAGCGGTCAAAAGCCTCTGACTCAGGTATTCCACCCAAGGTGATGGCAACCGGCTGAGCCAGCTGTAATCGAGTTCAGGTTGCCGCTTTTGGAAAGCGCTTGCCAGACGGCTGTCAAACCGGCAGACCACAAACGGAAGCAAATGGTATACTATCGCCCACAAGACCAGTCCGATCACCGTCCAGGGAGCATAGGGCATGATTGGCAGGAGCATTTCCCTCATTTCTCTGCTCCGCCTTTCAGGACCGGATTTGCCGATAGGCCCGGACCAGGATCAGAACTGCCCCACAGTAGGCACCTGCCGCAAGAATCAGCAGAGGCAGGCCAATGCTTTGGTCGCGAAACAGTTGTCTCGTTTCTGCACTCGAAAACAAGCGCAGGGCAAACAGGATCGGGACAGCGCCGGTCAGCAAAGCTGCCAGAAGCAAATCGGACTGGGTACTGATCCGGCGATCATTCTGGGCTTCCTCCAGCTTGTTTTGCTGGATTTCCATCAGTTCGAGCAAGGCCGGCAAGCGGCCCCGGTGGCGGAAGTTGAAGCGCAAAGCAATCACCAGGTCCTGGAAGGACTCCAGGTCTGAATAGGTTTGAAACATTTCAAGAGCCTGATCTGGCGGCATCCCACCCCGGATTCGTGTCAACAAGACCTGGATCGCTTCGTTCAGATCCGGGCTCAGTGGACTGTCCAGGCAACGTTCAAACGCATAGATCATGTTGTCACGGACTTGGCTCCAGCGGTTCAGCAAACTGGTCAGCTGGAGGATTTCCAGTCTTTGCCGCCGGCTGCGGCCAAATTCGATCCATTTCATACTGTTCCTCCCGGTCTTGACTGCTCGTCACGGTCCAGATCTCCTCCAGACGGAAATTTTTCAGATAGAGTACGGTGTCGACACCCTTGGCCAGCATGGCCCGCAAACTGGTTTCACTTTCCCCACTGGTAGCTGGGCGGGCCAGCGACAACAATCGCTCGAGTGCGTCACGGCCACTCTCGGCATGGGTGGTGGCCAGACAGCGATGACCAGAATATGCGGCCTTGATAAACTCCAGCGCTTCCTCACCGACAATTTCCCCGATGCAGTACGTGTCTAAAGACATGGTCAAGCCATCGGCAATGAGGTCACGCAAAGTGACGGGCAGCCCTCCTTCATGCCCCTTGCGAATCCGGTGGATCAGGCAATAGGGTTTTTCCGGGTAGATTTCACTGTCACTTTCTGCCACAAGGACGCGCTCGAGAAGCGGCATGGCTTTGATCATGGCGCGCAGCAAGGTTGTTTTCCCTGAAGCCCCTTTGCCGCAGATCAGGAATGACTGGTCTGAGCTGCTGATGGCTTGGAGCAGCGGGACTGTATCCGGTGGGAACATACCGAGCATAGCCAGCTGTTCGAGGTTGTAGGCAATGCTGCGATGTTTGCGGATGCAGACAGTCGGGACCGTCGCACTGCGGGGCGGGACCGTGACATTGATGCGCAGGCGGTAACGTTCATCCGTCACCCTGCAGTGGCTGTCATTGTCATTGATCTGGCCGCCCTGGCGAATGATCATCAAACGGCAGAAAGTATCATAAGCACGGTCCGAATTGAACTGGACCGGTATGGGCATGCGCTGGCCGTGACGCTTGATGGTGAATTCAGAGGGACCCGTACCGTCGATATCGGTTACGTCTGGATCATCGACATATTCTTGCAAGGGACCGTAGCCAAACAGAAAATCCATCGTCTGTTGGCGCAGCTCAGTTGCGTAGTAGCCGGCTCGCAAACTTTCCTGGTCGGCGGTTTTCTGGATCAGATTCTCCAAGACGGACCGCTCAATCTTACCGGCAGCTACCTCCGCGACCAGGGCGGGTTCAGATGCCAGGACGCTGGCTGAGACTTGGGCGATCAGATCCGTCAGAGCCGGCGGTTCAAAAGCTGGATGCAACGCGTCATTGAGCTGGATGGGTCTGGCGCGATAAGAACCGTATTGTTCGGCGAACAGGGCGTGTGACGTGACGATTGGCATGCAAAGTTTCCTTTCTGGCTATCGCACCGAGCCGGGCGATGATGCCATCATATTCTTTGGCATTGAAGGGCGTGATCTGGGTGGCATAGGGTTTGGCAGTACCTTTCTGGCGCTGGCGTTCCAGGGTTGTGCGTACACTGCCAATCAGGCGGTTGCGGCTCAGGACATCCAGCGTGCCCAGGCTCAGATCCGAACGTTCGTCATAGGGGAAGGCTATAAAATAAACACGCAAAGGGTCAATCTGCTGGCGCAGCGCCAGATAGTCGATCGAACGATTCATGGATCGGAACGCAGCGGCATGCCCCGGCACAGGCACCAGAACCTGGTCAGAGGTCATGAGGCCCAGGCAAGTGAAGGCATCATAGATGAACCGGTTGCACAGCATGACAATAACAGGGTAGCTCATCCGGGCGATTTCCAGCAGTTTGAGGAGGCTATCAGCCGGGATATGGTCGTATTCGTCCAAGTTGTCCCCGAAGACCAGAAGATCTACCTGGTCTGCCAGGGAAGGCCAGGCCAGTTCACGCAGGCGACGGCTGTTTAAGGTTCCGCGCAAGGCCTCCTTGAGGACCACATTCAAATTGTCAGTAGACCTCACGGGTGCCGTCAGACTGGGTCGGTTCTTCTTTCCAAGCAGCAAATCCGCTTGCGGACTCATCAAGTCGCAGTCTAAGACCAGAACCTTGGAGTAATAGTGCCTCAGCTGGACAGCCAGTTCGCAGCCAAATTCAGGGCCATCCCAGATACAGATCAGACGCGAGGGCAATTCAGGTTCAATCGCTTCAGTTTCTGGATCCAGAGGGATTGGCTGCTCCTCTGGTTTTGTTTCCGGCAGATGTTCAGGCTCTGGCAGCGTGGCAGCAGCTGAGCCCTCCGAGTCTAAAAGAGGTGATGCATCAGCCGTCAGCCGCAGCAGCGCTTTTTCCAGGTCGTCAGCCAGATCGCCAGCGGTCGCATAGCGGTCCTGGGGGCAGGATTGCAGGCAGCGGTTCAGGACCCCGGAGACAGGAGAAGGTATTCCCCGCAGGATCTCAGGCAGTCTGGACTTGATTTCATCGCCTGATTCGATCCCTGTGAGAACAGAGAGCAGCGTCAGAGCCAGGGCATACACATCGGAAGCCATGACAGGGCGGCCTTGCAAGACCTCTGGTGCGGCGTATGCAGGTGTGCAGGCGATGTCCTGGCCAGAGCAATCAGCACGGGCAACCGATGTTTCAAGGGCTGGATCATGAGCCAGCAGCTGCATGGCACCAAAATCGATCAGGCGAGGTCTCAGATCCGGTCCCAAAAGAACGTTGGCTGGTTTGATGTCCAAGTGCAACAAGCCTGGCTCACACTGGACATGGAGGAAATCGAGCACCCGGGCCAATTCGGCAAAAAACTCGATTTGTGCCAGCAAAGGCCAGTCGGCTTTTTCGGTCGGCGTCAGGCGATCCAGGCTGGTACCAGGTAAAAAGTCAAACAGGAAACAATCTTGTGGCGCCTGGCCTTCCAGTGTGATCTTCTCTACGCCACGCAAAGCGGGCAATGCGGGATGGCGTATCTGGCCCAGCAAGTAAACAGCCTCTGGGCAAATCACTTGGTTAACCGGCTTGATCACCATCTGGTTTGGAGACAGCAAAGGTTGCTGATAATTTTTGGGGGGATCCATTTTTTTCATGCCGACCTGCCTTGGGCTGCTGCTGCCTGGAACACGTCCGGTGTCCTGGCACATCATGGCTTGATAGGGACAGATTCAGCATAAAAAAAACAGGCACCCTTGTGGGTGCCTGTCGTTCGTCAAAATCCGCGGATTTTCGACAGGGGATTCCGGCAAATCCTTGCAGTGCAATGGTTTGCCGGCGCTTCATTTTCGACAAGGCCTGTTCAGGCGGAAAGTTCCTGTTTGAGGATGACTTCCGGAGGGGTCTTGCGCAAGACATTATCGAGGGTGATGATGCAGCGGCTGACATCGTTTCTGGAAGGAATCTCGAACATGACGTCGAGCATGATTTCCTCGAGAATAGCCCGCAGACCCCGTGCGCCCGTGTTTCGGCCCAGCGCCTGGTGGGCTATCTCCCGGATCGCATCTGGTTCAAATTCCAGCTCAACGCCATCGTAGTTGAATAATTTCTTGTACTGCTTGATCAGGGCGTTGCGCGGTTCCTGCAGGATGCGGACCAGAGCTTCTTCATTCAGGCCAGTCAGGGTGACGACCACAGGAATCCGGCCCACGAATTCAGGGATCAGTCCGTATTTCAGCAGGTCCTGGGGCATCAGTTGGGTGAGCAGCTCACCGACATCATACTCCTGCTTGCTTTCCACAGTCGCCCCAAAGCCCATCGATTTCTTGCCGACGCGCTGGGAGATGATCTTGTCCAGGCCATCAAAAGCGCCACCGAGAATGAACAGGATATGGGTGGTGTCGATCTGGATGAACTCCTGGTGCGGGTGTTTGCGGCCACCTTGAGGTGGGACATTGGCCACGGTGCTCTCGAGAATCTTGAGTAGGGCTTGCTGCACACCTTCGCCGCTGACATCACGCGTGATCGATGGATTATCGGACTTGCGGGCGATTTTGTCGATCTCATCAATGTAGATGATGCCGCGTTTGGCCCGTTCGATATCAAAATCGGCATTCTGAATCAACTTGAGAAGAATGTTTTCGACGTCTTCACCGACGTAACCAGCCTCGGTCAGGGCCGTGGCGTCGGCAATGGCAAACGGGACGTCGAGAATTCGGGCCAGCGTCTGGGCCAGGAAGGTCTTACCAGTGCCTGTCGGGCCAATCAGCAGGATATTGCTTTTTGATAGTTCCACATCATCATCAGCTTTGTTCGATGCTCCGGCATAAACGCGCTTGTAATGGTTGTAGACCGCTACGGACAGAGCTTTTTTGGCCTTGTCCTGGCCAATGACATACTGGTCGAGCGCTTCCTTGATCCGGGCAGGGGACATCAGTTCGCCCATCTGGGGAGCCTTGGCCAGCCCCCCTTCCAAGGCCTGGTCTTCTTCGTTGAGGATTTCTTCGCAGAGGCTGACGCATTCGTTGCAGATGAAAACACCCGGCCCGGCAATCAGGCGGCTGACTTGACCTTCGGATTTGCCGCAAAAAGAGCAGGCAACCGGGACATAGGCCTCTGAATCACCCGTTCCCGACTGGCGTTTGCCGCGCGGGGGCTGGGAACCCGGGCCTCCGGATGAGCCGCCTTTGCCTTTGCCGTTATTGTCCATGCTTTAAGCCCTCTTTTCCATGATGTGGTCGATGATGCCATACAGTTTGGCGTCGTCAGCGGTCATCCAGTTGTCGCGCTCGGTATCGGCAGCAATTTTTTCCAGCGGCTGGCCGGTCCGGTCCGCGAGGATGCGGTTGAGGCGGTCCTTCATTTTGAGAATGTGTTCGGCCGCGATGCGGATGTCGGTCGCCTGGCCCTGGGCGCCACCGGAAGGCTGATGGATCATGATCTCAGCATTGGGCAAAGCAAAACGCTTGCCCGGCGCACCAGCTGCCAGGAGAAAAGCGCCCATGCTGGCGGCCATGCCCATGCAGATCGTCTGGACATCGGCCTTGATGTACTGCATGGTGTCATAGATCATCAAGCCGGAGGTGACTTCGCCGCCGGGGCTATTGATGTAGAGCTGAATATCCTTATCTGGGTCCTCGGCTTCGAGGAACAAGAGTTGGGCGGTGACCAGACTGGCGGTCACGGAATTGACCTCATCGCTGAGGATGATGATGCGTTCCTTTAAGAGGCGGGAAAAGATATCATAGGATCGCTCACCACGATTGGTCTGTTCGACGACGATTGGTACGAGACTCATAACATTCACTCCTTTGATGTTTGATTGAGCAGGTTTGTCAGATACACAGAAGGAAACTTCCTTGCGAAAGCTCCCTTTTGTATCATAGCTGATTATGTGTCTGTTTGTCTAAAGAATACCGTAACCATATTACGAAAGGGCTGGCGGGGCTGTGCGCGGGTCTTATTCAGCGTCGACTGCCACAGTTTCGTCTGCCGCAGTTTCTGTTTCCGCAATTTCGTCTGCCGCAGTTTCATCTGCCGCAATTTCTGTTTCCGGCGGAGGGGCAACCCGGACCGCTTTTTCTGTCAGCAGGGCAATGGTCTTGTTGCGAATGACACTCTCGGCAACAAAGTTATTTTCACCTGGGGCAATGCGGCTCTTGAGGTCCTCTTTGGTCATGCCGTACAGCTGAGCCATGCGGCCGATTTCCTCGTCGATTTCTTCTTCACTGGCCTGGATGCCTTCCTTGGCGGCGATGGCCTCGAGGACCAGGCTGGTGCGCACGCGGGTCTCGGCACTGGCACGAAGCTGCTCACGGAAAGACTCGATCGTCTGACCAATGTAACCGAGGTACTGCTCAAGCTCAAAGCCCTGGTAGCGCATTTGCTGGCTCTGCTCGTCGACCATCTGGTCAACTTCGCTGTCGATCATAACCGCAGGGACATCGACGGTGGCATTCTCAACGACAGCCTTGACGACATGGTCTTCAAAGGCGCCCTTAGCCCGGCTGGCAGCATTTTCTTCAAGTTTCGCTCTGATGCTGGCCTTGTAGTCCTCAAGGGTGTCAAATTCGCTGACATCCTTAGCAAACTCGTCATCCAGGACCGGCAGTTCACGGAACTTAACCTCGTTGACCTTGACTTTGAAAACAACTGCCTGGCCGGCAAGCTCAGCCTGGTTGTAATCTTCCGGGAAGGTGATCGGAAGTTCAAACTCCTCACCGGCAGTCTTGCCGATCAGGGCATCTTCGAACCCGGGGATGAAGGTATTGGAACCAATCTTGAGGTCATAGGAGTGGCCCGTACCGCCTTCGAATGGCACACCATCTTTGAGGCCTTCATAGTCGATGTTGACGGTGTCACCGGATTCGATGCCGCGGTCTTCGACCGGGATCAGACGAGCATTGCGTTCCTGGGTGCGGGACAGTTCACGTTCAACGTCCGCATCGGTGACCGGGTATTCCGGCATGACAGCTTCGACCCCAAGGTACTGACCGAGTTCAACTTCCGGCTTGACCGTGATCTGGACGGTAAATTTCATGCCATTCTCGCGGCTGATCGACTGAACATCGAGCTCTGGACGGGAGACCGGAGTGATGCCATGTTCGGCAATCGCTGCTAGATAGGCCGGGTTGGCAGCAAAGTCGATGGCATCGTCATAGAGGACACCTTCGCCGTAGTATTTGGTGACAATGTGCATCGGCGCCTTGCCTTTGCGGAAGCCCGGGACACTGAAACGGCCGGCATTCTTCTTGAATGAGCGCTGCAGTGCATCGGCAAAAGTTTCCGGTGAAACATCGATGGTCAGGACAACCACGTTGTTTTCTTTCTTTTCCATTACAGAAGCCATAATTAAGATCCTCCCAGAAGGCTTGGCGACTCAAAAGAGACGCTTGCTCGCCTAATTTACAAATGCTAAAAAATATTATCACAAGGTCTTATTATTGTAAAGAAATTGCCTTAAAATGAGGCTTGACTAAGGTC
Organism: Mageeibacillus sp. UBA5747; assembly: GCA_002419145.1. Classification (GTDB taxonomy): domain Bacteria; phylum Bacillota; class Clostridia; order Saccharofermentanales; family UBA5734; genus UBA5734. Next base: position 6,475 of record DIFN01000043.1, on the reverse strand, counting down.
AGGCCAGCCTGAAGAGCTGGCTGGACCAGGGGAAGTAGGAGCAAAGCACAGATGATCGAGTCGATTTCTATCTTTATGGCTGTGGCCTATGGCCTGCTCGGTCTGCTGCTCGGCAGCTTCCTCAATGTCTGCGTCTACCGGATTCCCCGCGGCGAATCCATCGCCCAGGGCCGCTCCCACTGCCCGTCCTGCGGCCACGTCCTCTCCCCACTCGATCTTGTGCCCGTCCTGAGCTACCTTTCTCTCGGCCGGCGCTGCCGCTATTGCCAGGCGCCCATTTCACCGCGCTATGCAGTCGTGGAATCACTGACGGCGCTCTTATACGCCACGGCTGGATTCGCCATCACTTGGGCAGGTCTGGCCGCTGATTGGCCTGCAGTCTGGTTGCTCCTGGCTCCACTCGCCTATGTCATCGTTCTATCCGTTTTCTGGACCTGGCACCTGATGCACACGCCCCCTCTGAACGTGCTGGTGAAACAGGCTTTGCTGGTCGCCATCATCCAGCTCTTGCTCACGTTTCTTTTCAGCCGAGCATGGTAAAATAGGATCATTCCTGACTTTAGGAGGCATCTTGGATGAATTTCACCTATGTCCACACCAATTTGAATGTGCGCGATCTGGAAGCGTCGATTCGTTTTTATGGAGAAGCACTGGGTCTTCAGGTTGAGCGGCGCAAGCCATCCAGCGATGGCAGTTTTGAACTTGCATTCCTGGCTGATGGCCGTTCCGGGTGCCAGATCGAGCTGACGTGGCTCAAGGACCACCCCCAGGCCTACGATCTGGGCGAAAATGAGCATCACATCTGTTTCCAGACCGACGATTATGACGCCGCCCACAGCAAACATGCGGCCATGGGCTGCATCTGCTATGAAAACACGGCCATGGACCTGTATTTCATCACCGATCCGGATGGCTACTGGATTGAGATCGTTCCAGTCCGCTGAGCCCGGCAGGAACCAATGGCAAACGAACTTTTTTCCCGCACCGAATTATTGCTGGGGCCTGATGCCATGGAGCGCCTTGGCCGCTGCAAAGTGGCTATTTTTGGCATTGGCGGGGTGGGTTCCTATGTGGCGGAAGCCTTGGCTCGTTCCGGAATCGGGTCTTTTGTCCTGATCGACAGTGATGTGGTGACTGCATCCAACATCAATCGCCAGATTCTGGCCTTGCACAGCACTGTTGGCCGGCCTAAGGTCGAAGTCATGCGTGAGCGGATCCTCGATATCAATCCCCAGGCCAAGGTTGAGACGCTGCAGCAGTTCCTGCTGCCGGACAACACGGCCCGGATCCTGCAACCGGACTGGGACTACATTGTGGATGCGATCGATACGGTCAGCGCCAAGATCGAACTGGCTGTCCAGGCATCTGCCCTGGGCGTGCCGCTGATCAGCAGCATGGGTGCCGGCAACAAGCTCGATCCGACTCGATTTGAAGTGACCGACCTCTACCAGACCCGCGTCTGCCCATTGAGCAAAGTCATGCGGCGCGAGCTTAGAAAGCGCGGCGTCGACCATCTGAAAGTGGTTTATTCCCCGGAGGAACCCCTGAGTCCTGCAGCCACCCCTTCTGCGCCGCCCGATCCGATGGATGCACAAAATCTGGAACCCGTCCTGGACGACACACTGCCGAGAGCACCCTATAAAAGGCGCATTCCCGGCAGTGTAGCATTTGTTCCTTCAGTTGCAGGCCTGATCATTGCAGGCGAAGTGGTCAAGGATTTGATTCAGGTGGTCCGCTAGGCGCATCAGGTCCGCTGCCCTGGCGCGATTTGGGTGCCTGGCCTTTGCGGTTCCGCCGCCGGCGCCAGATCAGGAAGACGATCAGCACGACCACGAGCAAGGGCGATGCCGCGACCAGGGCGATCAGAAGCCATTGCAGGACTGTGACAAATCCATTGCTGATCCTGGTCAGGCCAGAACGCATCAGATAGGCCATGTCTGACCAGCTCAGGGCACTCCAGGTGATTTCTTTTTTGATTTGCACCGGATCATCGACCTGGCGGATCTCAAGGTCGACCGTGGATTCAGCCAGCATGCTGTCCCACAGACGCAGCATGCCTTTCATCGACTCGATCTCGACAGTTAACTGGTTGATGTAGTTCTGGACCTGCAGGACTTCCTCAATCGTTTCGGCCCGGTCGAGAAATTCCGTGTAGCGCTCGAGGGATTTTTCCATGGTCCGGAGCCGGGTCTGGGCATCATAGTAGTTGGTTGTGATGTCATCGGTGCTGATCTGGGTTCGCAGGGCGGTTCCCAGTGTGCCGATGAAATCAATCAAACCATCGAGCTCTTCGGGTTTGATTTTGATCGTCGCATACAAGACCAGCCAGTCTTCACTGCGCTGCTCGTTGCGCATGGTTTCATAGCCCTGGCGGGCGAGGGCATAGGCCAGGATCTGGTCATAAGCCGCTGTGACATCGACAACTTCGAGCCCGATCGAAGCATTGCGGACGATCTTGCGCTCGACGTCAGTGACTGCGCCAGAACCAGGCTCACTGCTAATGGAGCCAGATCCGTCAGGAGCCACTCCAGCTTTTGACTGCTCTGCTCCATAGTCGTCAGCTGGCATGGCTGCCGCCGTGGTCTCCATGGTCTGGTAGTTGCGGTCATTACTCGCGGCGCTGCCGCTGGCACACCCTGCCACGGTAGCCAGGACAAGGACAAGAGCCAATACCAGAGTCAGTATGGATCGTTGCTTGATCATGACCTTCACCTCCAAATTGCGGTTTGATTCAACATTGCTACTCTTTGGACGTCTCTTGAGTCAGAATGTTCCCTTGGCTTCTGCCCAATGTCAGTTCCCCACATAGGGGTAAAACCGGGCATCGTCCGTCAACAGGTGGAAGACAAGCGTGTCACCGACCAAATGCTCCATCGCCTGCAGAAGTGAAATTTCACTCTTTTCATAACGGGCAACGAGTTCGCGGTCCGTTTCCAGCAAGGTCCGGTGCAGTTTGCGGTGATCCTCCAGCTCTGGATATTGCACAGCCTCTAGAATCTGCTCTTCATTGGCAAAATGGTCAGCCAGCATCGCAATGACCTGATGGAGATCTTGCTGGAAATCAGCCGGGTCCGAGGTGTCGCGATTGTAAAGATAATGCCGGATCATCAGGTTGGCGCCACGGATCAGAGCTTGATGCTCATGATCGATCTGGTCATTGCCAGACTCCCATTTGGGTTGCCAGACAATCCGGAAATTGGAACCTTCACCACGCCAGAACGCCTCCCAGGAGAAACACGCGCCCTGTTTCTCAGCCCGGGCCCGACCCAGGCAATATTCGGCCCGTGACAGCCAGTCGGCAAAGGATTCCCCTGTCCGATGGGTCGCGAGGCCACAACTGATGGTCTGGCTGCCCGGGATCGAGAAAACATGCTGTTCTACGGTGAATCTGAGTTTGGCGGCAAGCTGCAAGGCTGTATCGGGATCGGTGTCCTGGGCCCAGACCAGCAGGACTTCACCGCCCCAGCGAAAAACCTGGTCTTTGCGCCGCACGGTTGCTTCGACCAGCCGGCAAAAATCCTGTAACATTTCATCAGCTGCGAGATGGCCAAACGTATCGCTGATGATCCGGAAGTGATTCAGGCCAAACAGCAGCATGGACGGTTCGGCGGTGGTTCTGCCACAGGCTCCATGCTGCCAGGCCGCTTGCTGTTCGATCGCGGCAAGCAAAGCCGAACGATTCAACAATCCAGTCAAAGGATCGCGCAGGCCAATGTCCCGCAGGATTTTCTCCTGCTCTTTCTGGGCTGAGATATCGGTAAAACTTTCCAGCAGATAGTCTTTGCCGCCCAATTGCAGGTGCGAAACTCGTTTGAGGATCGGGATCTCGCCACCCTGACCCAAGAGAATGCGTTCACTAAAATCGACCGTCTGACCAAGGTCGAGAATCGGACAGGAGGACTGCTGGGCTGGGCAGATGAAAGCATGGCAGACCCGTCCCAAGATCTGTTCTTTGGCTTGTCCAATCTTGTCCAGCGCAACCTGGTTGGCATAGACGATGCTCCGGGTCTGGCATTCAATCAGGATGACCCCACTGACCAGCTGGTCGAACAGGAGGCTCATCTGCTGGATGGACTGGGGGAAATCGGTCCGGGGCTGTGGGATCTGATCGGGCATAACGGGCCTCCGCAAGCGGGTTTGGTTCATTTCTATTTTACATCATCCGCCCGGCCTACAAACGCATAAAAGAAATATCCGTTAAATATGGCACGAAACCGCAACAAAATTTACGATCTATCCATGCAACCGATTTCACTGTGGTGAGAATAAACGTCCCGGGGAGAAGACGCGTGCGCTCACGCTCGTTTCCTGTTCGGTGAACAATCAGCGTGCCTTCATGATTTGATCACATTCAAGCTCTAGGATGAACTTAACAAGCAATTGCGCGCTAGCGCCTAGTCCATCAAGCGTCTGTGCGATCGTAATGCTACAAATCAGGAGGTCCTGTTTTTGATGAATCAATCACTATCCAACTTGGCTTTGGCAACTCGAGGTTCCTTCGATCGTTTCGCAGACCGCTCCGATTTTATGTTCAGCTCCGGTGTCGGCTGGATCGCTCTCATCTTCCATGCCTTCTTTAGCCTCGCCATCCTCGCAGCTCTGGTTGTTCTGATCGTCCATCTTGTACGTTCAAGTAAGCGCAACAAAACTCAGGCGGCCCTTACAACCGCAACTGACACCACTCGCCCTGTCCAGTCAACCACGATAGGCACTGCCACCAGCGCGCTGACCATCCTCAACGAACGCTACGTCAAAGGCGAGATCAGCGAGGAAGATTATCTCAAGATGAAAAAGAATCTGTCTGAGTGAACAGATCGAGGATCACTGACAAAAGCAATCCAATCCAGACCTGGTTTTCCGGCAAGGAAGCCAGGTCTTTTTTAGCCTGCCGTCAATTCCCCGCGCAAGTTTTGCTGCATCATCTGCTTGACCGTGTTGTGGTCGAGGTCGAGACTCAACAAATAATACAGCTTGGTGACGGCGGCCTCGACATTCATGTCGCCACCGCTGACGGCACCAGCGGCTTTGAGCATGCTGCTGGTCTCGTATTGGCCGATCACGGCCGAGCCGCGCAGGCATTGGGTGCAGACGACGATTACGGTATCGTTCTCGCGTGCCTTGGCGAGGAAGTGCTGCAGGGACTCGCTTTCAGGAATATTGCCAGCACCAAATGCTTCCAGGACCAGGCCACCGAGGCTGCCAGTCAGAATATTTTCAAAAAAATCGAACTGGATGCCGGGGAAAATCTTCAGAACAGCGATTTTCTGCGGCCGGAATGGACTGATCCGCAGGCTGCCGCCCGCCTTGAGTAACAGGTCCTGCTGGAAAATGATTTTTACCCCGGCTTCAGCCAGCGGTGGGTAATTGGGTGAGTCGAAGGCAATCAACTCGTCGGAGCTGACCTTGGTCGCCCGGTTACCGCGGAAGAGCTGATTGCCGAAAAACAGACAGACCTCAGGGATCGGCTGGCTGGAAGCAGCAAGCAGGACAGCGGTAATAACGTTGTCGCGCGCATCGTTTCTAATTTCACAGAGCGGGATCTGGGAGCCAGTGACGATGACAGGTTTATCGAGGCCTTCGAGCATGAATGACAGGGCTGATGCCGTATAGGCCATGGTGTCGGTGCCGTGCAGGATAACAAAACCATCATACTGGGTATAGCGGCTGGCGATGGCTTCGGCCAGTTTGGTCCATTCGCGGACGGCAATGTTCGACGAATCAAGCAGAGGATCGAATTCAACCAGATCACAGACAGGCATGGCCGGGTCCCGCAGTTCGGGGATACCGGCCAAAGCTTTTTCCAAATAACCAGCCTTGGGGGCATAGCCACGCTCGGTGCGGATCATGCCGATGGTACCGCCTGTATGGATCAGGCAGACTTTCTTGCCCTGCAAAGAGTTCATGAGCGCAAATCCTGCCGGGGCTCAGTGCGCAGAGGTGCCCAGATAGGCAGCCTGGACGCTCTTGTCATTCAGCAGATCTTTGCCACTGCCGCTGAGCTTGACCTCACCGGTGACCAGGACGTAACCGCGATCGGCAATTTTCAAGGCGGCGTTGGCGTTCTGTTCGATCAGAAGGACAGTTGTCCCTTGTTCATTGATCTTGCGGATGATGGAGAAAATATCTCGGACAATGAGCGGCGCCAGGCCAAGCGAGGGTTCGTCCATCATCAGAATCTGCGGCTTGGCCATCAGGGCTCGGCCAACAGCCAGCATCTGTTGTTCGCCCCCGGACAGAGTGCCAGCCATCTGCCAGTGCCGCTCCCTGAGGCGTGGGAACAGGTCATACATGCGCTCGATGTCCTCGGCGATGCTGGCTTTGTCTGTGCGTAAGTAAGCCCCGATCTTGAGGTTTTCCAGAACTGACAGGTTGGAGAAGACCTTGCGGCCTTCCGGGACCAAAACGATGCCGCGTTCAACGATTTTCTGCGTGTCAAGGCCACTAATGGTTTCGCCATGGTGGCGAACGGTGCCGC
>DIFN01000055.1:2683-7675 GCA_002419145.1 Mageeibacillus sp. UBA5747 | reverse complement strand
TCGAACCAGAGATCGTCAAACAACAGCCGGTTAGCCAACCAAAGCCTACACCTGCAGCCACCGAAACGCCAATCACCGCAACGGAACCAGTGGTCATAGCAGTTTCATCCAGCGACTGGCTGGCCGAATTTGTCCGTCTGACCAATGCAGCACGAGAGAAAAATGGCCTGGCGCCTTTGTCTGTGCACAGTACACTCTGCCAGGCAGCCGATATTCGAGTCCGTGAATTGCCCACCAGCCCGTCCCCTCATCTCAGACCCGATGGCGACGCCTTTTATACAGCTCTGGCGGATGATAACTTGACGGCATCTTATTGCGGCGAGAATTACGCCATCGATCCGACTCAGTCTGCTACGATCGAACAGATAGTTACTGTCTGGCTCAATTCCCCGACTCATCGCAAGAATCTATTAAATAGTTCATTTACAGGGATCGCCGTGAGCAAAACAGTCGTCAACGGCTCGACTTATTACGAACAACTTTTTATTGGCTAAATGACACTCCACCACCTGGATCTGATAGGTATTAAGCTTATAACCGGCACCCTGATCCAAAAGCAGGAGGAGTCTTCTTCATGGGATCAGTTGCAGTTGGTTTATAAAGTCAAAACTGGCAGTCATCCCGTTGATCATGGCCTTGGGTAATCACGCGATCGCCGAATGTGGGTTAGAAGAACATCGAAACTGCCATCAAAAGAATAAATACGATAAAAAACGGGCCATAGAATTTTTCCAGTGCGTTTTTGTTTATCCGCTTACTAAGCGAAGGTCCGAGGATTGCACCGGTTATTGTGCCTGATGCAAGCAGAATCACCAGCAGCCAATTCAGAGTTCCCAATGCACTATGGGTTACCACTCCCGTAATAGCTATAAAAAATAGCACCATGACTGAAGTACCCACAACCTCCAAAGAGGAAAGCCCCATGCTGTACAGCCCTGCAAGGATTGGAGGCGTGCCGCTTGCACCAAGCATACCCGACATGAGCCCGCCAAGGAGGCCAAATACCAGGCCTTTAACTACAAGAAGCTTTGAAATTGGCTTGCTTTCATGCGCATTAAGTTCTTCGAGTTGTCTATTGTCTGATCTTTCTTCTTTGTCTTGCTTTTTCATTCTTGAAATCACCATTCCGATTCCCATGACCAGAAGAAAGATCCCAAATATGATTTTAAGAGCCTTTATCGGAATAATTGTGACAAGATAGGAACCGGCGATTACTCCGATAACTCCGCCTGCCACAAGAAGAAATCCAGTTTTCGGTTTGACATTTCCTGCTCGATAGTGACTGATAGAAGCGGCCAGGGTTGTCGGGACAATCGTTGCTAAAGATACAGACACAGCCTGATCCATTGAAACAGCAAACAATCCTGTCAGCATTCCGACATAAAATATTCCTCCACCCCCACCCATTAAAGAAATCAGAAGTCCTATGACAAGTCCTGCCACAGGTAACAGATAAATCGGCAAATGCACGTTATTACCTCCAAAAGCGCCAGTTAATTTTCAAAGGCTGGCAACAAATTTTCAATGGTTTTGAAGCCGGCGCAGTAAGAAATACAAAAATAGAACAGCAACTTAAATCCACTGCCCAATACTCAGAAAAATAAATGCACCCGGGGGCTTAACACAGCTTTTTCCAGTGCTTTTTCTCTTTTGCCTGACCCTGCAGTCAGACTCCAACTTCAGATCCAATAAAAATTCTGACCAATGAAAAACGGGCAGCTGTTATCTGACTCTGAATTCGATTGATATCATGTCTGGGTCATATACGTAGAAATATGTGCTGTTCGCATCGGGATTCCGAATCTCTGTTACATTGTATCCCATGTCGAGTGCCTGCTGATGTTTTGCAACGATGCCTTCTTCATCGGTGAAGAAGCAGGCTACCAAACCTTTTGCTGTGCACTTGTCGCCTCTGGATGCACATACCAGTTCCACTTCAATCTCACCGCTCTCGTCTTCCAAAAAGCAAAGTGAAGCCCCTCCCAGAGTCGCTTCGCCAGCTGTAAACTCTCTGAATGGTTTCAACCCAACAAAATCTTGATAAAACCTCTTCGATGCATCAATATCTCTGCACATGATTGTCATTCTGAATTTTTTCATTTTTACCTCCAATTTACAGCAATGCTGCGCCACAAATAGGGTTGGAGCATCCTCGCCCCCTGATCTTGCAATTACAATGGTCTTGTTTGGAGCGGATACACTCCAAAATACAATCTATTATGTCGCTTATGACCCCACAGATCAAGACAAAATTTTAAATCGTGCAGGGGGGGAGTCACGCGAGCACCCCTTCTTCACAGGTCCGCGCTTGAGTCTGCCTGTCAAGATTGTTATAATGCCCCTATGAAATTGCACTTTGAGCCCACAATACCGAATTACCTGACGATGCTGCGCCTTATAGCCGTTCCGTTCATGGCCTGGGCGATCAGTGCCGGCGCGGCCTACAACACGCTGGCTTTTGTTTTTTTTGTCGGCATCTGGGCCACTGACATCCTGGATGGCTATATTGCGCGCCATTACAACCAGATCTCCGATTTTGGCCGTGTCTTTGATCCATTCGTTGATAAGGTTTTCCAGCTGACAACGGCTCTGACCATGACTTTGACCGGTCGCTTGCCAGCCTGGGTCCCAGCTTTCATTTTTGCCAAAGAGTTCATGATGCTGATCGGCGGCTATTTCCTCTTCAAAAAACACAAGGTCATCGTCCAAGCTCGCTGGTATGGCAAGCTCGGGACGGTCCTGCTTGTCGCTGCGTTTGCCTCCCTGTTTGCATTACCAGCTGACCAGCAGCATTGGGCCAACATCATCTTCATTATTCCGGTTGCCTGGGCGCTGGTTGTGTACCTGCTGTATGGCATCCAGTTCATGATCCCTTATTTAAGACATCAAAAAGGTAGCTAATGGACACACGTTCCCTGACCATTCTCGAATATGACAAGATTATCCACGACCTGACAGCCCTGGCGCATTCAGCGCCCGGGGCTGATTTATGTGCAGCCCTGCAACCTTCGCCGGATTTGGAAACGGTCCTGCTGCGCCAGGTCGAGACGGATGACGCGGTCAAGCTAATTTTGGAAAAAGGTGTCCTGCCTCTGGGCGGCATCAGTGAAATCCGGCCAGCGGTTCATCGGGCTCGCAGCGGCTCGGTGCTGGCGATTCACGAATTTCTGCGCCTCGCATCCTTTCTCCACGCCGTCGACAAGGTCCGTCTGGCTTTGCCGGAGGACGGGCCTGGTCAACGGGTCGTGTATGGCTTGATTGCACAATTGCGCCCCCAGCGTGCGCTGAAAACTCGACTCGATGAATGCATCGCCGGGGAAGAGGAGCTGCACGATTCGGCTAGCAGCCAGCTGGCGAGCCTGAGGCGGCGCATCCGCCAGGCCCAGGTCGATGTCAAAGAGAGCTTGCAGCGCATCGTGCGCAGCCAGGCTAAAGCGTTGCAGGAACAACTGGTCACATTGCGCGGTGACCGCTATGTCGTTCCGGTCAAAGCTGAGCATCGCGGCAGCATCCCTGGCCTTGTCCATGACACCTCCGCCAGTGGATCGACCCTGTTTGTCGAGCCCTTGCCGGTCGTTGAGCTGAACAATAAGATCCGCGAGCTGATGGGCCTCGAGCGCGAAGAAATCGAACGCATCCTGATTGAATTATCTGGTCTGGTGGCTGATTCAGCCGATCTGCTGGTCGCCAATGCCAACATCCTGGCAGAGCTTGATTTCCTGATGGCCAAAGGTCGTCTGGCCCTGAAGCAACAGGCGATGATGCCTCAGGTCAATGACGAAGGACGCATTTTTCTCCAGGCTGCGCGTCACCCCCTGATCCCTAAAGACCGGGTCGTACCGATCCATTTTGAGCTTGGGATCACGTTCAATTCCCTGATTATCACAGGGCCCAATACAGGCGGCAAAACCGTCGCTTTGAAGACCTGCGGCTTATTTTGCCTGATGGCGATGGCGGGCCTGCAGATCCCAGCCCGTGATGGTTCCCAAGTCTCCGTTTTTGATCAGGTCCTTGCCGACATTGGCGACGAGCAGAGCATCGAGCAGGACCTTTCGACCTTTTCTTCGCACATGCGCAACATCATCCAGATCACGGAAAAGGCCCAGCCCCGGACCCTGGTTTTGGTTGACGAGCTCGGTTCCGGTACCGATCCGTCAGAAGGCGCTGCCCTGGCGATCTCGATCCTTGATTATCTGCGCAACCATGGCTGCCGGACGGTGGCGACCACCCATTATAAGGAACTCAAGGGCTATGCCCTGAACACACCAGGCGTGGAAAACGCCTGCTGTGAATTCGACAGTGAGACTTTGCGCCCGACCTACCGCCTGCTGATCGGTGTGCCCGGTGTCAGTAATGCATTTGCTATTTCCAGCCGCCTCGGCCTTTCCAGTGAGATTATTGACCAGGCTACACGGCTGCTTTCTGATGAAGGCCTGCGCTTTGAAGAATTGGTCAGTGCGATTGAAAAGAGCCGAGTCGAAGCCGACCGCATGCGCGAGGAAGTCACCCGATTGCGAGAGCAAGCCCGCGCCGAACAGCAGCGGCTTGAGCGCGAACGGATTGCCTGGCAGGAAAAATCGAAGGCGATTGTCCAGCAGGCCCGTGAAGAGGCTCGTGAGCTCTATGAAATGGCCCAGCTCGAAATTGAAGAGCTCCTCGAACAGACCAGAAAAGCCATGAATGAGCAGGATGTTTTTGCCCGCCACCATGCAGTCAGTGCCGGACGCCAGAAAGCTCGCAGCGGTCGCAGCCGGATCGAAGGCGAAATCGGCCGCGCGACGCTGTCAGCTGGGGCAGGGAAGCGCCCGGACCAGCTTGTGGTTGGCCAGTCCTATTATGCACCTGCCTTGGAAATGACCGGAAAGCTGGTTGAAGGACCTGACAGTCGTGGCCAATGTATCCTGCAAAGTGGCGCAATGAAAATCAGCGTGCCAGCGGAAAGTTTGCGAGTGCCGGGAGCCATTCCGACCAGAGGGGAGAGTCGTTCTGATT
>DIFN01000055.1:0-2598 GCA_002419145.1 Mageeibacillus sp. UBA5747 | reverse complement strand
GTTGAGGAAGCCCTGGAGACACTCGACAAATACTTGGATGATGCGGTCTTGGCCGGCATCACCACTGTCCGTATCGTCCATGGTAAAGGCACAGGCGCTCTGCGTGCTGCAGTTAGCCAGTACCTCAAACGCGATCCTCGGGTAAAGACTTTCCGACTGGGTACCTTTGGTGAGGGCGACAGCGGTGTCACCCTGGCGGATTTGAAATAATCACCCTTAATCGCCGTCGATGGTGCCAGCGATGAAATGGCCAAACAGGGTATGACCCTCCACAACAAACACTTCAGAATCCTGACACGTGATCTCATCATAGGCAGGTACGCTGCGCTTGAAGGCACCGTCACTGCTGTAGGCAGCAAAGGGAACGGGTGCGTTGGTATGAGTGCGCAGAGCCAGCGGGGTTGGGTGGTCCGGCAGAACCATGATCCGGTAATCCTCACCCGTCTGCTGGTAGTGCTTTTCCAGATATTCCCAGACCGGCCCAATGATCTCCTGGTCGATCAGCTCGATCGATTTGACTTTGTTGTCGATTTCTGCGCGATGGCCACATTCGTCAGGCGCTTCAACATGCAAGTAGACATAGTCCTGGCCGCGCTCAAATTCCATGATCGCATGCTCAGCCTTGCCGCGGAAATTGGTGTGAATATTGCCGGTCACACCTGGGACTTCGACGACTCTCAGACCGGCACAGATCCCAAGGCCGTTGATCAGGTCAACCGCTGAAATGACGGAACCTTTGATGCCATACTGATCAGACAGCACGGGCAGCTCGGGCCGGGTGCCCTGACCCCAGATCCAGATCGAGTTTGCCGGGCGCAGGTCACGCTTGATCCGGGCTTTGTTGACCGGATGGCTGGGCAGAAACTGGGCACTCTGCTCCATCATGGCCAGCAGTTTGTCTGCGCCCTCGCCGGTTGGCAAGAAAGATGTGACCTTCTGGGTCAGGATATCGTGTGGCGGCACGAGCTTCATGCTGGTTGGACCATTTTTCCAGATCAGGCAGTGACGGTAGCTTTTACCAGGATAAAACTGGAACTCCTCCGTAGCAAAATGTTCATTGATGATCTCAATCAGGCGAGCGGCCTCATCGCTGCCAATTTCATCGGATGAATAATCAATCATGGTCTTCTGCCGGTAATTCTCTTCATCTGTGAGGGTGACCAGATTGGTCCGGAAAGCGACGTCGCCAGGGCCCATCTCGATTGACATGCTGATCGCCTCCAGAGGCGAGCGACCCGTGTAATAAAGCTCCGGATTATAGCCCAAGACAGACATATTGGCTGTATCGCTGCCTGGTGAAAGCGTGTCCGGTACGGTTTTGACCAGCCCACCCGTACCGATGCTCGCCATACGGTTCATGTTGGGCTTTTGGGCTACTTGCAGAGGCGTGCGATGTCCCAATGCTTCAACAGGCAGATCGGCCATGCCGTCGCCCAGAAAAATGATGTATTTCATAAAACCTCTTTACGTGCCGTGCGCATCTCTTTACGTGCCGTGCGCAGACATTGCATTGCTTTGTGCCGCAATTCTCACAGGAATCATTCTAACCCAAGCTTCGGCACAACTGCAATTCGCGCCCTTTTATAATAAGCGTCATTTCCTGCTCACTTGCGTATCATTCGCGCTTGTCAGTTTCTGGCAAAATCAAGACAATAAGAGCACAACACGATTGGCCAACATGAATTTCACGTCACAGCTCTCTTCATCGATTCATGATGACCCGCCCCACAGAAAGGTCAAAAATATGTCACAGCATTTCCTCGTTCCACAGCATTTTTCCCCCGGACAGGAGCCCGGCCGCGAGATGACCGGAAAACCAGCTCGGATTACCATTTTTGTCGGAGCCTATGGCAGCGGCAAATCCGAAATCAGCGTCAATTTCGCTCTCTGGCTGACCAGAAATATTCGACAGGACGGGCAACGCGTGATCCTGTGTGATCTCGACATGATCAATCCCTATTACCGCTCAGCCGACGCACGTACTCTGCTGGCTGACAACCAGATCGAGCTTGTTGCCTCGATGTACGCCAATACCAATGTTGATGTTCCGTCTCTGCCACCCCAAGTCTTTTCTGTCTTTGACAATCCCAACGTCCTGGCTGTCCTCGACATCGGCGGCGAAGACCTCGGGGCTCGCGTCGTTGGATCTCTGCGCAACCGGCTCGCCGGTGAAGACTTTGCCCTCAATCTGGTGGTCAATCCCTATCGTCCGATGACTGGGACTCCGGAAGGCATTGCCCATGCTGCAGCAGAAATCGAATCCGCGACTGGACTGCGCCTTCATGGCGTCGTCGACAACGCCAATTTGCTGGAAATCGCAAACTGGCACTTGATCGAGGAAAGTTATCCCATTGTGACAGAAGGTGCCCGCCTGGCCGGTCTGCCGGTTGTGTTTGCTGCAACGATGGAGATGCCTGAGGTGGTTGATGTGGCACAATCAGCCAACGCGGCTCGATCCGCTGGTGTCGCCAGTAAACCTGGCGGGCTCGATGATGACCGTACAGTGGCCGCCTTGCCAGTTTTGAATCTCGTCCGCTCGATTCATTATCCAACAGACCACTGATACAAAACCTCACCCCGCGCCGCCCCCGCGCCCCC